>NZ_JAJAUZ010000017.1 GCF_020532645.1 Streptomyces bambusae
GCACGGAGCGGGTGTGCTCGGCCGCCGCGCCGCCGGCGGCCGCCTCGGCCTTGCGGAGCAGTGCGGTGAGCGCCGCGTTGGCGCGGGCGTAGCCCACGGCGGTCGGGGCGCCGGCGGCGGTGCGCTCCTCGGAGACCGGCGGCAGCGCCTTGGCCTCGGGGGCGGCGGCGGTGGCCTCGATGGCCAGCAGGCGCTGTCCTTCGAGGGCGCTGGCCCGCTCGGTCTCGGCGGTCGCGTACCGGCGCAGCAGGGCGGCGTGCTCGCCGCGCAGCTTCGCGAGTTCGACCCGCTTGGCGCGCAGCTTGCGGTCGAGCTTGGTGCGCAGTGCCCGGGACTCCTCCAGGTCGGACTCCAGTTCGGCGATCCGGTCCTCGGTGCGCCACTCGTCGCGGACCCGGGCGCGGGTCAGCTCGGCCACCTTGCGGCCCGCCGCCCGGTCCCAGCCGCGCATGACGACGGCGCCGCCGACGGCGGAGGCCGCGGTGAGCGCCACCAGCAGGCGCAGCGCCAGGGGCTCCGCGAGCAGCCAGGCGACGGCGGCGCACGCGACCGGGACGCCGGCTATCGCCGAGGGCGTCAGAAGCCGGTGCAGGGGCTGGGATTGGCGGTGGCGTCCACGGGGCATGGCCTGAAATTTACAGGGCGTGGACCCTGCGTGGGGCGCCCGCCGGGCAATCTCTTTCCCGGCGGTTGCCCGACGAGTTGATCACAGTCGTGCGGTCACTTCTTCAACAGTCCCTTCGCGTCCAGATATGCCTTCGCGACATCGGCCGGCTTGGCCCGTTCGGCGTCCACCTTGCGGTTGAGTTCCACGAGATCGGCCGTGGTCAGGACCTTGGTGAGCTTGTCGAGGACGGCGGCGACCTCGGGGCCGCCGGCTTCCTTGGCATTCACCACCGGCAGGACGTTGTCGGCGTTCTGGAGCTTCTTGTCGTCTTCCAGCAGGACCAGTCCGAAGCTCTCCAGGGTCGCGTCCGTGGTGGTGGTGAGGACCAGTTGGTCGACGCCGTCCTTCACGGCCTGCTTGGCCTGCGGGGTGCCGACGCCCTTCGGGTCGATACCGGAGACATTGATTCCGTATTTCGACTTCAGGCCCACGGCGCAGAACGGCCGGACGGCACATTCGTCACCCGCCGCGATCTTCACCGCGACCTTGGACCGGCCCAGGTCCGAAAGGGTCTTGAGCTTGTGCTTCGCGGCGAATTCCTTCGTCACCGCGAATGCGTTCTGGTCCACTGCCTGTCCCGCCGGCAGGACCTTCAGGCCGAGCGGTCCGGCGAGCTTCTCCAGACCGGCCACCGTCGCCGCGACATCGCTCGACGCCACCGGCTTCTGCTCCGGCGCCTTCGGGCCGTTCACCTTGGCGTTCAGGAATTCCGCGAGGGTCGCCGCGTATTCGGGGACGATGTCGATCTGCCCCTTCTCCAGGGCCGGCTCGTACAGTTCGCGGCTGCTCACCGTGGTGATCGAGGTCTTGTGACCGGCGTCCGCCAGGAGCTGTGCGTACAGCTCGGCCAGGACGTTCGACTCGGTGAAGCCTGCTGCGCCGACGACCAGGGAGCCCTTGGCCGGACCGGACTGTGCAGGGCCCTCCTTGGCCTTCTCCAGACTGTCGCCGCCGCACGCGGTGAGCGAACCCGCCAGTGCCAGCACGCCCAGGGCCGCGCCGAGGGCGCGCGAGGTCTTGCTCATCAGAACTCCGTTCACGGGGATCGGGACTCGGGAAACAGAAAGGGACCGCTCAGGGTCGGCGGCGCACCGGGCCCAGCAGCCGGTCGGCGGCCACCAGCACGCCCTCCACGGCCAGCGCCAGCAGCGCCACGAGCAGTGCTCCGGCGACCACCTGCGGGGTGTCGTACGTGGTGAACCCGGCGGTGATGATGCGGCCCAGGCCGCCCTGCCCGACCATGGCCGCGATGGTGGCGGTGGCCACCACCTGGACGGCCGCCGAGCGCAGACCCGTCATCACCAGCGGCCGGGCCAGCGGCAGTTCCACCTGCCGGAACACCTGGCCGCCGGACATGCCCATGCCGCGGGCCGCCTCCACCACCGAGCGGTCCACCCCGCGCATGCCGACGTACGCGTTGGTCAGCAGCGGCGGCACGGCGAACAGGACGAGGGCGGTGACGGTGGGCACGTACCCGGCGCTGCGCAGGGGCGAGACCATGAACAGGGCGAGCACCGCGAAGACCGGCACCGCCCGGCCGGCGTTGGAGACGTTCACGGCGAGCGTCCCGCCGCGGCCCAGGTGGCCCAGCCACAGGCCGACGGGCAGCGCGACCGCGCAGGCGATCAGCAGCGCCAGCCCGCTGACGTACGCGTGCTCGCCGAGCCGGTGCCACACCCCGGCCTCGCCGGACCAGTTGGCCCCGTCGGCCAGCCACTCCCAGGCCCCGCCCAGTACGCCCACCGCGCTCACGCCCCCTTCGCCGCGGCCGCCCGGGTCCACGGCGTGAGCAGCCGCTGGAGGCCGAGCAGCAGCAGGTCGGCGACGAGGGCGAGCAGCACGCACAGCACGGAGGCGGTCAGCACCTGCGCCTTGAACGAGCTGCTCACCGCGGGGGCGATCAGGTTGCCGAGGCCGCCCTTGCCGACGATCGAGCCGACCGTGGTCAGGGCGACGGTGGAGACGGTCGCGATGCGCACCCCGGCGAGCAGCGCGGGCAGGGCGAGCGGCAGCTCGACCTGCCACAGCAGCCGGGCCGGTCCGTACCCGAGGCCGCGCGCGGCCTCCCGGACGTCCTCCGGTACGCCCTCCAGCCCGGCCAGCACGTTCCGGACCAGGATCGTCAGCGAGTAGAGGACCAGGCCGGTGACCACGAGCGAGGCCGACAGCCCGAACAGGGGCAGCAGCAGCGAGAACATGGCCAGCGAGGGCACCGTGTACAGCAGGGTGGTCAGGCCGAGGACGGGCGCGGCCCAGCGCGGGCCGCGGCGGGCGAGGAGGGCCAGCGGCAGCGCGACGGCGAGGCCGATGAGGACGGACAGGACGGTGATCCAGACGTGCTGGACGGTGGCGTCGGTCAGTTCCTGGCTGCGCGAGCGGACGTACTCCCAGCAGACCCAGTCGTTCGCGACCAGGCAGTTCCGCGCCGCCATTCCCCCACCCCCCGTCAGCTGCCGTGCCGTGGCCGCGGGTCCGGCCGGACCCGCACGTCCTTTCGACCATAACCCCGCGGGGCCGGCCGGCACGTGATCTTTTGCATCGGGGCAACAATCCCTTCACGCAAGTCTGACGGGGCTGCGCAAAGATGGACGGCGTGATCCGATTCGAGCACGTGACCAAGCGCTACCCGGACGGGACCACCGCCGTCGAGGACCTGTCGTTCGAGGTGGCCGAGGGCGAGCTGGTCACCCTCGTGGGCCCTTCGGGCTGCGGCAAGACGACCACGATGAAGATGGTGAACCGGCTGATCGAGCCCACCGGCGGCCGGATCCTGCTCGACGGGCAGGACATCTCCGCCGCCGACCCGGTGGAGCTGCGCCGCCGCATCGGGTACGTGATCCAGCAGGTCGGGCTGTTCCCGCACAAGACGGTGCTGGAGAACACGGCGACGGTGCTGCGGCTGCTGGGCACGGGCCGGGCCCGCTCCCGGGCGCGCGCGGCGGAGCTGCTGGAGCTGGTCGGGCTGGACCCGGCGGTCTACGGCGGCCGGTACCCGGAGCAGCTGTCCGGCGGGCAGCGGCAGCGGGTCGGGGTGGCGCGGGCGCTGGCCGCGGACCCGCCGGTGCTGCTGATGGACGAGCCGTTCGGCGCGGTGGACCCGGTGGTGCGCGAGCGGCTCCAGAACGAGTTCCTGGCGCTGCAGGAATCCGTCCGGAAAACGATCCTGCTGGTGACGCACGACCTGGAGGAGGCGGTCCGGCTCGGCGACCGGATCGCGGTCTACGGGCACGGCACCATCGAGCAGTTCGCCCCGCCGGCGGAGGTGCTGGGCGCACCCGTGAACGCGTACGTGGCGGGCTTCGTCGGCGCGGACCGCGGGCTCAAGCGGCTGGCGGTGACCCCGGTGACGGCGGCGGACGTCGAAGACGCGGCGGAGGCGGCGAGCGCGGCGGACGGGCCGGATCCGGCCGGCGCGCAGGTCCCGCTGGGTGCCTCGCTGCGGGAGGCGCTGGCCCTGCTGCTCCAGGAGGACTCGGGGCGGATCGCGGTGACCGACCCGCGGTCGGGTGCCCGGGTCGGCGTGCTCACCCCGGCCGCGGTGCACCGCGCCCTGCGGCGTGCGGAGCCCGAGGGCGCTGCGGCGGAGCTGCCGCAGGGGGTGTGACCGGGAGCGCGGGTCAGGCCTGGAGGCGCCCGCTGAGCCAGTTCAGCATCGGGGGTATCTCGCGGCGCCAGGTGTTGAAGTTGTGGCCGCCGTTCTCCAGCGTGATCGAGGAGACCCGGTCCGGGGACTTCACCCCGGCGATGAACTGCCTGGTGCCCTTGAGGTTGTCCTCGCCCTTCTTGCTGGTGGTCACCAGGAAGGAGGTGCCGGTCGGGCTCTTGGCCTTGAGGCTCTTGAGGACGTCGGCACGCTTCTCCAGCGCCTCGTCGCCGTGGAACAGGTCGCCCGTGGTCGGGTCGTCGGCGGCCTTGTAGTACGCGGACAGGCCCACGGCCACCCCGAAGGTGTCCGGGTGGTGGATGCCCATCTTCAGGGCGCAGTAGCCGCCGGTGGAGTTGCCGACGAACGCCAGGTTCTGCGGCTTGTCCCCGACCCGGTAGCTCTCGCGGACGGCCTGCGGGACGTCCTTGGCGAAGTAGGTCTCGGTCTGCGGGCCGCCGGGGATGTCCACGCACTCGGTGTCGCGCGGCGGGGCGACGGTCGGGCGCATCATCACCAGGATCATCGGCTTCATGGTGCCCGCCTTGGCCTGCTTGTAGGCCGTCATCGGGTAGTCGAGCCCTTTGATCAGGTTCTCCGCGATGCCCGGATAGCCGGTGAGGACGACGGCCGCCGGGAAGTCCTCCTTGGCGTACCGGGGCTGGAAGTACTCCGGCGGCAGCCAGACGTAGCCGGGGCTGGCTATCTTCGAGCGCTCCCCGGTCAGGACGATCTTCTGGATCTGCCCGCCGACCTCCGGCCGGGCGCCGCCGGGCACGTCCAGCTTCTGCGTGCCGGTCACCCGGATGTCCTTCGCGGCGGCCGAATGGTCGACCACCACGCCCATCTCCTTCTCCTGGCCGAACAGGTCGGCCCAGCTGCCGTAGAAGAGGAACGACTTGTTCGCCGCCAGCCCGACCGCGGCGAACAGCGCCAGCTGGGTTGCGAGCAGCAGGCCGATCCGGCCCGTGACGGCACGCCAGTTACGGCCGGCCAGGCGCGGCCAGTACCAGACCGTGGCCGCGAAGAGCAGGACGCCGGCAACGATGGCGAGGGAAAGGACCCACGTGCTTCTGAGACCCATGAGCAGTCAGTGACTTTCTGGTGGCGGGCGAAGTTTTTTCTCGCAAAACAGTGAACCCGCTCCCACTCTGCGCCGTCCTAGTGGTCGCACATGTCCGGATGCCGCTGTGGCAGCTCGGCCACAGATCACTCACGGAACACGGGAAGCGATGTCTAGCAGGATAGATGGCGATAAGTCGGGACAGGTTCCGCACAAGGTCCGCCGTATCCTCCGCGGGCCAAAGCCCGAGTCGGTGCCGGGGATCGTGGGCACGGCCGCTGCCGTGGTCGGTCTCCTCGACATCGCGGCCGGTGTCTTCCCGCGCTTCCGGCACAGCCGGATCCACGCGGTCACCGAGGTGCTGCCCGGTTCCCTGGGCCCCTTCGCCGCCGCCCTGTCGCTGAGCGCCGGTGTGCTCCTGCTGCTGCTGGCGCACGGGCTCAAGCGCCGCAAGCGGCGGGCCTGGCGGGCCGCGGTGATCCTGCTGCCCGCCGGCGCCGTGGCGCAGTTCACGTACCGGCACTCGGTGATCGGGGTGCTGATCGCCGCCGCGCTGCTCGCGCTGCTCCTGCGCCACCAGGGTGAATTCAACGCCCTGCCGGACCCGCGCAGCCGCTGGAAGGCGCTGGCCAACTTCGTGCTGATGAGCGCCGGCTCCATCGGGCTCGGCCTGGTGATCGTCAACTCGCACCCGCGCCGGGTGGTGGGCGACCCGTCCTTCGCCGATCAGCTCACCCACGTCCTGTACGGCCTCTTCGGCTTCGAGGGCCCGGTCGACTACGCCGGCCGGGTGTCCTGGACCGTCGGCTACTCCCTCGGCGCGCTCGGCATGCTGACCGCCATCACCACCATCTACCTCGCCTTCCGCCCCGAGCACCCGGCCGCCCGGCTGACCGCCGAGGACGAGACCCGGCTGCGCGAGCTGCTCGCCCGGCACGGCGGCCGCGACTCCCTGGGCCACTTCGCCCTCCGCCACGACAAGGCCGTCGTCTTCTCCCCCAGCGGCAAGGCCGCCGTCACCTACCGCGTGGTGTCCGGCGTGATGCTGGCCTCCGGCGACCCGATCGGCGACGTCGAGGCCTGGCCGGGCGCCATCGAGCGGTTCATGGACGAGGCCCGCGCCCACTCCTGGACCCCGGCCGTCATGGGCTGCAGCGAGACCGGCGGCGAAGTGTGGACCCGCGAGACCGGCCTGGACGCCCTGGAGCTCGGCGACGAGGCCATCGTCGACGTGAAGGACTTCTCCCTGAGCGGCCGGCCGATGCGCAACGTCCGCCAGATGGTCAAGCGCATCGAGCGCAACGGCTACACCACCAAGGTCCGCCGGGTCAGCGAGCTGAACGCCACCGAGCTGGAGCACGTCCGGGCCGCCGCGGCCGCCTGGCGCGGCACCGACACCGAGCGCGGCTTCTCCATGGCGCTGGGCCGGGTCGGCGAGGAGGGCGACGGCGACTGCATCATCGCCACCGCCCACCGCACCGACGAGGAGGGCACCGCTGCGTCCCCGTACGGCGACCTGAAGGCCGTCCTGCACTTCGTGCCGTGGGGCCCGGACGGCATGTCGCTGGACCTGATGCGCCGCGACCGCGCCGCCGACCCCGGCATGAACGAGCTGCTGATCGTGGCCGCCCTCCAGGCCTGCCCGGACCTGAAGATCGAGAAGGTGTCGCTGAACTTCGCGATGTTCCGTTCGGCCCTGGCCCGCGGCGAGAAGATCGGCGCCGGCCCGGTGCTGCGCATGTGGCGCGGCCTGCTGGTGTTCCTGTCCCGCTGGTTCCAGATCGAGTCGCTGTACAAGTTCAACGCGAAGTTCCGGCCCCGCTGGGAGCCCCGCTTCGTGGTCTTCCGCGCCACCGGCGACCTGCCCCGCATCGGCTTCGCCGCCATGCAGGCCGAGGGCTTCGTCACGCTGGCCCTGCCCCGCCTGCTGTCCCGCCGCTCCACGCCCAAGGAGCGCCCCTGCGCCCACGCCACCGTGACCGCCGCCAAGGTGGTGGCCCCGGCCACCGCCGAGCGCGAGGTCCAGGCGGCGTAGGGCCCGGCGCCCGGCCCTACCCTGGAGGCATGAACACGTTGCACGGTGCGGGCGGCGCCCGCGGCCGGGTCGAGGGCCTGCCGGACTGGGACCGCTGTGCGGTGATGGGGGTCGTCAACGTGACCCCGGACTCCTTCTCCGACGGCGGCCGCTGGTTCGACACAGCGGCCGCGGTCAAGCGGGGCCTGGAGCTGGTCGCGCAGGGCGCCGACCTCGTCGACGTCGGCGGCGAGTCCACCCGGCCCGGCGCCAGCCGGGTCGACGCCGACGAGGAGCTACGCCGGGTCGTCCCGGTGGTCCGCGGCCTGGCCTCCGAGGGCGTCACCGTCTCCGTCGACACCATGCGGGCCGCCGTCGCCGAGCAGGCCGTCGCCGCCGGCGCGGTCCTCGTCAACGACGTCAGCGGCGGGCTCGCGGACCCCGGCATGATCCCCGCCGTGGCCGCCGCCGACGTCCCGTTCGTCGTGATGCACTGGCGCGGCTTCAGCGCCGACATGAACAGCCTGGCCGTGTACGACGACGTGGTCGCGGAGGTCACCGCCGAGCTGCGGGCCCGGATGGACGCCGTCATCGACGGCGGCATCGCCCCCGAACGGCTCCTGGTCGACCCCGGCCTCGGCTTCGCCAAGCACGCCGAGCACGACCTCGCGCTCGTCGCCCACCTCGCCGAGCTGCACGCCCTGGGCCGCCCGCTGCTGGTCGCGGCCTCCCGCAAGCGCTTCCTCGGCCGGGTGCTGGCCGCCGGCCCGGCCGCCGCCCCGCCGCCGGCCCGGGAGCGGGACGCGGCCACCGCCGCGGTCTCCGCGATCGCCGCCCACGAGGGCGCCTGGGCCGTCCGCGTCCACGAGGTGCGGGCCACTGCCGACGCCGTCCGCGTGGCCCGGGCCGTCGAGGGCGCCCGGTGACCCGCCGGGACTCCGGGAGCGAGGCCGTCGAGCGGATCAACACGGCCTACTACGACGCCATGGAGCGCGGCGACTTCGAGGAGCTGTCCGCGCTCTGGCTGGACGACGAGATCTCCTGCGTCCACCCCGGCTGGCCGGTGCTCTCGGGCCGCGGCGAGGTGCTCCGCTCGTACGCGCTGATCATGGCGAACACGGAGTACATCCAGTTCTTCCTGACCGACACCAGGGTCAACGTGATCGGCGACACCGCCGTGGTCACCTGCACGGAGAACATCCTCAGCGGCGGCCCGGCCGAGGACGGCGCCGGACCGGGCCCCCTCGTGGGCCAGCTGGTGGTCGCCACGAATGTGTTCCGCCGCACACCCGCCGGCTGGCGGCTGTGGTCCCACCACGGCTCGCCGGTGCTCGCCGACTCCGACGAGGACGAGGACGAGCCGGGCACCTGACCGGAGGCCCGCGGCCGGGCCGCACGGCGCCTCCGAGGGGTCCCGGAGCACTCCGGCGGGCCCCTTCCGGCGGAGCCCGCAGCCCCGCGGAGGATTGGCCACGGCTGTGACCGGACACACGCGATCCGGAGGCCCGGGGGGCCGTTCGGCCACCCCATGCGTGCCCGGTGTCGGCACCCGCAGGTAAATTCGAAGGAGGACGACGCCGACCGCACTCGGCGTAGGCCCATGGGACCGGGAAGCCCCGGGACCGGAAGAACCTACGAAAGCAGGAGTGATTCGCGTGGATCGTGTCGCGCTGCGCGGCCTGAAGGCTCGCGGGCACCACGGCGTCTTCCCCCGGGAGCGCGAAGAGGGCCAGACCTTCATCGTGGACCTTGTGCTGCACATCGACACCCGCCCGGCGGCGGCCGACGACGACCTGGCGAAGACCGTCCACTACGGGATCGTCGCCGAAGAGGTCGTCGCCGTGGTCGAGGGCGAGCCGGTCGACCTGATCGAGACCCTCGCCGAGCGGATCGCCCAGCAGTGCCTGGGGCACGAGGCGGTCGCCGAGGTCGAGGTCGTCGTCCACAAGCCGGACGCGCCCATCACGGTGCCCTTCGACGACGTGACCATCACGATCACCCGGAGGCGCGGAGCATGAACGACGGCCTGAAAGCCCAGAGCGACCCGACGGTGCAGCCGGTGCCGGCCTCGGTGGTGGAGGCCGTGGACGCGGCCGACGTCACCCTGTCCAACCCGAAGTGGGCCGTCATCGCCCTCGGCGCGAACCTCGGCAACCGCCTGGAGACCCTCCAGGGGGCCGTGGATGCCCTCGGCGACACCCCCGGCCTGCGCGTCAAGGCCGTCTCCCGCGTCTACGAGACCGAGCCCTGGGGCGTCGAGCCCGGCTCGCAGCCCTCGTACTTCAACGCGGTCGTCCTCGTGAAGACCACCCTGCCGCCGGGCTCGCTGCTGGAACGCGGCCAGGCCGTCGAGGAGGCCTTCGACCGGGTCCGCGAGGAGCGCTGGGGACCGCGCACCATCGACGTCGACATCGTGGCGTACGCGGACGTGGTCTCGGACGACCCCGTCCTCACCCTGCCGCACCCCCGCGCGCACCTGCGCGCCTTCGTGCTGGCCCCCTGGCAGGACGTTCAGCCCGACGCGGAGCTGCCCGGCCACGGCCCGGTCGCGGCCCTGCTGGCCGCCCTCGGCACGTCGGGCATCACGCCGCGCACCGACCTGGAACTCCGCCTGCCGGAGTAGTCGTTAGCCTGGAGCCGCACAAAAGCAGAGAGCGGGGAGCGGGCACGTGAAGCAACTGAGGCCGGTCGTCCTCACCGGCATCTTCCTGGTCGCCGGCGTCCTGTCCTGGGCGGGCGCCCGGCTGTGGAACGCGTACGGGACCCTGCCCGGGGTGCCGCTCGCGGCCCCCATCGTGCTCGCGGTGATCGCCGTCGTGCTGCTGGCGACCGCCCTGTCGCTGCGCGGCCGGCTGAAGGCCCAGCGCGAGCGGCGGCCCGGCGCCAAGGGCGTGGAGCCGCTGATGGCGGCCCGTTCCGTGGTGTTCGGACAGGCCAGCGCGCTGGTCGCGGCGCTCGTGGCGGGCATGTACGGCGGCACCGGGCTCTTCCTGGTCCTCGACGGCCTGGAGGTCCCGGCCCGCCGCGACCAGGCCCTGTACGCCGGTCTCGCGGTCCTGGCGGGCGCCGGCGTCATCGCCGCCGCCCTGTTCCTGGAGCGCGTCTGCAAGCTCCCGGAGGACACCGACGACTCCGGCCAGGGCAACGCCCGCGCCCGCGCCTGACGGGCCCGGCCGCACCACGGCAGTACGCACGGAAGCCCTGCAACCCCGCCGAGGGGTGCAGGGCTTCCGCCGTTCGGGGGGTCTTCCGGTCAGCGCGCCATGATCAGGCTCATGGCCTCGTTGCGGGTCGCGCCGTCGCGGAGCTGGCCGCGGACGGCCGAGGTGATGGTCTTCGCACCGGGCTTGCGCACCCCGCGCATGGTCATGCACATGTGCTCGCACTCGATCACCACGATCACTCCGCGGGGCTCCAGGATCTCCATGAGCGAGTCCGCGATCTGGGTGGTCAGGCGCTCCTGCACCTGGGGGCGGCGGGCGTACACGTCCACCAGCCGCGCCAGCTTCGACAGGCCGGTGATCTTGCCGTCGGTGGACGGGATGTAGCCGACGTGGGCCACTCCGTGGAAGCTCACCAGGTGGTGCTCGCAGACCGACTGCACCTCGATGTCCTTCACGAGGACCATTTCGTCGTGCCCGAGGTCGAACGTGGTCGTGAGGACGTCCTCCGGCCGCTGGTACAGCCCGGCGAATATCTCCTTGTACGCCCGCGCCACCCGGCCGGGGGTCTCCAGGAGGCCTTCGCGGTCCGGGTCCTCGCCGACCGCGATGAGGAGCTCACGGACGGCGGCCTCGGCGCGCTTCTCGTCGAATTCGCCGATCGTGCCCGTGCCGTCGAGAGTCACTGGGTCGGTCATCTGTGCCTCGTTCCCTGTCTTCCGTACCCGCGCGCGAACGTACGCACGCGAAAGTGCCGCGCCCCCCAGGCTAGAACCTGGGGGGCGCGGCATCCATTCCGGGCCGGTCGGGCGGCCGGGGGTCAGGCCTCGGGGCGGTCCTCCGGGGCCACCTCCAGGCCCTTGTCCGTGGAGACCGGGGCCGCGCTGCCGTTCGCCGCGTTCGTCAGCGACAGCTCCTTGGGGGAGAGCACCGGCGGACGGGTGGACGGGGTGCGGCGGGCGGAGCCGGTCCACGCGGGGCGGGCCGGGCGCTTGACGATGGTCGAGAAGATCTCGGCGATCTCCTCCTTGCCCAGCGTCTCCTTCTCCAGGAGGGCGAGGACCAGGTTGTCGAGGACGTCGCGGTTCTCGACCAGGATCTCCCAGGCCTCGTTGTGCGCGGTCTCGATGAGCTTCTTGACCTCTTCGTCGACCAGCGCCGCGACCTCTTCCGAGTAGTCGCGCTGGTGCGCCATCTCGCGGCCCAGGAACGGCTCGGTGTTGTCGCCGCCGAACTTGATCGCACCCAGGCGCTCGGTCATGCCGTACTGGGTGACCATCGCGCGGGCCGTGGCGGTGGCCTTCTCGATGTCGTTGGCCGCGCCGGTGGTCGGGTCGTGGAAGACCAGTTCCTCGGCGGCGCGCCCGCCCAGCATGTACGCCAGCTGGTCGAGCATCTCGTTGCGCGTGGTCGAGTACTTGTCCTCGTCGGGCAGGACCATGGTGTAGCCCAGGGCCCGGCCGCGGGACAGGATCGTGATCTTGTGTACCGGGTCGGAGTTCGGGGAGGCCGCCGCGACCAGGGCGTGTCCGCCCTCGTGGTACGCGGTGATCTTCTTCTCCTTGTCGGACATGATCCGGGTCCGCTTCTGCGGGCCCGCCACGACGCGGTCGATCGCCTCGTCCAGCATGTGGTTGTCGATCAGCTTCTTGTCCGAGCGGGCGGTCAGCAGCGCCGCCTCGTTCAGCACGTTCGACAGATCGGCACCGGTGAAGCCGGGGGTGCGGCGGGCGACGGCCGACAGGTCGACGTCCGGAGCGACCGGCTTGCCCTTCTGGTGGACCTTGAGGATCTCCAGGCGGCCCTGCATGTCCGGCCGGTCGACGGCGATCTGCCGGTCGAAGCGGCCCGGGCGCAGCAGCGCCGGGTCGAGGATGTCCGGCCGGTTCGTGGCGGCGATCAGGATGACGCCGCCCTTCACGTCGAAGCCGTCCATCTCGACGAGCAGCTGGTTGAGGGTCTGCTCGCGCTCGTCGTGACCGCCGCCGAGGCCCGCACCGCGGTGCCGGCCGACGGCGTCGATCTCGTCGACGAAGACGATGGCCGGGGCGTTGGCCTTGGCCTGCTCGAACAGGTCGCGGACGCGCGAGGCGCCGACACCCACGAACATCTCGACGAAGTCGGAGCCGGAGATCGAGTAGAAGGGGACGCCCGCCTCGCCCGCGACGGCGCGCGCGAGCAGCGTCTTGCCCGTACCGGGCGGGCCGTACAGCAGCACGCCCTTGGGGATCTTGGCGCCGACGGCCTGGAACTTCGCCGGCTCCTGGAGGAACTCCTTGATCTCGTGGAGCTCCTCGACGGCCTCGTCCGACCCGGCCACGTCGGCGAACGTGGTCTTCGGGGTGTCCTTGGTGATGAGCTTGGCCTTGGACTTCCCGAAGTTCATGACCCGGGAGCCGCCGCCCTGCATCTGGTTCATCAGGAACAGGAACACCACGACGATCAGGACGAACGGGAGGAGCGAGAGCAGGACCCCGAGGAACGGGTTCGTCTTGTCGGGCGAGACCGAGTAGCCGCTCGGGATCTGGCCGTTGTCGGAGCCGGCCTGCAGCTGCTTGGCGATGTCGACGCCCTGGTCGCCGATGTAGTTCGCCTGGAACTTGCTGCCGCTCTCGTCGTCGAGCTTCTGGCCGTCCTTCAGCTCGATCTTGATCATCTGGGAGTCACCGGTGGTCAGCTTCGCCGACTCGACCTGGTTCTGGCTGATCGCGTGCAGAACCTTGCTGGTGTCCACCGACTTGTAGCCGCCGGACGAACCAACGACATTCATCAACACGACCACGGCGAGGACGGCCAGCACGATCCACATGACCGGCCCACGGAAGTATCGCTTCACGTCCATCCATACGGGGTGCGATGCACCCCGTCCCTCCTGCCCGTAGGTAAATGCTGCTGCGAGTGAGACTGTGCGTAAGAACCGAAGTTCGGTTCTTCGGAATGTACCCCTGCATTGTCACCCGTGACATCGCGGTACGGCTGACAAACCCGCCTTCCCCTGCTCCAACGGCGGGAATCCCCGGCAGGTTCCCCGGCGGCCGGAACCGCCGGGGACGCGCGTACGGGCGGTCAGCCGCCGTAGACGTGCGGCGCGAGGGTGCCGACGAACGGCAGGTTGCGGTACTTCTCGGCGTAGTCCAGGCCGTACCCGACGACGAACTCGTTCGGGATGTCGAAGCCGACCCACTTCACGTCGATGGCGACCTTGGCGGCATCGGGCTTGCGCAGCAGCGTGACGACCTCGAGGGAGGCCGGCTCGCGGGAGCCCAGGTTCGACAGCAGCCAGGACAGGGTCAGACCGGAGTCGATGATGTCCTCGACGATCAGGACGTGCCTGCCCTTGATGTCGGTGTCGAGGTCCTTGAGGATCCGGACCACGCCGGAGGACTGGGTGCCCGCGCCGTACGACGACACCGCCATCCAGTCCATGGTGAGCGGGGTGGACAAGGCGCGCGCCAGGTCCGCCATCACCATCACGGCGCCCTTGAGGACACCGACGATGAGCAGGTCCTTGCCCGCGTATTCCGCATCGATCTTCGCGGCCAGCTCGGCCAGCTTCGCGTCGATCTCTTCCTTGGTGATGAGCACCGACGCCAGGTCGCTGCCCATGTCCTTCTCGTCCACCCGTATCACTTTCGTTGTCGGCCGGGGCTCCGGGGGATGCCCGGAGGACTCAGCCGTGTTTCAGCACCATCAGCCCTGCCGGATGACAAGTCTGCCACCCTGCCGCCGGGCCTCGACGCGGCCGGGCAGGTTGATGGCTCCCTGGCCGCGCCAGCCGGTGATCAGCCGGTCGACTTCTTCGATGTGCCGGGCGAACAGCGAGCCGGCGGGGGAACCGGCCGCGACGGCCGCCCTGCGCAGGACCCGGCGGCGGACGGCCGGGGGCAGGGCGTACAGCTTGGCGCACTCCAGCTGCCCGGCTTCGTCGCGTACGGATTCGTCGGCCCGGGCGGCCCAGGCGTCGAGCGCGTCGGCGTCGTCCCGGGACAGCTGGGCGGTCCGGGCGAGCGCTTCGACGACTCCCTTGCCCAGGGCCTTCTCGAGGGCGGGCAGCCCCTCGTGGCGCAGCCGGGACCGGGTGTACGCCGGGTCGGCGTTGTGCGGGTCGTCCCAGACGGGCAGGGACTGGACCATGCAGGCCTTGCGGGCGGTCTGCCGGTCGATGTCGAGGAAGGGCCGCCGGTAGCGGTCGGGGGCGGCACCGGCGCCGGTGCCGGCGGACTTCTCGGCCATGCCGGACAGCGAGCGGGTGCCGGAGCCGCGGGCGAGGCCGAGCAGGACGGTTTCGGCCTGGTCGTCGCGGGTGTGGCCGAGCAGGACGGCGGCGGCGCCGAGGCGTTCGGCGGCCGCGTCGAGGGCGGCGTAGCGGGCGTCACGGGCGGCCGCCTCGGGGCCGCCGTCGCGGCCGACGCTGACGGCGACGGCTTCCACCGGGTCCAGGCGCAGTGCGGTCATGCGGGTGGCGACCTCGGCTGCGCGCAGGTCCGAGCCGGGCTGGAGGCCGTGGTCGACGGTGATGCCGCCGGCGCGGACGGAGAGTTTGGGGGCCTCGAAGGCGAGTGCGGAGGCGAGCGCCATCGAGTCGGCGCCGCCGGAGCAGGCGACGAGGACCAGGGGGCGCGTGGCGGGGGGTGCCCCGTCGGGGGTGGTCGTGGTGTCGGTGAGGATGTCGTGGAGTACGCGGCGGACCGCCAGGCGTATCGCTGCGACCGCAGGATGGGGACCCATGTCCGGTGCCCTTCGGATGAGTTGGGGTGCCTCGTGGTGGTGCTACGGGGTGTGGCTCGGGATGCGTCCGAGCGGTCCGGCGGGGTCCGCGGGGCGGAGCCGGGCCGGATGTCACTCAGAGTGCGTCGATGGTGACAGAGGCGAGCGGTTCCCTGAGCATCGCACGCCCATCCACGGCCCACGGTCCCTCGGATGGGTGACGCTGAGGCCCCCACAGAGACACCTTTTCGCCTCACGCGTCACTCGTTTCGCGTCACCCCTCGTCATTCCCACCGGTGTCGCGGACGCCGTGGACGCGGGCGATCCAGTCGGCGGGGCGGGCGATCTCGGCCTTGGTGGGGAGGGTGTTGGGCGAGGTCCACACCCGGTTGAAGCCGTCCATGCCGACCTGGCCGGCCACGGCCCGCACGAACCGCTCGCCGTCGCGGTACTGGCGCAGCTTGGCGTCGAGGCCCAGCAGCCGGCGGAGCGCGGCGTCGAGGCGGCCGGCGCCGCTGGCCCGGCGCTTCTGGAACTTCTCGCGGATCTCGCCGACGGAGGGCACCACCTCGGGTCCCACGCCGTCCATGACGTAGTCGGCGTGGCCCTCCAGCAGGGACATCACGGCGGTCAGGCGGCCGAGCACCTCGCGCTGCTCGGGGGTCTGCACGAGTTCGACGAGGGAGCGGCCGCCCTCGTCCTCCTCGCCTTCGGGGCGGGCGCCGGCGAGGGACTGGGCGGCTTCGCGGAGCCGTTCCAGCACGGTCGCGGGGTCCATCTCGGTGGCGCCGAGGAAGGACTGGATCTCGCCCTGGAGGTGGTCGCGCAGCCAGGGCACGGCGGTGAACTGGGTGCGGTGGGTCTCCTCGTGGAGGCACACCCACAGCCGGAAGTCGTGCGGGTCCACGTCCAGCTCGCGCTCCACGTGGACGATGTTGGGCGCGACCAGGAGCAGCCGGCCGCCGCCGTGCGCCGAGCCGGGCAGGTCGGGTCCGGCCGGGGCGAACGTCTCGTACTGGCCGAGGACCCGGGAGGCGAGGAAGCTGAGCAGCATGCCGAGCTCCACGCCGGTGACCTTGCCGCCGACCGCGCCGAGCACGGCGCCGCCGGGGGAGGTGCCGCGGCGTTCCTGCATGCGGTCGAGGAGCGGGCCGAGGAGGGCGCGGAAGCCGGCCACGTTCGCCTTGGCCCAGCCGGCGCGGTCCACGACGAGGACAGGGGTGTCGTGGACGTCGGCGTCCTCGGGGAGCATCCGGGTGTAGGCCCGTACGTGCCGTTCGGATGCCTTGGCGTGTCTGCGCAACTCGGCCACCACGGCGCGGGCCTCGTCCCGCGTGACGTCCGGGCCGGGCCGTACGAGTCTCGTCGCGGTTGCCACCGCGAGGTTCCAGTCGACCATCTCCGCACCACCGATGCTCGTCATGCGTCAACCGTACGTGCCGCACCCCCCGCCCGTGGACCCCTGGTCCTCAAACGCCGGACGGTCCGACCTCGCCGTCGCCCTCGGCCCGGCCTCCGGCCTCCGCCGCCCCTCCAGCCCGTCCGGCACCCTCGGCCCGGCCTCCGGCCTCCGCCGCCCCTCCAGCCCGTCCGGCACCCTCGGCCCGGCCTTCCGGCCTCCGCGTCGCCCCCAGCCCGTCCAGCACCCTCGGCACGCGGTCCGGGCTCCGCGGCGGGCCCAGCTTCGCCGGCGAGGCTGGAATTGGCCCGGCCGAGCCGGAGTCCAGCCAGGCGGAGCCGGAGGGTGTCCGGCGGAGCCGGCGGCTGGGAGGGGCGAGGGTGGAGCGGGGCGGCGGGTCAGGTCGGCGGGGTGGTGAGGGCGGCGGCCAGGTGGTCCAGGGCGCGGGGCGCCCGGACGCGGTCGGTGGTCTCCGAGGCGAGGAAGGCGAAGGCGAGCAGGCGCCCGGTCGGGGAGACGGCCGTGCCGGCGAGCGAGTTGACACCCGTGAGCGTCCCGGTCTTGGCCCGCACCAGACCGGAGGCGGAGCCTTCGGTGTTGCGCCCGGTCAGGGTGCCGGTGAAACCGGCCACGGGCAGCCCGGTGAGGACCGGCCGCAGCTCCGGACGCGCAGGGTCCGCAGCGAGCACCAGCAGCGAGGTGAGCAGCGAGGCACTGACCCGGTCCGCCCGGGAGAGCCCGCTCCCGTCGGCGAAGCGCGCCCCCCGCACATCGGCCCCCAGCCCCCCGAGCCGCGCCGCAACCGCCCGCCCGGCCCCGTCGAAGGACGCCGGCAGCCCGCCGGCCAGCGCCGTCTGCCGCGCCAGCGCCTCCGCCAGGTCGTTGTCGCTGTGCGTGAGCATCCGCTCGACCAGTGCCGCCACGGTCGGGGACAGCGTCTCGGCGAGCGGGGCCGCATCCGCCGCGGCCCGCCCCGGCACCGGCTCGCCGCGGACGGCGATCCCCCGCGCCCGCAGCAGCCCGGCGAAGGCCCGCGCCGCATCGGCCGCCGGGGTCGCACTCCGCTCCCGGTCCCCCGACAGCGAACCGTCGAGCCGCGCCTCGTCGACCATCAGCGCGGTGACGGGCGCGAGGTTCCCGTTGACCCCGATCGGGTGCCGGGCCGGCCCGGTGTAGAGGGACTCGTCGTAGGCGAGGACCAGCTCGGACGCCGGCCGGCCCTTCAGCGCAGCCGCCGTGTCGTCCGCCAGTGAGTGCAGGCTGGCCGCGCCGGGCCGGTCCGTACGCGCGGTCAGCGTCGGGTCCCCGCCGCCGGTCAGCACGATCCGGCGGCCGCCGGGATCGGCGAGGACCCGCGTCGGGATCCGGTGTTCCGGCCCCCGCGCCGCCAGCACCGCGACCGCCGTGGCGATCTTGATGGTCGAGGCGGGGGTCTGCGCCCGCCCGGCCTGGTCCGCGTACAGCACCTTCCCGGTGGTTACGTCGACGACGGACGCGGCGCGCTGCCGCCCCAGCGCGGGATCGGCCATCAGCGGCCGCAGAACGGGCTCCAGGGGTGCCCCGGGGGGCGCGGCGGGTGCGGTGAGGGCCGCGAGCACGCCCGGCGCGCTGGGTGCCGCCTGCGGCCGCTGCGCGGCCTCGGCGTCGGCGGGCGCGCCGTGATCTGCGCCACCCGTCAGGCTCTGGGAGGCGGCCCGGTCCCGCTCGGCCTTACGCTGGCCGGAGTCCCAGGGACCGGAAGCGGCCACCGCTCCGATCGCCAGGGTCAGGCCAACGGCGGCCGAACCCGCGGCGACCTGCCACGTTCTGACCATCGGCACCTCGGACCAGCCCCTTTCGCGATCACACGACTGCGTGAGGGACACTTAACCACTGCGTCTTGCCGCGAGCATGGCACCCCACCCGGCAGGGCTGGGCCCGGACGCGCACGCAGTTGAATTCATTGCAGTCTCGAAGCTTGCAGCTGGACATGGAGGAGCAGGACGTGGAGTTCGACGTCACCATCGAGATCCCCAAGGGTTCGCGGAACAAGTACGAGGTGGACCACGAGACCGGCCGGATCCGTCTGGACCGTCGCCTCTTCACCTCGACGAGCTACCCGACGGACTACGGCTTCGTCGAGAACACCCTGGGCGAGGACGGCGACCCGCTGGACGCGCTGGTCATCCTGGACGAGCCGACCTTCCCGGGCTGCCTGATCAAGTGCCGCGCCATCGGCATGTTCCGCATGACCGACGAGGCGGGCGGCGACGACAAGCTGCTGTGCGTGCCGGCCTCCGACCCGCGTGTCGAGCACCTGCGCGACATCCACCACATCTCCGAGTTCGACCGCCTGGAGATCCAGCACTTCTTCGAGGTCTACAAGGACCTGGAGCCGGGCAAGTCGGTCGAGGGTGCCGACTGGGTCGGCCGCACCGAGGCCGAGGCCGAGATCGAGCGTTCCTTCAAGCGTCTGCAGGAGCAGGGCGGCCACTGAGCCGTCCCGGCCGTCCACGGCGGCCGGCTGCCGATTCCGCTTCGACGGGCGGCACCCCCTGGGGGGTGCCGCCCGTCGGCGTATCCGGGTGCATCCGGCTGTTCTGGGGACGAAACGATTCCGCATACTGTGATCACGGGCCTGGACAGATGGAGTGCGCGTGGCAGAGTCCGAGGGGGCAGACGACCGCAAGCCGCGGTCGGACGAGGCGCGGAGTGCGTTCGCGGCGCCGCCCGGGGTGGAAACCGCCGGGCCGCCCGAGGAGGAGCAGCCGACCTCGGAATTCGCAGTTCCTGAGGGTCTGGCGGCCGTGCCGTCCGAGCCCGAAGGTTCCGCTTTCGCCCGGCCGAGTACGTACAGCGCGCAGCACTCGCCGCCGGCGTACCGGCCGGGGCACGGCTTCCCGGTCTCCCCCATGACCGACTCGCCCTGGCAGGACCGGATGCGGACCATGCTGCGGATGCCGGTCGGCGAGCGTCCGGTGCCGGAGGCGACGAAGCCGGAGGAGGGCGGTCCGGCGGTCGGCCGCGTGCTCGACCTGACCCTGCGCATCGGCGAGCTGCTGCTGTCGGGCGGTGAGTCCGCGGAGGACGTGGAGGCGGCGATGTTCGCCGTCAGCCGCAGCTACGGGCTGGACCGCTGCGAGCCGACGGTCACGTTCACGATGCTGTCGATCACGCACCAGCCCTCGCTGGTCGCGAACCCGGTGACGGCCAGCCGCACGGTGCGCCGCCGGGGTACGGACTACAACCGGCTGGCGGCGGTGTACCGGCTGGTCGCCGATCTCAGCACGCCGGACGCCGGGATCTCGATGGAGGAGGCGTACCGGCGGCTCGCCGAGATCCGCCGCAACCGGCACCCGTACCCGACCTGGGTGCTCACGGCGGCCGCGGGCCTGCTGGCGGGTGCGGCCTCGACGCTGGTCGGCGGCGGAGTGCTGGTGTTCTTCGCGGCCGCGCTGGGCGCGGTCCTCGGCGACCGGCTGGCGTGGCTGAGCGCCGGGCGCGGGCTGCCGGAGTTCTACCAGTTCACGGTGGCCGCGATGCCGCCCGCCGCGATCGGCGTGGCGATGTCGCTGATGCACGCGGACGTGAAGTCCTCGGCGGTGATCACCGGCGGGCTGTTCGCGCTGCTGCCCGGGCGGGCCCTGGTGGCGGCCGTGCAGGACGGGCTGACCGGCTTCTACATCACGGCGGCGGCCCGGCTGCTGGAGGTCATGTACCTGTTCATCGGGATCATCGTCGGCGTGCTGGTGGTGCTCTACCTGGGGCTCCAGCTGGGGTCGCCGACGGATCCGGAGAACGTCCTGCGGATCACCGAGCGGCCGCTGGTGCAGATCGCCGCGTCGATGGTGCTGGTGCTGACCTTCGCGGTCCTGCTCCAGCAGGAGCGGTCCACGGTGCTGATGGTGACCCTGAACGGCGGAGTGGCCTGGGTGATCTTCGGGGCGATGCACTACGCGGGCGGGATCCCGCCGGTGCCGTCGACGGCGGTCGCGGCGGGCGTGGTGGGCCTGTTCGGCCAGCTGCTCTCGCGCTACCGGCACACGTCGGCGCTGCCGTACGTCACCGCCGCGATCGGCCCGCTGCTGCCGGGTTCGGCCACGTACTACGGGCTGCTGTCGATCGCGGAGAACCAGCTGAACAAGGGGCTGGGCTCGCTGATCAACGCGGTGACGGTGGCGCTGGCCATCGCGATCGGGGTGAACCTGGGGGCCGAGGTGTCCCGGCTGTTCCTCCGGATCCCGGGGGCCGCCAAGCGCGCCGCGGCGAAGCGGACGCGCGGCTTCTAGACGGCTCCCGGGCCCGGGGGACGGTGGGTCAGCGCTTGGCGTGGCGGCCGCGCTGGGCCGGGGTGCCGGCCGGGGTGGAGCCGTCGGCGGCGGGAGCCGCGTCCTTGCCGTTCTTCGCTTCCCTGCGCGCCTTGAGGACTTCGAAGATCACCGGGAGGACCGAGATCAGCACGATGAGGACGAGGATGGCCTCGATGTTCTCGCCGATCAGCTTGATCTGGCCGAGCCAGTAGCCGGCCACGGTGACGCCCGCGCCCCAGCCGATGCCGCCGACGATGTTGTAGATCAGGAAGGTGCGGTACTTCATGGAGCCGGCACCGGCGACGATCGGCGCGAAGGTGCGGATGATCGGCACGAAGCGGGCCAGCACGATGGCCTTGGGGCCGTGCTTGTCCATGAACTCGTGGGCCTTGTCGAGGTTCTCCCGCTTGAAGACCTTCGAGTTCGGCCGGTTGAACAGCTTCGGCCCAAAGAACTTGCCGATCATGTAACCGACCTGGTCGCCGATGATCGCGGCGGCCACGATCAGGGTGCAGACCAGCCACAGCGGCTGCTTGATGTACTCGCCGTTGGCGACCAGCAGACCGGCCGTGAACAGCAGGGAGTCGCCGGGGAGGAAGGCGAAGAGGCCCGATTCGGCGAAGACGATGACCAGAATGCCGATGAGGCCGAACTCCGAGATCAGGTAGTCCGGGGACAGCCACTCGGGGCCGAGTGCGAGCGTCGTGTACACGTGTTCCGGGGCTCCTGGTCTGAGGGTCGCGGCAGTGCGGGGCAGCTGGCTCCGTATCAATTATCAACGCATGCCGCCCCCGCCCGGTTCCAGTACCGGGCAGGGGTAACTTTGCCATGCTTTTACCGATCGTGGCGCGCCGCGTTGGCCAGGATCGCCCGTCGGGTGTATGCGGCGAGCCCCGGGCGGGCCTTGTCGATGTTCGCCGTGAACCTCGGATCGGCCACGTACATCTCCGCGAGCCCGCGGTGGATCTCGTACGTGCACGTGTAGTGGTTGCGGGTGATCATCGCCCGGTGCTCCTCGGCGACGTCCATCGCGGCCTCGGACTCCGGGTCGGCGCCGGCGTCCAGCAGGGCGGCCATCCGGAGCGTGTTCGCCTCGCCCTCGGCCTTGATCCGCAGCCAGTCCGCCTTGGTGTACGAAGCGGACCGCCGGGCCGACTCGCGGTAGGCGTCGGTGTCGCCCCAGCGCTGCTGCACTTCCTCCTCGTACTGCTCCGGGTCGTGGTCCCCGAAGACCTCGAACCGCTCCTCGGGGGTCAGGCTGATGCTCATCGTGCGTGCCTCCATCGCTCGCTCCACGGCGGCGGCCATCTCCTGGAGGCGCCGGATCCGGCCCGACAGCAGCGCGTGCTGCCGGCGCAGGTGCTCGCGCGGGTCGGAGTCCGGGTCGTCCAGGAGGGCCGCCACCTCGTCGAGGGGGAAGCCGAGCTCGCGGTAGAACAGGATCTGCTGCAGCCGGTCCAGGTCGGCGTCCTCGTAGCGCCGGTGTCCCGCTCCGCTGCGCCCGCCCGGGGAGAGCAGGCCGATCTCGTCGTAGTGGTGCAGGGTCCGCACCGTGACGCCGGCGAAACCGGCGACCTGTCCCACCGAATAGCTCATGCTCGGCGCCCCTTCGTTCTCGGTACGCACTCCACTGTGGGTCCTCACGCCGCGTGAGGTGCAAGTCCTACGCGGCGGGGCCGGCCTCCGCGGCGGCCGCGACCAGCTCGAAGGCGGTCTTCCCGTCGAGGGACTCGCGGATGACGTCCGCGTGCCCGGCGTGCCGGGCGAACTCCTCGATCAGGTGCAGCACCAGCCAGCGCATCGACACCTTGCCATCCTTCGGGAACCAGGGCGCGGCGGGCAGCGGGAAGGTGTCGTCCATGCTCGGCACCGAGCGGACGAACCCCTCGGTCTCGGCCGCGACCGCGTCCCAGAAGGCCAGCACCTCGGGCATCGACTCGCCTTCGGCGAGCCGGAAGCTGTCGCCCCAGGTCTCCTCGGTGCGCTGCCGTTCGTTGGGACGCTGCTGGGCCAGCCGCAGCCAGTTCAGCTCGGTCTCGGCGACGTGCTTGACCAGACCGGAGAGCGACAGCGCGCTCGCGCTCGGGCGGCTCGCCGCCTGCTCCTCGGTCAGCCCGACGAGCGTCCGGCGCAGGGCGCCGCGCTGTGCCTCGGCGAACGCCAGCAGCGCGCCGCGCTCGTCTCCGTACTGCTCCGCGGGAACGTGAGTGACCATGGGTGACCGCCTCCGGTGTGCCGTGTCCTGCCGTCTTGCTGACAGGAACCACACTAGAAAGCCTTGCGGTCAGCTTCTGTCCTCAATGCCCGCGGCGTTGCGGCGTCATCGTTGCGAGGTCACCCGGACGGGGTCGGAGGGTCAGAACGGGAAGGCCGTCCGACCGTGCTGGACCGAGATCCACTTCTGGGTGGTGAAGGCCTCGACGGTCGCAGAACCGTTCAGGCGGCCCAGCCCGGAGGCCTTCTCCCCGCCGAACGCGGCCAGCGGCTCGTCCCCGATGGTGGAGTCGTTGACGTGGATCATCCCGGTCTCGATGCGCTGCGCGAACCGGATGCCCCGCTCCACGTCCCGGGTGTGGACGGCGCCGGAGAGGCCGTACGGGGTCGCGTTGGCCAGCCGTACGCCGTCCTCCTCGCCGTCGAAGGGGACGAGGAGGGCCACCGGTCCGAAGATCTCCTGGCCCAGCAGCGGGGAGTCCTCGGCGATGCCGGTGAGGACGGTGGGCTCGACGAGGTTGCCGCGGGTGGTGCCGCGGACCAGGACGGTGGCGCCGTCCTCGATGGCCCGGTCCACGAGCGCGGTGAGCGCGTCGGCCTGGAAGGAGTTGATGAGCGGGCCGATCTGGGTGTCGGCCTCGCGCGGGTCGCCGGTCTTGAGGCCCTTCACCTTGGCGGTGAACTTGGCGGTGAATTCGTCGGCGATGGAGCGGTCCACCAGGATCCGGTTGGCGGCCATGCAGACCTGCCCCTGGTACACGAAGCGGCTGAACACCGCCGCGTCCACGGCGTAGTCGAGGTCGGCGTCGTCGAGGACCACGAGGGCGCTGTTGCCGCTGAGCTCCAGGACGGTCCGCTTGAAGTGGCGGGCGGCGACCGCGCCGACGTGCCGGCCGACCCGGTCCGAGCCGGCGAAGGAGATCACCTTCGGCACGGGGTGGGTGAGCAGGGCGTCGCCGATCTCGGCGATGTCGGTGACGAGGACGTTCAGCAGCCCGGCGGGCAGGCCCGCGTCCTCGAAGAGCTTGGCGATGACGCCGCCGCCGACCACGGGCGCGTTCTGGTTGGGCTTGATCACGACCGCGTTGCCGAGGGCGAGCGCGGGGGCCACGGACTTCAGGGTGACGAGGAAGGGGAAGTTGAACGGGCTGATCACGGAGACCACGCCCACCGGCAGCCGCTGGACCCGGTTCTCCTTGCCGGCCACGGGTGACGGAAGGATTCGCCCCTCGGGCCGGACGGCCAGCTGGATCGCCTCGCGCAGGAACTCCTGGGCGAGCTGGATCTCGTAGACGGCCTTGGTGCGGGTGCCGCCCAGCTCGTCGATCATCGCCTCGACGATCTCGGCCTCGCGCTCGGCGGTCAGCCGGAGGACGTTCTCCAGGATCGACCGGCGGGTGTAGGGGCTGGTCTCGGCCCAGACCCGCTGGGCGCGGGCGGCAGCCCGGTAGGCGAGGTCGACCTGCTCGACGGTGGCCACCGTGATGGCGGCGAGCTTGTCACCGTTGTACGGGTTGACGTCGATGATGTCCCACGAGCCGGTCCCGGCCAGCCATTCGCCGTCTATGTACTGGTGAGCCAGCTCGGTGAATATGGACATGCCATCCCTTACTGCGAGCGGCGCGCGCACCGTTGCGCCCGCCGGGCCCCGATGACGCCTGATGCCGACAAACCCTGAATGGCCGTCATCCTACTTGTGGTTCAGGAGAGTTGGAGCAGTCCGCGAAGAAGATCCCGGGTCTCGTCCGGGTTCGGGCAGTCGGCCTGGAGCCGTTCCATCGCCCGCTCGTACTGCGCGACCTCCTCGTCCTTGTCGAGGTAGAGGGCGCTGGTGAGCTGTTCGAGGTAGACGATGTCCTGGAGGTCGGACTCGGGGAACCGCAGCAGGGTGAAGGCGCCGCTCTCGCCGGCGTGCCCGCCGAAGCTGAACGGCATGACCTGGAGGCGCACGTTCGGCCGCTGGGAGAACTCGATGAGGTGCTCCAGCTGACCCCGCATCACGGACCGGTCACCGTAGGGCCGGCGCAGCGCGGCCTCGTCGAGCACGGCGTGGAAGACGGGCGCGTTCTCGGCGACGAGCACCTTCTGGCGCTCCAGCCGCAGCGCGACCCGGCGGTCGATCTCGGCGGCCGAGGCCCCGGGCATGCCGCGGCTCACCACGGCGTGGGCGTACGCCTCGGTCTGGAGGAGGCCGTGGACGAACTGGACCTCGTAGATGCGGATGAGGGAGGCGGCCCCTTCGAGGCCGATGTACGTCTGGAACCAGCCGGGCAGCACGTCTCCGTAACTGTGCCACCAGCCCGCAGCGTTGGCCTCGCGGACGAGTCCGAGCAAGGACTCGCGTTCGGCACCGTCGGTCACTCCGTAGAGGGTCAGCAGATCCTCGACGTCTCTGGCCTTGAAGCTCACCCTTCCCAACTCCAAGCGGCTGATCTTCGATTCGGACGCGCGGATCGAGTAGCCGGCCGCCTCGCGGGTGATCCCGCGGGATTCACGCAGTCGCCTGAGCTGAGACCCCAGGAGGATGCGCCGCACCACTGAGCCATTGGACTCGGTTGCGGTCACGTTCCAACCCTCCCCATCGCGGTGTTCGTCTGTCTACAGGTCTCGGGCCCCCGTGCCCCGGGTCCCGAAGTCTGCCACCAAAACGCATCCGGCCGTACTCGTTCTGTAACGGAATCGTGGATCCCGGAAAAGAAGTCCGTAAGTATGCGTAGGAAGAAATGAGCAAGAACCGTCACGTGAACGGACAGGTCCGGCGCGTGCACGTGCATCTGCCCTTGCATCTGCCCTACGCATTCGGAACCATGGTGCCGCGCAGCTGCGTGCAATCCGCGCATGCGCACAGGGCCCGCCCCGCAGTACCGCTCCGTCCGCGACTTCCGGGAGTGCCTCGCATGGGGACGAATGGATCGACCATGCTGCAGCCTTTACGGCAGGGGCTGCCCCCGGTCGACCCCACGGCCGTCTCCGGGTCCGCGTCGTGCGCGCTGCCGGCCCGGTTCGAGGCGGTGCGCGGCGCCCGCTCCTTCACAAGATCGACGCTCTGCCAGTGGGGCCTCGACGAGCGTTTCGACGACGTCTCCTTGGTGGTCTCCGAGCTCGTCACCAACGCCCTGCGGCACGCGCTTCCGGAGGGGGCGCGCGAGGGCGAGGCGGACTCGCCGGTGCGGCTGCACCTGATGCGGTGGAGCACCCGGCTGGTGTGCGCGGTACGGGATCCCAGCGAGGACTGTCCGGCGGGTGAGGGCGAGCCGTTCTCCCCGGCGCGGACCGAGGACAACTTCGACCTGGAGTCCGGGCGCGGGCTGTTCCTGGTCGACTCCTACAGCGACAGCTGGGGCTGGCACCCGCTCGCGGGGCGGCTGACCGGCAAGGTCGTGTGGGCCCTGTTCCTGCTGCACGACTGAACCACGCACCGCGGGGGACATGCGAGCGCCCGGCCGGCCGGCCGGGCGCTTCTGCGCACGTGCGTAGGTCCGCGGGTCAGGGCGCGATGAGGTGGTCGAACTCGCCGTCCTTGACCCCGAGCAGCAGTGCCTCTATCTCTGCCGGCGTGTACACCAGCGCGGGCCCGTCGGGGAAGCGCGAGTTGCGCACCGCGACGTCACCTCCGGGCAGTTTCGCGAACTCCACGCAGGAGCCCTGGGAGTTGCTGTGCCTGCTCTTCTGCCACATCACCCCGTCGAGTTCTGTGGCCGCCATGCCGTTGTACGCGTGGTCCACAGTTTGCCCCCGTTGTGCAGATGTCAACTCCACCGGATCATAGCTGTGTTCATATGCGGCTGCATGGGCAGATGCACGTGCACGCGGGGTATCGACCCGGTCACTCGCCCTGCGTAAGCGCCCAGCTCCACCCGGCAATCCCGGACCCCACGGCTCCGCCTCGAACCCTTGGGGCGCGCAGGGCCCGGCGCCGGGCATAATCCGGCCCCGCCGGCGCTCCGGGCGCGGGATCCGGGGCGGAGCCCCGAAGCTTTGAGGCGCACCGCGCCGGACGCAGGGGCAAAACCCGGCCCGTCCGGCGCTTGAGGACCGGGGTCCGGGGCGGAGCCCCGGATCTTCGAGCCCCGCCGGCGACTGCGGCGCCGGTTCGTCCACAGGCTGTGGACGGGGCCCGGCCCGGTGGGGGCCGGTGCATACCCTGGAGGGATGCGCATCGTCGACACGGCTTTCGCGGCCGCCCTCCGCAATCAGGACGACACCGCCCTGGACACCGCCGCGTCCCTCCTCGCCGCCGACCCCGGGACCTGGCCCGAGACGGGCCGGGAGCTCCTCCACCGCGGAGCCGGATTCATCCGCCAGGCCTGGGAGCACGGCTGGCAGCCCGCCGACCTCGCCCGCCTGGTCCGCCGCGACCTCGACGACCGCCACCTCCGCCTCGCCGCCGACCTCATCGCCGCCGAGTCCCGCCGCTACCCGCGCCTCCCCGACCGCTGGCAGGCCCAGCTGGACGCCCTCGGCACGACCGTCTGGTGGGACTCGGACGACACGTACGCCCCCGCCCTCGCCCGCCGCGAGAACACCGACCGCTTCACGCTCGCCACCGCACTCCTCGAACTCCTCCGCCTCCTCGTCCGCCTCCCCGCCCTCGAACCCGTCGGCCCCGTCCCCGGCGACCCGGCAGCCGACGCCCCCGCCCTGCACGGCGACCCCAAGACCCTCACCCGCATCCGCGCCCTGCTGGCCAAGGCCGAGGCCACCCCGTACCCCGAAGAGGCGGAGGCGCTCAGCGCGAAGGCGCAGGAGCTGATCGCCCGCCACACCGTCGACGAGGCCCTCCTCGCGGCCCGCGGCGGCACGCCCGCCCGGCAGCCGGCCGCCTGCCGCATCGGCGTGGAACCGCCGTACGAGGAGGCCAAGGCCGTCCTCCTGGACGCGGTGGCCACCGCGAACCACTGCCGCGCCGTGTGGAACGGCACGTTCGAGTTCTCCACCGTCGTCGGCTTCGAAAGCGACCTGGAGGCGGTGGAGCTCCTCCACACCTCCCTCCTCGTCCAGGGCCTGGCCGCCATGACCCGCGCCGAACAGGCCCAGCGCACCGGCGGCCGCAAGCGCACCAAGACCTTCCGCCAGTCCTTCTTCCTCGCATACGCCAGCCGCCTCGGCCACCGCCTGGAGGAGACCGCCGCCCGCACCACCGAGGCCGCGGACGCAGAGTCCGGCGGCGGCGCCCTGCTCCCGGTCCTGGCCGCCCGCGACGTGGCCGTGTCCTCCCGCGCCGACGAGCTGTTCCCCCGTACGACCACCACCCGGCTGCGCGGCGCGACGGACCTCGCCGGCTGGGAGGACGGCACCGCGGCCGCCGACCGCGCGAACGTCACCCCCGGCCGCGCCCGCCTGCCCTGACCGGCCGCCCGGGCGGCCGGACGGCCGGAGGAGACCACCCGTCCGGCGGACACCGCACTGTCGGACCCCGGTGCCACAATCGCACTCATGAGCGAACGGTGGGTCCTGGGCGAGGCGTCGGGCGGCGCCGTGTCCGCGGTGCCCCTGGGCCCGGACGGCCGCCCCGCCGCCCCGGTCCGCACCCTCCCCGGCCCCGCCGCGGCCGTGGCCGCCGCACCCCCCGGCACCCGCTGGGTGTGGCGCGCCACCCATGAGGTGTATCCGCAGCTGCTCGCCGCCGGCGTCCGCGTGGACCGGTGCTACGACATCGAGGACGCCGAGCTGCTGCTCCTCGGCCACGAGGGCCGCTCCGGCGAGCCCCGCTCCGCCGCGGCCGCGTACGCCCGCCTGCAGCACGCGCCCGTCCCGCCCGACCCGCCGCTGCGCTCCGCCGCCCCCGGCACCCAGTCCTCGCTGTTCGAACCGCAGGGCACCCCGGTCTCGTTCGAGGCCCTGCTGGAGGTCTACGCCGAACAGCAGCGCCGTCACGACCTGACCGGCCACCCGGAGCGGATGCGGCTGCTGACGGCCGCCGAGTCCGCCGGGATGCTGGTGGCCGCCGAGATGAACCGGGCCGGCATCCCCTGGCGGGCCGACGTGCACCGGTCCGTCCTCACCGAACTCCTCGGCGAGCGGTACGCGGGCGGCGGCGAGCCGCGTCGCCTGGCCGAGCTGGCCGACGAAATCTCCCGCGCCTTCGGCCGCCGGGTCCGCCCCGACCTCCCCGCCGACGTGATCAAGGCCTTCGCCGGGGCGGGCATCAGGCTGCGCTCCACCCGCCGCTGGGAGCTCCAGGAGCTGGACCACCCGGCCGTGGAGCCGCTGATCGCCTACAAGAAGCTGTACCGGATCTACACCGCGCACGGCTGGGGGTGGCTCCAGGACTGGGTGCACGAGGGCCGGTTCCGCCCCGAGTTCGTGCCCGGCGGCACGGTCACCGGCCGCTGGGTGACCAACGGCGGCGGCGCCCTGCAGATCCCCAAGGTGATCCGGCGGGCGGTGGTCGCCGACCCCGGCTGGCGGCTGGTGGTCGCGGACGCCGACCAGATGGAACCGCGGGTGCTCGCCGCGATCTCCCGCGACCCGGGGCTGATGGACGTGGCCGGCCGCCCCGGCGACCTCTACCAGGCCGTCTCCGACCGGGCGTTCGCCGGCGACCGCGACATGGCCAAGCTCGCCGTCCTGGGCGCGGTCTACGGCCAGACCTCCGGCGACGGCCTGAAGAACCTGGCCGCCCTCCGCCGCCGCTTCCCGAAGGCGGTGGCGTACGTGGACGAGGCGGCGCGGGCCGGCGAGGAGGGCCGGCTGGTACGGACGTGGCTGGGCCGGACCTGCCCGCCCGCGGCCGGTGCCGACGAGGCGGGCGGCGAGGCCGGACTGCCCCAGGACGACGGCGCGCCGGAGCGCCCGCAGGACGGCTGGACCCCGGGCTACGCCTCGACGGACTCCCGGGCCCGCGGCCGGTTCACGCGCAACTTCGTGGTGCAGGGCAGCGCAGCCGACTGGGCGCTGCTGATGCTGGCGGCGCTGCGGCAGTCGCTCGCCGGGATGCGGGCCGAGCTGGTGTTCTTCCAGCACGACGAGGTGATCGTGCACTGCCCCGCCGAGGAGGCGGGGCAGGTGGCGGAGGCGATCCGCGCGGCCGGTGACCTGGCCGGGCGGATCGCCTTCGGTGAGACCCCGGTCCGCTTCCCGTTCACGACGGCGACCGTGGAGTGCTACGCGGACGCGAAGTGAAGGGAGCGGCACCGGACCCGGCGCGACCCCCGTGCGCCCCGGGTCCTGCGGGTCACTTGCCACGCGTCAGCCTCGGGTCACTTGCCTCGCGTCAGCCGCGGGTCGGTGGCGATCTCCTGGAGCAGCTTCATCGTCACGCCGGGCTCCGGGCGGGTCGCCGGCAGGTGCTGGGCCGGGCTGTTGAAGGCGGACACGACGATCCGCAGCCCGTCCGGGCGGATGGTGTCGACGTCCCACCACACCACGCCCGCGCCGCCCTTCTCGCCGGCCCGCTGGTTCGGGTTGACCTTCGTACCGTCGGGCAGGGTGGTGACGTCCGGTTCGCCGAACAGGTCGTCCACGACGTCGCCCATGCCCTGCTGGAGCTGGACGGTGACGTGGAACTTCCCCTTGCCGTCGTCGACGACGACCCGGGCGCCCTCCCCGCCGCCGTCCTTCTCCAGCACCTGCAGCGAGCTCGGCAGGTGGTCGCGCAGCACCGCGAGCACGGGCCGGGTCAGCGGCTTGGGCGTGTCCGGGTTCGGGCGCTGGACCGGCGGCGCGTTGAGGTCGAGGAGGACGGGCGCCCAGGAGTCGGAGGTGACCAGCGCCTCCAGCGCGGCCGGGTCCAGCGGCGGCTCGGGCCGGCTGACCGCGGCGCCCTTCTGGGCGGGCGCGTTCCACTCGCCGGCGTCGACGACGTGCCCCTGGCGGGTGACGAAGGTGGCCCGCCAGGACTTGGTGGGCTCCCGCTTGTCGGGGTACTCGTAGCCCTTGATGACCAGCAGCCGTCCGCCGCCGGGCAGGTTCTTCGCCGTGCAGCCGTCGTGCGGGACCTGGGTGGCTGACGGGCATGTGGTCAGCTCCCGGGCCTGGTCGCCGGCCGGATCGAGCCGCCAGAACCCGATGCTGACGGCGGACCTGCCCTTGCCGTCGTCGTAGACGCCGGCGGCCGTGGCGCCCTCGGCGGTGCCGCGGCCCGTGGTCTCGCCGAGGGTGCCGCCGCGCAGCAGGGTGGTGAGGGTGCGGACGATCTCGTCCCCGGAGACGTTGCCCTTGCCGGGCACCCACTCCTTCTTCGCCGGGTCGCCGGGCTCGCGCTCGCCGGGCGCGGCCACCGAGGTCCGCACGCTGTCCCCGCCGCCGCCCAGCAGGCCGGTGGTGAACGCGCCGGTGGTGCCGATCACGGCCAGGGCCAGCAGGCTGCCGCCGGCCACCGCCGCCCGGCGCCGCCGGACCAGCCGCCGGCCGTACAGTTCGCCGGCGTCGACCAGCGCGGTCTGCCGGTGGGGGGCGAAGGAGTCCCCGGTGTGCCGGAGCGCCTCGCCGAGCTCTTCTTCGAAGGGCATGGGTAACCAGACCTTTCAACGGAATGGGGTGGGTGCTTCACGTCATGGGCCGGACGGGCCGGTTCGGGCCGGTTCGGGCAAGGGCGTTGCGGCCGTACGCCGTCCGGACCGCCGTTTCGGTACGCCGTCCGGACCGCCGTTTCGGTACGCCGTCCGGGCCGCCGGTCCGGTACGCCGTCCGGTTCGCCCGTCAGGGCGCGGCGAACTCCGGCAGGGAGCCGCCGAGATGCTCGCGCAGCCGGGTCAGGGCGCGGCCGGCGCGGGTCCGCACGGCGGCCGAGCTGACGTTCATGGCCTGCGCGGTCTCCTCGATGCTGCGGTCCTCCCAGTAGCGCAGCACCACCACGGCCCGGTCCTGTGCCGACAGCCGGCCCAGCGCGTCCAGCAGGGTCAGCCGCAGGGCCGGGTCGGCCCCCGCCACCGCGGGCCCCAGATCGGCGAACTGCGCCACCGGCCGCTCGCCCGCCGACCGGCGCCGCTGGTGCGTGAGGAAGGCGCGGACCAGCACGGTCTGCGCGTACGCCGCCGGGTTGCCGATCCGGGCGATCCGCCCCCACGTCAGGTACATCCGGCCCAGCGTCTCCTGCACCAGGTCCTCGGCCAGATGGGTGTCCCCGCTGGTCAGCAGGCAGGCCGAGCGGAACAGGTGGCCGGTGCGCGCGTCCGCGAACTCGCGGAACCCGTCACGGCGCGACGGTCTCATGTCTCCCCCTCACATCTCCGACACCCCATTGACGCGCCGGGGTCCCCGCAATGTTTCAGCGATTTCCGGCCAAGTGATTCCGGCCGGTGGCCGGGCTGCCCCCGTTACCCCGGGTCGCCCTCGCCGGGGCGCCCCGAAAGGTGGCCGGGCCCCCTCCGGAGGCCCCGACGGGGTGGTGTGCGCACCTTCTCCGGGCCGCCCCTCCCCGGCGAGCCTGGTGACCGGCGGCGGAACGTCCGCCGATGTCACTGCCAGGGGGAACGCATGGACACGCTCCGGGACCGGCGCCGGTCCGACACCGGCCGCACCGCGGCAGCGGTCGGACGGCCGCACGGCCGGCGGCCCGGGGAGCGCTCCGAGGACCTGTACGACGTGCTCTTCGCCTCCCTGGCCCGGCGCGACCAGCGCCTCAAGGGCGAGCAGTACCTGCGCGGCCTGCTGGTCGCCGAGGGCCGCAAGTCGATCCGCAACATCGCCGCGCACCTCGGTGAGGCGGCCATGGAGCAGAGCCTGCACCACTTCGTCTCCAGTTCCACCTGGGACTGGATGCCGGTCCGCGCCGCCCTCGCCGCGCACACGGGCCGGCGGGTGGCCCCGCACGCCCTGGTGGTTCGGCTGCTGTCCATCCCCAAGACCGGGGAGCGCTCGGTGGGCGTGGACCGCAGCGTCGACCCGCACCTCGGCCACGCCTTCCGCGGCCAGCAGGCTTTCGGCGTCTGGCAGGCCGCCCCCGCGCTGAGCGTCCCGGTGCACTGGCGGCTGCACCTGCCGGAGAGCTGGACCGAGGACGGGCTGCGGCGAAGGCGTGCCGAGATCCCTGCGGAGCTGGGCCCCGAGACCCTGGAGGAGTGCGCGGTCGAGGCGGCCCTGGAGGCCGTCCGCTTCGCCTCCGGGCCGCGCCGCCCGGTGGTGCTGGACCTCCCGGTCAGCCGCGTGGGCGCCGTCCTGCGGCAGTTCGCCGCCGCCGGGGTGCCGGCCGTCGTGCGGGTCGGCGCGGAGACCCGCTTCACCATGGAGGAGCCCGCGCTGCCCGGCCACGGCCGCGGTCCGCTGCCGGCGCACCGGCTGCTGTCGTCGGTTGCGGGCCTGCGCCGGCCCGCCACCTGGACCGACCCGGCCGTGGTCGGCCCGCTCCCGCGCACCTCGCTGGTCGCCGCCGTCCGGGTGAGCCTGCCCGGCGCGGCCCCGGCGGGCGCTGCGGGCACTGCGGGCACGGCCGGCGGCGCGCTGCTGCTCGGCGAGTGGACCGACGCCCGCTCCGGCCCGGCCGCCCTGTGGGTCACCAACACCCCCCGGGTGCGCCCGGAGACCCTGCTGCGCACGACCCGGCTGACCGCCCGCGTCGACCACGACCTGGACCGGTACGGGGAGGCCGCGGGGCTGCGCGACTTCGAGGGCCGCTCGTTCCGCGGCTGGCACCGGCACATCACCCTCGCCTCGGCCGCCCACGCCGTCCGCGCCCTGGCCGACCTGGCCCCGGCGGCACGCCCGTACCCCACCGCCCCGGCCCGTCGTACGGGCTACCCGTCCGCGCTGTCGGCCTGACCGCGCGGGGTCTGCCGCGGCACCCGGCGGTGGCTGCCGCCGTGCCGGTGGCGCAGGAGTTCGCGGGTGTGCAGGAGGCGCAGCGCGAGCTGGATCTCCAGGGCGCGGGACGGCTCCTGCCAGTCCGCGCCGAGGAGTTCGGTGAGCCGCTCCAGCCGCCGCGAGACGGTGTTGGGGTGGACGTGCAGGATCCCGGCGGCCCGGGTGGGACTGGCCTGCGAGGCGAAGTAGGCCTCCAGGGTGCGGACCAGTTCGGCGTCGCGCTGCTCGTCGTACTCGATGACCGTGCCGAAGGTGGAGTCGATGTACCGGTCCACGTCGAGGTCGTCGGAGAGCAGCATGCCGAGGAAGCCGAGGTCGCCGGTGGCGGCCGCGGTGCCGGTGCCGCCGAGCGCGATCAGGGCCTCCAGGGAACGCTGGGCCTCCTCGTAGACCTCCTTGATCTCGGACAGCACGCGGGCCGGGCCGGCGGAGGCGACCGAGACGGGCTGGCCGAGCAGGCCGGACAGTTCGCGGTGGACGGCTGCGGCGGCGGCCGACGGGTCCGGGTCGGGCAGCAGCAGGACGACGCAGCCGCCGTGCACGGTCTTCAGACCCGAGCTGCGGTGGGCGTACAGCGAGGCCCAGGCCGTGGCCCGGCCCTGCTCGGAGGCCTCGGGCCGGACCACGACCACGGAGTGGGGGCGGGCGGTGTCGATGCCCAGGCGGCGGGCCCGCTCGGCGAGCCGGCGCGGCGCGCGGGTCGTGCCGACCAGCAGGTCCTCGAAGATCTCGTCGCGCACCGGGCCGCCGGTCACCGCGGCACCGCGCTGGAGCCGCAGGACCAGGGCGGCGGACCGGCCGGCGTGCCCGAGGAAGGCGGCCTCCTCGGGGCCGAGCGGGGTGCGGGCCTCGAAGAGCAGGACGCCGAGTTCCTCGGTGCCGGTCCCGACGGGCGTGGCCCACAGGGTGTCGCCGAGGGCGACCGGCCCGCGCGCGGCCAGCGCGGCGAGTGTGCCGCGGGCGACCGTCTCCTCCGGCACCGGGGTGCCGGCGGGGCCGCGGCCGATCGGCCGGCCGGAGGCGTCGTGCACGTGGACGGTGCCGTCGAGCATCTCCCCGGTGGCGGCGGCGACTTCGGCGAGGTCGGCGCCGTCGAGGAGCATGCCGGCGAGCCGGTCGCGGCCGGCGGCGAGCGCCCTGGTCCGGTCGAGGACGGCCCGCTCCCGGGTGCTGCGCACGGAGAGCTGCGCGAGTTCCGTCTTGGTGCCCTCCATGAGCCGGGCCTTCTCCAGCGCCACCGCGGCCAGGTCGGCCAGCGAGCGCATCAGGCTGACCTCGTCGGGCGTGAAGTGGCGCAGCTTGCGGTCTGCGCCGTAGAGCGCGCCGACCGGGGAGGAGCCGTGGCAGAGCGGGACCGCGAGGATGGCGTGCAGGCCCTCGGCGCGCACCACTTCGTCGATGCGCGGGGAGTGCGCGAAGGCCGTGTCGTTGAGGTAGTCGGCGGTCCAGAAGGGGGCGCGCTTGTCCTGCGCGGTCTCGCCGAGCCCGTGGCCGACGTCGATCTGGAGACCGACGTTGAACATGGTCGTCTCGCCGTCCGAGGAGTGCACGTACGAGCCGCCCTCGGGCTTGCGCAGGCTGATGTACGCCATGTCGAAGCCGAGCAGCCGCCGGGCCCGGCCGGTGATCACGCTGAACAGGCCGTCGAGGTCGTACGGCGAGGTCATGTCGCGGGCGGTGTCGACGAGCGCGGCCATGCCCGACTCGCGGCGGCGGCGCTGGTCGGCGGAGGCGTGCACGGTCAGACCGAGCTCAACGGCCCTTTCGAGGGCGGCGAGTTGCCGCGGGGTGGCCGAGGGGCTGCTCCGGGCGGTGCGCAGGAGTTCGTCGAAGTGCTCGCGCGGGGCCTCCTGGGCGAGCAGCGCGAGGACGGTCAGCGCATCGGCGTCACCGTCGGCGGCGGACGCCTCATGCCATATCACGCAAAGCCCCTCAGAATACAGCAAAATTTGGGTCAAATCGGCCTAGGATCGTAAGATACCGCAACTCGGGCCTCCGGACGGCTCGCGCGGCAATACCCGGTGTGCTCCCGGCACCGCGACAGCGGCCTGCGGTGTCGCGCGCACACCTTCCGGCCCGTACGGCCTCCCGGTAACGATGGTTCCGGGGGACCCGGAGGCGTGCCTTCCTCCGGGCTCACAACGAGGTGGGACATGTCAGAGTTCACGAGCCACGTACGGTCACTCGAGCGCAGCCGCGCCGCACGGAACCGGCAGGACCGGCCGGCGACGTTCGAGCTGGGCGGCAGGACCTGGGATCTGCTGGACGACGTCTTCGCACCACCGTTCTCCCGTTCCACCGCCGTGTCCATGGACCTGCTCGGGCTCACCGGAACACCGGCCCCGCGCACTGGCTCCTTCCTGGAGATGGGCTGCGGCACCGGGGTCATCGCGGTGTCCGCCGCCCTCGCCGGCTGCGACCGGGTGACCGCCACCGACATCAACCCGCAGGCGGTCGCGAACACCGCGCTCAACGCCCGTCGGCACGGCGTCGCGGACCGGCTGCGCACCGTGCACGGCGACCTGTTCGCCGCCCTCGCCCCCGAGGAACGCTTCGACACCGTCTACTGGCACTCCAACTTCGTACTGGCCCCGGCCGACTTCACGTACGACACCCTGCACGACCGCGCGTACGTCGACGCCGGCTACCGCGCCCACGAGGGCTACCTCGCCGAGGCCCCCGACCGCCTCACGCCCGGCGGCCGCGCCCTCCTCCACTTCAGCACCCGCGGCGACCTCGGTCTGCTCCGCTCGCTGGCCGGGCGGCACGGCCGCGCCCTCCGCCTTCTGGACTCCCGGGTGGACCCGGAGGGCACCGAGACCGTCGAGCACCTGCTGTTCGAGATCCGCGCCACGGCAGCGGATGCCGGTCCCACCGGGGCCGCCTCCCCCTGACCGTCCGACCGCGTCACCCCAGCCAGGTCTGAACGGCGGACTGACCACCCGCCTCACACCTCACCTGCCCGAAAGCCCGGAAGCGACTGTGCGCACCCTCCTCGTCGACAACCACGACTCCTTCACCTACAACCTCTTCCACTACCTCGCCGAGATCACCGGCCGCGAGCCCGTGGTGGTCGCGAACGACGACTCGGGCTGGCGGCCCCGCATGCTCGCGGAGTTCGACGCCGTGGTCCTCTCCCCCGGCCCCGGACACCCGGCCGTGGCAGCGGACTTCGGGATCTGCCGCGAGATACTCGAGCACGGCGCGATACCCGTGCTCGGCGTCTGCCTCGGCCACCAGGGCGCGGCCCTGCAGTACGGCGCGCACGTGGGCCGCGCCCACGAGCCGCGGCACGGCCGGCTCTCCCCCGTGACGCACACCGGCACCGGCCTCTTCGCGGGCCTGCCCTCCCCCTTCGACGTGGTCCGCTACCACTCCCTCGCGGTGACCGGCCTGCCGGCCGAGCTGGAGCCGGTCGCCCGGACCCCCGACGGCACCCTGATGGCCTTCGCCCACCGCACCCGCCCCCTGTGGGGCGTCCAGTTCCACCCGGAGTCCATCCTCACCCAGCACGGCCACGCCCTCCTGGCCAACTTCATCCGTCTGGCCGGGGAATGGCACGCCGCCCACCCGCCCGGCAGCCCGTCCGCGGCCGCGGCACCCCGCGCCACCATCCGCGGCGAAGCGCCGGCCGCCGCCCCGGCGACGACTCCGCCCGCCGGTCCGGTTCCCAGCGTCCCGGTTCCCAGCGTCCCGGTCCCCGCCCTCCCGGTCCCCGCCCCCCGTGCCGCGCGCGTCCGGAAGCTGCGCGTGCTCGCCGAGCGCGTCTCCTCCGCCTGGTCCGAAGAGGCCGTCTTCGCCCGGCTGTTCCACGCCGGCGAGCCGGCCGACGCCGGTGACCACGCCTTCTGGCTGGACGGGAGCGGCTCCGGCCCGGCCGCCCGGTTCTCCGTGATGGGCGACGCCTCCGGCCCGCTGGCCCGCGTCGCCCGCGCCGACGTCATCGCCGGCACCGTCACCGTACGGTCGGCCGGCGGCACGGACCGCTTCGACGGCGGCTTCTTCGACTGGCTGGAGCGGGACCTGGCCGCCGTGCACGCCGAAGTCCCGCCGCTGGAATGCCCGTTCACGCTCGGCTGGGTGGGCTACCTCGGCTACGAGCTGAAGGCCGAGTGCGGCGGCACCGCCACCCACCGCGCCGAGGACCCGGACGCCGTGCTCGTCTTCGCAGACCGCGCGCTGGTCTTCGACCACGAGACCGGGACCACCACCCTGCTCGCCCTCGCCGACGACGACGCACCCGGTTCGACGGCCGAGGCCCAGACCTGGCTGGCCGGCACGGCCGCCCTGCTCGCCACCCCGGAGCCCGCCCCCGGGGCGGATCCCCGCCCCGAGCCCCTGGCCGGCCTCCGCCTGCGCCACGGCCGCGCCGCCTACCTGGACCTGATCGCCGCCTGCCACGAGGACATCGCGGCGGGCGAGACGTACGAGGTGTGCCTGACCAACATGGCCGAGGCGAGCGGTGCCCTCGACCCCTGGCAGGGCTACCGCGCCCTGCGCCGCCTGAGCCCCGCCCCGTACGGAGCCCTGCTCCGCTTCGGCGACCTGTCGGTGCTCAGCACCTCCCCCGAAAGGTTTCTGCGGATCTCCGCCGACGGCACCGCCGAATCCAGACCGATCAAGGGCACCCGGCCCCGCGGCGCCACCCCGGAGGAGGACGCGGCCATGGTCGCGGACCTGCTCACGGACGAGAAGGACCGCGCGGAGAACCTGATGATCGTGGACCTGGTCCGCAACGACCTCGGCCGGCACGCCGCCATCGGCTCGGTGGACGCGAGCGACATCTTCCGCGTGGAGACGTACGCGACGGTCCACCAACTGGTGAGCACGGTACGAGCGCAGCTACGCCCGGACCGCTCGGCGGTGGCCGCCGTACGCGCCGCCTTCCCCGCCGGCTCGATGACGGGCGCCCCCAAGATCCGCACGATGCAGATCCTCGACGCCCTGGAGCAAGGCCCCCGCGGCATCTACTCGGGATCCGTCGGCTACTTCTCCCTCTCGGGCGCCGTCGACCTCAGCGTCGCCATCCGCACGGCCGTCGTCACCCCGGGCCGCCTCCGCTACGGCGTCGGCGGAGCCATCGTCGCCCTGTCCGACCCCATCGCCGAGTACGAGGAAACAGCCGTCAAGGCCGCTCCCCTGCTCTCCCTGACGAGAGACCCCTTCCCGGAACGTCATGCGCACTGACCCCGGCCCCGCACACCCTCCGCAGCGCCTGCCCGGCCAGGGGATTGCCCGACAGGCCTGCGTCCATGCCCTACCCGGGTCACGGGCGGTCGGCCCCGCTCCCCACAACGCCCGCCACGCCCGCCCTCGGACGCCACGAACACTCCCACTCTGCCGCCCCCGGCACGGCGGGACAACGCCGGACGGAACACTGTGTCAGGTCCCCCGGCGACGGGGCGTCCGATCGCCGGCCGGCTACTTCCCCAGCCCGTGGAAGTAGATGTGGAACTCCTCGCGCTCGAACCCTTCGGCCTCGTACAGCCCCTGCGCGATGTGGTTGTCGTACGCGGTGTCCAGCTGCACCCCGGCCACCCCCTCCGCCCGGGCCCGGTCCAGCGCATCCCTCAGCAGCGCCCGCCCGGCCCCGGTGCGCCGCCCGGCGGGAGCCACGTACAGGTCGTTCAGCAGCCACATGGGCGCCAGCGCCAGCGAGGAGAACGTCCGGTAGATCTGCGTGAACCCGACCGCCCGCCCGTCGCCGTCCTCGGCGACCAGGACCAGCGACTCCCCGTTCCGCACCCGCTCCTCCAGGTACGCCCGCGGCCGCCCCGCGTCCTCGACCGCCACCTCGTAGAAGTCGAGGTACCCCCGGAACAGCTCCGCCACGGCATCGAGGTCCCCGACCCCCGCCTCCCGCACCGTCAACCCACCACTCACCATCAGCCTCTCCCCTCCGTACCCGCCTATACCAAGAAGCCCCAGCTCAGACGGTGTCTGCGCTGGGGCTTCGATGGAGCCGCCTTCGGGATTCGAACCCGAGACCTACGCATTACGAGTTTTCGTACTGCTCGGCCGCGTAAGGTCGCTGCGGGTCGTATGCCCTGCTCAGACGTCGTCTCGACCTTGCACGACCGTACCCGATCCGGGGCGAACTGCAACGGCAACTGCAACGCGCTCGGCACGCGGTCCGCCGCACTCCGCCGTCCACTACCCCGTGGGCATGGCGGCGCCGTCGGATGCTCGAACATCACGACGGCGCCTTGATCCGAACTTCCTTCGCATCAAGGAGTCCAGACCGTGAACGACCGTACCCCGCCCTCCGAGCTCCGCGGCCTCCTGGCCGCCGTGCTCGAAGCGCTCGCCATCCCCGCCCCCGCGACGATCGGCGACCGCGAGACGTACCACCAGGTGCTCGCCGACCGTGCGATGCACGCGCAGATCGCCTTGGAGAACGTCCTCCACAACGGCGACGACCCCGGCTGGTCCGCGGACTACCTCCGCGCACGCCTCGCCGACCACCCGCCCACCGGCTACCGCGCCGCCGCCCCCCTGCCGAAGGCCGGCCGGTGACCGGGCCCCGCACCGTCACGGTGCACACGATCGACCACGGGCCCGTCACCCTGCCGGAACCGGCATGGTGCACCGGGCACGCGGAAGCGCCGGCGGAGTACCGCAGCGACGTCCACCACGCCGGGCCCGAGATCGTCCGGGGCTACAACGGCCGGGCCGTGCTCTCGGCCGAGCTGGTCGAGTTTCCGTTCGGTCAGCAGCCGATCAAGCCCAGCGTGCACGTCGAGCTGTACGTCCCCGCGGCGACCCTCGACCCGCCCGAGCTGGAGGCGCTGGCCGCCGTGCTGACCGAGGCCGCGGTAGAGCTGCGGCAGCTGGCGCTGCGCCTGGCCGTCCTCCGGGCAGGGGGTGACTGGTGACCACGCCCCTGACGATCGAGGCCCGGCGCGCGCAGGTGCGCCAGCTGGCGCACGGTGGCGCATCCAACCGGATCATCGCCGCACAGCTCGGCATCTCGAAGGACACCGTCCGCCGCGACCTCGCGCAGCAGCCCGCCCCGGCGGGGAGCCGTACGGAGCGGCTGGCGCACCGGGTGGCGCAGGCCGAGGCCGCGGTGAGCCAGGCATGCGCCGCAGCTCAGGCCGTCGCCGACGCGGCCCCGGCGTACACGATCACCGACGATGCGACGGCGGCGCGCTGGTACGCCGCGCTGCGCGCCGCGGCGGATCAGCTGGCGGCGCACGCCGACGCGTTCGGCGACTACTACCCGCGCGCCACCGGCTGACGGCCGCCGTGCTGCCGACCGTGTTCTTCGCGGTCGCCGCCCTCGCCGCGCTCGTGGGGCTCCGCCTCACGGGCCCGGCGCGGGCCCGCGACCTTCACGCCGCGCCCGTCGTCGGGACCGCCGCGTTCATCCTGCTTCTCGCCGCGCTTGCCGCGGCCACCATCCGGTGAGGACCCCTCGTGAACATCGTGACCATCGGCGGCGTGACCGTCGGCCTGTGCATCCTCATCCACTTCGGGGTCGGCTGGTGGCCGGGCTCGAAGCCTCTCCGCAAGGACCCCGTGAAGCACGCCGCGGCGCTCCTGCCGTTCCTCGCCGCGTGGGCGTACGGCGTGCTGGCCATCCTCGGCGTGGGCGGCCTGGTCGGCTGGACCGCCGACACCGCCCTGTGGATCTCGAACTGGCTCGGTGACGTCGCCCTCGTGTGGGGTGTCGGCGGCAGGGCCGGGCAGAGCGCGTCCGCCGGCACCTACCTGCCCCTCACGCAGACCGGGGGCGCCCTGGTCCTGATCCTGACCATTGCCCTGGTGGCGCTGGCGAAGAAGTCCCAGCACGCCAGCGACATCAAGCGCGGGGCCTGGTGCGGGGTCTGCCTCGGCACCTCGGCCGGCGTGGCCGGGTTCGCCGCGGTGCCGCTCGCGCAGGCCGCGAACTGGCTCGGCGGGACCGTGTACGGGGCCCTGGCGTGACCGCCGAGGAGCCGTCGGTGGGCGGCAGGGCGGCGGGAGGGTGCGTCCTCGTGGTCGGCGCGCTGGTGCCCCTGGCGGGCGTCTTCGCGGCCTCCCGGGACGCCGGGGTGCTGACCGTGTGGGGGCTGGCGGTCGCCGCGTGCTGGCGCGAGTGGCGCCGACCGGTGTCCGATTCGTCCGCCACTCCCCCACCGGGGGAGGAGCCCCTCTCGGACGACGTTTACGCACGTGACGGCGTTGTCATCGACCGGGTCGAGAGGAGCCCGGAAGGGGTTATGTGCATCATCCATCCGGTCCGGGAGGAGGTGGACGGCCCCCAGGATCCGGCCTGACCGAGGCCTACACAGCGGCCCCCGGCGCCAGCGTGCGCGCCGGGGGCCGCTGCTGTCCGGCCAGCCGTGTTCCGCCGTGACCACGGACGGCCGGAAGATCACTCACGCTCCCGGGCCACCCTCCGCCGGCACGCCGGATCCCCTTCCGGGTGTGCCCAGTTGCTCGGCCGGGCACCGGACATCGAGTCGGGGGTGGTCTCGCGGGCCGGGCCGAGGATAGTCCGGTCGCATCGGCAGCAGATCCGGCCCCCGCTCATCGGCCGGCCTCCGCGAAGCGTCGCCAGGCGGCGTGGCAGTCGCAGCCCGTGTGACACGGGCAGTCGCAGCGGCGGGCCCGGATCGCGACGTCGCCGAAGCAGGTGCGGACCTCCTCCGGCCGGCAGTAGACGTGCTCGCCCAGCCGGCACGGGTGCAGAAGCTCCGTCGTGCCGTCGGCGAACCCGTACACCGGGGACACGCCCACCCGCAGCGCACAGGCGCGGTGGGCGTAGAGGTGCGGGGCCGCCCCGTGCTCGCTGGCGGGGTGCGTGCGGACGCACACGTCGGCGCCAGACTTGGGGCAGTAGGCGCATGGCCGCGTGACGATCGGCAGATCTGCCGTGCGGGCTGGCGGAGCGGGTTCGGTGAGGGCGCGTGCAGCACCTGATGCTGTCGGCATGACCAGCAACGTAGGAATCCGGCCCCCGCCCGGTCCGCCCGGTTGCGCCGAATTGCGCGACCGCCCGTCAGCGTTGGCGCAGGTTGCTCACGGCGCCGTGAGCAGGTGCCTCGCGCGAGCCACGAGTCGGTGGGCCTGTGCCCCGTACACCGCGGCCTCGTTCAGCGCGTCCCACACGCGGCCGTACAGGGCGAGGTCGTCGGCGGTGTCGTAGGTCAGCTCGGAGTTGATCGTCTCAACGATCACCCGCTGCTCGTCGAAGATCCAGAACCCGTGCTTGGGGGTGAGAGCCATGGGCGCGCCGAACGGGACGATGCCGAGTTCGACCGTGCTCATGCCGATGAGGCCTACAAGCCGGTCGAGCTGGCCGGCCATCACGTCGCGCGGGCACACGAGGGCGTGGAGCGCGCCCTCCCACACCAGCACCCGGAACAGCTTCCCTGTCTCGTACAGCACCTCTTGGCGGCGCATCCGCGAGGCGACGGCCGCCTCGGTGTCCCGCGGGGACTGCAACAGCACCGTGTTCGCCTCGATGAGGTGCCGCGCGTACCCGGGGGTCTGGAACAGCCCGGGGATCACGGTGGCCTCGTAGCCGCGCATGGTGGCGGTCTGCTGGTACTCGACCACGTACCGGTCCTGAACGGGCCGGGGTCCGGCGGCGAGCTGCCTGCGCCAGGAACGCTGCTGGGACTCCAGCCCCTTCAGGCGGCTGCGGAGGTCGGGGGCCTGCTCGGGTACGCCCGCGGCGGCGGCCCACGCGTCCGTGTCCGCTTCGGTAGCGGTCTGCTTGCCGTTCTCCAGCCGCGACACCTTCGAGCGCTGCCAGCCCAGGCGCGCGGCGAGGTCCTTCCCCGACAGGCCGGCCTCGGCGCGCAGTTCCCGCAGGCGCGCGCCAAGGGCCACCCTGGCGTTCTGGAAGTCCGTGCTCACACGGACGAACGTACCTGCGCCCACACCTCGCCAGAAGGGGTGGCGAGGGGCCAGGCGCGGTCCCTGGCCCGGCACGCGGCGAGCACCTCGGCCGGGTCGGTGATCACCTCCACGCCGGTCGTGGTGTCGTCCGCGTCGATGTGGAAGCGGACCAGGGTGCGCGAGTCAAACAGCCAGAAGTCGAAGTCCGGCAGCTCCAGTTCCTCGGCCTCGGCGCGGGCCAGGACCCGGATGTCCTCGCCCGCGTCCGCGTTCGCCGCCGCTGCGGCCATCAGGAACCGCTGCCCGTCGGTGGGCGGGGTGTCGATGATGCGGACCCGGGAGAACCGGGCGCCCTGCTCGGCCTTCGCGCGGACGTTGACGTGCCAGGGGTTGTCCGGCTCCGGCGCCGGGTTGATGCCGCGCATGAAGGCCTGAAAGCGGGCGCCCGCGCGGTCGGTGGCGTACCCGCGGCGGGTCTCCAGCCGGAACGCGGTGTGCTCGAACTCGGAGAACAGCGGCACGATCTCCTCGAACGGGACCAGCACGGTCACTCCTTCGGGGCGAAGCGGGTCAGCAGGTCCCGCGGGATCACGACGAACGTCTCGTTCACGCCGACGTCCCTCAGCTGCGCGAGGTGCTCGGGGTCGGTCAGCTGGTCGCCCTGGACGACGATGTCGCCAGTCTCGACCACCTCGTACAGGGTGGGGCAGTTACCAAACTCCGAGGTGGTGCCGATGAACCGAAGGGTCATGGTGGTCTCTCCGCTCAGGCTAGTCGGGAGTCCAGCATGTGTCGTCTCCCGATAGTCCGACGGGTAGTTGCGCGAGATTGCTTGAGTCAGGGGAGAGCGGCGCCGTTGCGCGCAACTTGTGCCTGCCCTCCGCTTCGGAAGATGCCGGGTGGGCTCCGAAGCTGGTGCATCAAATCTTCGGCGGAACTCTGAGCCGCACGGGCTCCTCCTGCCCATCCCAGACGAATTCGAGATAGTCCGGCACGGGCGCGGTCATGGATCCGACGAGCATCATGCCGCGCACCGCACCAGGCTCAAGAGTGAAGCTTGCAGGAAGATCAGGCGGCCGCAGTTCGATGGCGGTCAGCAGCCGCAGGTTCACCGCTGGGGCCGACCCCTGGTTGACGAGGTGGTACAAGCTGCCACGGTGGAAGAGGAGTCCGAGTTCAACCCGCGGTCGCCGCGCCTCTTCTTCGGCGGCACGCCGGGCCTCGGCTTCCTCATGTTGCAGAGCCAGGGCCTGCTCAGCGGCTGACGCCGACCGTACGGCGGCGTCAGCCGACTTCCGTGCCTCTGCCACTGCCTCCTTGGCCGACTCCGAGGAGGCAACCGTGGCACTCGCTGATCGTTTACTGTCGCCCCGAGCCTTGAGACTCACCACGAACGCACCGGCCGCAAGGGCGAGGGCGATCCACGACGGGGCGTCGCCCAGCTCAACACCGCTCATGGCGCGACGATACGCCGCGGCTGGCTCCGCGGGGTAGATCCCGCGTTCTCAGCCGCTCTGCACAGGAGCACGGCCCTGCCGGGCTGCTTCGAGCTGCGCGGGCCGGGCCAGCCCCTCGTACTCCTCGCGGGTGCACCGGAGGGCCTCAGCCAGCCCGGGGACACCTTTCGCGGTGTGCTCGACCGCCTCAGGGGTCGTCGTCACCATGTGGGCGAGCTGGCGGCAGGCATCGGTCTGGCCGGCCAGCGCGGCGGCCAAGGCCACGCCGAGGAGGTCGCCGACCTGGAACGCCTGCACGTGCCCCCGGTCGACGGCGACGACGTTGATGCCGCCCGTGGTCTGCGCCATGAAGCCGTACGCGCGGGACGGCCACGGGTCGCTCTGGCTCCGGCCGAGTTCGTCGTTCATTGCGACCCCCTCGACCGCGGTCGCGCGGATCAGCTCTCGGCGCTCCGAGGCGACGTCCACGAGGGCGGCCACGGCCCCCATGACGGCCTTGACGGCGTCGATGAGGGGTGCGGTCGAGTCGGCGGCCACGAGGTCGCGGACACGGTCGCCGATGGCGCGTGCGCGGGCGTCGCGGTCTGCGGCGACGGCGGTCGCGAGCTTGCGCTCTGCGGCTTCTACCCGGAGGCCGGCCAGCTCGGCGAGCTGGCGCTGTCCGCCGATCTGCTCGGCGGTCACGGCCTGGTCTCCGCCGCGGACGCGTTCGGCCAGGGCCTCGACTAGCTCGCGGGCTTGGTCGGCCTCGGTGCGGGCGGTGGCCAGTGCGGTGCGGGCGTCGGCGGGGGTCATGCCGCCTCCGTCCCAGCAGCCGTGCCGGCGGCCACGTGACGGCCCACGAGGGCCTTCCGGGCCGGGGTTAGGGACTCCCACCCTGCGGTGCCGTACAGGGCAGCGTCGCGGTCGAGGGCGGCCTCGAAGGCCTGGCGCTCGGGTGCGCGGGCGGCCTCGGCGGCGGCCTGCTTCTCGGCGAGCACAGCGCCGATCGCGCCGAACATGTCAGGGCGGCGGTGCTGGTCTTGGCTTCCCATCGGGGGGCCTCCCGTGGCGGTATTGGTCGAGGGCGGCGGCCTCGATGACCCACCCTCCGGTGATCCGTTGGGCCGGGAGGGCTCCGGTGCGGCAGAGGCGGCGTACGTACGTGGGGGTGCACCCCAGCAGCGAGGCCGCCTCTGCCACACCCAGGAGGTGCCCGTGCCTCTCACCTGCCACTGTGGTCGGTTCCTCGGGGGCGGTTCCGGATGCGGTACCGGGGTCCTGCGCGGCTGCGTGAAGGGCCCGCAGCAGGGTCCGGGCCGCGGGGGTCAGTGCACCCCCGTTCGCCCGCGTACGGTCCGCCAAGTACAGCGCCAGCGCAGCGAATGTGGTCGAGGCGAGCCCAGGAGGCACCACCACACCGTGCCTGGTCACTGCGGCGACTTCTGCCGGTCGAGCTGGGCCAGCATCCGCAAGGCCCGCGGGTCACCCCGCCGGGCGGCCGGAGCCAGCGTGCGCCGCATCTTCGCCGCGGCCTCGGCCAACTGCTTGCGGTTGCGGGCGCTGCTGGCCTCGGCGGCCTCAGCGTCGCCAGCGAGACGAAGCAGATGCTCCGCGGCCTCCGACACGATCGCGGTGAGCGACGGCACAAGGTCGGGGTCATGCCGGAACGCCTCCTTCTGGAGACGGGTGACCGCGCGGCGGAAGCGGGCGTTCGCTGCGTCCAGCTCGGGCCGGCCGGGGTACGGGGCCTTGGTGTCGGGGGTGTCGGGCATGGGGTTGGCCTTTCGTCGTACATGTACGCGCGCGTTGTGCGCGAGGGTCGGGGAACCGGATATCCGCCCGAGGCCGGGGCCTCGCGTGCGCGCGCGAGACACGGGCCGCCGCGGACGGACGGTCAGTGGGGGTGTGCGGCGCGGGCGATGTCGGGGACGGCGCTGAGGGTGCCGGTGAGGACGGGGCATCCGTCGTCGTGGTGGATGTTCAGGTGGGGGTTTCCGTGGTGGTCGGTCCACGCTTCGGTGGCGCTCGTGCAGTGGCCGCACTGGTACTCGGCGATGAGGCGGGCTATGAGTCCGGTGGGGCCGGCGACGAGAGTGGAGTGGCGGGGCTGCATTGGTCTCTCCTTCTGGGGACCACGCCTTCCGCACCTTCGGTCTGACCTGGGGGTTCGGTACGCCCCCTTCTCCGCGCCTTGCCCGCGCCTTCCTCATCTTCGAAGGTGTTGCCTTCCTCTGAAGATGAGGGGAAGGAGGGGGGAAGGGGGGAGGGTATATATGCAGGTCAAGAGGAAGATGAGGAAGGCGCGGCGCTCGTGTGGGGGTAACGGTCAGTCCGTGCTCGGGGCGTCGTCCTCGGGCGCGTAGCCGGGCAACTGCCACAGCCACGCGGCGTTCATGACGCCCTTGGGCTTCACGCTCTTCACGTGCAGCTTCTGTTTCGCGTCGCGCAGTGCGTTCTGAGAGATGCCGGCGACCCGGGCCGCTGCCTGGATCTCCTTCGGTAGGGCCTCGCCGCAGCGGTTCCCTTGGGTGAGGTAGTCCTCCAGCCACTCAACGGCCTCGCTGCGTTCGGCCCGGTCGACTCCGCCGGGAGCGGTCTCGTCGCGCATGACGTCGCGGACGGACGTGTTGGTCTCGGGGCCGAGGACGAACCGCGAGACGTACGAGGGGCCTTCCTCGGTGTCCACGGTGATCGGCTGGATCGTGTACAGGTGGGAGGGGAGCCCGAGGCGGCCCAAGTTGTTCTTCTCCAGCGACATGACGTACCGCTGGTCGCCGTCGTCGGTGTCCTCCCGGGCGAAGGCGATCAGCGCGCGGATCAGCTGGCCGAACGCCCCGGAGCCAGCCACCCGGGAGAGCGGGTCTGCGGCACCGGACTTGGTGAAGTGGGCCAGGCCGAGGATCGTGAAGTGGTGTCGATCTGCGGCCTCGACCAGCGGCTCCAGCGCCTGACGGACCTCGGCGGCCCGGTAGTCGTTGACACCCTTGTCGATGTACGAGAGCAGCGGGTCCATGACGAGGAGCGCAACGCTGTGCCGCTCGGCCTCGCGGGCGAGGAGCGACGTGTCGATGGGCAGGGTCAGGCGGGCGTTGGGCCGCTCGTCGTCTTGCACCTTGACGTAGAAGACCATGTCCATGTCCGCGCCGGCCGCGACGAGCCGGGGAGCGATCGTGTACGTCCACGAGTCCTCGGCGGCGGCGTAGATCACGGGGCGGGGCTTGCCGTACAACTCGCCGGGGAGTTCGCCGCGGGTGATCCGGGCAGTGATCCAGACGGCGAACTGGGACTTGCCCAGCCCTGGCCCGCCCGCAGCGATGACGAGCGAGTACATGGGCACACGCCCGTGCGAGGTCGGCGGAGCGCCCTCGGGTGTCGTGTCCCAGAGCCAGCGAACCGGCCGGATCTTGACGCGGGAGGCGGGTGTCAGGAGCAGCGCACGCGGCTCCGTCTCCGAGGCCTGCGGGCCGTCGTCGGGGAGCCACAGGGGAGGGACGTCGGGTACCTGCTGGGGAACGCCCGCGAGGCCTGCCGCGCGGATGTGCTCCGGCGGCAGGCCCGTGGGGTCGTACGTGGTGGTCACGCGGACTTCTCCTGGCCATGTACGAGGAAGCGGCCGGGCTGGCCCGGCACTGCGATCGGGGGCCACCCGGGGGTGGCCTTGAGCACGTGGGCGGGCCGCGGCCGGGCGCGGGCGTCCCGGATCTCCTGTGCGGTCCGTACGCGGCGGGTGGCGGCGAGCAGGCGGGCCGCCAGGGCCCGTGCGTCGCCGTAGACCTCGGCGCAGAACTCGGCCGGCGGGAGGTCGGGGTCAGCGTCCTGGCGCCGGTACTGCTCGGCGGCCTCCAAGGTGGCCGCGTACGTGCGCGGGTCCTCCGGCGGCAGCTGGAGCCAGGCGGCGGACCCGTACGACGGCCAGGCGGTCACGCGAAGGGCGGCGATCTGAGCCCCGGCGCGGAGCCCCGTGATCTGTCCGGGCGTCGCCTGATCCGGTACGGCGCGGAGGGGGCGCCCTCGCCCGGCGTCAGCCAGGCGAGGGCGGTCTCCGGCGGTGCTGGTCACCGGGCCGACTTCTCGGCGGTGTCGATGAGGGCCTCGACGCGGTCGAGGTGGGCGCGCAGCTCGGCGACCTTCACCCGGGCCTCGGCCGGGCTGAGGTCGAGGTCGAGGAGCCCCACGGTGACGCCCTTGGTGCCCCAGTCGAGGAGGACCGCGGGGAGGACCGCCTCCCCGTACCCGTCCGTGCAGGCGGCTTCGAGGGTGGCGCCGGTGTGCTCGACGTGGTCACCGGTCTCGGTGCACCACGCGTGGACCGGGCAGGGGGCCGGGGCGGGCTCGTCCTTGGCGCGCGCGGTGGTGATGATCTCCAGGACCCGCGCGAGGACGGCCTCGGAGTCGCCGGCCTGCCGGATCTCGATGGCGACGAGGTCGAGGAAGGACCGGTAGTTCTGCGGCTGGCCCTCCTTGGCCTTCTCGATGCCTTCGAGGACTCGGGCGGCGCGCGGGGTGATCGGCGGCGTGCTGGTGGCGGCGAGGGCGTCGGCGCGGCGGGCGATGCGCTCCACGGCGTCAGCCGCGAACGCATGCTCCGTCGCCGAGACGGGGACCGGCGTCATGCGGGCGATGGCCTCGCTGGCGGGGATCCGGCGCCGCTGGTCGGCGTCGAAGATGTCGAGTTCCGTGCTCGCGAGGACGGGGAGCACGGCGGTAACGTGGGTCATGAGGACTCCATCCATGGCCGGGGCTGCAACCCCGGCCGTTGGCGTTTCAGGACGTGGCAGAGGTGTTCTCGGACGGCGCCGGGGCTGCAACCCCGGCGCCGTCGCCGTTCTGCTCGATGTCGAGGCGGCGCACGAATTCGTGCAGGGCCTCCGCCGGAATCCGGCGCGAACGGCCGATCTTGATGCTGCGCAGCTCACCCGTGGCGATCTTCGCCTTGACCGTGGTGAGCCCCATCCGAAGCAGCGATACCGCCTCTTCGGGCTTGTAGAGGATCTGAGACATCAGCGCTCCAGTGACACACCTGGATGACCAATCAGCCAGGCTGCTCACTTCACGCTACAGGGGTCACCATCGGTCATGCAAGGGTGTCCAGGCTATTCGGAGAGGTTGCGCATTGGTTGTGCACTTGGGATGCTGGGCCCATGAAGGAACTGACCGACTGGCGCGCCGTGTGCGCTCCCGGCGGCTGGGTTCGCGTGAAGGCGCTGACGGACAGCACCACCGTCTACATGCGGCTCCGCGGCTCCGGCGCCGGCCCTCAGCAGCGTCTCAACGTGCACACCGTGGTCATGGACAGCCCATCCCCTATCAGCACCCACGTGTGGCGATACGTCCCCTTTCAGGCCGTGGAGGAGGCCGTGAACGGCGAGGGCGTCTTGGGCCAGATGTGGGACGCGATGGGCGAAAGCAACCCGTACCTCGAAGTGCTCTTGCGAGCCCCCCACGAAGAGCCCGTCAGCGTGGAGCAACTGGAGCGGCACTTCGGTAGCGCCGAGGAACTCCGAGGGGCCGACGACCCGAAGGACGTGGTCGTACCCGGCAATATGATCATGCTCAGCGGCGGCCCGCAGGGCGCTGGCGAGCGACCGCCGCGGCTTTCCCGCCCGGCTGGCCGCATCACGGACGACTTCCTCCGCGATCTCGCCCGTACCTACAAGTGGCTGGTGGCCACGGGCCACAACGCCCCGGCTACCGTGATCGCGGACGAGACGAACACGCCCGTTGCGACCGTGAGGCGCTGGATCTCCAACGCCCGGCAGCGCCAGTTCCTTCCGCCCGGACGCCCCGGACGCGCCGGGTGAGCGGCCGGCGGAGCAACGGCGAGTCCTCGGTGTACTACTCCGAGGCGGACGGGAAGTGGCACGGCTGGGTCACGGTCGGCGTGAAGCCGAACGGCGCCCCGGACCGGCGGCACCGCCAAGGGCCCGACGAGGCCGGCGTCCGCGCCAAGGTGAAGGAGCTGGAGAAGCTCCGCGACACCGGCAAGACCCGAAAGGCAGGCCGGCCGCCGACGGTTGAGCAGTGGCTCACCACGTGGATGGACACGGCGTGCGCCCGGAAGGTGGCCGACGGGACGATGGCGCCGCGCACGCTGGACGACTACCGGTCGAAGTGCCGCCTGTACCTGTTCCCGGGGATCGGCAAGCACCGCGTGGACAAGCTCGCCCCGGAGCACCTGGACGCCATGTACCTGGACATGCTCCGCCGGGACCTCTCGTCCGGGACCGTGCTGAAGGCGCACCGGATCATCGCCCGCGCGCTGAAGGTCGCCATGCAGCGGGACATGATTCACCGCAACGTGGCCACCCTCGTTGAGCCGCCGTCCGCGGCGGAGGTCGAGATCGACCCGCTGAGCCAGGCCGAGGCGAAGGCCGTTCTCACCGAAGCGAGCCAGCGGCGGAACGGTGCGCGCTGGTCGGTGGCCCTGGCAGAGGGGCTCCGCCAGGGCGAGGCCCTCGGGCTGCGCTGGAAGTACGTGGACCTCGACCGCGGTGTCATGAAGGTCTGGTGGCAGCTCCAGCGGCTCACGTGGCAGCACGGCTGCGAAGACGCCCACGCCTGCGGTGCCGCCCATCACCGCAAGGGCTGCAAGTCCACCTGCAAGCAGCACGCGAGGCTCAAGAACGGGTGCCCCCGGCCCTGCCCGAAGGGGTGCAAGGCGCACGCCAAGGTGTGCCCGCAGCGTACGGGCGGCGGCCTCGTGTTCCGGGAGCCCAAGGGCAAGAACAAGCGGCTGGCCCCCATCCCGCCGCCGCTGGTGCCGATCCTGCGCGCGCACCGCAAGGAGCAGCTTCAGGAGCGTCTGGCCGCCGGCCAACTCTGGGAGGAGCACGACCTCGTGTTCTGCCAGGAGAACGGCAGGCCGATCGACCCCCGGATGGACTGGGAGGAGTGGAAGGACATCCTCCAGGCCGCAGGCATCAGGGACGCCCGCGTGCACGACGGCCGCCACACGGCCGGCACGCTGCTGATCGAGTCCGGGGTCAGCCCCCGGGTCGTGATGGAGATCCTCGGCCACTCGTCCATGCGGATGACGCAGCGGTACACGCACGTTGGCTCGGCGCTCGCCAACGACGCGGCGAAGCGGATGGGGGATGCCCTGTGGGGTTGAACATCCGTTCTATCGCAACGGGAACTGCAACTGCCCACAAAGTAGAACAGCGGCTTCCCGAAGGAAACCGCTGGTCAGACATGGAGCCGCCTTCGGGATTCGAACCCGAGACCTACGCATTACGAGTGCGTTGCTCTGGCCAACTGAGCTAAGGCGGCAAGCTGCGGAATCGGCCTCCGAGGAGGTTCGCATCAGCAGCGGCGCTCAGTCTACAGGGTTATTCGGGGTGCCTCTGACCAGGGGGGTCAGCAGCGTTTGCCGGAGGGGGGCGGGGTGCCCTTCAGGAGGTAGTCGTTGATCGCGGAGTCGATGCACGTGCTGCCGCGGCCGTAGGCCGTGTGGCCGTCGCCGTCGTAGGTGAGGAGGACGCCCGAGTCGAGCTGGCCGGCGAGGGCCTCGGCCCACTTGTACGGGGTGGCCGGGTCGCGGGTGGTGCCGACGACCACGATCGGGGCGGCGCCCTGCGCCGTGAGGCGGTGCGGGGTGCCGGTGGCCTTGACCGGCCAGTACGTGCAGTTGAGGGAGGCCCAGGCGAGGCCCCGGCCGAAGACGGGGGAGGCCTTCTCGAAGGACGGCAGGGCGGCCTGGACCGCGTCCGGCCCGGTGAAGGCCGGCGGGAGGTCGAGGCAGTTCACGGCCGCGTTGGCGAACATCAGATTGGCGTACTTGCCGTTCGGCTCGCGCTCGTAATAGCTGTCCGCGAGGGCCAGCAGCCCGGATCCGTCGCCGTCCATCGCCTGCCGGATCGCCTCGCGCAGCTGCGGCCAGGCGCTCTCGTCGTACATCGCCGCGATCACCCCGGTGGTGGCCAGGGACTCGCCGAGGGTGCGCCGCTCGCCGGTGGCCACGGGCTGGGCGTCCAGCTTCGCGAAGAACTCCTTGAGCCGCCGGGCCGCCGCGTCGGGGCCGCCCGTACCGAGCGGGCAGTCGGTCTGGGCGGCGCAGTCCTTCGCGAAGGACCGGAAGGCGGTCTCGAAGCCGGCGGTCTGGTCGCGGTTGAGGTCGAGCGCGGACCGGGACGGGTCCATAGCCCCGTCGAGCACCAGCCGCCCCACCCGGTCCGGGAACAGATCCGCGTACGTCGCCCCCAGGAACGTGCCGTACGAGGCGCCCACGTACGTCAGCTTCTCGTCGCCGAGGACCGCCCGCAGCAGGTCCATGTCCCGGGCCGCCTCGACCGTCGAGACGTGCGGCAGCACCCGGCCGGCGCGCCGCTCGCAGCCCGCCGCGAACTCCTTGAAGGCCTTCACCAGCGCCGCCTGCTCGGCCGCGTCGTCGGGAGTCTGGTCGACCTGCGTGTACGCGTCCATCGCAGGGCCGCCGAGGCACTCCACGGGGGCGCTGCGCGCCACGCCGCGCGGGTCGACGGCCACGATGTCGTACCGGGCCCGTACCGGGGCGGGGTAGCCGATGCCCGCGTACGCCTGGAGGTAGCCGATCGCGGAGCCTCCCGGGCCGCCCGGGTTGACCAGCAGCGAGCCGAGCCGCTTGCCGGGGCCGGTGGCCTTCTTGCGGGACACGGCGAGCTCGATGTCCTCGCCGTTGCCGGCCTTCGCGTAGTCGAGGGGCGCCTTCATCGTGGCGCACTCGAACCCGGCCACACCGCAGTCCCGCCACGTCAGCCGCTGCTCGTAGTACGGCTTCAGGGCGGCGGACACCACGGTCGAGCGGGGCTGCGGCCCCGTGGAGGAGGCCGCCGCGGACGGGCCCGAATCCCCCGACGTACAGCCGGAGACCAGCAGTCCGGCGGCGGCGATCACAGTCCCGGTGGTACGCAGCACGCGCCTCGTGTCCATGTCCGGAGACTAGCCGTCCGCACCGGGTGCCCGGCCCGCTCGGCGCCCCGGCAGGCCCGTACGAGTGACACGTCCGGCGCGTCAGCCCGCGCGCAGCGCCATCGTCATGGCCTCGACGGCGAGCAGCGGGGCGACGTTGCGGTCGAGGGCCTCGCGGCAGGCGAGGACGGCCTCGATCCGGCGCAGGGTGCGCTCGGGGGTCGAGGCGCGGGCGATCCTGTCGAGGTCCTGGCGCTGGGCGGCGTTGGCCAGGGCGACACCGGAGCCGAGCTGGAGGGCGAGGACGTCGCGGTAGAAGCCCGTGATGTCGGTCAGGGCGAGGTCGAGGGTGTCGCGCTGGGTGCGGGTCTTGCGGCGCTTCTGCCGGTCCTCCAGCTCCTTCATCACGCCGGCCGTGCCGCGGGGCATGCGGCCGCCGGTGCCGGCGGCGGCGCCGAGGGCGGCCCGCAGCTCCTCGGTCTCCTTGGCGTCGACCTCCTCGGCGACCTGCTTGGCGTCTTCCGCGGCGGCGTCGACGAGCTCCTGCGCGGCCTTGAGGCAGCCGCCGACGTCGTCCACGCGCATCGGCAGCCGCAGCACGGCGGCCCGCCGGTCGCGGGCCCGCTCGTCGGTGGCAAGGCGGCGGGCGCGGTCGATGTGGCCCTGGGTGGCCTGGGCCGCGGCGGCGGCGGCCTCGGGTTCGATGCCGTCCCGGCGGACCAGCACGTCCGCGACGGCGGCGACGGAGGGGGTGCGCAGGGTCAGGTGCCGGCAGCGGGACCGGATCGTGGGCAGCACGTCTTCCAGCGAGGGCGCGCACAGCAGCCACACGGTGCGCGGTGCGGGTTCCTCCACGGCCTTCAGCAGGACGTTGCCGGCGCCTTCGGTGAGGCGGTCGGCGTCCTCCAGGACGATGACCTGCCAGCGGCCGACGGCGGGCGACAGCTGGGCGCGGCGGACCAGGTCGCGGGTCTCCTTGACGCCGATCGACAGCAGGTCGGTGCGGACGATCTCCACGTCGGCGTGGGTGCCGACCATCGTGGTGTGACAGCCGTCGCAGAAGCCGCAGCCGGGTTCACCGCCGAGGGCACGGTCGGGGCTGGTGCACTGGAGGGCGGCGGCGAACGCGCGGGCCGCGGTGGCCCGGCCGGAACCGGGCGGCCCGGTGAACAGCCAGGCGTGCGTCATCTTGGAGGCGGCCGGCGCCGGCTGCCCGGCGTCCACCGCCGTGACCAGGGCGTCCGCGTCCCGCGCGGCCGCGGCGAGCTGCGCCTGCACCCGCTCCTGACCCACCAGGTCGTCCCACACGGCCATCCGCCCGGCCCCTCTCACCCGTCCCACACCGTCCCCACCATTGTGGGGCCCGCCACGGACACCGGGCCGCCACGTCCACAGCCGACGGGCCGTGGTCCCGCGGCCAGCGGCCCGCGGTCCGGAAGGGCGGCCCCGGCTCAGCGCCGGACCACGGCCGGCGGCTCAGCGCCGGCGGCCGCCGCGGCGGCCGCGCGGTTCGTCGTCGTCGCGGTCGCGGGGGCCGAGGAGTTCGTCGGCCAGGGTCGGGAAGTCGTCGAGCGGGGTTTCCTCGGCCCAGTCCGGGCGGTGCAGGGGACGGCCCGACGCGTCGACCTGGGGCAGCTCGCGGGTGCTGTCCTCCGCTCCGGCCGGCGCCTCGTCACGGAAGATCCCCTGCGGGAACCGGTCCGCCGGGGCGTCCGTGCGTACGGGAGGCAGCACGGCGGTCTCGTCGACGCCGCGCGGCTCCGCCTCCCGTACGGGCGGCAGTACGGCCGTCTCCTCGATGCCGTCGCGTACGGGCGGCAGCACGGAGGTCTCGGCGGCGGGGTCGGTCTGCGCCGGGCCGGCGGCCCCCGGGTCCACGGCCGGGACCGGGATCGTCTGGGTGATCTCCTCGGCGCCGACCAGCGGGGTCTCCACGGTCACGGCCTCGTCGGCGGGTACGTCGGAGCCGGCCGCCGCGTCGGCCGCGGCGGCCCAGGAGGGCCGCTTCGCCGGCTCGTCGGCCTTGACCAGGGGCACCTTGGCGGTGGGCGCGGTGTCGGCCGCGGCCTTCGTCATCGGCACCTTCGCCGCGGCGGCAGTGCCACCGGCAGCCGGACCGGCCGCGGCGCCGGCAGCAGCACCGGCCACGGCACCACCGGCCGCAGTGCCACCGGCAGCGGCGCCCGCCGCCTTGACCGAAGCCGCAGCCGCAGCGGCGGCCGCCGCCTCCGCCAGCCGGCGGGCCTCCTCCGCCTTCACCAGGGCTTCCTCCGCCTTGCGCTGGCGTTCGCGGCGGCGCTCCTCGGCCTCGGCCCGCAGCCGGGCCTCCTCCTCGGCCTGCCGACGAACCCGCTCGGCCTCCGCCGCGCGCGCCCTGGCCTCGGCCTCGCGCCGGGCCTGCTCCTCGGCGGCGCGCAGCCGCTCCTCTTCGGCGCGCCGGCGCTCCTCCTCGGCCTTCCGGCGGGCTTCCTCCTCCGCCCGGAGCCGGGCCCTCTCGGCCTCGCGCTCCGCCTCCAGCCGGGCCTCCTCGGCCTCCCGCTCCGCCCGGAGGCGGGCTTCCTCGGCCTCCTTCTCGGCGCGCAGCCGGGCCTCTTCCGCCTCGCGGGCCTTGCGGGCCTCCTCCTCGGCGCGCAGGCGCTCTTCCTCCGCCTTGCGCCGGGCCTCCTCCTCCGCCTTCGCCTTCTCCTCGGCCTCCTTGCGGGCCCGCTCCTCCTCGGCCTTCCGGCGGGCCTCTTCCTCGGCCTTCCGGATCGCCTCGGCCTGCGCCTCGCGCTCCTGCTCGGACATCGGCAGGATCCGGTCGAGCCGGTGGCGGACCACCGTGGTGACGGATTCCGGGTCCTGGCCGGCGTCGACGACCAGGTAGCGGCCGGGGTCGGCGGCGGCGAGCGTCAGGAAGCCGGACCGGACCCGCTGGTGGAACTCGGCGGGCTCCGACTCCAGCCGGTCGGGGGCCTCGGTGAACCGCTCGCGCGCCGTCTCCGGCGAGACGTCCAGCAGCACCGTCAGGTTCGGGACGAGCCCGTCCGTGGCCCAGCGCGAGATCCGTGCGATCTCGGTCGGCGACAGGTCTCGGCCGGCGCCCTGGTAGGCCACCGAGGAGTCGATGTAGCGGTCGGAGATGACGACGGCACCGCGTTCCAGCGCCGGCCGTACGACGCTGTCCACGTGCTCGGCGCGGTCGGCGGCGTACAGCAGTGCCTCGGCGCGGTTCGACAGGCCGGCGGAGGAGACGTCGAGCAGGATCGACCGGAGCCGCTTGCCGACCGGGGTGGCGCCCGGCTCGCGGGTCACGACCACCTCGTGGCCCTTGTTGCGGATCCACTCGGCGAGCGCGTTGACCTGCGTGGACTTGCCGGCGCCGTCGCCGCCCTCCAGGGCGATGAAGAAGCCGGTGGCGGAGGGCGTCTGGGCGGGCTCGCCGCCGAGCAGCGCCTCGCGGAGGTCGCGCCGCAGCGGCACGCCCTGCCGGTCGTCGGCGCGCGCCAGCACGATCACCGCGACGGGCAGCAGCAGCGCGCCGACCAGCATCAGGGTGAAGGCGGCGCCGCCGTGGGCGAAGACGAGGTCGCCGCCGGCGAGCCGGTGCGGGCCGATGGCGGCGGCGAGGAGCGGCGCGGCCACGGCGCCGATGGCCACGGCGATGCGTGCGACGGCGTGCAGGTGCTCGGTGACCGCCTCCCGCCGGGACTCCTCGGTCTCCTGGTCGATCAGCGCGTGGCCCGTGTTCGCCGCGACGCCCGCGCCGGCACCGGCGACCAGGGCCAGGATCACGACGGTGGAGGTGTCGCCGATCAGCCCGGCGCCGAGCAGCGCGAAGCCGGTCAGACCGATGGCGAGGGCCAGCAGCCGCCGCCGGGACAGCCCGGGCAGCGCCTTGCCGGCCTGGGCACCGCGGATGCCGGCGGCGGTGCCGCCGGTGAGCGCGAGGACGAGCAGCGCGAAGGTCACGGGCCCGCCGCCGAGGTCGTCGGCGTGCAGGGCAGTGAGCGCGACGGCGCAGGAGACGGCTCCGGCAACGGACGCGCAGGCGAGGACGAGCAGCGGGACGGCGCCGGTGCGGCCCTTCTCGGGCCGGCCGTCCTGCACCGGCGGCCGCAGCCCGGCCAGCGGCGACCGCGGGCGCGGGCCTTCGCCGTCGGGGAGTATCAGCGGGACGAGGATGGACACCGAGGCCGCGAACAGGCCGGCCGCCACGTACGAGCCGAGGGCGGCCTGGTGGGCCGAGAACCAGTCCCCGAACAGGCCGACCAGCTTGGCCAGGAGCCCGGAGACCACCAGCACGGCGGCCGCGGCGGGCAGCGCGAGGAACCCGGTGCGCAGCGACAGCCGCCGCAGCGCGTCCAGGTGGTCGGGCAGCGGCCGTACGGTGGCACCCTCCGGAGGCGGGGGCGGCAGCAGGGCCGGCGCGGCGCTCTCCTTGGCGAGGGTCCACAGCCGCTCGGCGACCCCTGACACGAACCCGGTGACCAGCAGCAGGGTCAGCGCGTGCGCGGGCACCCAGTCGATCCACAGCGGGGCGACGACGAACAACGCGATCCGGATGCCGTCCGCGCCGACCATCGTCCAGCGCCGGTCTAGCTTGCCGCCGGCCGCCGTCAGGGCGGACAGCGGGCCGAGCAGCGCGGCGCCGCACAGCAGGGTGGCGAGGATGCGGACGCCGAAGACGGCGGCGACCGCGAAGGCCGCACCCCGGTAGCCGCCGCCGAAGGAGCCCTCCGCGACGGCCGCCTCGAACGCCAGCAGCACCAGCACCAGCAGGGCCACGGCATCGCCGATCCCGCTCGCCAGCTGCGCGCTCCACAGCCGCCGGAGCAGGGGGATGCGCAGCAGGGAGCGGACCGCGCGTTCGCGTGAGTCCGCGGCGAGGGCTTCGTCGTAGGTGGGGTTCACGACCGTTGGCTGCTCGGTTCGCGTCATCCGCCCAGCCTATCCGCTGTGTCCGGTGGTGCCGATCGCGCGCCGGGGCGCCCGTACTCCCGGGTACGCGGCGGGCCCCGGAACCGATCCGGTCCCGGGGCCCGCCCGCCCTGCACACTGCCTCCGCTACGCCTCGTCCGCCGGCGCCGCGGCGGTCTTCCCGGCGGCCGCGGCGGTGGTCTTCTTCGCCGTGGTCGTCTTCTTGGCGGTGGTCTTCTTGGCAGCCGTGGTCTTGGCCGCGGCGGTCTTCTTGGCGGCCGTGGTCTTGGCGGCCGTCTTCTTCGCCGTGGCCTTCTTCGCGGGCGCCTTCTTCGCGGGCGCCTTCTTCGCGACCTTCTTGGCCGGTCCCTTGGCCCGCTTCTCCGCCAGCAGCTCGTAGCCGCGCTCCGGCGTGATCGTCTCGACGTCGTCGTCGCGGCGCAGGGTCGCGTTGGTCTCGCCGTCGGTGACGTACGGGCCGAAGCGGCCGTCCTTGACCACGACGGGACGCTCGCTGACCGGGTCGGTGCCCAGTTCCTTCAGCGGCGGCTTGGCCGCGGCCCGGCCGCGCACCTTCGGCTGGGCGTAGATCGCCAGGGCCTCGTCGAGCGTGATCGTGAAGAGCTGGTCCTCGGTCTCCAGGGAGCGCGAGTCCGTGCCCTTCTTCAGGTACGGGCCGTAGCGGCCGTTCTGCGCGGTGATCTCCTGGCCCTCGGCGTCCGCGCCGACGACGCGGGGCAGCGACATCAGGCGGAGCGCGTCCTCCAGGGTGACCGTGTCCAGGGACATGGTCTTGAAGAGCGAGGCGGTGCGCGGCTTGACCGCGTTCTTGCCGGTCTTCGGGGTGCCCTCGGGGAGGATCTCCGTGACGTACGGGCCGTAGCGGCCGTCCTTCGCGACGATCTCGTTGCCGCTGACCGGGTCCTTGCCGAGCTCGAACTCGCCGCTCGGCTTGGCGAACAGCTCCTCGGCGTAGGCCACGGTCAGCTCGTCGGGCGCCAGGTCGTCGGGCACGTCGGCGCGCTGGTGGCCCTCCGCGTCCTTCTCGCCGCGCTCGACGTACGGGCCGTAGCGGCCGACGCGCAGCACGATGCCCTCGCCGACGGGGAACGAGGAGATCTCGCGGGCGTCGATCGCGCCGAGGTCGGTCACGAGCTCCTTGAGGCCGCCCAGATGGTCGCCGTCGCCGTTGCCGGCTTCGGCCGCGGTGCCTGCGCCGGCGCCCTCGCTGCCGAAGTAGAAGCGCTTGAGCCACGGCACGGACTGGGCCTCGCCGCGCGCGATGCGGTCGAGGTCGTCCTCCATCTTGGCGGTGAAGTCGTAGTCGACGAGCCGGCCGAAGTGCTTCTCCAGCAGGTTGACCACGGCGAAGGAGAGGAAGGACGGGACGAGCGCGGTGCCCTTCTTGAAGACGTAGCCGCGGTCGAGGATGGTGCCGATGATCGAGGCGTACGTCGACGGACGGCCGATCTCGCGCTCTTCGAGCTCCTTGACCAGCGAGGCCTCGGTGTAGCGGGCCGGCGGCTTGGTCGCGTGGCCGTCCGCCGTGATCTCCTCGGCGGTCAGCGCGTCGCCCTCGGCCACCTGCGGCAGCCGGCGCTCGCGGTCGTCGAGCTCGGCGTTCGGGTCGTCGGCACCCTCCACGTAGGCCTTCATGAAGCCGTGGAAGGTGATCGTCTTGCCGGAGGCGGTGAACTCGGCGTCGCGGCCGTCGGCCGCGGTGCCGCCGATCCGGACGGTGACGGAGTTGCCGGTCGCGTCCTTCATCTGGGAGGCGACGGTGCGCTTCCAGATCAGCTCGTACAGGCGGAACTGGTCGCCGGTCAGGCCGGTCTCGGCGGGCGTGCGGAAACGATCACCCGAAGGACGGATCGCCTCGTGCGCCTCCTGCGCATTCTTGACCTTGCCGGCGTACACGCGCGGCTTCTCCGGCAGGTAGTCGGCGCCGTACAGCTGCGTGACCTGCGCCCGGGCCGCCGTGACGGCGGTGTCGGACAGGATCGTGGAGTCCGTACGCATGTAGGTGATGAAGCCGTTCTCGTACAGCTTCTGGGCCACCTGCATGGTCGCCTTCGCACCGAAGCCGAGCTTGCGGCTGGCCTCCTGCTGGAGCGTGGTGGTGCGGAACGGCGCGTACGGCGAGCGGCGGTACGGCTTGGACTCGACGGACCGGACCGCGAAGGAGGTCTCGGCGAGGGCGGCCGCCAGGGCGCGCGCGGACGCCTCGTCCAGGTGCAGGACGTCGCTCTTGAGCTGCCCGTTCGGGCCGAAGTCGCGGCCCTGCGCGACGCGCCGGCCGTCGACCGTGTTCAGGCGGGCGACCAGCGTCGACGGGTCGGACGCGTCGCCGGCGCGGCCGGTGCCGAAGGTGCCGGTCAGGTCCCAGTACTCGGCGGAACGGAACGCGATGCGCTCGCGCTCCCGCTCGACGACGAGGCGGGTGGCGACGGACTGCACACGGCCGGCGGACAGCCGGGGCATGACCTTCTTCCACAGGACCGGCGAGACCTCGTAGCCGTAGAGGCGGTCGAGGATGCGGCGGGTCTCCTGGGCGTCGACCATGCGCTGGTTCAGCTCGCGCGGGTTGGCGACGGCGTCGCGGATCGCGTCCTTGGTGATCTCGTGGAAGACCATCCGGTGGACGGGGACCTTGGGCTTGAGGACTTCCTGGAGGTGCCACGCGATGGCTTCGCCCTCGCGGTCCTCATCGGTGGCGAGGAAGAGTTCGTCGGACTCGGCCAGCAGCTCCTTGAGCTTCCTGACCTGTGCCTTCTTGTCGGCGTTGACGACGTAGATCGGCTGGAAGTCGTGCTCGACGTCGACGCCGAGGCGGCGCACCTCGCCGGTGTACTTCTCGGGCACCTCGGCGGCGCCGTTCGGGAGGTCGCGGATGTGCCCGACGCTCGCCTCGACGACGTACCCCGGCCCGAGGTAGCCCTTGATCGTCTTCGCCTTGGCAGGAGACTCGACGATGACGAGTCGGCGGCCGCCCTTTGCGGTCTCGCTAGTCGGGGACAACTTGGCTCTTCTCTCCGGTCGGCACTCGGTCGCAGTACGGCGACGCTGCGGAGTGTGACGGTACAACCCGCCCCCGTGTCAAACGGCGGAAGCCCGCAACGGCCACTCGAACGGTAACCCGACTAGTGCCATTCCTGCCGCCCGGATACCGCCGTCGGCACCGGACCGAGGCGTTCCCCAGCCGTCCGCGATCCCTTTGCGCCGCCTCCACCCGGGCTCCACCGGGCCTTCACCGGAGCTCCGGCGCCGGACGGCGGGCGGGTGGTGCCGGGTGTGTCACAACCGGGTGAAACACCACACCCCGAGGGCCAGCGACACCGCTCCGGCCAGCAGCGACAGCGGTACGGCAACCGCCTGCCCCACTCCGTCGGCGACCGGCGCCCGGCGCACCGCCCGGGCCGCCGTCCAGGCCAGCAGGGCCACGCCGAACAGCACGAACGTCAGCCCGGCGAACCAGGCGGGTCCGCTCTCCATGCCACGCCCCCTCCTCCCGGCGCCCGCCGGGAACTCCCGCCGCGAGCGTGGCACGCACCCCTGCACGGAAGGCCGAAATCCACGCGAACCCCAGGTGAACTCACCCCGGGTGAACCCGGCGGACCGGGACATGGCGGACGGACCGCGGCCGGGAGGGGCGGCGGGACCGGCAGGACCCTCAGGAGAGCCGGGACGAAGCCGGGCGGTCCGGGCCGGTCCGGGCCGGTCCGGGCCGGAGCCGAAGCCGGAGCCGGAGCCGGAGCCGGGAGCGGGCCCGCGTCGGGGAGGGACCGGGGCGGGAGCCGGAAGCGCCCGCCCCGCTCGGCTCACTCCCCTGCCCGCACCCGCGCCGGATCCACCGGCTCCAGGAACCCCTGGTCGACCAGCAGCCGGATCGCCTCGGGGGTCCGGTCGCGCAGCACCACAGGGTCCTCCTCCACCAGCGAGGCGATCGCGTCGAGGATCCGGCCCGCGCTCAGCGAGCCGTCGCACACCCCGGCGAAGCCCGCGCCGACCGTGTCCACCTTGGTGGCCCGGCGCATCCCGCGGTGCTGGCGCAGCACCACGTGCTCCGGGTCCTCGGCACCCGGCACGCCGACCTGCTCCTGGACGACTTCGGCCACCATCCTGAAGTGGCCGGCCAGCAGCGCCGCGTCGTCGTGCCCGCGCAGGTAGTCCTGGCGCTCGAAGTGTGCGCGCACGGTGTCGCCGAGCGGCTGCTCCACCGGGTGCGGCCACTCCTCCACCACGATCGACGGGTACTCGGCCCCCGACTTCCGGAGCGTGATCCAGCCGAATCCGACCGCCTTGGTGCGCTGCTCCTCGAACTCCTCCAGCCAGTCCTCGTACCGGCGGGCGTACTCCTCGGGCGCGGTGCGGTGGTCCCCGGCGTCGCGCAGCCACAGCTCCGCGTACTGGGTGACGTCCTGGACCTCGCGCTGCACGATCCACGCGTCGCAGCCGCGCGGCACCCACGAGCGCAGCCGGTCCTTCCAGTCCTCCCCTTCCACGTGCTGCCAGTTGGCGAGGAACTGCGCGTACCCGCCCGGGTTGAGGTGGTCGCCGGCCTGCTGCACCAGCGTCCGGCACAGGTCGTCGCCGCCCATCCCGCCGTCCCGGTACGTCAGCCGGGCGCCGGGCGAGATGACGAACGGCGGGTTCGACACGATCAGGTCGTACGTGGCCTCCCCGACGGGTTCGAACAGCGAGCCCGTCAGCAGCTCGGCCTCCGGGGCGCCGGAGAGCGCGAGGGTGAGCCGGGTGAAGTCGAGGGCCCGCGGGTTGACGTCGGTGGCGGTGACCCGGGTCGCGTGCTGCGAGGCGTGCAGCGCCTGGATCCCGGAGCCGGTGCCGAGGTCGAGGGCGGAGCCGACCGGGGTGCGGACGGTGATCCCGGCGAGGGTGGTGGAAGCGCCGCCGACCCCGAGGACCACGCCCTCCTCACGGCTGCCGATGCCGCCGGCGCCGCCGACCGCGCAGCCGAGGTCGGAGACGATGAACCAGTCCTCGCCGTCGGGCCCGCCGTACGGCCGGACGTCGACGCGGGCGTGCACCTCGTCGCCCTCGCGGCGCAGCCAGCCGTCGGCGAGGGCGTCCGCCACCGGCAGCGCCGCCTCGGCGTGCACGTACGGCACCGGGCGCTGGAGCAGGAACAGCCGGATCAGGGTGCTCAGCGGGCCGTCGCCGCGGGTGGCGCGCAGCGCGGGCACGGTCTCGCTGCGGGCGAGCGCGGCGTAGGCGGGGGCGCCGAGCAGGTCGAGCATGCCGTCGGCGGTGAAGCCGGCGGCGAGCAGGGCGGCACGGAGCTCGGCCGCGCGGCGGGGCGAGGGAAGGCTGGTGGTACTCACATCACCCATTGTGTCGGCTCACCCCGGCGAAGGCCGACTTGTCCACAGGCCCGCCCGGTCGGGCCGGAGCGGGCCTGTGGACAAGTGCCGGCAGAAGCCGTCAGCCCTGCGCGGGAGCCGACGCGCCGGCCTCGGGGCGCTGGCAGCTCTTCTGGTTCTTCATCGCCTTGCCCAGCTCGCCGGACTGAAGCTTCGTCAGCGCCTCGTTGCCGCTCTTGCCGAGCTTGTCGAGCTCGGCCGCGATCTCCTTGAGGCCGTCCGCGAACTTGGCCTGGTCCTTGCTGTCGAGGCCGTCCACCTTCGTCTTCAGGGTGGCGTACGACTTGGAGATGGAGTTGAGTTCGGCGACGGCGTCGGACCGGGTCTTCTCGCCGTCCTTGACCGGCGGCACGCCGGCGTCCTGCACGGCCGTGCCCATCGACGCGTAGGCCTGGGACATCGCCTGGAAGGCCGCCGAGTCGGTCTTCTGGACCACGTCGGCCTTGCTCTGGTCCGTGGTCTCCTTCTGGATCGCCGTGTTCGCGTCCTCGATCTTCTTGACCTGGGGCTGCACCTGGTCGCAGACCTTCTTGGCCCAGTCGTTGACCTTCTTGTCCGAGTCGTCCCCGCAGCCGGACAGCACGAGTACCAGTACCGCACCGCCGGACACCGCGGCCGCAAGCTTCTTGTTCACCGGATTGGTCCCTTCCAAGGCTCTCGGCCCCGGAAGATACACGCCCGCCCGTCGGGTACGCAGAAAGGCGGACGGGCGGCGCGTCCGAGCGCACCGCCGGTCCGCCTTTCGGGCGCACGGGCCGCAGGGTCAGGAAACGACCGCCGGATCGCCCTGCTGGGCCACTCGTTCCGCGCTCCCTTCGCTGCTCTCGCCGACCGCGATGCCGCGCCGCTTGGACACGTAGACGGCACCCACGATGACCGCGATGGCGGTGATCGCCACCACCGCGCGGACCGCCGGGCTGGCGTCGTCCCCGTAGCTGAACTGCACGACCGCGGGGGCGATGAGCAGGGCGACCAGGTTCATGACCTTGAGCAGCGGGTTGATGGCCGGGCCGGCGGTGTCCTTGAACGGGTCGCCGACCGTGTCGCCGATGACGGTCGCGGCGTGGGCCTCGCTGCCCTTGCCGCCGTGGTGCCCGTCCTCGACCAGCTTCTTCGCGTTGTCCCAGGCGCCGCCGGAGTTGGCGAGGAAGACGGCCATCAGGGTGCCGCAGCCGATCGCGCCGGCGAGGTACGAGCCGAGGGCGCCGACCCCGAGGGTGAAGCCGACCGCGATGGGGGCCATCACGGCGAGCAGTCCGGGCGTGGCGAGCTCGCGCAGGGCGTCCTTGGTGCAGATGTCCACGACGCGCCCGTACTCGGGCTTCTCGCTGTAGTCCATGATCCCGGGGTGCTCGCGGAACTGGCGGCGCACCTCGTAGACGACCGCGCCCGCGGAACGGGAGACGGCGTTGATCGCGAGCCCGGAGAAGAGGAACACCACGGCCGCGCCCAGGATCAGGCCGACGAGGTTGTTGGGCTGCGCGATGTCGAGGCTGAGGGCCATGTCGCCGGTCTTGACCCCGACGTCCTTGACGGCTCCGGCGATCGCGTCGCTGTACGAGCCGAAGAGCGCGGCGGCGGCCAGCACGGCGGTGGCGATGGCGATGCCCTTGGTGATGGCCTTGGTGGTGTTGCCGACCGCGTCGAGGTCGGTGAGCACCCGGGCGCCCTCGCCCTCGACGTCGCCGGACATCTCGGCGATGCCCTGGGCGTTGTCGGAGACCGGTCCGAAGGTGTCCATGGCGACGATGACGCCGACGGTGGTGAGCAGGCCGGTGCCGGCCAGCGCGACGGCGAACAGCGCGAGCATGATCGAGGTGCCGCCGAGCAGGAACGCCCCGTACACGCCGAGGCCGATCAGCAGCGCCGTGTAGACGGCGGACTCCAGTCCGACGGAGATGCCGGCGAGGACCACGGTCGCGGGCCCGGTCAGCGAGGACTTGCCGATGTCCCGGACGGGACGGCGGTTGGTCTCGGTGAAGTAGCCGGTGAGCTGCTGGATGAGGGCGGCGAGCACGATGCCGATGGCCACGGCGACGAGGGCGAAGACCCGCGGGTCGCCCTCGTGGCCGGTGATGGCGGCCTCGGTGACGCCCTTGAGGTCCGCGTACGAGGCCGGCAGGTAGGCGTAGACGGCGATCGCGACCAGGACCAGGGAGATCACGGCGGAGATGAAGAAGCCGCGGTTGATGGCGGTCATGCCGCTGCGGTCGGTCCGGCGGGGGGAGACCGCGAAGATGCCGATCATCGCGGTGACCACGCCGATGGCGGGCACGATCAGCGGGAACGCGAGCCCCAGGTCGCCGAACGCGGCCTTGCCGAGGATGAGGGCGGCGACGAGGGTGACGGCGTAGGACTCGAAGAGGTCAGCGGCCATGCCCGCGCAGTCGCCGACGTTGTCGCCCACGTTGTCGGCGATGGTCGCGGCATTGCGCGGGTCGTCCTCCGGAATGCCCTGTTCGACCTTGCCGACCAGGTCGGCGCCGACGTCGGCGGCCTTGGTGAAGATGCCGCCGCCGACACGCATGAACATCGCGATGAGTGCGGCGCCCAGGCCGAAGCCCTCCAGGACCTTGGGGGCGTCCGCGGCGTAGACGAGGACCACGCAGGACGCGCCGAGCAGGCCGAGGCCGACCGTGAACATGCCCACCACACCGCCGGTGCGGAAAGCGATCTTCATTGCCTTGTGGGAGACCTCGGTCAGGTCCTTTGCGGGTTCTCCTTCGGCGGGAGTCGCCTCGCGGGCCGCCGCGGCCACGCGGACATTCGCCCGTACGGCCAGCCGCATGCCGATGTATCCGGTGGCGGCGGAGAACAGCGCGCCGACCAGGAAGAAGGCGGAACGCCCGGCCCGCTGGGACCAGTTGTCGGCCGGCAGCATGAACAGCAGGAAGAACACGACGACGGCGAATACGCCGAGCGTGCGCAACTGTCGTCCCAGATAGGCATTTGCTCCTTCCTGCACGGCGGCTGCGATCTTCTTCATGCTGTCGGTGCCCTCGTCGGCGGCGAGCACCTGGCGGACCAGGATCTGCGCGACGACGAGGGCGGCCACGGCCACGGCAGCAATCACGATCACGATGAGCCGGTTGTCATCGGTGAGTACTGCGCCTGCAAGCCCGGCAGCGTGGGCTTGCTCAAGAGGGGTGAAGAGCCCCGTCATTCGTCCTCCTTGACGTGATGAGCTCAAGATGTGGACGGATTGTAGGGAGCAGTTCCCGATCAAAACAGTGCGCGGGAAACGGAATTGGCGCGCTCTCGCTCCTCAGCAATTGATCGCGTCACGCCATTACCCTCGAAGGGGGTAATGGGGCAAAAGCATTGACGGTTGATCAATGATCTAGGTAAATGAAAAGAGGCCCTGCTCAACGGGGCCTCGGGGATCCCGGATAAGATCGGAATGTAGGACCGGGGGCAATCACCGGAAAGGATCTCGCCGGGTCAAACGATCTCAATGCGCGCCGGTCACATCGAAGTTGTTCCGGCCGGTACCGCGGCCCGGATACGCGGCCTCGGGGGCGTGACGGAGGACGACGGGACCCGGCCAGAGCCGGCCGAGGGCCGGTCCGGGGGCGGTCCGGGGGCGGTCCGGGCGGCGCAGCAGGCGGACGGGCGCGGACATGCGGAAGCGACGGCCGGCCTCGGTGGGCCCGGCCGCCGCGAGCGGGGCGGAGGCGGTGCGGCGGCTACGGAAGCCCGGGCGCGCCGGCCACCGGCCAGCTCATGCGGATCACACCACCGGCTTCGCCGCTGGTGACCTCGTAGTCGTCGACCAGGCCGCTGATCACCGCGAGGCCCATGTCGTCCTCGGCGGCGTCCGAGTCACCGGCCGGGCCGGTGCCCGCCGGGCCCGCGGGGCCGCCGGGGGCCTCGTCGCCGACCTCGATGGAGAAGACCTTCTCCTCGTCGGTGAGCACCACGCGCACCGGCGCGGTGACCGCGTTGCCGCGGTGCAGGCCCACGGCGCGGGAACAGGCCTCGCCGACGGCGAGCCGGACCTCGTCGAGCAGGGCTTCCTCCACCCCGGCCCGGCGCGCCACGGCAGCCGCCACCAGGCGGGCCGTCCGGACGTGTTCGGGCTGGGCGCTGAAACGGAGTTCAACGGTGGCCATGGGCTCCCCCTCGGACGTTCGGGCGTGCTCGGCAGGGGCCCGGGCCTGGCCGGCCCGGCGCCCCGCTCTCTTGCTGCTCCGGCTACTCCGGGGCCGTCAGTCGGTGGCGCTGACGGCTTCTTCGACCGTGGTGTGGATCGGGAACACCTTGGTCAGGCCGGTGATGCGGAAGATCTTGAGAATGCGCTCCTGGTTGCAGACCAGGCGCAGGGAGCCCTCGTGCGCGCGGACGCGCTTGAGACCACCCACGAGCACGCCGAGGCCGGTGGAGTCGAGGAAGTCCACCCGCTCCATGTCCACCACCAGGTGGTAGCTGCCGTCGTTCACCAACTCGACCAACTGCTCGCGCAGCTTGGGCGCGGTATACACATCAATCTCGCCACCGACCTCGACGACCGTGCGGTCGCCGACAGTGCGAGTCGACAGGGACAGGTCCACGGATCCTCCAGCACCTTGCTATCGAGCGGCGCCCCCCAGGGGCCTCCCCATCCGAAGGTAGGGGACGGATTGGCAGCCGCGATGGCATTCAATCACTTACCGGCAGGCGCGCACGACGCCTTCGGTCCATTGTCCTGCACGCCAGTGACACACTCGGTGGCGATGGCCGGCATTGAACCCCCCGGTCCGCCCACGGCGGCCGAGGACTCGCGACCCTCCCCCGGCACGGTCCTGGACCGCCTGTCACGGGGGCCGAACCGTGCTGCACGCATCACCCATACGGAGCATTTGCCCCCTCGGGCGGGCCGCCATGCCGTCTGGCCGGATCGCATCCGAACGGATGTCGTAGCGGCCATCGCCAAGGCGGGCATCGAGCACCCGTGGGCGCACCAGGCCGAAGCCGCCGAGCTGGCCCTGGACGGTGCGTCCGTGGTGGTGGCCACGGGCACCGCCTCCGGCAAGTCGCTGGCCTATCTGGCGCCGGTCCTGTCGGCCCTGGCCGAGGGCGCCGAGGCCCCGAACGGCCGTGGCGCCACCGCCCTCTACCTGGCCCCCACCAAGGCCCTCGCCGCCGACCAGCGCCGCGCGGTCCGGGAGCTCGCCGCCCCGCTGGGCAAGGCCGTCCGGCCCGCCGTGTACGACGGCGACACCCCGGTCGAGGAACGCGAGTGGGTCCGCCAGTACGCGAACTACGTGCTCACCAACCCCGACATGCTGCACCGCGGGATACTCCCCGCCCACCCCCGCTGGTCCTCCTTCCTGCGCTCGCTGCGCTACGTGGTGATCGACGAGTGCCACACCTACCGCGGGGTCTTCGGCTCGCACGTCGCGCAGGTGCTGCGCCGGCTGCGCCGCCTCTGCGCCCGCTACGGCGCCGACCCCGTCTTCCTCCTGGCCTCGGCCACGGCGAGCGCCCCCGCGGTGGCCGCCGGCCGGCTGACCGGCCTACCGGTCACGGAGGTCACCGACGACGCCTCGCCCCGCGGCGAGGTGGTCTTCGCCCTGTGGGAGCCGCCGCTCACCGAGCTGCACGGCGAGAAGGGCGCGCCGGTCCGCCGCACCGCCACCGCCGAGACCGCCGACCTCCTCTCCGACCTGGCCGTGCAGGGGGTCCGCACGGTCGCCTTCGTCCGCTCCCGCCGCGGGGCGGAGCTGATCGCCCTGATCACCCAGGAGCGGCTGGCCGCCGTGGACCGCTCCCTGCCCGGCCGGATCGCCGCCTACCGCGGCGGCTACCTGCCCGAGGAGCGCCGGGCCCTGGAGCGGGCCCTGCACTCGGGCGAGCTGCTGGGCCTGGCCGCGACCACCGCCCTGGAACTCGGCGTGGACGTGTCCGGCCTGGACGCCGTACTGATCGCCGGCTATCCGGGCACCCGGGCCTCCCTGTGGCAGCAGGCAGGCCGGGCGGGCCGCTCCGGCCAGGGCGCCCTGGCCGTCCTGGTGGCCCGCGACGACCCGCTGGACACGTATCTGGTGCACCACCCGGAGGCCCTGTTCCGGCAGCCGGTCGAGGCCACCGTGCTCGACCCCGACAACCCGTACGTGCTCGCCCCGCACCTGTGCGCGGCCGCGTCCGAGCTGCCCCTCACCGACACGGACCTGGAGCTGTTCGGACCGGCGGCGGCCGGTCTGCTGCCGCAGCTGGAGTCGGCGAAGCTGCTCCGGCGGCGGGCCACGGCCTGGCACTGGACCCGCCGGGAGCGGGCGTCGGACCTGACCGACATCCGGGGCGGCGGCGGCCGCCCGGTGCAGATCGTGGAGGCCGGCACCGGACGGCTGCTGGGCACGGTGGACGAGTCCGCCTCGCACACCGCCGTCCACGACGGCGCCGTCCACCTCCACCAGGGCCGGACCTACCTGGTCAAGCACCTCGACCTGGAGGACTCGGTCGCCCTGGTCGAGCAGGCCGACCCGCCGTTCTCCACCACGGCCCGCGACACCACCTCGATCGCCGTCCTGGAGACCGAACGGGAGGTCGCCTGGGGCGATGCCCGGCTCTGCTACGGCTCGGTGGAGGTGACCAACCAGGTCGTCTCCTACCTGCGGCGCAAACTGATCACCGGCGAGGTGCTGGGCGAGGCCAAACTCGACCTGCCGCCCCGCACCCTGCGGACCCGGGCCGTGTGGTGGACGGTCACCGAAGACCAGCTCGACGCCGCCCGGATCAACCCGGAGATCCTCGGCGGTGCCCTGCACGCCGCGGAACACGCCTCCATCGGACTCCTCCCCCTCTTCGCCACCTGCGACCGCTGGGACATCGGCGGCGTCTCCGTGCCGCTCCACCCGGACACCCTCCTTCCGACGGTCTTCGTTTACGACGGCCATCCGGGCGGTGCCGGCTTCGCCGAGCGCGCCTTCCACACGGCCCGCGCCTGGCTGACCGCGACCCGGGACGCGATCGCGTCCTGCGAGTGCGAGGCCGGCTGCCCGTCCTGCATCCAGTCCCCCAAGTGCGGCAACGGCAACGACCCGCTCCACAAGCGAGGCGCCGTCCGCCTTCTCACCCGCCTCCTCTCCGCCGCTCCGGAAGATCCGGCTCCTGGGGCTCCGGAGGGTTCAGCGCCTCCTGAGGACCCGCTCGGGAGCGGATCTCCGGCGTGAACGGGCCCGCCGGGGAACGGGCCGTGACGTCGGCGATCTCTCCCGTCACCGCGCAGCGGGCCAGGGAAGCCGACGCCGCACGGGCGACCTTGTCCGCGGCGCGGCAGGCCGCCTGCTCGCCCAGCTGCCAGCGGGCGGCCGCCGCGAGGGCCGCCAGATCGGCTGCCGCCGCAGCCCGATGACGGGCCGTCACTACCTGACCAAGCGTCAGCACGCCGCCGAACACGGCGCACAGCATGCAGGCCACCAGCACCGCCCACACCGTGGCGGAGCCCCACTCTCCCTCGCTCCCCCGGGTCACGGCGCCGCCCCCACCGCGTCCTCGGCGAGGGCCGCCGCCCGGGCGCCCAGCCGGACCCGCAGGGCGGCCGGCCCGGGAGCGGGGGCCTCCACACGGACCCGCCAGAGGTCCCCCTCCCGCTGCACGGAGATCCGGGCGCCCGCCGGGGCCGCCTCGCGGGCGATGGCCGCGGCCCGGTCGGGCGGCTCGGACCGGGCTGCCGCGCGGGCCCCGGCCCGCGCGGCGTCCACGCACCGGATCTGCCCGGCCGCCGCCATCAGCGCCCAGACCAGCAGGGTCGCGAACACCACCAGCGCCGGCAGTACCAGGGCCGCCTCGGCGGTCACGTAGCCCCGGTCAGAACGGCGCATCGAGCGCCCTACCGATCGTCGACTGGAGGGCGCCGGACACCGCCTCGCTGGTGACGATCTTGTAGAGCACCGCGGCGAAGGCACACGCCGCGATGGTCCCCATCGCGTACTCCGAGGTCGACATCCCGGCATCGCGCCGTCCGGCCCGCCTGGCCGCCCTCAGCCGCCTCACGAGCCAGGTACGCGCCCCGGCCCGCCCCCAGTCCTTCGCCACAAGGGTCTTCACGGCCAGGCCCACTTCGGTGATCTTCTTCATGACAGGGTCCTCCCAGGTCAGTCGCATGTCGTCGTCGGTCATCGGTCATCGGTCGTCAGTGGTCGGTGCTCAGTGGTCGGTGCTCGGTCGTCAGCCACCCGGCAGCCGTGCGGCCGCCCCCGCCGCCGAGCCGCCCCCTCACCGCCCGGAGAGGAGTCCGGAGGCCAGGCCGATCACCACCGGTGCCACCCCGACCGCCAGGAATGCGGGCAGGAAGCACAGCCCGACCGGGGCGGTGATCAGTACGGCGGCCCGCTGGGCCCGGGTCGCGGCCGCCCGGGCGCGTTCCTCGCGCAGGCCCGCAGCCAGCCGGGCCACCGGCTCGGCGGCGGGGGCGCCGGTCCTGGCCGCCCGCTCCAGGCAGGAGGCCAGTGGCCGGGCTCCCGGTATCTCCGCGAGCCGGGCCCACGCCTCGGCCGGTTCACCGCCGAGCCGGATCTCCGCTCCGGCCCTGGCCAGCCGCTCGCCCACCGGTCCGCCGAGCGACTCGCCGACGACTTCGGCGGCTTCCCGCGGCCCCGCTCCCGCCGCCAGGCAGGCCGCCAACAGGTCGGCGGCCAGCGGAAGCTGACGGGCCACCCGGCCGACGTCGACCTGCTCGCGCGGCGCGGTGGCGCTCCGCCGCCGCGTCCACAGCACCCCGGCCGCCCCGCCCACCAGCGCACCGAGCACCCCGTCCGCCAGCACCCAGCCGAGCACGGCCGCGCCGAGCGGCAGCCGCCACGACCGCGCCCGGGCCGGCCATCCGGCCACGGGACGGATCCTGCGCACGGGCGGCGATGCACCGGGCAGCAGCCGGTCCGGCCGGTGCCGGGACGCGCGTTCCCGGCACCCGGCGACCACCGCGGACACCGCCCACAGGGCCGCGAGGAGGGCCACGGCCGGCTGCAGGGCCGGCGCGCCGCTCACGACCGTTCCCCCGTCCGCACGATCCGCAGGGCCCACGCGACCCCGAGGCCCTCCAGCAGCAGGCCGGCGGCCAGGCAGCCCAGGCCGAGCGGGGTGTGGAACAGGACCTTCAGCGGTCCGGCTCCGAGCGCCGTGCCGATCAGCAGCGCCACCACGGGCAGCAGCGCCAGCACCGCCGCGGTGGACCGGGCCCCCGCCAACTGGGCGCGCAGCGACTCCCGCTGGTCCCGCTCGGCGCGCAACGCCCGCTCCAGCCGGTCCAGGCCGGCCGCCAGACCGGCACCGCCGTCCACCGACACCCGCCAGCAGGCGGCCAGGCCCGCGAGCCCCGCCGCACCGGGCTCGGCCGCCGCCTGCCGCAGGGCCGCCGGTACGTCGCCCCCGAACGCGGCGGCGGCCAGCAACGCCGCGTCCGCCGGGCCGGGGCCGCCCCGGCCGTCCGCCGACTCCCGGACGGCGGCGGTCAGCGCCTGCCCCGGCTGGAGGCCCGCCCGCAGCTCGCCGACCACGGCCGCGCAGACCGCCACCACCTCGGCGGCCCGCTCCCGGCGCTGCGCCTGCGCCGCCCGGCGCCGCAGCCAGCGCCGGACCAGCGGCACCGCGATCACCCCCGCCACCAGCGGGATCACCGATCCGGCGGCCACGGCCAGCAGCAGTCCGGCCGGCGGGCACAGCCATTCCCACCGGCCCCGCGCCCGCTCCGCCCACCGCCCGGCCCGCGCCTGCCAGGCCTCCCGGGGCTCCGGGTCCGGGCCGCCGGCCGGCAGCAGCCGGGCCCGGCGCACCACCCCGTCCCGGCCGCCGCCGCTCCACAGCACGACGGCACCCAGCAGGGCCACCACCGCCGGCAGCACGCCGGGCAGTGCCCCCGCGCTCACCGGGCACCGTCCAGCAGCGCTTCCAACCGGCCCCAGCCCCGCTCGGGGGCGAACCCGGCGGGTGTCCAGCGCAGGGCGGGCACCGTCACGACCAGCCCCGCCGGGTCGCGCTCCAGGACGTGCACTTCGGCGATCCGGCGCCGGCCGTCCCGGTCCCGCACCAGGTGCACCACCACCGAGAGGGCGGCGGCGAGCTGGCTGTGCAGTGCGGCCCGGTCGAGTCCGGCCGACGTGCCCAGGGCCTCCAGCCGGGCCGGCACGTGGCCGGCCGCGTTGGCGTGCAGCGTGCCGCAGCCGCCCTCGTGCCCCGTGTTGAGCGCGGCGAGCAGGTCGGCCACCTCCGCGCCCCGGACCTCGCCGACCACCAGCCGGTCCGGCCGCATCCGCAGGGCCTGCCGGACCAGGTCGGCGAGGGTGACCAGGCCGGCGCCCTCCTGGTTGGCGGGCCGGGTTTCCAGCCGCACGATGTGCGGGTGGTCGGGGCGCAGTTCGGCGGAGTCCTCGGCGAGGACGATCCGCTCGCCCGGCCCCACCAGCCCCAGAAGTGCGCTGAGCAGAGTGGTCTTCCCGGTGCCGGTGCCGCCGCTGATGACGAAGGACAACCGGGCGTCGATCAGGGCGCGCAGGACCCGCTGTCCGCCGGGCGGCAGAGTGCCGGCCGTCACGAGTTCGTCGAGGGTGAAGGCCCGCGGCCGCACGACCCGCAGCGACAGGCAGGCCGATCCGACCGCCACCGGCGGGAGGACGGCGTGCAGCCGGGTGCCGTCGGGGAGCCGGGCGTCCACCCAGGGCCGGGCGTCGTCCAGCCGTCGGCCGGCGACGGCGGCGAGCCGCTGGGCGAGTCTGCGGACGGAGTCCGCGTCGGCGAACCGGACGCCGGTCGGTTCCAGGCCGCCGCCGCGGTCGACCCAGACCCGGTCCGGTGCGGCGACGAGCACGTCGGTGACGGCGGGGTCTGCGAGCAGCGGTTCCAGGGGGCCGGCGCCCACGAGTTCGGAGCGCAGTTCCCGGGCGGCACCCAGGATTTCGGCGTCGCCGAGGAGCCGTCCCTGGGCCCGCAGGGCGGCGGCGACCCGGGCCGGCGTGGGTTCGGCGCCACTCTCCGCGAGCCGCTGCCGTACGGCGTCCAGCAGCCCGGCGCTCATGCCGCACCCGCCGCGGCCGTGGCACGTGCCCAGAACTCCGTGCAGAAGCGGCCGAGGGGGCTGCGGGCACGGGCGCCCGGTGGTTCGCCGCCCTCGTGGGCGTCGCGCAGGGCCGGTTCGGGCGGGAGTTCGCCTGCCAGGGGGAGTTTCAGCAGTCCGGCGATGACGTCCGGGTCCAGGCCGGGTGCGTACGGGCCGCGGGCCACCAGCCGCAGGTCCCGGGCGACCAGGGTGGCGGCGCCTGCGACGCGGCTGGCCGCGGCCACCGCGCGGAGGGTGCCGGGGACCACCAGGAGGGCGAGGTCGAGCTGGGCGAGGGCTTCGGCGGCGCCCTCGTCGATGCGGCGGGGCAGGTCGACGACGACGGCTCCGCCGCGCCTGCGGGCCGCGGCGAGGACGGACCGCATGGCCGCGGGCGGGACGACCACCCGGTCGCCGCGGTCCCAGCTGAGCACCCGCAGGGAGTGCATTTCGGGGAGGGAGTCTGCCAGGGCACCGGCGCCGACCCGGCCGCGCGAGCCGACGAAGTCGGGCCAGCGCAGGCCCTGGGCGGTCTCGCCGCCGAGCAGGACGTCCAGCCCGCCGCCGAGCGGATCGCCGTCGATGAGCATGGCCGGTTCCCCGGTGCGGGCGGCGGCCAGGGCGAGGGCGCAGGCGAGGGTGGAGGCGCCGGCGCCGCCGCTGCCGCCGATCACGCCGACGGTGAGGGCCTGGCGGCCGGCTCCTTCCGCGACGTCGGCGATCCGGTCCACCAGCCAGGCTTCGTGCTCCGGGAGCCGCAGCACCCGTTCGGCGCCGATCTCGACGGCCCGCTGCCAGACCTGTGGGTCGTCCTGGTCGCGGCCGACGAGGACGACGCCGGGCCGCCGGGGCGCGCCGCGGACCCGGCCGGCCACGTCGTCGCCGACCAGCACCAGGGGGGCCTGCGTCCAGTCCGGTCCGGCGCGACCGGAACCGGTGCCGGAACCGCCGGCGACCGGTAGCGGGCCGTCGCCCCCGCCGCCGGATCGCCCGCCGGAACTTCCGGATTCCGTGGCGGAGTCCGGTCCGCCGCGGGCGTACGGCGTTTGCTCCGGCACCGAGTGGTGCACCCACGGTTCGGCTCCGGCCGCGGCGCACAGCCTGAGCAGGTCGTCGAGGAGGTCCGGGTCCTCCGTGATGATCAGCGGTGCGCCGGCGCCCGCCTCGTCCCGGGCCGTGCGGCCCACCTGCCCGTCCGCCTTGCGCGACTTCGATCGGGACACGATCTCCGCCCCCTTCTCACTGCAAATCCCATGGCCGCGGACTTCGCGGCCGGAATCACCGTGCAGGGATCCGGAAAAAGATGTGGATCTTGCTCAAAATCTGTGGACAGTGCAGAACCTGTGAATAACTGCGTCACTCTTTCCGGCGGCTTCCGGAGCGCAAGGGAACCGTCACCTGCTGTCACGAAGTCGGACAGTGTGAAGGAACCCGCCTCGACGGGCCGAACGAGTGAAGGAGAGGACATGCGAGCGATTGCAGGCCCCGCAGGAGCGGACGAAAATGCGTCCGGACATGCGACGACCCCCGCCGGGGGGGAGAGCGGGGGTCGTCCCCACGGTCCGACTCGGGGGGGGAGGAGCCAGACCGGGTTAGCACGGTCGCGAACGATCCGTGACTTCCATGGTGTACCCGAGAGCCTTCTCAGGCAAACCCACGCGCCATACTTTACGCCGAATGGTTGGCGCATATGCTCGGGGCGTGGAAAACCACTCCTTGCCCCGCACAGCCGCCTTCTTCGACCTGGACAAGACGGTCATTGCGAAGTCGAGCACGCTGACCTTCAGCAAGTCCTTCTACCAGGGCGGTCTGATCAACCGCCGCGCCGTGCTGCGCACCGCGTACACGCAGTTCGTCTTCCTGGCCGGCGGCGCCGACCACGACCAGATGGAACGCATGCGCGAGTACCTGTCCGCCCTGTGCAAGGGGTGGAACGTGCAGCAGGTGCAGGAGATCGTCGCCGAGACGCTGCACGACCTCATCGACCCGATCATCTACGACGAGGCCGCCTCGCTCATCGAGGAGCACCACACGGCCGGCCGCGACGTGGTGATCGTGTCCACCTCGGGCGCCGAAGTCGTCGAGCCCATCGGCGAGATGCTCGGGGCCGACCGGGTCGTGGCCACGCGGATGGTGGTGGGCGAGGACGGCTGCTTCACCGGCGAGATCGAGTACTACGCCTACGGCCCGACGAAGGCCGAGGCCGTCCGCCAGCTCGCCGAGTCCGAGGGCTACGACCTGGCGCGCTGCTACGCGTACAGCGACTCCATCACGGACGTCCCGATGCTGGAGGCGGTCGGACACCCGCACGCGGTCAACCCGGACCGCGCGCTGCGCCGCGAGGCGCTGGCGCGGGAATGGCCGGTTCTGGTGTTCAACCGGCCGGTGCGGCTCAAGCAGCGGCTGCCCGGGCTGTCGATGCCGGCGCGCCCCGCGCTGGTGGCGGCTGCCGCCGTCGGTGCCGCCGCGGCCACCGCGGGCCTGGTCTGGTACGCCGCCCGCCGCCGCGCGGGTGCAGCGGCCGTCTCGGCCTGACGGCCGAACGGCCCGGGGCGGCTCGACGGGCCGAACGGCCCGGGGCCGCCCGAGGGGCAAACGCCCCGTCGGGCGGCCGACGGGAAAACGCCCCGGGGTCGGCGGCCCCCGCCACCCCCGCTGACCTGCACCGACCCGCCTCGTCCGATTCATACCGACCCGTCCGGGAAAGTAAAGAAGTGCGGGCGGGGGTTCCGCTTACCTCCGAACGGAGGTACAAAGGATTCACGGCCCGCGAGACCTAAGGACATCCGAGAGGATCATCTTTAAGAACGCAGTAAGGCCCCACGGACCGAAGCATGAACGCCGAGCACCCACGCGACGTCGACCCGTCGATTACGGGCCAGCCGCACCAGGCCACGGGCAAAGCACCCGGCCTGATGGGCAACCATCGAGGACGCTTGGTAACTGGGCGTGAATGCCAGCGGCGACACCACGAGCAAGACGGTGTCGCCGCAACCCTTTTCCGGGCCGGTCAGGCCGCGCCGCGCTGAAGTGCCTCGCAGACGGCCGTCGACTCCCGCGCTCCCAGCTCGACCGCCCGGCCGCAGTGCGCGATCCAGGCCGCCATCCCCTCCGGGGTCCCGGAGACGTAGCCGTCGAGTGCCGCCGCGTACGCGGCCCGGCCCGGCTCCGCGTGACCGACCTCGGCCGGGCAGACGGACTTCGGGTCGAGCCCGCTGCCCACCAGGACGATCCGCTCGGCCGTCCGCGCCACCAGCCCGTTGTACGAGCCGAAGGGCCGCAGCGCGAGCAGTTCGCCGTGCACCACGGCGGCCGTGACCAGTGCCGGAGCGGCGCTCCCGGCGAGCAGCAGCCGGGCCAGCCCGTCGAGCCGGCCCGCGACCTCGTCGGCGCCGGGCAGCGGCAGTCCGATCAGCGGCTCGTCGACCGGCTCGCCCGCGAGCCGCGGGCGGCCCACCGACTCCCCGTCGGCTTCGCGGCCCGCCGCGACCAGGTGCAGCCGGGCCAACACCCGCAGCGGCGACTGCCGCCAGATGCTCAGCAGCTGCCCGGCCTCCGCGGTCAGCCGCAGCGCCGCGCCCACTGTCCGGTCCTCGGCATCCGCCCCGAAGTCGGTGCGCCGGCGCACCTCTTCGAGCGCCCAGTCGGCGCCGGACAGCGCAGCGCTGCCGCGGGCCCCGCGCAGGGCCGCCTCGGAGGTGATCTCCGCGCTGCGGCGGCGCATCACACGGTGTCCGTAGACCCGGTCCACGGCCTTGCGCACGGAATCCACGGACTCGGCGACGCCCGGCAGGGAAGCCAGCGCGGCCAGGGGATCGGCAGTCGTACTCATAGGTAGGGAGCCTACGCACCCATAGCAGCCGCCCCACGTTGGAGTGGTCTTCTTCACTCACCTCGACCACAGTGCGCGAGCGGACCGCTACGCTTGGTGAACATGAAGATCGCTTTCGTAGGGAAGGGCGGCAGCGGCAAGACCACGCTGTCCTCCCTCTTCATCCGCCACCTCGCAGCCGGTGCAGCCCCCGTCGTCGCGGTGGACGCCGACATCAACCAGCACCTCGGGGCCGCGCTCGGCCTCGATCCGGCGGCCGCCGCGGAGCTGCCCGCGCTGGGTGCGCACCTGCCGCTGATCAAGGACTACCTGCGCGGCTCCAACCCGCGGATCGCCTCCGCCGACACGATGATCAAGACCACTCCCCCGGGCGCCGGTTCGCGCCTGCTGCGGGTGGTCGAGGACAACCCGGTCTACGCCGCCTGCGGCCGCCGGATCGCGCTGGACGGCGGGGCGGCGCTGCTCATGGCCACCGGCCCGTTCACCGAGGCGGACCTGGGGGTGGCCTGCTACCACTCCAAGGTCGGCGCGGTGGAGCTGTGCCTGAACCACCTGGCGGACGGGCCCGACGAGTACGTCGTCGTCGACATGACCGCAGGCTCGGACTCGTTCGCCTCGGGCATGTTCACCCGCTTCGACATGACCTTCCTGGTCGCCGAGCCCACCTTGAAGGGGGTGTCGGTCTACCGCCAGTACAAGGAGTACGCGCGGGACTTCGGCGTGGCGCTGAGGGTGGTCGGCAACAAGGTGCAGGGCCCGGACGACCTGGACTTCCTGCGCGCGGAGGTGGGCGACGACCTGCTGGTCGCGTTCGGGCAGTCGGACTGGGTGCGGGCGATGGAGAAGGGCCGGCCGGCCGACTTCGCGCTGCTGGAGGAGGGCAACCGGCTGGCGCTGCGGGCCCTGCAGGACGCGGTGGACGAGCGGTACGTGCTGCGCGACTGGGCCAAGTACACCGAGCAGATGGTCCACTTCCACCTGCGCAACGCGGAGAGCTGGGGCAACGCGAAGACCGGGGCCGACCTGTCGGCGCAGGTCGACCCCGGTTTCGTGCTGCGGGAGGAGCCGGCCGCGGTCAGTCCGCCGCGTTCGCCGCTGCCGGCCCCGCAGCCTGCCTGACCGCCGCCGGCGCCGCGGGATCCCGGGGGGCGGCGGCCGGGGCGGCCGTCAGGAACTTCTCCCAGCCCTCCTTCGGCGCCTCGCCGACGTCCAGGGTGCGCAGCTTCGCCAGGACCTTCGGGTCCTGGGCGTCGAGCCAGTCGGCGAGCTCCCGGAAGGGCACGCAGCGGACGTCCTTCTGGGTGCAGACGCCCTTGATGGTCTCCTCGACGGCGCGCATGTAGGTGCCGCCGTTCCAGGACTCGAAGTGGTTGCCGATGATCAGCGGGGCGCGGTTGCCCTGGTAGGTGCGGTCGAAGGCCTTCAGCAGACCGTCGCGCATCTGGTCGCCCCAGTAGCGGTGCTGGGACGGGTCGCCCTGTGAGGTCGTACCGGACTGGTTGACCATGTAGTTGTAGTCCATGCTCAGGGTCTCGAACGCGCGGCCGGGCATGGGGACGAGCTGGAGCGGCAGGTCCCACAGGCCGGCGGTGCGCTGCGGCCAGATCTGCTTGCTGATGCCGCTGGAGTCGTAGCGGAAGCCCATCTCCTTGGCGGCGAGCATGAAGTTCTTCTGGCCCTCCAGGCACGGGGTGCGGGCGCCGATGAGCTCCTTGTCGTAGTCGAAGGGGAGGGCTTCCTCCTTCTGCAGGCCGGCGTTGGTCTTCCAGTTCTTGACGAAGCTCTTGGCCTGGTTGATCTCGCTCTTCCACTCCTCGACGGACCAGGTGCCGACGCCGCCTTCGGGGCCGCAGAAGTGGCCGTTGAAGTGGGTGCCGACCTCGTTGCCTTCGAGCCAGGCGGCGCGCAGCTGGACGGCGGTGTCGCGGATGCCCTTGAGGTCGCCGAAGCCGATGTCGGAGCGGCCTGCACCGTGCTGCGGGGCCTCGTAGAGGTGACGTTTCTCCTCGGGCAGCATGTAGACGCCGCTGAGGAAGTACGTCATCCGGGCGTTGTACTTCTTGCCGACCTCGCGGAAGTGCGAGAAGAGCTGCTGGCTGTCCTCGCCGGCGCCGTCCCAGGAGAAGACCACGAACTGCGGGGGCTTCTCACCGGGGGCCAGCCGGGTGGCGGCGGTGACGTGGGGCTGGCCGCCGGTGTACGAGGTCGAGCCGTCGCCGATGAGGCGGAGGACGCTGCCCGGGGCGGGGGCGCCCTTCGGCGGGGCGGCGGGGTTGCCGCCGGGACGGCCGGCGGGCCGGTCCGGGCTCGAACAGCCCGCCGCGGCCATGACGAGTGCCGTGGCCACCAGACCACCGGCGATCTTCTTCTTGGCGGCCATCATCCGCCCACCCTCTTCCTTGCAGTCGTCCGCGGTCGTCCGCGTGAGTGCCGCCAGCCGGCGGAGGCTGCAAGGTCGCACGGGGGTGCGATCCAGATTGGTATGACAAGCCGGAAAAACTGCCTATTCATCCGTCAGAGTCAAGCAGTAGCCCGAATGCCCCTTTCCTCCTTCCTTCTTCTTTACTCTGCATTACGATCCGTTTACCGACTGTTGATAATCCCGCCGCTGCACCCCCCTTTGCTTTGGAGGAGACGGGAAAAATGCCTCCCCGCATCGACCGTTCGCCCCGCGCCGCGGACCTCTCCGCTTCCGTGGCCGTGTTCCTGATCGCGCTGCCTCTCTCCCTCGGCATCGCCCTGGCCACCGGAGCCCCGCTGCAGGCGGGTCTGGTGGCCGCGGCGGCAGGCGGCATCGTGGCCGGACGACTCGGCGGCGCCCCGCTCCAGGTGAGCGGGCCGGCCGCCGGACTCACCGTGGTCACGGCCGAACTCATCCAGCGCTACGGCTGGCGCACCATGTGCGCCATCACCGTGCTGGCCGGCCTGGCCCAGCTCGGGCTGGCCGCCCTGCGCACCGCCCGTTCGGCCCTCGTGGTCAGCCCGGCCATCGTGCACGGCATGCTCGCCGGCATCGGCGTGACGATCGCCCTCGCCCAGTTGCACATCGTGCTCGGCGGCAGCCCGCAGAGCTCCGCCATCGACAACGTACGGGAGCTGCCCGCCCAGTTGGCGGACCTGCACCCGGTCGCCCTCGCCATCAGCGCGCTCACCCTGGTGCTCTTCCTGGGCTGGCCGCGGCTGCCCGGCCGGGCCGGACGGGCGCTGCGCAAGGTGCCCGCGGCGCTGGCCGCCGTGGCGGGCGCGACCGCCGTCGCGGCGCTCGCCGGGCTCAGCCTGCCGCGGGTGGACCTGCCGTCCTGGAGCAGTCACGCACTGCCCGGGCTGCCGGACGGCCCGGTGCTGGGCATCCTCGCCGGCGTCCTGACCATCACCCTCGTCGGCAGCGTGGAGTCCCTGCTGTCCGCGGTGGCCACGGACAAACTCATCGCCTCCGAGCGGCGCATCCAGGACCGCCCGCCGCGCGCCGACCTCGACCGCGAGCTGCGCGGCCAGGGCGCGGCCAACATCGTCTCCGGCGCCCTCGGCGGACTGCCGATCACCGGTGTCGCCGTCCGCAGCGTGGCCAACGTCAAGTCCGGCGCGATGACCCGCCGGTCGTCGATCCTGCACGGCACCTGGGTGCTGCTGGCGGCGGCCCTGCTGGTGCCGGTGCTGGACCTGATCCCGCTCGCCTCGCTCGCCGCACTGGTCATGGCCGTCGGCGTGCAGATGGTCAACATCACCCACATGCGCAGCGTCACCCGCCACCGCGAGGTCCTGGTGTACGCGGCGACCACGGTCTCCGTGGTGCTGCTGGGCGTGCTCGAAGGGGTGGCGATCGGGATCACCGTGGCCGTCGTGACCGCCCTGCACCGGCTGTCCCGTACCCGCATCACACAGGAGGTGCACGACGACGGGGTGCACCACGTACGGGCGCGCGGGCAGCTGACCTTCCTGGCGGTGCCGCGGCTGAGCCGGGTGCTCGGGCAGCTGCCGCCGCAGGCCCGGGTGGTCGTCGAGCTCGACGGGTCGTTCATGGACCACGCCGCGTACGAGGCCCTGCACGACTGGCAGGACTCGCACCTGGCGCACGGCGGCACGGTCGAGGTGACCGGCCGCTCCGGGGCCAGGCTGACCGAGCCCGGCCGCGGGCCGCGCGGCGCCCACCAGTGCTGCCGGCCGTGGACCCCGTGGCAGAACCACTGCGACCACCGCCGGGACCGGGTGGCCGAGGCGGTGCCCCGGCGCGGGGCCGGGCAACTCGCCTCCGGGATCAACGCCTTCCAGCGGGACACCGCCCCGCACGTGCGCGGCGAGCTGGCCCGGCTGGCGCGCGAGGGGCAGCGGCCCTCCCAGCTCTTCCTGACCTGCGCCGACTCCCGGCTGGTCACCAGCATGATCACGGCGAGCGGTCCGGGCGACCTGTTCACGGTGCGCAACGTGGGGAACCTGGTGCCGCTGCCGGGCTCCGAGACCGCGGACGACTCGGTCGCGGCCGCCATCGAGTACGCGGTGGACGTGCTGGAGGTCGACACCATCACGGTCTGCGGGCACTCGGGCTGCGGGGCGATGCAGGCCCTGCTCAACTCCACACCGGAGGTGCCGAAGACCCCGCTGCGGCGCTGGCTGACGCACGGGCTGCCGAGCCTGGAGCGGATGCGCAGCCGGCACGAGCCGTGGGCGCGGATCGCGGGCCGGATGCCGGCCGATGCGGTCGAGCAGCTGTGCCTGACCAACGTGGTCCAGCAGCTCCAGCACCTGCGGGCGCACGAGGCGGTCGCGCGCCGGCTCGCCGAGGGCACCCTGGAACTCCACGGCATGTACTTCCACGTCGGCGAGGCGCAGGCCTATCTGCTCACCGAAGGTGACGGTTTTTTCGACGACCACGTCTTCGACCGGGTGACGCCGGAGGGCGGTCCGGCTGAGTCCGCCTGCGATCCGATGGACGTCTTCAGCCGCCCGGAGCAGCGCGGACCGGCGGATTTGCGCCAATCGGCGCGCGAAGAGGCACCTGTCTGAACCTCTCCGCGTCCCCATCCGTGAGACCGTGTGGCCCCTTCCCGCACCCTGCAGCGGGGAGGGGCCGTCCGCGTGCGCGGACACCCGGCGATCTCAATAGGTCTAAACCAATTTCCGGTTACCCCTTGTCACCAGGGCATCTGACTGATGAGCTATGCCCGGGACACAACGGACACCCTGGGAAAGGGAGATGTCGTGAGCAACGAAAGCCTGGCCAACCTGCTCAAGGAGGAGCGGCGGTTCGCGCCGCCCGCCGCTCTGGCCGCCGACGCCAACGTGACGGCCGAGGCATACACCCGGGCCGCGGCGGACCGGCTGGGCTTCTGGGCCGAGCAGGCCCGCCGGCTGACCTGGGCCACCGAGCCCACCGAGACCCTCGACTGGACGAACCCGCCCTTCGCGAAGTGGTTCGCCGACGGCACCCTGAACGTCGCCTACAACTGCGTCGACCGGCACGTCGAGGCCGGCCACGGCGACCGCGTCGCCATCCACTTCGAGGGCGAGCCGGGCGACAGCCGCGCGATCACCTACGCCGAGCTCAAGGACGAGGTCTCCAAGGCCGCCAACGCCCTGACCGAGCTGGGTGTACAGGCCGGCGACCGGGTCGCCGTCTACCTGCCGATGATCCCCGAGGCGGTCGTCGCGATGCTCGCGTGCGCCCGGGTCGGCGCCGCGCACTCCGTCGTGTTCGGCGGCTTCTCCGCCGACGCCGTCGCCTCCCGCATCCAGGACGCCGACGCCAAGCTCGTCATCACCGCCGACGGCGGCTACCGCCGCGGCAAGCCGTCCGCGCTCAAGCCCGCCATCGACGAGGCCGTGGCCAAGTGCCCGCAGGTCGAGCACGTGCTGGTGGTCCGGCGCACCGGCCAGGACACCGCGTTCACCGAGGGCCGCGACGTGTGGTGGCACGACCTCGTCGGCCGCCAGTCCGCCGAGCACACGCCGCAGGCCTTCGACGCCGAGCACCCGCTGTTCATCCTCTACACCTCGGGGACCACGGGTAAGCCCAAGGGCATCCTGCACACCTCCGGCGGCTACCTCACCCAGGCCGCGTACACGCACCACGCCGTCTTCGACCTGAAGCCGGAGACCGACGTCTACTGGTGCACCGCCGACATCGGCTGGGTGACGGGCCACTCGTACATCGTCTACGGGCCGCTGGCCAACGGCGCCACCCAGGTCATGTACGAGGGCACCCCGGACACCCCGCACCAGGGCCGGTTCTGGGAGGTCGTGCAGAAGTACGGCGTCACCATCCTCTACACCGCGCCGACGGCCATCCGTACGTTCATGAAGTGGGGCGACGACATCCCCGCCAAGTTCGACCTGTCCAGCCTGCGGGTGCTCGGGTCGGTCGGCGAGCCGATCAACCCCGAGGCCTGGGTCTGGTACCGCGATCACATCGGCGGCGGCCGCTGCCCGATCGTGGACACCTGGTGGCAGACCGAGACCGGCGCCATGATGATCTCGCCGCTGCCCGGCGTCACCGAGACCAAGCCCGGCTCGGCCCAGCGCGCGCTGCCCGGCATCTCCGCCACCGTCGTGGACGACGAGGCGAACGAGGTCCCCGACGGCGGGGGCGGCTACCTGGTGCTCACCGAGCCGTGGCCGTCGATGCTCCGCACCATCTGGGGCGACGACCAGCGCTTCCTCGACACCTACTGGTCCCGCTTCGAGGGCAAGTACTTCGCCGGCGACGGCGCCAAGAAGGACGACGACGGCGACATCTGGCTGCTCGGCCGGGTCGACGACGTGATGCTCGTGTCCGGCCACAACATCTCGACCACCGAGGTCGAGTCGGCCCTCGTCTCGCACTCCTCGGTCGCCGAGGCGGCCGTCGTGGGCGCCGCGGACGAGACCACCGGCCAGGCGATCGTCGCGTTCGTCATCCTGCGCGGCACGGCCTCCGAGGACGAGGGACTGGTCGCGGAGCTGCGCAACCACGTCGGCACCACTCTCGGCCCGATCGCCAAGCCGAAGCGGATCCTGCCGGTCCAGGAGCTGCCGAAGACCCGCTCCGGCAAGATCATGCGCCGGCTGCTGCGCGACGTGGCCGAGAACCGCGAGCTGGGCGACGTCACCACCCTCACGGACTCCTCGGTGATGGACCTCATCCAGACCAAGCTGCCCGCCGCGGCCAGCGAGGACTGAGCCCCGGGCCCGGCTGCGGGTCCACCACGGGAAGGGCATCCGGCAGCGCGCCGGATGCCCTTTTCGCGCTTAAAGTGACGATCACCGGATACGTCCTTGCGCATCCCCTGTAAAGTCGTAAAAGCGTAAAGAAATATCTCAGGGTGCGCCGGGAAGTCTGGTCGGCAACTGCTTTGCCATGCCATGCCGTCCAACTCGTCCCGGAGGTGCCTCCACGTGGCCGCGCCCAGCCGCACCGACCAGCAGCAGAACCAGCAGCCGCACGGCCGCAGGCTCCTCGGCAGGCTCTCCCTGCCCGAGCGGCGCTTCGTGGCCGACGCGCTGCGCACCGAGACCGTCGGCGGCATCCTGCTCCTGGCCGCGGCCATCGCCGCCCTCCTGTGGGCGAACATTCCCGCCCTGACGGACAGCTACGACACCGTGCGGAACTTCCACCTGGGTCCCGCCGCCCTCGGCCTCGACCTCTCCGTCCAGCACTGGGCGGCCGACGGCCTGCTCGCCGTCTTCTTCTTCGTGGCCGGCATCGAACTCAAGCGCGAGCTGGTCGCCGGCGACCTGCGCGACCCGAAGGCCGCCGCCCTGCCGGTGATCGCCGCGCTCTGCGGCATGGCCGTCCCGGCCCTCGTGTACACCCTCGTCAACACCTCCGCCGGCGGCTCGCTCGCCGGCTGGGCGGTGCCGACCGCCACCGACATCGCCTTCGCACTCGCCGTCCTCGCCGTCATCGGCACCTCGCTGCCCTCGGCGCTGCGCGCCTTCCTGCTCACCCTCGCCGTGGTCGACGACCTGTTCGCGATCCTGATCATCGCGGTGTTCTTCACCAGCGAGATCGACTTCGCGGCGCTCGGCGGCGCGGTGGCGGGCCTGGTCGTGTTCTGGTTCCTGCTCCGCCGGGGCGTGCGCGGCTGGTACGTGTACGTGCCGCTGGCCCTCGTGATCTGGGGCCTGATGTACAACAGCGGGGTCCACGCCACCATCGCGGGCGTCGCCATGGGCCTGATGCTGCGCTGCACCCGCGACGACGACGCCGAGCACTCCCCCGGCGAGCACGTCGAGCACCTCGTACGACCGCTCTCGGCGGGGCTCGCGGTCCCGCTGTTCGCCCTGTTCTCGGCGGGCGTGTCGCTCTCCGACGAGTCTCTCGGCCAGGTCTTCACCCGGCCGGAGACCCTGGGCGTGGTCCTCGGCCTGGTCGTCGGCAAGACCGCCGGCATCTTCGGCGGCACCTGGCTGGCGGCCCGCTTCACCCGGGCCGAACTCAACGAGGACCTGGCCTGGCCGGACGTGCTGGCCGTGGCCTCGCTCGCCGGGATCGGCTTCACCGTCTCGCTGCTGATCGGCGAACTCGCCTTCGACGGCGACGCGGTCCTCACCGACGAGGTCAAGGCCGCCGTCCTGATGGGCTCGCTCATCTCGGCGGTCGTCGCCGGCATCATGCTCAAGGTCCGCAACAGCCGGTACCGGGCCCTCACCGACGCGGAGGAGCGCGACGAGGACCTCGACGGCATCCCCGACATCTACGAAGAGGGCAATCCGGCGTACCACCTGAGGATGGCCCGGATCCACGAGGAGAAGGCCGCGGAGCACCGCAGGCGTGCGGAACTCGCATCCGGGTCCCGCACCGGCGGCGACGGTCCGGCATGATCTGACAGCAGACCGGATTCGTTGACGGACAGTCGAACAGAGGGAGAGACCGATGAGCGCAGCGGACCAAGGAACGCCAGGGACCGAGCGGACGCTCGGCCAGCTGGTCGCCTCGGCCACCGCCGAGATGTCCGCCCTGGTGCACGACGAGATCGCGCTCGCCAAGGCCGAACTGCGCCAGGACGTCAAGCGGGTGGGCATCGGCGGCGCCGCCATCGGCGTGGCCGGCGTGCTCGCGCTGTTCTCCCTGCCCGTGCTGAGCTTCGCCGCCGCGTACGGGATCCACAACCTCGGGCTCGGCCTGGCCTGGTCGTTCCTCATCGTGGGCGCGGCGTTCCTGCTGCTCGCGGGCCTGCTGGCGATGCTGGCCGTGGCGAAGTTCAAGAAGGTCAAGCCGCCGGAGAAGTCCATCGCCTCGGTCAAGCAGACCGCGGCCGTCGTGGGGACCGTCAAGCCGCATCCGCGGCCGGTCAGTGACCAGGCCGTGGGTGTGGCACGCTCGTCTGCATGACAGCGCCCACCCCGGAACCCAGCACTCCGCCCACGGCCGCCACGGCCGTACGGCTCGACCTGCCCGGCGGCCGGACGGTGACGCACCGGGACGTCGCGGCCAACGGCGCACGCTTCCACGTGGCGGAGGCCGGTGACGGTCCGCTGGTGCTGCTGCTGCACGGTTTCCCCCAGTTCTGGTGGACCTGGCGGCACCAGCTGACCGCCCTCGCCGACGCCGGGTACCGGGCGGTGGCCATGGACCTGCGCGGCGTGGGAGGCAGCGACCGCACCCCGCGGGGCTACGACCCGGCCAATCTCGCGCTCGACATCACCGGGGTCGTACGGTCGCTCGGCGAGCCGGACGCCGCGCTCGTCGGGCACGACCTGGGCGGTTACCTGGCCTGGACGGCGGCCGTGATGCGGCCCAAGCTGGTGCGCCGGCTGGTGGTCTGCTCGATGCCGCACCCGCGGCGGTGGCGGTCGGCGATGCTGTCGGACTTCGCGCAGAGCCGGGCCGGCTCGCACATCTGGGGCTTCCAGCGGCCCTTCGTCCCCGAGCGGCAGCTGGTCGCGGACGAAGGCGCGCTGGTCGGCGACCTGATCCGGCAGTGGTCGGGCCCGCGGCTGCCGGACGAGGCGGACATCGACGTCTACCGGCGGGCGATGTGCATCCCGTCCACGGCGCACTGCTCGGTCGAGCCGTACCGCTGGCTGGTGCGCTCGCTGGCCCGCCCGGACGGCCTCCAGTTCAACCGGCGGATGAAGCGGCCGGTCCGCGTCCCCACGCTGCACCTCCACGGGTCACTGGATCCGGTGATGCGCACGCGCAGCGCGGCGGGTTCCGGCGAGTACGTCGAAGCCCCCTACCGGTGGCGGCTGTTCGACGGGCTCGGGCACTTCCCGCACGAGGAGGACCCTGAGCTTTTCTCCGCCGAGCTGCTGAGCTGGCTCAAGGACCCCGAACCGGACCGCTGATCCCTGACCCTCCGTCGGGACCCGGGCACGGGCCCGATGCTGACGGTCCGTGACCTTCGGCCGACAGCGCGGGAACGATTGTCCTACGAACATTCAAATGCCTGGCGCATAGGCCAATTGGCCGTCTCAGGAGCGGTTACCGACCTTGGGGCCCGGGCAGACGTCGGAGTATGGGCTGGACGCACGACTACGGTGACTCCGCACGCAACCGCCGCTCGGCGCCTACGCCGGGCAGCTTGGAGAGGTCGGGACCCTCGCATGACGGCGAGGACCACCGCCTCGGGATCCCGCGCATCCTCCGCCGCCGGGCCCGCTGGGTCTCGGCCCGGCTGCGTCATCCACGTCCTTAGGCCGGTCCCTGCCGGGGACGGCCCGGACCGCGCTCTGAGGACTGCTCCGGCCGGGACCGGCCGGACGGGGCTCAGAGCGCGCACCCCTGGGTGTTGACCCGGGTGACGGCCTCCTTGCCGATCCGGATGTCATCGCGGACCTCGTCCACGGTCAGGGCGTAGCCGGTGTTCGGGTCGTCGAGGGACTTGGCGAACACGACGCCGTACACCTTCCCCTCGGGCGTCAGCAGCGGGCCGCCGCTGTTGCCCTGGCGGACCGTCGCGTACAGGGAGTAGACGTCCCTGCGCACGGTCCCGCGGTGGTAGATGTCGGGGCCGTTGGCGTTGATCCGGCCGCGGACGCGGGCTGCGCGGACGTCGTAACCGCCGTTCTCCGGGAAGCCGGCGACGATCGCGCCGTTGCCGCTGCGCGCGTCGGTCTCGGTGAACTGGAGCGCCGGCGCCTTCAGCCTGGGCACGTCCAGGACGGCGATGTCGCGCTCCCAGTCGTAGAGGACGACCTCGGCGTCGTAGAGCCGGCCTTCGCCGCCTATCTGGACGGTGGGCTCCTGTACGCCGCCGACGACGTGGGCGTTCGTCATGACCTTGCCGGGTGCGAAGACGAAGCCGGTGCCTTCGAGGACCTTGCTGCAGCTGGGCGCGGTGCCGACGACCTTCACGATGGACCGCTTGGCCGCCTCGGCGACGGGGCTGGTGGCGAGGGCCGGGTCAGGCGCCCGGACCTCGGTGATCGGCTCGTTCGAGAACGGGCTGAAGACCTGCGGGAAGCCGTTCTGGGCGAGTACGGAGCTGAAGTCGGTGAACCAGGTGTCGGCCTGGTCGGGCAGCACCCGGGAGACGCCGAGCAGCACCTTGGAGTTGCGGACCTCCTTGCCGAGGGTCGGCAGCGAGGTGCCCGCCAGGGCGGAGCCGATCAGCCAGGCCACGAGCAGCATGGCCACGACGTTCACCAGCGCGCCGCCGGTGGCGTCGAGGGCCCGCGCCGGTGACCAGGTGATGTGCCGGCGCAGCTTGTTGCCGAGGTGGGTGGTGAATGCCTGGCCGATCGAGGCGCAGACGATCACGATGACCACGGCGACCACCACGGCCGTGGTGGACAGCTCGGCCTTGTCCGTGAGCTGGTCCCAGACGAGTGGGAGCAGGGACACGGCGACGAGACCACCGCCCAGGAAGCCGATCACCGACAGGATGCCGACGACGAAGCCCTGGCGGTAGCCGACGATCGCGAACCACACGGCGGCGAGCAGCAACAGGATGTCCAGCACGTTCACGTGGGCCACCGTCTCATGCGCGCCAGTCGATCGTGACCTGCCGGGAGCGGTCCCAGGGTTCCTCCCAGCCTGCGTAGTGCAGGATCTTGTCGATCACCCCGGCCGTAAAACCCCAGACCAGGGCCGATTCGACCAGGAATGCGGGACCTTGGTGCCCGCTCGGGTGGACGGCCAGGGCGCGGTGCTCGGGGTTCGTGAGATCCGCCACGGGCACCGTGAACACGCGGGCCGTCTCGGCCGGGTCCACGGCCTGCACGGGACTGGGCTCGCGCCACCAGCCGAGCACCGGCGTGACGACGAACTCGCTGACGGGGATGTAGAGGCGGGGCAGCACCCCGAAGAGCTGTACGCCCGTGGGGTCGAGCCCCGTCTCCTCCTCGGCCTCGCGCAGCGCGGCCCGCAGCGGGCCGGTGCCGGCCGGGTCGCCGTCCTCGGGGTCGAGGGCGCCGCCGGGGAAGGAGGGCTGGCCGGCGTGCGAGCGCAGCGTCCCGGCCCGCTCCATCAGGAGCAGCTCGGGGCCGCGGGCGCCCTCGCCGAAGAGGATGAGGACGGCGGACTGGCGGCCCGCGCCGTCCTCGGGCGGCAGGAAGCGGCTCAGCTGCCGGGGGCGGACCGTACGGGCGGCCTCGGCGACCGGGTCGAGCCAGCGGGGCAGGCCGCGGGTGGTGACGGTGATGCCGTCGGGCGGACCGCCGCCGGGACCGGGCGTGCCGGATCCGTACGCGCCGGTGGCGCCCGTGGTCTCGTCCCGCGTGGCCCGGGTCATGCGCACCCCTGTCTGTTCTCCCCCATCACCGGCACAACGCGGCCCGGGGCCGGATTCGTTCCTGGCGGCGGCCGGACCGGCGGCGGGCCCGGGTCCGGCCGCGGCCCGCCGCCGGTGCCGGTTCAGCCGGCGGTGGCGCCGAGCGGCGGGGCGGGCAGCCCCGGGTAGTCGGCCGGGGGGCTCAGCCGCTGGCCCGGCTGACCGCCCTTCTCGTACTTCAGCAGGCCGGCGGCCTTCTCGGGGTCCGTTTCGCCTTCTCCGTACGCGGGGCAGAGCGGCGCGATCGGGCAGGCGCCGCAGGCGGGGCGGCGGGCGTGGCAGATCCGGCGGCCGTGGAAGACGACGCGGTGGGACAGCATGGTCCACTCGCTCTTGGGGAAGATCGCGCAGATCTCCGCCTCGACCTTCTCGGGGTCCTCCTGCTCGGTCCACTTCCAGCGGCGCACCAGCCGGCCGAAGTGGGTGTCGACCGTGATGCCGGGGACGCCGAACGCGTTGCCGAGGACCACGTTGGCCGTCTTGCGGCCGACGCCGGGCAGGGTTACCAGGTCCTCGATGCGGCCGGGTACCTCGCCGCCGAAGTTGTCGCGCAGCGCCGCGGACAGGCCGAGCAGGGACTTCGCCTTGGCCCGGAAGAACCCGGTCGGGCGGATGATCTCCTCCAGCGCCTCCGGTGCGGCGGCGGCCATGTCCTCGGGGGTCGGGTAGGCGGCGAACAGGGCCGGGGTGGTCTGGTTGACCCGCAGGTCGGTGGTCTGGGCGGACAGCACGGTCGCGACCAGGAGTTCGAACGGGTTGCGGAAGTCCAGCTCCGGGTGGGCGTACGGGTAGACCTCGGCGAGCTCGCGGTTGATCCGGCGGGCTCGGCGCACCATGGCGAGGTGCGACTCGGGCTTGGCGGCGGTCTTCCTCGCGGCGGGGGACTTCTTCGCGGCGGCGGACTTGGCCGGGGCGGCGGGCTTGGCCGGGGCGGCGGGCTTCTTCGCGGCCCGGGGCGTGCCCGCGGACGTCGCGTCAGCCGCCTCCGACCCTCTTCCGGACACTCCCGGACCAGTCTTGGCCGAAACTTTGCCCTCGGTCCGGGCGGAGCCCTTCCGGGCCGCCGGAGCCTTCTTCGCAGGCCGTCCGGGGGCCGGCGCGGCCCCCTGTTCGCCCACAGCTGAATCGGGGGCCGCGGTCACACCCGCGGGCCCGTTGGCCTGTGCTCTCACCGGCTTATTGGACACCCGGCCAGCCTAAGGGCAGTCACTGACATGCGGCCCGGACCTCCGGTAACACCACCCCGTTTGGCCCCGGGCAGCACAGCACGCCCTTCCGTCCGGCATCCTTGTGATTGATCGCACTGTTTGAAGCGTCCTGCAAAATGGGGCATGGTCCCCTGAGCCGGTCGACATAGGAGAGAGACTCGTGGACGACGTTCTGCGGCGCGCCCCGCTGTTCGCGGCGCTCGATGACGAGCAGGCCGCGGAACTCCGCGCCTCCATGGGCGAGGTGACCCTCGCACGCGGTGACGCCCTGTTCCACGAGGGCGACCCCGGTGACCGGCTGTACGTCGTCACCGACGGCAAGGTGAAGCTGCACCGCACCTCCCCCGACGGCCGGGAGAACATGCTCGCCGTCCTGGGTCCCGGTGAGCTGATCGGCGAGCTGTCGCTGTTCGACCCGGGCCCGCGGACCGCCACCGCCACCGCGCTGACCGAGGTCAAGCTGCTCGGACTGGGCCACGGCGACCTCCAGCCCTGGCTGAACGCCCGCCCCGAGGTGGCCACGGCCCTGCTGCGCGCCGTCGCCCGCCGCCTGCGCAAGACCAACGACCAGATGTCCGACCTGGTCTTCTCCGACGTGCCGGGCCGTGTCGCCCGCGCCCTCCTGGACCTGTCGCGCCGCTTCGGCGTGCAGTCCGAGGAAGGCATCCACGTCGTCCACGACCTCACCCAGGAGGAGCTGGCCCAGCTGGTCGGCGCCTCCCGCGAGACGGTCAACAAGGCCCTCGCCGACTTCGCGGGCCGCGGCTGGCTGCGCCTGGAGGCGCGCGCCGTGATCCTGCTCGACGTCGAGCGCCTCGCGAAGCGGTCCCGCTGACCCGTTCGGCGGAGCCGACCGTGACCCCGTGAAGGGGCCCCACCCGCCGGGTGGGGCCCCTTCGCCGTTCCCCGGCGTGGAGGCCGCCGTTCCGGGGGCGCAGGGGCGCACAGTGGGGTGCATGGAGCACGAGCCGCGATGGGTGGAGCGCCGGGGCGCACTGGGCCGGGTCGCGGCCGGGGACCGGCCCGCGGTGGCCGCCGCCCGGGCCCGCACGGCCGAGGCCTTCGGCCGCCGGCTGCACAGCGCCTACCTGTACGGGCCGGTGCCGCTGGGCCGTCCCGGGCCGCTCGGGCTGCTGGCCGTGCTGCACGCCGGGCCCGGCCCGCAGGACCGCGCGACCGGCCAGGCCCTCGCCGACGCCCTGCGTGCGGAGGTGCCGGGCGGAGCCGCCGTACTGCTGTACGGGAAGGAGGCGGTGCTCGCCGAGGAGGAGCGGGACGGGCTGGGCTGGTTCACCGCCTGCCGGTGCGTGCCGCTGCTCGGCGAGGACCTGGCGGAGCACCTGCCCCGCTACCGCGCCGATGCGGGGCTGCGGGCCGCACTGCCGTACTGGCGGGAGCTGCCGCCGACGGCCGCGCTCAGCCGGGCCGTGGCCCGGCGGCTGGTCCGGGCTGCATTCACGCTCGTACCGGCCGGGGTGGGGTGGACGGACGACCTGGCGGAGGCCGCCGAGGCCTTCGCGCGCTGCCGCCCGGAGCGGGCCGGTCAGGTACGGGCCGCGGCCGCGGCCGCCCTGGACCCGGCAGGCGACCCGTCGGCGCTGCCCCGCTGGACCGACGACCTCGGACCGTGGCTGGCCGCCGCCTGCGAGGAGCAGGCGGCGGCCGGCCAGGACGGGCACCTGGGGTCGGACAGACCCTAGACGTCCAGTGACTCCACGGCTGCCTTGGCGTCGCGCAGGGAGGAGCCCGTCAGGGTGCGGTGGAGTTTGATGGCCTCGATCGTGCGGCCCGCGCGGACCAGGGCGCGGATCCGGTCGAGGCCTTCCTCGTCGGGACCGGAGCCGGGGTCCTCGAGGCCGAAGTGGTGAACGAGCAGGGCGACCCGGCGGTTGAGACCGTCCACCTGGCGCTCCAGGGCCCGGAGCCGGAGGCCGAGGGTGCCGGCGACGGAGGCGGCCGATCCGATGACCGCGATCCATATGAAGATCCACATATCGTGCAGGCTAGCGACCCGCCCGGTCCCCGCCCGGACGGGACACGGCCCGGCCGTCTCTCAGTAGCCCCGGTCGTCGGGGATCAGTCCGTGCTCGCGGAGGTATTCCAGCTGGGCCTGGACGGACCACTGGGCGGCGGGCCACAGCGAGCGGTCGACGTCCGCGTACACGTGGGCGACGACCGCCTCGGGGGTGGTGAGGCCGTTCTCCACGGCCGTTTCCACCTGGGCCAGCCGGTGCGCCCGGTGCGCCAGGTAGAACTCGACCGCGCCCTGGGCGTCGTCGAGGACCGGGCCGTGGCCGGGCAGGACGGTGTGCACGCCGTCGTCGACGGTCAGGGAGCGCAGCCGGCGCAGCGAGTCGAGGTAGTCCCCGAGCCTCCCGTCGGGGTGCGCGACGACGGTGGTGCCCCGGCCGAGGATGGTGTCGCCGGTGAGCACCGCCCGGTCGGCGGGCAGGTGGAAGCAGAGCGAGTCGGCGGTGTGTCCGGGGGTGGGGACCACCCGCATCTCCAGGCCGCCGACCCGGATCACGTCCCCGGCGGCCAGGCCCTCGTCGCCGAGGCGCAGCGCCGGGTCGAGGGCCCGTACCTTCGTGCCGGTCAGCTCGGCGAACCGGGCGGCGCCCGCGGAGTGGTCCGGGTGCCCGTGGGTGAGCAGTGTCAGGGCGACCCGCTTGCCGGCCTTCTCGGCCGTGGCGGCCACCTCGCGCAGGTGCCCCTCGTCCAGCGGGCCGGGGTCGATGACGACGGCCAGGTCGGAGTCGGGTTCGGAGACGAGCCAGGTGTTGGTGCCGTCCAGGGTCATCGCGGACGGGTTGGGCGCCAGCACGTTGACCGCGCGGGCGGTGGCCGGCCCGGAGGTGACGGCCCCGCGCGGCTGGCCCGGCAGGGCGGCGGCGTCCGTCATGCGGCACCTCCGCCGGGCCGGACCCGCTTGGTGAACTCGTCGTGCCCGGGCCAGCTCAGCACCAGCTCGCCGTTCTCCAGCGAGGCCTCGGCGAGCACCGGCGTGAGGTCCTGTCCGGCGGCGGCCGCGAGGGCGTCGGCGGCGGTGCCGTACGGCTCCAGGGAGCGCAGGGTGGCGATGGTCGGCGGCATCATCAGCAGCTCGCCCTTGTCGTAGCCGTCGGCGGCGTCCGCGGGCCGGGTCCAGACCGTGCGGTCGGCCTCGGTGGACACGTTCCGGGTGCGCTGCCCTTCGGGCAGGGCGGCGACGAAGAACCAGGTGTCGTATCTGCGGGGCTCGAACTCGGGCGTGATCCAGCGGGCCCACCCGGCCAGCAGGTCGGAGCGGAGCAGCAGCCCGCGCCGGTCGAGGAACTCCGCGAAGGACAGGTCCCGGGCGACGAGGGCCTGCCGGTCGGCCTCCCAGTCCTCGCCGGTGGTGTCGCTGACCACGGTGCCGGCGGTGGGCCCGGCGAGCAGCACGCCGGCCTCCTCGAACATCTCGCGGACGGCCGCGCAGACCAGGGCCTGGGCGCCCTTGGTGTCGGTGCCGAGGCGTTCGGCCCAGGCGTCCAGGCCGGGTCCGGCCCAGCCGACGAGGTGGTCGTCGTCGCGCGGGTCGACCCCGCCGCCGGGGTAGGCGTACGCGCCGCCGGCGAAGGCCATCGAAGAACGGCGGCGCAGCATGTGGACCGCGGGGCCGTCGGGGGTGTCGCGCAGCAGCATGACCGTGGCGGCGCGCCGGGGGGCGACGGGGGTGAGGGTTCCGGCGGCGAGGGCGCGGATCCGGTCGGGCCACTCCGGGGGGTACCACTGGCCCCCGGCGGTGGTCCCGCCCGTGGCGGCCGGCCCCTGCGCGTGTCCGTTCTGACCATTCGGCATGGCCGGATGCTACGGCCATCCGCCCCGATGTTCGAGGGGGTGCCGGGCGGTTCCCGCCCACTTCAGGACGCCGGCGGGCCCGCGCCGGGGCGTCCCGCACGCCCCCGGGACGCACGACGGCGCCGGACCCGTGGGGGTCCGGCGCCGTGCGGTGGTCCGGTGTCCGGGCCGGCTGCGTCAGCCGGCCACCTCGACCTGGAACTCGACCTCGACCGGGGCGTCCAGCGGCAGCACCGCGACGCCGACGGCGCTGCGGGCGTGCACGCCCTTCTCGCCGAGGATCTCGCCGAGCAGCTCGCTGGCGCCGTTGAGGACGCCGGGCTGGCCGGTGAAGTCGGGGGCGGAGGCCACGAAGCCGACTACCTTGACGATGCGCACGATCTTGTCGAGGTCACCGATGACCGACTTGACGGCGGCCAGGCCGTTCAGCGCGCAGGTGGCGGCGAGCTCCTTGGCCTGCTCGGCGGAGACCTCGGCGCCGACCTTGCCGGTCAGCGGCAGCTTGCCCTGCACCATCGGGAGCTGGCCCGCGGTGTAGACGTAGGCGCCCGAGCGGACGGCCGGCTGGTAGCTGGCGAGCGGCGGGACGACCTCGGGGAGGGTCAGGCCGAGCTCGGCCAGCCTCGACTCGACGGCGCTCATGCCTTCTCCCGCTTCAGGTAGGCGACGAGCTGCTCCGGGTTGTTCGGGCCGGGCACGACCTGGACGAGCTCCCAGCCGTCCTCGCCCCAGGTGTCGAGGATCTGCTTGGTGGCGTGGACGAGCAGCGGGACCGTCGCGTATTCGAACTTCTTCATGCAGGGGAGCGTAGCCCCTGCGGTGCGGTCATCGAGACCTCGTGCACGCCCGGCGGAGCGAGTGGTTAGGCTCGGTGCGTGAGCAGGCTCCAGGTGGTCAGCGGCAAGGGCGGCACCGGTAAGACCACGGTCGCCGCGGCACTCGCGCTCGCCCTCGCGACCGAGGGCCGGCGGACCCTCCTCGTGGAGGTCGAGGGCCGGCAGGGCATCGCGCAGCTCTTCGGTACGGAGGCACTGCCGTACGAGGAGCGGAAGATCGCGGTGGCGCCGGGGGGCGGTGAGGTGTTCGCCCTGGCCATCGATGCCGAACGGGCGCTCCTCGACTACCTCCAGATGTTCTACAAGCTGGGGTCGGCGGGCCGGGCGCTGAAGAAGCTCGGCGCCATCGACTTCGCCACCACGATCGCGCCGGGCCTGCGGGACGTGCTGCTGACGGGCAAGGCGTGCGAGGCGGTGCGGCGTACGGACAAGGCGGGCCGGTACGTCTACGACCACGTCGTGATGGACGCGCCGCCGACGGGCCGGGTGACCCGGTTCCTGAACGTGAACGACGAGGTGGCGGGGCTGGCCCGGATCGGGCCGATCCACCATCAGGCGCAGGCCGTCATGAAGGTGCTGAAGTCCCCTCAGACGGCGGTGCACCTGGTCACCCTGCTGGAGGAGATGCCGGTCCAGGAGACCGCGGACGGCCGGGCCGAGCTGGCGGAGGCGGGTCTTCCGCTGGGTCGGGTGATCGTCAACATGGTCCGCCCGCACCACCTCGACGAGGCGGCGCTGCAGGCGGCCGCGGGCAAGCAGCGGGCCGGGGTGGCGCAGGCGCTGTCCCGGGCCGGGCTGGGCGGGGCGCGCCGTGGCGGTCTCGCGGAGCGGCTGGTGGACCCGCTGCTGGAGCAGGCCGCGGAGCACGCGGAGCGGGTCGGGCTGGAGCGGGCGCAGCGCGCGGTGCTGGACGGGCTCGGGGTGTCGACGTACGAACTGCCGCTGCTCGGCCGGGGGATGGACCTCGCCGGGCTGTACGAGCTGGCCACGGAGCTGCGGAAGCAGGTGAGCGCCGAGTGAGCGGGACGGTGACGGCGGTGCTGGGGACGGACGCCCCGGCGCGGCTGGAGGTGGACCGGCTGCTGGACGATCCGCAGACGCGGATCGTGGTGTGCTGCGGGTCGGGCGGGGTCGGGAAGACGACGACGGCTGCGGCGCTGGGGGTGCGGGCGGCCGAGCGGGGCCGGCGGGTGGTCGTGCTGACGATCGATCCGGCGCGGCGGCTGGCGCAGTCGATGGGAATCGACTCGCTCGACAACACGCCCCGGCGGGTCGCGGGGGTGGGTGGCTCCGGTGGGGCGTCCGGTGGTGGCGAGCTGCACGCGATGATGCTCGACATGAAGCGGACGTTCGACGAGATCGTCGAGGCGCACGCGGATGCGGAGCGGTCCCGGGCGATCCTGGAGAACCCCTTCTACCAGTCGCTGTCGGCGGGCTTCGCCGGTACGCAGGAGTACATGGCCATGGAGAAGCTGGGCCAGCTCCGGGCGCGGGACGACTGGGACCTGATCATCGTGGACACGCCGCCGAGCCGGTCGGCGCTGGACTTCCTGGACGCCCCGAAGCGGCTGGGGTCGTTCCTGGACGGCAAGTTCATCCGGGTGCTGATGGCGCCGGCGAAGGTGGGCGGCCGGGCCGGGATGAAGTTCCTGAACGTCGGCATGTCGATGATGACCGGCACGCTGAGCAAGGTGATGGGCGGGCAGCTCCTCAAGGACGTGCAGACGTTCGTGGCCGCGATGGACACGATGTTCGGCGGCTTCCGGACCCGCGCGGACGCGACGTACCGGCTGCTGCAGGCGCCCGGTACGGCGTTCCTCGTGGTGGCGGCGCCCGAGCCGGACGCGCTGCGCGAGGCGGCGTACTTCGTCGAGCGGCTGGCCGCGGAAGACATGCCGCTGGCCGGGCTGGTGCTCAACCGGGTGCACGGCAGCGGTGCCGTGCAGCTCTCGGCGGAGCGGGCGCTGGCCGCTGCAGAGAATCTTGACGAAGGCGGCATTGTGGATCAGGAGCCAGGGAAAGCTGGTGTGCGTGGCTCCGGCACCACTCCCGAGGACGGCTCCCCCGCCGCCGTGGACGAGATCACCGCCGGGCTGCTGCGCCTGCACGCCGAACGCATGCAGGTGATCGCACGCGAACAGCAGACGCGCGACCGCTTCACCTCGCTGCATCCCGAAGTGGCGGTGGCCGAAGTGGCCGCCCTGCCCGGCGATGTGCACGACCTCGCCGGGCTGCGGGCCATCGGTGACCGTCTCGCGGCCGGCGGTCCGGCCGGAGTGTGACGCCGCCGGTCTACCCGGCGGCTGCGTACGTCTCGTACGCGATCTCTGCGTCGGATTCGACGTCCACGCTCAGGATGCCCGTGCTGCGCTCGTATTCCGAGCGTGCGGTTTCGAGCAGCCTGCGCCAGGAGGTGACCGTGGGACGCCGGCGTAGCAGTGCCCGCCGTTCCCGCTCGGTCATACCGCCCCACACGCCGAACTCGACGCGGTTGTCGAGCGCGTCCGCCAGGCATTCCGTGCGCACCGGGCAACCGGTGCACACCGCCTTGGCCCTGTTTTGCGCTGCACCTTGAACGAACAGTTCATCCGGATCGGTAGTGCGGCAGGCTGCCTGCGCACTCCAGTCGGTAACCCAGCCCATCTCGGCGCCGTCCTCTCCCGAATCGAGGCTCCCCCACGGCGGCAGCGGCATATTCACCGCTGCCAGTTGAGGACGTTACGGAAGGCGAGGACAGCGCAACACCCCCGACGGGCCCAATCTTGAATGGTCCGAACGGACTATGCGTAAGCGGCAGATCACCCGACGGAGTGACCGCAGGACATGCCGGACCGTTCGGGCGATCCGGTACACACCACTCAACCCGGCGGGGGTGCCGATGGTGACGTCCGGAGGAATCGGACATCAGTCCACCCTTTTCGGGAAGGGTGAAAGTCGCATCGAGGGGTTGATGTACGGCGGCGGTGCTGTGACAGTTGGGAGCAGCTCAGGCCAAGGCTGATGTCCTTGCGTGACGCATGCCTGCGCGCGGGGAAGAGGCGCGCCTTCACGTCTGCACGGCGCTCTCGCCTTGCAGTGTCACAACAGGGGCCGTCAAGCCGTGGCCACAACTGAACCTCTTGTCACTATAGGCATGCGGCAGCCTCCTGTCCGGCGAACGCGGAAATGCCCCGCCTGCCATCGGTATGAAATTAGGCAATTCAGACATTCACTCCCGCGGAGGCCCCTCCCATACACGTGGGTCCGGCAGCGGAGAACGTAGGCTTCCCTCCATGCCAAAGAAGCGCTCGGGCGGAGGGCTCACGGGGAGCCAGCAGGCCGCCAAGTTCCTCGGGGTCTCCGTTCTCTCCGGAGTCGTGCTGGCCGGTATCGCGATCCCCGCCGCGGGCGCGCTCGGCCTGGCGGCCAAGGGCACCGTCGAGGGGTTCGACGAGATCCCCGCCAACCTGAAGACGCCGCCGCTGAGTGAGCGCACCACCATCCTGGACGCCGAGGGCGGGCTGATCGCCCAGGTCTACTCGCGCGACCGGAAGGTGGTCCCGCTGACGGCCATCTCCCCGTACATGCAGAAGGCGATCGTCGCCATCGAGGACTCGCGCTTCTACGAGCACGGCGCGATCGACCTCAAGGGCATCCTGCGCGCGGTCAACCGCAACGCGCAGGAGGGCGGCGCGGCTCAGGGTGCGTCCACCCTGACCCAGCAGTACGTGAAGAACGTCTTCGTGGAGGAGGCCGGCGACGACCCGGCCAAGGTCGCCGAGGCCCAGCAGAAGAGCCTGGGGCGCAAGGTCCGCGAGCTGAAGTACGCGATCCAGGTCGAGGAAGAGCTCGGCAAGAAGAAGATCCTGGAGAACTACCTCAACATCACGTTCTTCGGGCAGCAGGCGTACGGCATCGAGTCCGCCTCGCAGCGCTACTTCAGCAAGCGCGCCAAGGACCTGACGCTGCCGGAGTCGGCCCTGCTGGCCGGCCTGGTGCAGTCGCCGAGCCGGTACGACCCCGTGAACGACACGGAGGAAGCGACCAAGCGGCGCAACACCGTGCTCCAGCGAATGGCCGACATAAAGGACATCTCGCAGGCCGAGGCGGACCAGGCGAAGGCCGCGCCGATCAAGCTGAAGGTCACCAAGCCCAAGAACGGCTGCATCACGGCCGTCAGCGGCGCCGGCTTCTTCTGCGACTACGTGCGCGCGACGTTCCTCACCAACCCGGTCTTCGGGAAGACGAAGGAGGAGCGGGCCAAGATCTGGAACCAGGGCGGCCTGACCGTCCGGACCACCCTGGACCCGCAGTCCCAGGAGTCCGTGAACTCCTCCATCAAGGACCACGTCTACCAGAACGACAAGGTCGCGACGGCCGTGACGCTGGTGCAGCCCGGCACCGGCCGCGTGCTCGCGATGGGCCAGTCCCGCCCGTACGGCTTCGGCACCAACGAGACGCAGATCAACTTCTCCGTGGACCGCAAGCTGGGCGGCTCGAACTTCGGCTTCCCGACCGGTTCGACGTTCAAGCCGTTCGTCGCGGCCGCCGCCCTGGAGCGCGGCATGCCGGCGACGAAGGTGTACGGGTCCCCGTTCGAGATGGAGTACCCGAGCCCCGTCCAGACCTGTGACGGAAACCCGTGGGTCAACACCAACGGCGAGCGGGTGCCCAACGAGTCGGAGTCCGAGGTCGGCCCGTACGCGATGAAGGAGGCCATGGCCAAGTCGGTCAACACGTACTTCGTGGAGATGATCGGCGAGATGGGCCTGTGCCCCCTGAAGGAGATGACCGACAAGCTCCGCGTCGTCCGCGCCGACGGCAAGAAGCTCCCGGACAGCCCGGCCATCTCGCTCGGCACCGAGGGCATGTCCCCGCTGACCATGGCCAACGCGTACGCGACCTTCGCCAACCGCGGCACCTACTGCTCGCCCGTCGCCATCGAGTCGATCACCGACTCCCGCGGCAACGCGCTGCGGGTGCCGAAGTCGAAGTGCGAGCGGGTGATGACGGAGAAGACCGCCGACACCGTCAACACGCTGCTGCTGGGCGTGGTCGACTCCGGCACCGGCCTGTCGGCCGGCCTGTCCGACCGCGACAGCGCGGGCAAGACCGGTACCACCGACTCCCGGCACAACGCCTGGTACGTCGGCTACACGCCCAACATGGCGGGCGCCACCTGGGTCGGCTCGCCCGGCGACCACCAGGTCCCGATGGAGAACATCAACATCGGCGGCCAGTACTACGACAAGGTCTACGGTGGCGGGCTGCCCGGCCCGATCTGGAAGGACGCGGTGTCCGGCGCGCTGGCCGGCCGCGAGTCGCCCAGCTTCACGACGGTGCACATCCCCGACATGACCAAGCCGGCGCCCGGCGGCAAGGGCAAGCCGGGCAAGACCCGCAAGCCCGGCAAGGGCCGCGGCGGCGACGGCAAGCCGGGCGACCGGCCCGGTGCGGACGCGGGCGGCCTGGCGGCCGGCGCGACCGGCGGCGAGGACGGCGACACCGGCGGGGTCACCCTGCCGGAGCTGCCGGGCGTGCCGGGGCTGCCGGGTGGGGCGAACGGGTGAGCTGAGACGTGCGAAAGGGGAGGGCCCGGCCGTGGATCACGGCCGGGCCCTCCCCTTTGCCTTCGTCTTCACCCGCTGTCCCTGCCGCAGGCTTTGCCCGTTTCAGGAGAGGAGCTGCTTCACGACGGCGGCGACGCGGCCGCCCTCGGCCAGCCCGGCCACCTTCGGGTTCACGATCTTCATGACGGCACCCATGGCCCGCGGCCCCTCGGCACCCGCCGCCTTGGCCTCCTCGACGGCCGCCGCCACGATCGCCTGCAGCTCGTCGTCGGACAGCTGCTTCGGCAGGTACTCGGCCAGCACCTCGCCCTCGGCGGTCTCACGCTCGGACTGCTCGGGACGGCCGCCCTGGGCGAAGGCGTCGGACGCCTCGCGGCGCTTCTTCGCCTCCTTGGCGATCACCTTGAGGATCTCGTCGTCGGAGAGCTCGCGCGCGACCTTGCCCGCGACCTCCTCCTTGGTGATCGCGGCGAGGGTCAGCCGGAGCGTGGACGAGCGCAGCTCGTCGCGCGCCTTGATGGCGGTGGTGAGGTCTTCCTGGAGCTTGGCCTTGAGCGTGGTCATGGCCATGAGTCTGCCAGGTGCCGGGCGGATGGCGCCTACCGGTTTTCCGTGTCTGCGACCATGGGGGCATGCGCGCGCGTTACGGAACACCGCTCAAGGTCACTGCTGGAATCGCCGCGGCGGGGGCCGCCGGACTGGCCTACGCCGCAGGGTTCGAGGCCCGCTCGTTCCGGCTGCGCCGGGTGACCGTGCCCGTCCTCCCGAAGGGCATGCGGCCGCTGCGCGTGCTCCAGGTCTCCGACATCCACATGGTGCGCGGCCAGTACAAGAAGAAGCGGTGGCTGCAGTCGCTGGCCGGGCTGCGACCCGACTTCGTCGTCAACACCGGCGACAACCTCTCCGACACCGAGGGCGTGCCGGACGTGCTGGACGCGCTCGGCCCGCTGATGTCGTTCCCCGGCGTGTACGTCTTCGGCTCGAACGACTACTACGGGCCGCGGCTGCGCAACCCCGGGCGCTACCTGGTGGAGAAGGTGCAGGGGCGGCACGGGCTGAACGGCAACAAGCCGGTGGTGGGGGCGGTGCACAACCCGTGGGAAGGCATGCGCGACGCCTTCGACGCGGCCGGCTGGGTCAACCTCACCAACACCCGCGGCCGGCTGAAGCTGCCGGACCTCGACCTGGCCTTCACCGGCCTGGACGACCCGCACATCAAGCGGGACCGGTACGCGATGGTCGAGGGCGGACCGGAGGCCGACGCCGACTTCTCGATGGCCGTGGTGCACGCCCCGTACCTGCGGACCCTGGAGGCCTTCACCGCCGACCGGTACCCGCTGATCCTCGCCGGGCACACCCACGGCGGCCAGCTGTGCATCCCCTTCTACGGGGCGCTCGTCACCAACTGCGACCTCGACACCGGCCGGGTCAAGGGCCTGTCCACCCACGAGGCCGCAGGCCACCGCTCCTACCTGCACGTTTCCGCCGGCTGCGGCACGAACCGCTTCACCCCGGTCCGTTTCGCCTGCCCCCCGGAAGCCACCCTCCTGACCCTCACCCCCGCCTCCTGACCCCCTCCGCGAAAACCGGATTTCGTCTCCGGCCGAGGGTCCGCTAAAGTAATCGATGTCGCCAGGGAGAGCCCAGCTCACCACGGCGGCGATCGGGGTGTAGCGCAGCTTGGCAGCGCGCTTCGTTCGGGACGAAGAGGTCGTGGGTTCAAATCCCGCCACCCCGACAGAGTACGACCAGGTCAGCCGCCTACTCATGGAGTGGGCGGCTGACCTGTTTCTGTTTTCTGTCTGGGTGGTCGACTGCCCCCCAACGGGATACGACGCCGTCAGCATCGGGGGAGCGGTCGCCGAGGCCGGCGGCCACGGCGAGCCGGCGGTCTCGGCGGGGAGGGCGGCCGTCATGCGTGGCAGAGCCTGACCGAGCTGGTACGCCGTCCCTTCCGACGGGGTGCGGGAGCCGTCCCCGCGCTCACCACCGGGGAATCGGAGGCAGCCGCGCTGGACCCCGAATTCCGTACTCTCCTGGACGACTGGTGGCGTCGGGCCCAGACCACCACCGCTTCCGGCAACGTCCAGAACATCAACAGCGGAACCGCCGGAACCCTCGTCCAGGGCCGCGACTTCTCGATTCTCCCGCTCAACGTGCCCCCAGGGCCGTCCTAGAGGGCATGACGGGGAGCGAGACATCACGCGGGGGCACGCGACCGGGCGGAGCAAGAGGAGTAGAGCCAGACGTCGCCGACCTGGGACGCGGCCAGTTCCCGGCCCGGAACTGGAGGGTCTGCTGACGAAAGCAGCACCGGCTCGTCGACACGCGGCTCCGCCCGTCGGGGAGTTACGCCAGACCCTCCTCGCTCCTGGCATGCCGCAGCAGGCACCCGTCAGAGCCAGTGCCCGGTGCAACGACGGTACGTACAACTACTCCGCGCACCGCCGGTGCATCTTCTCGCGTCACGGTGGCGTGGCTGTCCGGCTCGCCACCGTGCCCGCATAGAAGCCGTGGTCCCGCCGGTTGGGCTACGGACGGCTGTCAGGGCTTGTTGGAGGTGACGCGTGCGGACCGGGTCCGGTAGGCCCAGCGGATGAGGGCTCCAACGGCGAGGGAAACGAGGATGGCACCCCAGTCGATGACGTGGGGCAGGCCGGGCAGAAAGGCGAAGGCGGCCAGGGAAGCAGCGGCGCCGACGAGGAAGGCGACGGTGCTGGCACGGCGCAGCTTTGCGGTCTGGTCGGGGTCACCCGGCGTCTGGTGAGTGGTCATGCGCGGCTCACTTCGTGATGTGGTGGCACTGGCTGACCCGGCGGACACCGTTGATGTTGAGGTGGGCGCAGGCCTTGCCGTAACGAGGGAGAGTCTGCGGTGCGTTGTCGCGTAACGGGTGGATCTCGCACTTGGTGTGGGTCTTGCCGCGCGAGGTCTTGTACGTCTTGTTGTTGGTGTCGGCGTACGTGAAGTCGATGCGCCAGTTGCAGAAGCCTGCATTGAGGGCTCCGACGAAACCGCAGTCGACGCTGGCGTTCTGATAGGTGATCTTCCTGCCCTCACCGCGGATGATGTGCGTGAACATGCAGCCTGTCGGGATCTTCATGAGGACGCCCCCGACTTCGTAGTCGAAGGTGGCGACTGGAGTCGAGCCGATGGCACCGGCATGCGCCTGCGCCGGGGGCAGGAGCACGAGTACGGCTGCGGCGACGACTGTGGTGACGCGGGCGCGGGCTGGGAGATGACGTGCCATGTTCGGCACCTTTCCGGAGGGATGACCTTGCACTGGACGGAACTCCGCCCAGTGGCCCTTGGGATCTCCGGAAGACACAGATCCACTACGAAGAGTGATCGTAGGTCTGTGTACTGACTCCTCGTTGAGGGCTGAATCGATCGCTACGTCGCCGTCGAGGCCGTGGGGAAGGGGCAGGGCCAGGTGGTGGGGGTTTGGCGGCCGCTGTAGTGGTGGGATTCGGGGCGGTGGGTGGTGAGGCTGGGGTTGACGGAGCCGTGGAGGGCTTCGTCGCGGGCGCGGATCTTCCTGCGCATCGTGTAGAAGGTGCGGCCCATGGCGTTGAACTGGCGGTGGGAGTTGAAGACCAGGGCGGGGGCCCGGAAGCGGCGGCTCGGGCGGGAGAAGCCGGGGTGGAGGCCGATCACGAAGAAGGGGTGGGATTCGACGGAGAAGGCGAAGCGGGGTGAGGTGGGGTCGGCGGAGTAGTCCTCCGGCCAGGGGTGGTGGCGGCCGTCCTGTGCGTGCATGGCGCGGAGGTGGCGCCAGAGGGTGTCTTCGAAGAGCTGTTCCGAGGTGTCCGGGAGTTGCTCGAAGGTGGCCACGAAGGAGGAGTAGCTGCGGTCGCTCGGTTCGAAGGAGCGCAGGAACGTGCTCAGGGCGGTCAGGGTGCGGGTGGCCGACTCCGTCGTGCCGAGCGTTCCGCAGTGGTGGTGGGTGATCGTGTTGCGTTTGAGGGCCGACTTGGCGCCGAGGCAGACGAAGTCGTCCCGGGCGATGAAGGCCGCCAGGTCGGGATGGGACGGTGCGGCGAGGCGGGACGGTTCGGCGGGGCGGGGGTGGGTGGAGAGGATCCGGGCGGTGGACGTGGTGACCGGCTGCCCGGCCGCGTCCTCGATGTGCACCTCGACCGTGACCAGGCCGCCGCCCATCGCCTCCCGCGCGTTGGTGAGGCGGGCGCGGGCGGTGAGGACGTCGCCGTGCCGGATGGGGCGGACGTGGCGGTACGCCTGGGAGAGGTGGACGGCCGCGGAGTAGTCGTAGCCGAGCGGGTGCCGGGCGAGGATCCGTGCCTCGGCGCGGGCGGCGAGGCGGACGGCGAAGGTGGGGGGTGCGATCACCTCGGGGTGCCCCAGCTCACGGGCGGCCGCGGCGCTGCGGTACGCGGGGTTCGGGTCGCCGATGGCGTCGGCGAACTCGGCGATCCGGTCCGTGGTCACCGTGACGGGGCCGATGAGGGCGGGGGCGTCGTCCGAGCCGGCCGGCTCCTCCGGGTCCTGCGGCTCCTGCGGGTCCTGCGGGTCCTGCGGGTCCTGCGGGTCCTCCGGGTCCTCCGGGTCCTCCGGGTCCTCCGGGTCCTCCGGGGACGGGTGGGCGTCGGTGGGGGTTGCGGCCGGAAGTGCCCGGTGTGCGGGGCAACCGGCGGGCGGGTGGGCCTGGGCCGTTGTGCCGGGGGTTCGGTCTGAGGGCGCCCGACCCCAGCCGCTGTCGGTGCGGTCGCTGCCGGGCGGGTGGTTGGGCAGACGGTCGGGCAGACAGTCGGGCAGACGGTCGGGCGGTGCCGGCTTGCCGCCGGTCTGGGCGGGGGTTTGGGCGGGGGTTTGGGCGGGGGTTTGGGCGGGCTGGGTGGGGTTAGTGGGCATGGAAGGTGGGGTCGCCTGTGGTGTGGGTGCCGCCGTCCACGTGGAGGATTTCGCCTGTGGTGGCGGGGAGCCAGTCGGAGAGGAGGACGGTGCAGGCCTTGGCCACCGGGGTGTAGTCGGTGGCCGACCAGCCGAGTGGGGCGCGGGTGTGCCAGTCCTGTTCGGCGCGGTGGGGGTCGGTGTCCGCGGTGTACGTGGCGAGGGCGGCCGTGGTGCGGAGGGGGCCGGCGGCCACGAGGTTGACGCGGATGCCGCGGGGGCCGAGGTAGGCGGCGAGGTAGCGGGCGCAGGCCTCCAGCCCGGCCTTGGCCACGCCCATCCAGTCGTAACCGGCCCACACCTGGCGGGAGTCGAAGTCGAGGGCGACGACGGAGGAGCCGCGGGTCAGGAGCGGGAGGACGGCGGTGGTCAGGGCCTGGAGGGAGACGGTGGAGACCTCGAAGGCGGTGGTGGCGTCCTGCCGGGTCGTGGTGAGGAAGCCGCCGCCGAGGGCGCCGGGCGGCGCGTGGGCGATGGCGTGCAGGACCCCGTCGAGGCGGTCGGTGTGTGCGCGGATCCGGGTCTCCAGGGTGGCGAGGTGCTCGTCGTCGGTGACGTCGAGTTCGATCACCGGGGCCGGCCGGGGCAGCCTGCGGGCGACGCGTTCCACGAGGGAGAGGCGGCCGTAGCCGGTGAGCAGGACGCGGGCGCCCTGCTCCTGGGCGGTGCGGGCCACCTGGAAGGCGATCGAGCGTTCCGTGAGGACGCCGGTGATCAGGACGGTCTTTCCGGCGAGCAGGCCGGTCGGCGTCGGCGTCGGCTCGGTCATGGGGTTCCTCCGTGCAGGCGGGTGCGGAGGGTGGTCACCGCGAGGTCCGGCTCGTGCGCGGCGGCGGCGGCCACGGCGAGTACGGCGTCGAGGAACGGTGCGATGTCCGGCAGGACGGCGGTGTCGTACGTGATGGTGGCCTCTATGACGCCCGGCTGGTCCGTGTAGTAGTTGAGCCACACGGCGGCCGTGGACGGTTCGGCGGGGCGCTCCCCCGGCCACAGCGGGGCGAGGAAGTCGCGGGTTGCGGTGGTGGCCCTGGTGGCGGGGCCGAGGGCGACCGGGCGGGCCGGCGGCAGGACGTTCACGCCGATGTAGCGCGGGGCGAGCGGGGCGACTTCGCGGATGGAGACGCCGTACGTGGGTGGCAGGTCCTGGTTCGTACGGCGGTGCGCGGTGAGCCAGTCGGCGACGCCGGACGGTTCGGGGCTCGGGGGGAGCAGGACGCACGGCTCGACCAGTGGGCCGATGACCAGGACGTCCTCGGGGCGGGCGTGGCCGTGGCGCAGGCTGAGCAGGGGCTGCGGGCCGTCGGACCACAGGGTCGCCGCCAGCGCGGTGGCGGCGAACAGCACCTCGGCGCGGCTCAGTCCGGTGCGGGTGGCCGCGGTGGCGATGTCTTCGGCGAGGGGTTCGGGCAGGGCGCCGTCGAAGGTCGCGTCGGCGCGGAAGGGGGCGGGCGGGGTGGACGCCGACGGGCCGGACTCGGGCGCGGGCGGGGTGCCGCTCGGGAGGTGGAGGGGTGGGCCGGGGAGTGGGTGGGGGGTGAGCAGGGCGGTCCAGCGGGCCAGGCTCGCCGTGCGGACGGGCTCGTCGGGCAGGTCGTCGAGGAAGGCCTCGAAGCCGCGGCCGCGGACCCGGTGGTCGCCCGTCCGGTAGCACCCGGCGACGGCGCGGATCAGCAGGCCGAGGGCCCAGCCGTCGAGGACGGAGTGGTCGAAGGAGAACGCGAGCAGGTGCTCGGCGTCCTCGTCGGCGGCGGTCCCGCGGATCAGACTGACCCGGCCGACCGGCTCGTGCCGGAGGTCGGGCTTGTCGAAGAACAGCGGGGCGAGGTGGGCGGCGGCGGCCGCCGAGAGCCGGCCGTCGGCCGAGACGACGGCCGGCACGTCGACGGTCTCCAGCCGCACCGGGACCGGCTCCTGCCGGACCAGGCGGGGGCCGTCGGCGGTGGCACGCAGCCGCAGGTGGAGCACGTCGGTGGCGAGGGTGACCTGTTCGACGGCCCGGGCGAGCCGGGCGGTGTCGAGGGGTCCGCGGACGCGCAGCAGGTTCCAGGCCATCTCGGCCGGGTTCCGGCGCAGATGGCCGTCTGCGTCCGTCTCGCCGTTGGCGAGCGCACGGACCGGCATGCCGTAGGCGGGGAGGGTGCCTCCCTCGCGGAGATCAGTGGTCACGGCGGGCCTCCACGGGGCGCGGGGTGCGGGCGGCAGGGCCGCGGAGCTGGCGGGTCATGGCCCGCATCCGGGCCCGGAGGGCGCGGACGGACAGGCCGTACACCGGGAGGTGGTCAGTGGTCATGGCCGGACTCCCTGGTGCGGAGGACGAGTACGGGCATCCCGTGGGCGGATACGGAGGCCACGCCGCGGAATTCGACGGTCGTGGCCCGTATCCGGGCGGCCCGCAGGAGGCGGACAGGTGTCCCCCAGGTGGCGGACGCGCCGCGGAGGGCGCCGGGCACCACCCGCATCCGGGCCCGGAGGGCGCGGACCGGGGAACGCCAGGCGGGCGCAGCAGCCGGGCCGCGGACGTGGCGGGGCGCCGTCCGGAGCCGGGAGGTGGGGAGGTGGTCGGGGGGCATGGATGGGGGCTCGGGGGCGCGGGTCGGGCGGCTCGGCCCGGGTGCGGGCAGGGCGGTCGCGCCGCCCGGCAGGGGTGCGGGCAGGGCGGTCGCGCCGACCAGCCCAGGTGCCGGCAGGGCGGTCGCTCCACCCGGCACGGATGCCGGCGTGGCGGACGGGACGACCAGCCCGGGTGCGGGCGCGGTGGTTGCGCCGACCAGCACGGGTGCCGGCGGGGCGGTCGCTCCACCCGGCACGGATGCCGGCGTGGCGGACGGGACGACCAGCCCAGGTGCGGGCGCGGTGGTTGCGCCGACCGGCACGGGTGCCGGCGGGGCGGTCGCTCCACCCGGCACGGGTGCCGGCGTGGCGGACGGGACGACCAGCCCAGGTGCGGGCGCGGTGGTTGCGCCGACCAGCACGGGTGCCGGCGGGGCGGTCGCTCCACCCGGCACGGATGCCGGCGTGGCGGACGGGACGACCAGCCCAGGTGCAGGTGGGGCGGTTGCGCCGCCCGGCACGGGTGCGGGTGGGGTGGACAGGACGACCAGCCCGGGTGCGGGTGGGGTGGTCGGGACGGGTGTGGGTGCGGCGTGGTGGTCAGTGGGCATGGGGTGGCTCCCATGCGCGGAGGATCAGGACGGCGTTGTGGCCGCCGAAGCCGAAGGAGTTGGTCATGGCGACCGTGACGGGGTGCTGCTGGGCCCGGTGGGGGACGAAGTTGAGGTCGTCGGCGATGGGACGGTCGCAGTTGATCGTCGGGGGGACCAGGGAGTGGCGGATGGCCAGGGCCGCGACGATGGCCTCGACGGCGCCGGCGGCGCCGATCATGTGGCCGGTCATGGACTTGGTGGAGCTGATGGGGATGCGTGCGGCGTGGGCGCCGAACACGGCTCGGATGGAGTCGACTTCGGCGCTGTCGTTGGCCTGGGTCGAGGTGCCGTGGGCGTTGATGTAGTCCACGTCTTCGGGCCCCAGCCCGGCGTCGGCGAGCGCCGCCGCCATGGCGGCGCGGGCGCCGCGGCCTTCGGGGTGGGGCGCGGTCCAGTGGTGCGCGTCCGAGGTGGCCGCGTACCCGGCGAGCTCGGCGAGGACCGTCGCGCCGCGGGCGAGGGCGTGCTCCTCCGACTCCAGGACGAGCACGCCGGCGCCGGCGCTCATCACGAACCCGTCCCGGTCGGCGTCGAACGGCCGCGAGGCCTGCTGCGGTGCGCCGGTACGGGTGGACAGCGCGTGGGCGTTGTTGCTGCTCGCGAGTTCCAGGCGGGTGAAGATGTGCTCGGCGCCGCCCGCGATGGCCACGTCCACGGTGCCGTGCCGGATCCACTGGGCCGCCTCGCCGATCGCGTCCGCGCCCGAGGCGCAGGCCGTGCTGAGGGCCCGGGTCGGCCCGGTCGCCCCGTACGCGAAGCCGATCTCGCAGGCGGCGCTGTCCATGGCGCCGGTGATCTGCGCGAACGGGCTGACCCGGCGGGGGCCGTGCTCCTCCAGCGCGGCGAGGTGCCGGCCGACGGAGGTGACGGGGCCGTACCCGGTGCCGATCAGCACGCCGGTACGCCGTCCGGTGGTGCCCTCCGGTCCGAGTCCGGCCTGCTCCATCGCCTCGCTCGCCGCCGCGAAGGCGTACTGCGCGTACGGGTCGGTGCGCCGGACCTGGCGCGGGCCGAGGTGGCGGGACGGGTCGAAGCCCTTGACCTCGCCGCCGAAGCCGGTGGTCAGGCCGGTGGTGTCGACGCCGGTCAGCGGGGCGATGCCGCTGACGCCGGCGGTCAGCGCGGCCCAGGTCTCGTCGGCGGTCAGGCCGACCGGGGTGACGGCTCCCCAGCCGGTGACGACGACCTTGCGCCGGCCGGGCGCTGCGGTGGGGTCACTCATCGCCGGTCCCCCCGAGCTGCGGGAAGTCGCCGCCGGCCACGTCCGCGCCGAACATCGCGTCGGTCAGCCGCACCGGCACGTTGAGGACGACGACCTCGCCGGCCGCGGCCTTCCGCCAGGCCCGCGCCACGTCGTCCGCGAGGGACTCCTTGTCCCGGACGGTCACCTGGTGCAGTCCGGGGAGTTCCGGGGCGGGGGTGCGGACGGCTTCGGGGTCGGTGAAGGCGTGGTCGCCCACCGGGGTCTCGCGCTGGTCGAGCTGGACCTGGAGCCAGCCGTAGCCGCCGTTGCGCAGGACCACGTAGAGCAGGCCGCCGCTGTACTCGACCGCGGTGGGCAGGTCGACGCCGGCCATCGCGAACGCACCGTCGCCGACGAACGCGACCACCGGCCGGCCGGGCGCCGCCAGCTTGACGCCGAGGGCCGCGGCGGCGCCGAAGCCGAGGCTGGTCTGCTCGGAGGGGACGACCGAGCCGGCCCCGCCGGCGCAGGTGTGGAGCGGGTACTTGTACGACCACATGTCCTGGAGGCCGTTCTCCTGGACGAGGATCCGGTCCGCGGGCAGCTCGGCGTCCAGCGCCCGCAGCACCTCGGCGATGTGCAGGTCGGGGGAGCCGGCCAGCTCTGCGGTCCACTCCCCCAGCGCGGTGTGCAGGGCGGTGTGCACGGCGTGCACCTCGGCCGTCCACGCGGTGCCGGCGGGCTCCTCGGGGAGGTGCGCGAGCCAGGACCGTACGGTCGCACCCGCGGGGGCGAGCACCTTGGGGCCCTCGAAGGCGGTCGCGAAATCGGCGGCGGCCACGTTCACCTGGACGACGGGGACCTCGCGGCCGAGGGCGGCGGGCCACTGGAAGGTGGCGGTCTCCTCCAGCCGGCTGCCGAGGGCCACCACGCAGTCGGTCTCCTGCCACAGCCGGGCCGCCTGCTCCTGTGTGTAGAGCCCGGCGAGCCCGCAGAACAGCGGCGAGGTCTCGTCGACGGCGCCCCGGCCGGAGGCGGTCGCGAACACGGCCGCGCCCAGCCGCTCGGCCAGCGCCTCCACCTCGCGGCCGCCGTTCTCGTGCCGCATGCCGCCGCCGACCAGCAGCACCGGGCGGCGGGCGGCGCGCAGCACGCGCACGGCCTCGCCGTCGGGCCGCGCGACGATCTCGTACGGGGTCTCGGCGAGAGCTGCCCCCCGGCTGCCCGCGCCGACGGCGGCTGCGGCCTCCGCGAGCAGGTGCTCGGGCAGCTCGACGTACACCGGTCCCCGCTCGTGGCGGGCGACCAGCAGGGCGCGTTGCAGGGTGGGGACCAGCCGGTCGGGGTGGTCGACCCGGGCCGCGTACTTGACCAGCGGGGCGACGACGGCGAGCTGGTCGAGTTCCTGGAACGCGCCGCTGCCGCGGTGCTGGGCGCCGGTGCCGCCGCTGAGCAGGAGCACGGGGACGGCCGAGGCGGCCGCTTCGAGGAGGCCGGTGACGGTGTTGGTGACGGCGGGGCCCTTGCCGACGACGGCGACGCCCGTCTGCCCGGACTGGATCGCCCAGCCGGTGGCCGCGAACACGGCGTTGCGCTGGTCGCGGCAGAGGACGAAGCGGATGCCGGCCGCGTGGGCCGCCTCCAGGGAGTACATGTCGTCGCCGGGGAGGCCGAACACGGTGCGGACGCCGGCGGCGGCGAGGACGGAGGCGGCGACGCGCCAGGCGCCGGCGGCCGTCGGGGTCCCGCCCGTCGCGGTGGCGGACGTCGCGGTGGCGGACGTCGCGGTGCCTGCCGCGGGGGTGCCGGTCGGGGTCTCGGTCGGGGTGGTTGCGTTGGTCATGACTTTCCCGGCAGGTAGTCGGCGACGGCCTTGGACAGGAGCAGCGGCTCGGTGTGCCGCTTGCGTCCCACGGAGATGTAGTTGGCGCGGATGCCGCGCCCGCCGAAGGGCTTGTTGCCGTTCTCGATGTCGATCAGGGTTTCGTCGACGCTGACCATGTGGCGGTCGCGGAGGGCCTCGACGGTCTCCGGCATGGTGCCGAACACCGTGGCCGCCATGGCGCGTTCGGCGTAGTACGGGTGGCGCAGCAGCTCGTTCAGCCACTCCTGGGAGGAGTAGGGCACGACGTTGAAGACGGGCGCGAACATCTCGGGCGGCAGGAACGGGGTGTCCGTCGGGTGGATCAGGACGGTGGGCCGGACGTGCCGGTCGATGAAGTCGATGCGGCCGCCGGCGGCGACGAACTCCCGCTTCCCGCGCAGGTAGTCGAGCGTCGACTCGAAGGCCTCGTCGTAGAACATCGCGCTGTAGTCGGCGGTGGCGTCGTGCGGCGTCCCGAGGCGCAGCGCCTCGACGCGGCGGGACAGCAGGTTGCAGAACTGGGCGCTGACCGAGGTGTGGACGAAGACCACGTCCGGGCCGAAGCAGTCCTGTCCGGAGTTGAGCATGCGGACCCTGACCAGCCCGTCGACCGCGCGGCCGAGGTGCGCGTCGCCGCCCACGACGAACGGGTTGATGCCCTGGCCGAAGAAGCAGAAGACGGTCTCGCGGGGCAGCTGCTCGCGGATGGTCTCGGCGTTCTCGTACGAGCCGGTGAAGACGAGGACGTCGGACTTCTTGCCGACGTTGTCCATGAACTCGCGCTGCTCGCTGTCGTCGAGGACCAGCGGCAGATCGTGGACGGTGCCGATCAGCTTGTGCAGGGCGCGGGTCTGCTCGCCGATCATCCGGGAGGGGCGGAAGACGATCCGGCGGCTGTAGAGGCTGGGGATGACGACGTACAGGATGTAGCCGTACAGCGGGATGTTCGACGGCATCAGGACGGCCGTCTGCTCGGCGGCCTGCGGACCGTAGCGGGCGACCTCGGCGACGGCGCCTTCGAGGGCTTCGAGGGAGGCGTCGATCTCGTCGGCGGCGGTGCGGTGGTTGCAGACCTCGGTGAGGATGCCGAGGATCTCGGTGCGGCGTTCGCCGAGCAGCCGGGCGACGTCGCGGAGGACGGTGATCCGGTCGTTGAAGGGGATGGCGGGCCCGGCCGGCTTCGCCGCGGCCTGCTGCCGGGCCTCGGCCTTCTCGGCGCGGCTGCGGAGCGCGGCCTGGGCCATGTAGCCGAGGGCGGTGAGGTTGGCCTTGCCGTTGGTGTGGGCGGGGAACTCCTTGACCACGAGCACCTTGTTGGGCTGCTCGTACTCGGCGACGAGTTCGGCGAAGATGCGGCGCCAGTGGGCGGCGGGGCGCTCCTCGGGGTCGGCGACGACGAACACCAGGTCCGTGCCGAAGCGGCCGTTCTCCACGGGGATGACGCGGACGGGGCGGCCGCACTCGCTGGCCTTGGCGGTGATGGCGTCGGGGTAGAGCGTGTTCCCGAACCGGTGCACGGCGGCCTTGCGGCCCAGGACGCGCAGGTTCCCGTCGGCGTCGAGGTAGCCGAGGTCCTGGGTGCGGTGGGCGGTGCGCTGGCTCTCCCGGACGCGGCCGCCGGGTTCCAGCGTTCCGACCATGATGTCGGGGGTGTGGACGACGACTTCGCCGACTTCGCCGGGGGGCAGCGGGCGGTCCTCGTCGTCGACGACGGTGACGGTGATGCCGGTGAGGGGGCGGCCGGCGTGGTGCGGGTTGTCGGGCGAGGCGAGGGCGACGTTGCCGGCTTCGGAGCTGCCGTACCCGTCGAGCAGCGGCTTGCCGGTCTGCTCGGTGAAGCGGCGCAGCAGGTCGTCCTGGAGCGGCTCGCCGCCGACGCACCACATGCGGACCGACTCCAGCAGGGTGGTGCTGGTGTGGCCGCGGTCCAGCATGCGCAGCATGCCCTCGTAGACGGCCGGGACGGAGTCCACGACGGTGACGCCGTGGTCGACGACGGCTTCGAGGGCCTGGTCGGTGCGGCGGCTCGGCAGCAGCACGAGGCCGGCCTTGGCCTGCCACCACAGGAGCAGGATGGACAGGCCGTACTGGTGGGTGAACGGCAGCAGCGGCATCAGGACGTCGGACTCGGTGTACTTCATCCGGTCCTGGGTGCGGGACACGTTGGCGAGGACGGAACTGCCGGAGCGGACGATGCCCTTGGGGCGGCCCAGGCTGCCGGAGGTCCAGACGATCAGCGCGTCGGAGCGGCGGGCCCAGCGGTCGAACGACAGGTCGGCGGCCGGTCCGGCGGCCTGCTCGGCGGCGTCGCCTCCGAGGTCGGCCAGCGGGATCCAGCGGGCGGCGGTCTTGTCGAACGCGGGCTCCGACTGCTCGTGGTCGGAGACGAAGAAGTCGGCGTTCGCCTCCTCGACCAGGCGGGCGAGCTGGTTCGGGGTGACGCCGCGGTCCACGAGGCCGACGGAGACGCCGAGTTCCATCAGCGCGAACGTGGCCAGCACCGAGGCCGCGGAGTTCGCGCAGGAGAGCAGGACCCGGTGGGACTCGCCGACGCCCCGGGCCTCCAGCTCCCGGATGACCCCGGCGCAGGCGGCCCGGACCTCGTCCCATGAGCGGTTGGATTCATTACGGCTGATGAGCACCAGGAAGACACATCCATTCTTCGAACAGAGCGGCGAGGACGGAGTGGTGGTTCAGGGCGCCATGGCCGAGTCGTCGTCCTTCGCGTACTCGACGGACGCTAGGGGCGGGGACTCAAGCGGGACTCCAGCGGACGTGTAGCGGCGCCGCCTACGCCCCGCCCACGCGTTCCCCGCCCGCGCGTTCCCCGTCCGCGCATGCCCCGCCCGCGTTCGCCTCGTCCGCGTACGCCTCGTCCACGTTCGCCTCGTCCACGTACAGCCCGGCCGCTTCCATGGCGCGGATGGCCGCCTGGTCGCGGTCGAGTGCGGCCTCGGTGCCGGCGGTGAGGGAGACGTAGCCCGGGGAGCTGGCCATGTCGACGGTCCGGCGCACCGGGTCGCCCGCCCGTACGCCGGTGACCAGGCGGTCGAAGGCGGGCAGGGCGGCGAAGCGGTCGTGCCAGGCCGTGGCGGGGCCGGCGGTGCGGTTGATCAGCCAGATGTTGCGGACGTACCCGTTCCAGCGGACCTCGCGGTCCCGGAAGGCGTGGAAGGCGCTCGGGTCGGTGAGGGCGAGGGCGAGCAGCTCGACGTGGGAGGTGCCCGAGTGGCGTTCGATGACGTCGGGCAGCATCGCGCCCATCAGCCGGGCGCCGGTCTCGATGAGCACGGGGCCGTCGGCGGTGAGCATGACCTCGCTGTGGGCGGCGCCGTTGGTGATGCCGAGGGCGGTGACGGCCCGCGTCACGTAGTCGACGAGCCCGGCCACGTGGGGTGCGGTGACCGGCAGCGGCTGCTGGTGGTCGTAGAGCGGTGCGCCGGTGGGGCCGGGGGTCTTGGCGGAGATCCAGACGTCGGAGACCTTCTGGACGCCGTCCACGGCGACCGTGTTGACGATGTACTCGGTGCCGACGAGGAACTTCTGGATGACGGCCGACGGGTTCGGGTTGCCGAAGTAGTCGTTGCTGGTCATGACGGCCGTGCAGGCGGCGCGGACCTGCTCGGCGGTGGTGCAGACGTGCACGTTGTCGGTGCCGGCGCTGGCGGCCGGCTTGACGACGGCCGTGCCGCCGCCGGCGGCGTGGAACCAGGCGACGGCCGCCGCCGGTTCGGTGGTGCTGAAGCCGACGGGTGCGGCCAGCCCGGCGGCCGCCAGCCGCTCGGCCATCGCGTACTTGTCACGCCGGGCTTCGACGCCGTCGAACTCGTTGCCGGGCAGCCCCAGCTCGTGGGCGAGGGTGTCGGCGAGCACCACTCCGCATTCGGTGCCGGCCACCACCCGGTCGACGCCGGCTTCCTTGAGGGCGCGTACGGCGTCGGCCGGGTCGGGGAACCAGCCGAGGTCGGCCGCGTAGTCCTCCGGGACGAACGACGGCAGGAGGCGGGCGGGCGGCACTTCCTGGCTGCGTACGTGGAGGCACTCCACGCCGCGTTGCCGCAGCTTCTTCACCAGCAGGCTGCCGGTGGAGTACCCGTCGACGATGGCGATCTTCACTGGGCTGCTCCTGCCGTTTCGAGGTCGTGCGTGGTGGGCCGGTCTTCGGGGGCCGTGGACGTGCCGGGCTGCCGCCTGCGCAGCCGCAGGTCGCACAGGAAGGCCAGGCCGGCGATGGCCGCGGCGACCCCGCCGAAGGCGGCGAAGGCGGCGGCCGGTCCGCCGTGGTCGAGGACCGTGCCGGCCAGCGGGGACCCGATCACGTTGCCGACGAGGATGGCGCTGGCGTACGTGCCCATGGCCACGCCCTTGCTGTCGTCCGGCGCCAGCCCGCTGACCGCGCCGGCGCTCGCCGACAGGGCGGGGGCGACCAGCAGGTTGGCGGGTACGGCGATCAGGGCCAGCCAGTACCACTCGCCGGCGAGCCCGATCGGCACGCACAGCAGGCCCAGTGCGGCGCCGAGCACGAACACCGACGGCGGGCGGCGCACGGCCCCGTACAGGAAGCCGCCGGCGACCGAGGCGATGCCGGCCGCGACCAGCAGCAGCCAGCTCCACGTGAGCTGGTCGTACTTCTGGAGGGTGCCGATGGCCGCGACCTCGAAGCCGATCACCGCGATGGAGGTGGCGACGGTGACGGCGAGCGCGCACACCATGCGGCCGGACATCCAGCTGCGCAGCCCGGGCCTCGGGGCGCCGGCCGCCGGGCGGGCCGGCTTCAGGGGCGGGTTCAGGACCAGGTAGCCGATGCCGACGGCCAGCAGCATGCCGCCCATCACGAGGAAGGCCACGGTGGGCGAGGCCGTCGAGGCGAGCAGGATGCCGAACGACGGGCCGGCCATGTACGCGATGTCGGTGGTCATCGCCTCGACCGCGTAGGCGGTGTGCCGGTTCTCGTCGGTGACCATGTTGGCGAGCGCCAGGCGGATCACGGTGAACGCCGGCAGGGTGGTGAGGCCGCCGAGGAACGCGGTGGCGAGCAGGGCGGCGAACGGCAGGAAGTGCGCCGTCCCCCAGAACAGCGCCTGGGCGATCACCAGGAAGCCGAAGACCTTGCGCAGACCGTGCCGGTCGAGGCCGCGGCCCTGGAGCGGGGCGCCGAGGCCGGCGCCCGCGGTCCAGGCGGCGGCGACCAGGCTGCCGGCGCCGAAGCCGCGGTCGAGGTTGCCGACGACGTGCAGGATGAGGACGGTGGAGATGCCGAGGCCCGGCATCTTGGCGAGGAGCCCGATGACCATGAGGGGCCGTACCCCTGGCGAGGCGAACAGGTTCCGGTAGGTGGCGAGCACGGGGGTGCCTTTCGAACGGTCGGGCCGTGGGGGGAGCGGAACAGAGGGGCGGGCGGGGGTCAGGCGGCGTCGCCCCAGTCCCAGTCGACCTCGCCCAGCAGGTCCATGTCGGACAGGAGGGAGCGCAGGCCGCCGAAGTCGCGCACCAGGTTGGTGCGGCCCGCGTCGTGGCGGACCTCGTCGATCATCCGGTCGGCGCCGGGGACGCCGTGCATCGTGAGGATCTGCCGCCAGGTCCCGTAGTCGTTGGCGACGAACGTCTCCAGGCCGGTCATCATCGTGTCGACGAAGAACCGCTGCTGGTCGCGGGAGAGGAAGTCGTAGACCGTCTTGGCCAGCTCGCCCGTGATGGACGAGTGGCAGATCTCGTCCCGGTTGTGCAGCTGCACCGTGGTCGAGTTGATGGTCTGGATGTCCTCGTCGTGCGACAGCAGGTTCAGGTAGGCGCTGATCGAGGTCTCGGAGACGGTCGCGAACGCGAGGGTGGTGAGCTTCTGCTGCCAGGGCTCCGCGCACTCCTCCCGCAGCTCGGCGAGCCGCTGCACCAGGTGCGGGGCGGGCAGCACGGTGTCGGGCACCTCGATCCGGCGCTTCTGCCGCGTGATGATGCTCGTGTTGAGGTGCATCAGCGTGTGGTACTGCTCGTCCACCATGGCCTGCGCCAGCGAGGCCTCCAGCGCGGGCCCGCCCAGCGAGGGGAACTCGCCCTCGATGACGTACGCGAAGGCCGGGTTGACCACCCGCTGCTCGGCCAGCACGGTGTGCTTGTTGTACGCCAGCCAGGCCCAGCTCAGCATCCGGTCCCGCAGGTCCCGGTCGAGCCCCTCCCAGACGGGGTGGCCGGCGAACGGGACCAGGTGCTCGGGGTAGTCGGGCCGGTCGGCCTCGAACAGGTCCTCCAGCTGCGGTTCCTTGCGCTTGACGGTCGCGCGGCGGTGCCAGTTGCCGGCCAGCCGGCTGATGACCGCGTTCTCCACCGGGTCCGTCGGGTCGTACGGCGGGAAGCCGGGGATCTCCACCAGGCCGGGGCGGGTCGGGGTGCTGCTGCTCATGCGTCTCTCTGTCGTGTGCTCGGGGACGGGCGGAGGGGTGCGCGGGTCAGGCCGCCGGGCTGCGCGGGTCAGGCCGCCGGGGTCACGTCGTAGAAACCGGGCCCGTCCAGGTAGCAGATGGCGTTGAAGTCGCGCTCGACGACTTCCGCCGACCGGTGCGCGAAGCCGACGGCGAGGGTCTTGGTGGAGTCGTCGACGGTGCGCACGATGGCGCCGCCCGGCGGCACGAACACCTCGGTGTTGTGGAAGCTCTCCAGGGACCGGACGGCGTCGAGCAGCGGGTAGGCGACGAGCGTCCCCGCCTGCGGTGCGGTCGGCCAGGACACCGACACGTGCTGCTCCAGCCGGTACGGGCGCCGGTACTCGGCGAGGAAGCGCTCCGGTTCCAGGTAGGCGCGCACGGTCCAGCCGATCTGCGACTCGCCCGCGCCCAGCTCCGCGTAGAACGGGGTGTTCGCGCCGGCCATCCGGGCGCCGATCTCGACGAGGCACGGGCCGTCGTCGGTGACGATGATCTCCAGGTGGGCGGGGCCGTGCCGGATGCCGAGGGCGTCGAGGACGTCGAAGGCGTAGTCGACGAGGGCCTGGCGGACCGGTGCGTCCTCGGCGACCAGGTGGCCGCCGGTGATCCGGTCGCGGACCCCGGGCACCGTCATCTTGCTGTACTTCCAGACGTCGGTGGCGCGGTGCCGGCCGTCCCGGCTGACGGTGTCCACCACGTACTCGCCGCCGACCAGGTACTCCTGGACCACGGCCGAGGTGTTGGTCTCCGAGAACACCGTGGTGGCGCCGAGGATCGCGCGCAGCGCGGCGGCCGACTCCTCCGGGGTGTCGCAGATGGCGACGCCGTCGTTGGCGGCGCTGCGCAGCGGCTTCACGACGACCCGGCCGCCGGTCTCGCGGTGCCAGTCGAGGAGGGTCTGCTCGTCCTCGACGAGCCGCTGCCGGGCGGCGCGCAGGCCGGCCGCCCGGATCGTCTCGATCATGACGAACTTGTTCCTGCGGGCCGGGGAGAGCCGGCGGCCGTTGGTGGGCAGGCCGAGTACCTCGCTGAGGCCGTCCGCCAGCTCCACGCCGTACTCGCCGGCGGCGATGACCGCGACGGGCCGGTGCCGGGCGACGGCCGCGGCCGTGACGGCGAGGTCGCCGCGGTGGGTGATGTCGTCGGCGAAGGCCCTGGTGTCGAACGCGCCGCGGTAGCAGTGCGGTACGTCCTCGGTGCTCTGCACGCGGACCACCGCGCAGCCCTCGTCGAGGAACGCCTGCGCCAGCGCGAAGCTCGACGGGTACGCGTCGACGAGGACGACGCTCTTTCCGGTGCTGCTCATGCTTGTCTCTCTCTGCTGGGGGCCGCCGGTCGCGGCGGCGCGGGGCGGGGCGGCTCGGTTCAGGACGGCTCGGTTCAGGACGGCGCGGTTCAGGACGGCGCGGTTCAGGACGGCGCGGTGCGGCGGTTCAGGACGGCGCGGAAAGGGCTTCGGCGAGGCTCGCGACGGTCGGGGCGCGGAAGACCAGGACCGGGGAGACCCGGCGGCCGAGCCGTTCGCCCAGCCGGGCGGCGACCGAGGTGACGGCCAGCGAGTTGCCGCCGACGTCGAAGAAGTCGTCGTCGGGGCCGAGCGCCCCGGTGAGCCCGAGGACCTGCTGCCAGACCTCCATGACGAGCAGCTGCTCCTCGGTGGCCTCCCGCGGGGCGGCGGGCCCGGCGGCCAGGGCCCGCGGCTCGGGCAGCGCTTCCCGGCTGACCTTGCCGTTGGGGCTCAGCGGGATCTCGTCGATCACGGTGTAGCTCTGCGGGACCATGTACGACGGCAGTCGGCCGGCCAGGTGGGCGCGCAGCCCGGCCGCGGTGAACTCCGCGTCGGGGATCACGTACGCGGCCAGCTGCTCGACGCCGGTGCCGGATCGGCGGACGGCGACCGCGCAGTCCGAGACGGCCGGGTGGGTGCGCAGGACGGACTCGATCTCGCCGAGCTCGATGCGGAATCCGCGCAGCTTGACCTGGTGGTCGTTGCGGCCGAGGAAGACCAGGTTGCCGTCGGGGAGCAGCTGCACGATGTCGCCGGTGGCGTACATCCGGGCGCCGGGCTCGTCGGCGAACGGGTCGGGCACGTAGGCGTCGGCGGTCTTCGCCGGCTGTCCCAGGTAGCCGCGGCCGACGGCGGTGCCGCCCACGTACAGCTGGCCTCGGCAACCGGGGACGACGGCCCTCAGCTGCGGGTCGAGGACGTACAGCCGGGCGTTGTCGGTGGCCCGGCCGAAGGGGACGCTCGGCCGGTGGGCGTGCCGCTCGATCAGGTCCTCGGTGATCGGGCAGTAGGCGGAGGTCACGGTCGCCTCGGTGGGGCCGTACTCGTTGAAGACCTCGCAGCCGTCGGCGGTGACGGCCAGGATGCGGCGCGCCACGTCGTGCGGCACGGCCTCGGCGCCGGTGAACACCAGGCGCACGGAGGCGAGTCCGGCGGCCGGGTCGTCGGTGGCCTCCAGCAGGATCCGCATCTGCGAGGGGGTGGCGTTGAGGGTGGTGATGCCGCGGTCGGCCAGCTCGCGCAGGAAGGCCTCGGGGTCGTACGCGGCGGTGGAGCTCGCCAGGTGCAGCTGGGCGCCGGACACCAGGCACTGGAAGATCTCCCAGACCGAGTTGTCGAACGCCACCGAGTGGTTGAGGAGCGCCCGGTCCTCGCCGGTGAGGCGGCACAGCCGCTGGTTCCACTCCAGGAACGCGGTGATGTTGGCGTGCGTGATCGCGACGCCCTTGGGCTTGCCGGTGGAGCCGGAGGTGTAGATGACGTACGCGAGGTGGTGCGGTTCCAGCCCCACTTCGTGCTCGGGCTCGTGCTCGGGCTCGGGCTCCGCGTCGGGCGCGGTGTCGTGGCCGGTGGGCGGGACGATGCGGAGGCCGTCGGGCAGCAGTGCGGCCGACCGGTGCGCCGGGTCCGCGACGACCAGCCGGACGCCGGAGTCCGCGAGGAGGTGTCCGAGCCGGTCGGCGGGGTGGGCGGGGTCGAGCGGGACGTAGGCGCCGCCGGCCTTCAGGACGCCGAGCAGGGCGACGATCATCTCGACGGAGCGCTCCAGGCAGACGCCGACGAGCTGCTCCGGGCCGGCGCCCGCGGCCCGCAGGACCCGGGCCAGCCGGGCGGCCCGGCGGTCGGTCTCGGCGAAGGTCAGCGCCTCGGTGCCGCCGGCGCCGCCGACCAGGCACACGGCGTCGGGCGTGGCCCGCACCTGGGCGTCCCACATCCCCACGAGGGTGCCGGGCTCGGGCAGCGGCTCGGCGAGGGTGCCGCGGGACAGGTCGCGCAGCTCCTGCGGGGAGAGGATCTCCAGCTCGGACAGGCGGGCGGTGCGGTCGGCGGTCATCCGGTCGAGGACGCGGACGAAGTGGCCGCCCAGCCGCTCGGCGAAGGCGTGGTCGAACAGGTCGGTGGCGTACTCGACGGAGACGGACAGGTCGCCGCCGTGCGCGGCGTGGTCGGTGACGTCGAAGGCGAGGTCGAAGCGGGCCGAGCCGAGCCGTCCCTCCAGCTCCTTGCGGTCGTACACCTCGGTGAGGACGCCGGCCGGGGCCTCCTCGTCGAGGGCGAACAGCACCTGGAAGAGCGGGTTGCGGCTGAGGTCGCGGGCCGGGCACAGCTCCTCGACGAGCTTCTCGAACGGCACGTCCTGGTGGGCGTACGCCTGCCGGGCGGTCTCGCGGACCCGGCCGAGGAGCTGGGTCCACGTCGGGTCGCCGGACAGGTCGGTGCGCAGCACGACGGTGTTCACGAAGTAGCCGACGACGTCTTCGGTCTCCGGCCGCGGGCGGCCGCCGACCAGGGTGCCGACGGCGACGTCGGTTTCGTCGGCGTACCGGCCGAGGAGGACCTGGAGCGGGGCGAGCAGGCCCATGAAGAGGGTGATGCCTTCGGCCCGGCACAGGGCGCGGACCCGGTCGGCGAGGCCGGCGGGGATGCGGAACAGGGCGCGGCGGCCCTGGTGGCTTGCGATCGGGGGGCGGGGGCGGTCGGTGGGCAGTTCGAGGGCGGGGACGCCGTCGAGGCGGTGGCGCCAGTAGTCGGTGAGGCGGTCCAGTTCGGCGTCGGTGAGGCGGTCGCGCTGCCAGCGGGCGAAGTCGGCGTACTGGACGGGCAGCGGCGGCTGCTCGGGCCCGGTGGTGGTGCCGGTGCCGGTGCCGGTGCCGGTGGTGAGCCGGGCGTAGCGGTCGCCGAGTTCCCTGACGACGAGGTCGAGGGAGGTGCCGTCCGAGGCGATGTGGTGGAGGGTGAGGAGCAGGAGGTCCCGGTCGGGGGTACGGATCAGGTCCGCGCGCAGCAGCGGCGCCTCGTCGAGGGCGAAGGGAGCACGGATCCGTTCCGTGAGCAGTGCTTCCAACGCCTCCTCGGTGCTCTCGGTGCGGCCGAGGCGCACCGAGACCGCGGGCCGCACCACGGGGGCGACCAGGCCGTCGACGGTGGGCAGCGCGGTCCGCAGCACCTCGTGGCGGCCGACCAGCGCGGTCAGGGCCGCTTCGAGCGCGGCGGTGTCGGCGCGCCCGCCAGGGAAGGCGAGGACGAGCGGCAGGTGGTAGGCGGGGGTCCCGCTGTTCAGCTGCTCGAAGATCCAGATGCGTTCCTGGCCGAAGGAAAGCCCCGCTCCGTCCCCGGCGCCGGAGCCCGGGCGGATCGGCCGGTCGTCGGCCGCCGGCAGGCTGCCGAGCGCCGCGGCGAGCCCGGCGGGCGTCGGGTGCGCGAAGACCGCCTGGACGTCGACGGCCGCGCCGAGTTCCTGCCTCAGCCGGGTCACCGCGCGGACGGCCGTCAGCGAGTGCCCGCCCAGCCCGAAGAAGTCGTCGTGCGGGGAGACGTCGTCGAGGCCCAGGACCTCGCCCCAGACCCGGCGGACGGCCTCGGTCGCGGCCGGCAGCTCCGCGTACCCGGCGTATCCGGCCTTCCCGGCCGGCTCCCCGGCCGGCTGCCCGGCGGCCGCGCGGATCCGCTCGTACGGGACGCCGTCGAGCGCGTTGCGGTCGGTCTTGCCGGCGGGGGTGCGGGGCAGCGCGTCGAGGACCGCGTAGGCCTGCGGGACCATGTGGCCGGGCAGTTGCGCGGCGAGGTGGTCGCGCAGCCGGGCCGGCAGGCCGTCCGGGGCCGGGCCGGCGGGAACGACGTACCCGACCAGCCGGGGGCCGCCGGCCGCCGCCCGGTCGACGACGACCGCGGCGTCCGCGACCGCCGGGTGGCTGCGGACGGCGGCCTCGATCTCGCCGAGTTCGATGCGGAAGCCGCGCAGCTTGATCTGGTGGTCGGTGCGGCCGAGCACCTCCAGGCCGCCGTCGGGGGCCCGGCGGGCCAGGTCGCCGGTGCGGTACAGACGCTCGCCGGTGCCGCCGAAGGGGTCCGGGACGAAGCGGTCGGCGGTCAGCGCGGGGCGGTCGAGGTAGCCGCGGGCCACCCCTTCGCCGCCGATCCACAGCTCGCCGGTGGCGCCGGGCACCACCTCCCGGCCGTCTTCTCCGACCACGTACACGCGGGTGTTGGACAGCGGGCCGCCGACCGTGACCCGCTCGCCCGCGGTGGCGATGCGGGCGGCGGTGGCCCACACGGTGGCCTCGGTCGGGCCGTACAGGTTCCACAGGGTGCCGCCGGTGGCGAGCAGGTCGGCGGCGAGGCCGGCGTCGAGCGGTTCGCCGCCGGACAGCAGCACCCGGCCGCGGCCGCCGCGCCAGCCGGAGGCCACGAGCATGCGCCAGGTGGTCGGGGTTGCCTGGACCACCGTCACGCCGGACTCCTCGATGGCGGCGGCCAGGACATCCGGGTCGGTGTTGGCGGCGGCCGGGGCCATGACGACGGTCGCGCCGAGCGTCAGCGGCAGGAACAGCTCCAGCGTGGAGATGTCGAACGACAGCGGGGTGAGCGCGAGGACCCGGTCGCCGGCGGACAGGCCGGGGCGCTCGGCGACGCTCTGCAGGAAGGAGGCGATGGCCGCGTGGCCGATGGCGACGCCCTTGGGCAGTCCGGTCGAGCCGGAGGTGTAGATGACGTACGCCAGGTTCTGCGGGCCGGCGACGGCCGCGGTCTCCTGAGTCTCCGCGGTCACCGGGGTCACCGGGGTCACCGCGGTCTCCGGGGTCACTGCCGTCTCCGGGGTCACCGCCGTCTCCGGGGTCACCGCCGTCTCCGCCGTCTCCGGGCCCGCCTCGCTCCCGGCGGCGAGGTCCTCGACCAGCAGGATCTCGGTGCCGTCGCCCAGGGCCTGCTCGGCCCGCGCGCGGTGGGGCGCGTCGCAGAGCACGAGACGGGCGCCGGAGTCGGTGCGCATGTGGCGCAGCCTGTCGGCCGGGTAGGCCGGGTCCAGCGGCAGGTAGGCGGCGCCCGCCTTCAGGATGCCGAGCAGGGCCGCCACCATGTCGGCCGACCGGCCCAGGCACACGCCGACCAGCGACTCCGGGCCCACCCCGCGCAGGCGCAGGGCGGCGGCCACCGCGGCGGCGCGCCGGTCCAGTTCGGCGTAGCTCGCGCGGTCGTCGCCGGCGACGACGGCGATCGAGTCAGCGGCCGTCGCGACCCGCTGCTCCCACAATGCGACCAGAGTGGTCGGCGGCATGACTGATCCTTTCTCGGCCCCGGCAGGGGTCACTGGCCCCAGGCGGGGAGGGTGTGCACGATCGACTCGGCCAGCTGCCGCTCCGCGCTGCGCACGTAGAGGTGGTCACCGGGGAACATCCGCAGCTCGAAGCCGGCGGAGGTGTACGGGTGCCAGGCGGCGAGTTCCGACTCGTGGACGGTGTCGTCGGCGGTGCCGCCGAACACGGTGAACGGGACGGGCAGCGGCGGCTGCGGGCGGTGCTCGTACGTCTCGCACACGGTGAGGTCGGCGCGCACCATCGGCAGCAGCAGCTCCTGGAGTTCGGGGTCCAGGCCGCCGAGCTCCGATCCGGCCAGCAGGGCGAGGAGTTCGGCGTCGGGCAGGTGGTGCCTGCGGTCCCGGTCGGGCAGGTGGGGGGCGCGCAGCGCCGACAGGAAGAGCCGGTCGGGCAGCCGGGCGCCGGTCTCCCGCAGCCGGCGGGTCACCTCGTAGGCGAGCAGGGCTCCCATGCTGTGCCCGAAGAAGGCGTACGGGAGGTCCGTACGGTCCCCGATCAGCGGCGCCAGCGCGTCGACGACTGCGTCCGCGGAGCGCAGCGGCTCTTCGGCGAACCGGTTCTCCCGGCCGGGCAGCTGCACGGAGCAGACCTCGACGGTCTCCGGGAAGTGCCCGGCCAGCCGGTACGAGGAGGCCCCGGCGCCGGCGTGCGGGAAGACGAACAGGCGGTGGCGGGCGGTGTGTTCCCGTCCGCCCGGGCCGCGCAGCCACCGCTGCGCGGCGCCGGCGGGCGCGGCGGAGGTCCCGTTGCTCATCACGCGGGGGCCCCGGTCGTACGGGCCCCGGCCGCGCGCCCCCCGGTCGTACCCGCCCCGGGCGTACGGGCCGCCAGGGAGCGGCGTACGGAAGCCGGGGTCATGTCGGTCCACAGCTCCTCGATGCGGGTCAGGCACTCCTGCCGGGTGCCCTGGTCGCCGACCCGGGCCCAGCCGGCCGGCAGGTCGCGGCCGGCGGGCCAGACCGAGTACTGCTCCTCGTGGTTGACGACGACCACGCAGCGGTCGGTGGTGCTCATGCTCAGGCCTCCGCACCGGTGAAGAAGGCGTCCGCGCGGTGGCCCTTGCCGGCCGCGACCACCCGGTCGTGCACCCACTTGCCGACGGCCAGGTCGAGGACGCCGAGCCCGAACGGCGCGAAGACCGCGGGCCGGCCCGGCTCCCGGGTGAGGCGGCCGGTGAGGAGGTCGCCGAGGGTGCCGTCGACGAAGCCGCGGTGGCCGACCTGGATCTCGGCCAGGTGCAGCGAGGTGCGCTCGCGCACCGCGTGGTCCACGTCGTCGGTGAAGTTCTGCGCGGCGAGGACCATCTCGGGGGCCAGGTCGCGCAGCGACAGGTGGAGGACGACCGGGGCGTGGGCGAGGAGCTGCGGGTCGTGCAGGTGGGGCTCGCCGGCCACGGTGGTCAGCACCACGAGGTCGCAGTCGGTGAAGGCGTCCCCGATGCGATCGGCGATCTCGATCTCGATCTCGGCGCCGGCGCCGGTGTCCTGGCCGAGGGCGCGGCCGTAGCGTTCCGCGGCGGACCGGTCGAGGTCGAAGAGGCGGAAGGCGCCGATCTCCCAGTCGAGGTCGCGCAGGAACTTCCACACGTGCCGGGCGATCAGGCCGGTGCCGACGACGCCGACCCGGCGGGCCCGCCGCTCGCCGACCAGCACCTCGGCGCCCAGGACCGCGGAGGCCGCGGTGCGGGTGGCGGAGATGACCGAGGACTCCATGCACGCGAACGGGTAGCCGGTGGTGCAGTCGTTGAGGATCAGGGTCGCCGAGGCCCGCGGGATGCCGTGCTGCCGGGTGTTGTCCGGGAAGCTCGCGATCCACTTGTTGCCCGCGACGTCGAACTCGCCGCCCAGGTAGGCCGGGAGGGAGATGATCCGGTTGCGCGGCCGGTCGGGGAAGCGCAGGAACGAGCTGTGCGGGTTGGAGCTCTGGCCGGCGTCGTGCGCCAGGTAGGCGGCGCGGACCGCGGCCAGGATCTCGGGGCGGCTGCCGTCGATCTCCGCGGCCACGTCCGCCGCGTCGATGACCGTCATGGCCGGCGGAGTCAGGGCGTGCACGTGAGCAGGTCTCCTTCGGTCTGCGGCCAGGGGGTCCACGCCGGGGCGGAGGCGAACGCCTCTTCCGCGCGCAGCTCCTGAAGCCACTCGGGGTTGTAGATGGTCTGGGTGTAGGCGTGGCCGCGGTCGGCGGCGAGGAAGGCCACGGTCGGGCGGCGGCCCACGGGCCGGTTCCGGGCGAAGTAGCTCTGGATGCCGGCGTAGATGCTGCCGGTCGAGCCGCCGGCGAACAGGCCGTAGCGGGCGAAGAGTTCGTGGCAGGCCTCGGCCGCCCGGAACTCGGGCACCATCTCGACCTCGTCGATCAGGGCTTCCCGGCACAGCGGCGGCACGATGCTGGACCCGATGCCGGGGATCCGGCGCTTCTTCGGCGGTCCGCCGAAGATCACCGATCCTTCGGTGTCGACGGCCACCACGGTGCAGTGCGGGAAGACCTCCTTCACCCGGCGGGAGACGCCGGCGATGGTGCCTCCGGTGCTCACCCCGACGAACAGGTAGTCGATGGCGCCCGCGTCCTTGATCAGTTCGCCCGCGGTGAAGAGGTAATGCGCGTCGAGCGCGTCCGGATTGGCGTACTGGTTGGGCCAGTACGCGTGGCCGGGTTCGGCGAGCAGTTCCTGGACCCGGGCCAGCCGGGTCTTCAGGTATCCGCCGCCGGTGTCCCGCTCGGAGACCATTTCCACGCGCCCGCAGAGTTTCCGCAGGTGGTCTTCCGTGGCCTTGTTGCAGTTGGGGTCGATGACCGGAACGAAGGGAATGCCGAGGAGCCGGCAGTAGAACGCCAGGGCGAGGGCGAAATTCCCGGAGGAGGATTCCACCACGGTGGTGCCGGGAAGGATCTCTCCCCGGCCGATCGCCCGCTCCAGTATCCACAGCGCCGAACGGTCCTTGGTACTTCCCGTCGGATTACAGAACTCCAGCTTGGCGACAATGTCGAGTGCGTCATCGGCCAGCGGAAACAGGGGAGTTCCCGCAAGACCGGCACGGATCTGCCCGACCCGCTCGATCAGCGCCTTATCGGCATGCCTTTGAACCATGGAGCGACTGTGGCACCGCCGATTCCAGACCGGCTCAAGCGGAACTCAAGCCCGCGGTGCTCCCGGGGCGCCGCCGGGCCGGGCGTCCAACCGCCCGCCGTGCTCAGTTGGACACGCGGGCGATGAAGTACCTTGATCCACGCCGCTCTTCACTCGCCGGCATCGGGCAGGTGCCGCAGTCGCACCGCCTGCACACCGGCCTGGAATCGGCTCCGGGCGTCGAGCTCGGTGAGCAAACCGGAGATGGTCCGGCGCACCGTCCGCGTCGAAACACAGAGGTGGTGTGCGATCGCATCGTCAGTCAGGCCCTGCGCCATCAGCCGGAGCACCTCCGCCTGATGCCGGGAAAGTTCCTGTTCCCCCTGCTTCGGGCGCTCGCCCAGCGGCTGGGCGGAGTGCCACACCGACTCGAAGAGCGCCGCGATCAGCGCGATCGTGCCCGGGTTCTCGACGACGACGGCACCCGCGCCGGTGTTCCGGCTGTCCGTGGCGATCAGGGCGGTGCGCCGGTCCACCAGGATGAGGCGGTTGGGCAGCGAGGGGACCGTGCGGATCTCGGCGCCGTGGGCCACGAGCCATTCGGCGTGCGCGACGGTGGGCTGGTCGCGCCGGATGCTGTCCAGGTACACGGTCCGCATCCGGATTCCCCGGCCCAGCAGCCGCCGGTTGAGCGGCCGGGACGCGGCCATGTTCTCCGGCGTCTGGGGGCCGCCGGGCGCGAACGTCAAGAACTCTTCCTGCACCTGGTTCGTGAGGATTTCGATTTGCTCCCTGATGGCGTCCACACCCGGGACGTACTGGAATCCCGAACCGGCCCCCGCCGCATAGCGGTCCGCGAATTGCGCCATCGTTTCGGCGACCCGTGCCCGGCTGGCCTCGACCCGCAGCTGATGGGCCGCCAGTTCGGCCTGCTCCTTGGCCAGCAGGGCTTCCAGCCCCAGCAGCGGGTTTACGGGACGCACCCGCGTGGTGTCCTCGGCGGAGTGCCGTACGAGCGCCAGGCCGCTCAGCCGGTCCAGTGCCGCGCGGACTTCGCTCTCCGGGAGACCGAGCTCTTCGGACCAGGAAGGGATACCGCCTTCCGGGCGGGCGAGCATCGTCCGGTACACGACCTCTGCGACTTCATCGACACCGAGTCCAGAAAGCACGTGGTTTCCCCCTGGACATGCAGTCCGACGTACACAAAGCAATAACAATTCGGAGATTACATGAAAGGCCCGTGGGGGGCTGTGACGGAGGTCGCTCGGCACCTCCCGCAGCGCACCGGCCCGGCAGTGATGTCCCTTTCCTTCCGGTAGGTCGCATGTTGTACCTGGTTCACGTCCGGCTCGCGCCGCACCCGGACGGGATGTCGCTGCCGTGGGACACGGCAGTGGCGGTCACGGACGCGGCGCCGCACCGGACCCGCGTGCTGCACGCCACGGCGCACCCGGCGGCCCTGCCGGACCCGGTCGTCGGGATCTACCTCGAATCCACGGCGCCGGAGCTGGCCGAGTCGGCCGCCCGCGTCGCCTGGTGGGCGGCCGTCGACAGCCGGCCGGCACTGCGGGAGTGGCAGCTGCGGTCGGCTTCGGTGGCCCTGGGACCGCAGCCTGCGGAGTGACGTCCGGGGCGTCTGACCTCTGCCTTGTCCACATCCGGACCCTCGTCGTGTCCACATGCGGACATGACCACTCTGCCCCTCCCGCTCCCCCTTTCGCCCACCCCCCGACCGAGGCGAGGATCAGGCATCGGCTCGAACAGGGGCCGACGGAACACACTCCACGGGGGAGAACCACGATGACGAACACCATGCTCCGCGCTGCCCGTTTTGCCGCTTCTGTCGCGGCGGTCCTGGCGATCGCCCTCGGGGCGGCGGCGGCCACCGACCCGGCGCCGCAGGCACCGGCCCAGGCGGACGCGGGCTGGCAGCAGCCGGTCCCGCGGATGTCGGTCACCAACAGTGCCGACGCCGGCTGGCAGTAACCCGCCACAGCCGCCCGACCGCCGACCGCAGAGGCCACGGACATGACCGACAGCCCGCTGCCGACCATGCAGGGTCGCACCGAAACCGCCGAGCGCCTGCTCGCACTGCACCCCCTCTGGTCGGACCGGTCGGTGGCCACCGCCGCCGGACTGTCCGGCAGGAAGACCGCCGAAATCCGGCGCCGGCTGGCCGGCCCGCCCGCCCCCGACGCCAAACGGCTGGGCCGGGACGGCCGCGCCAGGCCGGTGGACCCCGCACGCGGCCGGGAACGGGCCGCGGCCCTCCTGCGGGAGAACCCGGGCGCCTCACTACGCCACATAGCCCGGCAGGCAGGCGTCTCCCCGACCACCGTCGCCGCGGTCCGAGACCGGCTGGCCCAGCCTCCGGCCCCGCCGGCGACCGAGGCGCGGGGACCGGGGCAGAGCCCCGACCCTTCAGTCCCGCCGCACACTCCGGCCCCGCCGGAGACCGAGGCGCGGAGCCCCGATCCGGCCGAGCTGCACCGCCGGCTGCGCCGGGACCCCTCGCTGCGCTTCGGCGAGCCCGGCCGCACGGTCCTGCGGCTGCTGGAGGCCGGCGCAGCGCTGACCCACGACGCGGAGGCGCTCGCCGCCGGCCTGCCCCCGCACTGCACACCCGCCGTGGCCCGCCTCGCCGCCGCGTACGCCCGCAGCTGGCAGCAGTTCGCCGACGAACTCCGCTCCGCAGCCGGCGCACCGCTCTGACCCCGGCTCCGGGCCCGGTTCCGAGCACCACGTCATCCGCGCACGAGGGAGAAACCCATGCGAGTCAATCTTCTCGGGCCGTTCGAGGTCTACGCCGCCGGAGAACCCGACAGTTCCGCCCCGGCCGCCCAGAAGGTGCGGCAGATCCTCGCCGTGCTGGCACTCAACGCCAACCGGGTCGTGCCGTCCGGCCGGCTCGTGGAGGAGCTGTGGGCGGACAACCCGCCGGCCAGCGCCGGCACCGCCCTGCAGACGTACGTCTACCAGATCCGCAAGCGGTTCGGGCTGGGCAGCCCCCGGGGCGGCGGCCCGGTCCGGGCGGATGCCGGCCGGCCTGCGCTGAGCACTGTCGACGGCGGCTACCAGCTGCGGCTGCCCGAGGAGCACGTGGACGCGTTCCGCTTTGAACCGCTGGTCCGCCGGGCCCGCAAGGAGTTCCAGGACGGCCAGTACCTGCGGGCCCGCGACTCCGTCGCCACGGCCCTGGCCCTGTGGCGGGACGCGGCGCTGGTCGACGTGCGCAAGGGCCCGGTCCTGGAGTCCGAGGCGCTGCGGCTGAACGAGCTGTACAGCGGTGCGCGTGACCTGCGCATCCACGCGGACCTCAACCTGGGCCGGCACCACGAGGTGCTGAGCGAGCTGACCGCCCTGGCCACCCGCGAACCCACCAACGAGAACACCCAGCGCCAGCTGATGCTGGCGCTGTACCGCACCGACCGGCGGGCCGACGCCCTGCGCGTCTACCAGAGCGCCCGGGAGTCGATCGCCGACGAACTCGGACTCGACCCCTCGCCCGAGCTCCAGGCCCTGCACACCGCGATCCTCAACTCCGACGAGTCGCTGCTGCACGCCGCCGGGCCCGCCGCCCCGCAGGCCGCCCGCCCCGCACCGGCCGCGGCCGTCGTGCAGGCGCCCTCGCACCTCCCGCCGCCGCAGGGCCACCTGGTGGGCCGCCGCGGGCAGCTGGCCCGGCTGAGCGGCGCGCTCACCCCGCGGGCGGCGGGCCGTCCCGTGGTCGTCGTCCACGGGCCGCCCGGCTCCGGCAAGAGCGAACTGTGCCTGCACGCCGCCGAGCAGGCCGGCCGCCACTACCCGGACGGCCGGCTGTTCGGCCGCCTCCTGGACGCCGAGAACCGGCCGGTCGACCGGGCGACGGTGCTGCGCTCCTTCCTGCGCGGGCTCGGCGCCACCGACGGGCAGCTGCCGTCCGACGTGACCGACCTGGGCCTGATGTTCCGCACGTGGACCGCTGACCGGCGGCTGCTGGTGGTCCTCGACGACGTGACCGACCCGGCCGACCTGGCGCTGCTGCTGCCGTCCGGCAAGGGCTGCGGCGCGCTGATCGGCAGCCGGCGCCGGCTGTTCGTCCCCTCCGCCACCGAGGAGGTGGAGCTGGACCGGCTGCCGATGGACGACTGCGTCCGGATCCTCACCGCCGCGGTCGCCGACCACCGGATCACCATGGAACCCGACGGGGTCCGCCGGCTGGCCGGGCTGTGCCACGGCCTGCCGGGCGCGCTCCTCGCCATCGCCGCCAAGCTCCGGCTGCGGCCGCACTGGGCGGCCCGGCAGGCGATCGGCTGGATCACCGAGTCCGCGAAGGCCCACGAGGACCCGCTCGGCACCCGGGCCCGGCTCGACCGGTCCCTCGCCCGGCTGCCCGCCGACGTGCGGTCCGCGTTCGGCACCCTGTTCTCCGCGGCCGGCCCGGACCGGCTCTCCCCCGCGGCCGCGGCCGCGCTCCTCGGCACCGGCGAGCACCGGGCCGAGACCCTCCTCGAAGAGCTGGTGGAGGCGTACCTGCTGCGCCCCTCCGCAGCCTCCCCGGACGGCCGCTTCTCCTATACGTGGGAGCCCGCGATGGAGGTCCTGCGCACCCACCGCGGCGCCGCACCGGAGCCGGTCGGCGGCCTCGGCCACCCGCAGGCCATGGCGGCCTGACCGGCCCCGGCCCCGGCCCCGGCCCGCGACTCCGGCCCCCGCGCCACCCCTCCCGTCACCGGAGAACCAAGCACCATGAACCAGGAATCAGGAACCGCCATGACCGCCAGGCCCGTCGTGCTCGTCGCCGATGCCCTTTCCCCCGCAGCGCTCGACGCGCTCGGCCCCGGAGTCGAGGTGCGGCACTGCGACGGCCGGAACCGCGCCGCGCTGCTGGCCGCCGTCGCGGACGCCGACGCCCTCCTCGTCCGCAGCGCCACCACGGTCGACGCCGAGGTGCTGCGGGCCGCGCCCCGGCTGCGGGTGGTCGGCCGGGCCGGGGTGGGCCTGGACAACATCGACGTCCGGGAGGCCGCCGGCCGGGGCGTCTCGGTGGTCAACGCGCCCACCGCCAACGTGGTCTCCGCGGCCGAGCTGACCTGCGCGCTGATCCTGGCGGCCGCCCGCAACGTGCAGCCCGCGGGCCACGCCCTGAAGCAGGGGCAGTGGCAGCGCAGCCGGTTCACCGGCATCGAGCTTTCCGGCAAGACCCTCGGGGTGGTCGGGTTCGGCCGCATCGGGACGCTGGTGGCCGAGCGGATGGCGGCGTTCGGCATGGACGTCGTGGCCCACGACCCGTACCTCGGCGACCGGTGCCCGGAGGGGGTCAAGCTGCTGTCGCTGGACGAGCTGCTGGGCCGGGCCGACGTGGTCACCGTGCACCTGCCGAGGACCGCGGAGACCATCGGGCTGATCGGGGCGCCGGAGTTCGCGCGGATGAAGCCGTCGGCGCTGCTGGTCAACGTGGCCCGGGGCGGCATCGTCGACGAGGCGGCGCTGCACGCGGCGCTGGTCGACGGGAGGATCGCCGGTGCGGCCCTCGACGTCTTCGACCGCGAACCGTGCCCCTGGTCGCCGCTGTTCACCCTGGACAACGTGACCGTCACCCCGCACCTGGGCGCCGGCACCGCCGAGGCCCAGGAGCGCGCGGGCACGTCCGTCGCCCGCTCCGTCCTGGCGGAGCTGGCGGTCCCCGCCTAGGTCGTCTCTTTCGGATCTTGCCGGTTAGGGGGTGTTGCGAAA
>NZ_JAJAUZ010000018.1 GCF_020532645.1 Streptomyces bambusae
CGGGGCTGTTCCCCCACCCCGCCCCTTCCCGAACCGGGGCTCCGCCCCGGACCCCGGTCCTCAAACGCCGGACGGGCTGAGAGATTCGGGGCTCCGCCCCAGACCCCGCGCCTCAATCGCCGGACGGGCTGAGAGATTCGGGGCTCCGCCCGGGACCCCGCGCCGCAAACGCCGGCGAGGCCGGAGTGGCCGCCTCCAGGCCGCGGGCAAAGTCCGGGCAGGGGAAAATCAAGCCCGTCCGGCGATTGAGGACCAGGGGTGTGGGGGCGGAGCCCCTGCAAAGGAGGCCCCTCAGCAGGCCGACCCCGCAAGGGGCGACATCGGAGCCCGTCCGGCGCTTGAGGACCGGGGTACGGGGCGGAGCCCCGGTCTTGGGCCCCGCCAAGTCCAAGCCCGGCCGGGCTACGGGGCTGCGCGCCGTTTGGGGCGGCGGAGGCCGGATTCCGTGAGGCGGCGTACGAGCTCCTTGCTGCCGACCTCGACCGCCCCCGCCGACACCGCATCCGCATACCGGTACGACGGCACGTCGTAGTGATCCCCGTCGAACGCCCGCTCCGGCGCCCCGATCAACGCCGCAAACGCATGCAGCTCCTCGAACGAAACATCACTGACCAGGTGCGACCACATCCGCCCGTGCCCCGGCCAATTCGGCGGATCGATGTACAGCGTCATCCGGCGATCACCGCCCGAACACCCCTCCCAGCGCCCCCACGGACGCCACCTTCACCCCCGCCTTCCCGCACACCCAATGCGGATCCGGCCCCAACTCCGGCTCCACATCCAGCGCATGCGGATCCCCGTGCGCACACACCGGGCACAGCGGCCAGCGCCCGTACTTCTCCAGCAGCGCGTCCTGGACGTCCTGGGCGATCAGCCCGGCCAGGTAGTCGACGCCCTCCGGCCACTGCTCCACCCACCACCGGCGGTGCACGACCGAATCCTCGACGAGCGTCACGACATCGGCATCGGCGACCTCGCCCGCTACGAGGTCGGCGAGTACCAGGGCACGGGCGGCATGCAGCGCCTTCTCCAACGGGGTCGCGTGGTCCATGGGCCCATTTTCACCCCGAGGGGCCATTGGGGCGAAGACCCCCCTTTCCCCGGTACGAGAGATCCGGTGCCCGTCTCGGCTTGTGGCGCGTTGACGCCCGGATCGGCCGGAAAATACGGTTCTGTGGTGCCCCCGGGGCGTACGGACACCACCCCCGGGGACGTGCCACGCCGCCTCACGTCAGGACGCGTATGTACACCGAACTCCGCGCTCAGCTCGACGCCCTCACCACCGAGGCGGTCCGGCCCGAACTCGCCGAGATCGACCGGTGGTCCACGCTGGACATCGCCCGCACCATGAACGCCGAGGACGCCGGGGTCCCGGCCGCCGTCGCCGCGCAGCTCCCGCAGATCGCCGCCGCGATCGACGCCGTCGCGGAACGGATGGCGGACGGGGGGCGGCTGCTCTACGCCGGGGCGGGCACGGCCGGACGGATGGGCGTGCTGGACGCGAGCGAGTGCCCGCCGACCTTCAACACCGACCCCGCGCAGGTCGTCGGGCTGATCGCCGGCGGGCCGGAGGCGATGGTCCGGGCGGTGGAGGGGGCGGAGGATTCGGCGGAACTGGCGGCGGCGGATCTGGCGGGGCTGGACCTGACCCCCGCCGACACGGTCGTCGGCATCTCGGCCTCCGGCCGTACGCCCTACGCCGTCGGGGCGGTCCGGTACGCGCGGGAGGCGGGGGCCCTCACCATCGGGCTCGCCTGCAACGCGGGCAGCGAGCTGGGGGCTGCCGCGGAGCACGGCATCGAGGTGGTCGTCGGGCCGGAGGTCCTGTCCGGCTCCACCCGGCTCAAGGCGGGCACGGCCCAGAAGCTCGTCCTGAACATGCTGTCCACCATCACGATGATCCGCCTCGGCAAGACGTACGGGAACCTGATGGTCGACGTCCGCGCCACGAACGAGAAGCTGCGCGCTCGTGCGCGGCGGATCGTCGCGCAGGCGACGGGCGCCTCGCCGGAGGCCGTCGAATCGGCCCTGGCCGCCGCCTCCGGCGAGGTGAAACCGGCGATCCTCATCCTCCTGGCGGGCGTCGACGCCCCCGAGGCGACCCGCCTCCTCTCCGCCGCCTCCGGCCACCTCCGCCAAGCCGTTCCCCCACGCCCCTGACTCAGCCGGGCCCCAACCCCCGGGGCTCGCCCCAGACCCCGCGCCTCAAACGCCGGCGCGGCTGGAGGTCGGACGGGCTGGGCGTCGCGGCGGAGCCAAAAACCCCGGGGCTCCGCCCCGCACCCCGCGCCTCAAACGCCGGCGAGGCTGGATTTTTCCCCCGCAGCGTCCAGCCCGCAGGCAAAGTCCCGGCCGGGCAAACTCCAGCCCGTCCGGCGCTTGAGGCGCGGGATCCGGGGCGGAGCCCCACAACCAGCCCCGCCGGCGTTTGAGGCGCAGGGTCAGGGGCGGAGCCCCACAACCAGCCCCGCCGGCGTTTGAGGGGCAGGGTCAGGGGCGGAGCCCCACAACCAGCCCCGCCGGCGTTTGAGGCGCGGGGAACGGGGCGGAGCCCCGAATCTTGAGCCGCGCCGTCCCCCCACCCGCACAAACACAAGGCACGGACCCCATGGACCCCCACCACGACACCGCCGCCGCGATCCTCCCCCTGGTCGGCGGAGCCGGAAACGTACAGGCAGTGGCCCACTGCATGACCCGCCTCCGCCTCACCCTCCACGACCGCACCCTCGTCCGGGACGACGCGCTCCGCGCCCTCCCCGCCGTCCTCGGCGTCGTCGAAGACGACACGTACCAGATCGTCCTCGGTCCGGGACGGGTCACCCACGTCACCCAAGCCTTCGAAGCCCTCCTCGCAGAGGAAGCCCACAGAACGACCGCCACCACCCTCGCCGCCCACGGCACCGCCCTCCGCCAAGCGCAGAAGACCAAGAACGCCACCCCCCTCAAGCTCCTCCTCCGCCGCATCGCGAACGTCTTCGTCCCCCTCATCCCCGCCCTCATCGGCTGCGGCATCATCGCCGGCCTCAACGGCCTCCTGATCAACTCCGGCGCACTCCCCGGCGTCGTCCCCGCCCTCGCCGCGATTGCCTCCGGCTTCATGTCGCTGATCGCCGTCTTCGTCGGCTACAACACCGCGAAGGAGTTCGGCGGCACGCCGGTGCTCGGCGGGGCGGTGGCCGCCGTGATCGTGTTCCCGGGGGTCGCGAAGATCGAGGCGTTCGGGCATCCGCTCGTTCCGGGGCAGGGCGGGGTGCTCGGGGCGCTCGCCGCCGCCCTGCTCGCCGTACAGGTCGAGAAGTGGTGCCGGCGCCGCGTCCCGGAGGCCCTGGACGTGCTGGTCACGCCGACGCTCACGGTCCTCGTATCCGGCCTGGCCACCCTGTACGGCCTGATGTACGTCGCCGGCGAGGTCTCCCGCGCCATCGGCTCGTTCGCGAACCGGCTCCTCGACACCGGCGGCGCCCCCGCCGGCCTGGTCCTCGGCGGGCTCTTCCTGCCGCTGGTGATGCTCGGCCTGCACCAGGCCCTGATCCCCATCCACGCCACGCTCATCGAGCAGCAGGGCCACACCGTCCTGCTCCCGATCCTCGCGATGGCCGGCGCCGGCCAGGTCGGCGCGGCCCTCGCCGTCTACGCCCGGCTCCCCCGCAACCCCTCGATCCGCCGCACGATCCGCTCGGCCCTCCCCCCGGGCCTGCTCGGTGTCGGCGAACCGCTGATCTACGGCGTCTCGCTCCCCCTCGGCCGCCCGTTCGTCACGGCGTGCGCGGGCGGCGCGGCGGGCGGCGCGTTCGTGGGCCTGTTCCACCAGCTCGGCACCTCGTTCGGCGCCACCGCCATCGGCCCGTCCGGCTGGGCGCTGTTCCCCCTCCTGAACGGCTCCGCCGGCCTCCTCACCACCACCGCCCTCTACGCCGGCGGCCTCCTCACCGGCTACGCAACGGGCTTCCTCGCCACCTACTTCTTCGGCTTCACCCCCCAGATGCTGTCCGACCTCAACCCGGCCGCCCCCACCAACCCCACGCCCGATCCGGACGAGCAGCAGCCCGTGCGTGCGTGATCACAGCGCCCCGTCCAGGAACGCCCGGACCCCCGCCTCGTCCACCGCCTCCGTCGTGCGGGCAACCTCCGTGCCGTCCTTCAGCAGCACGAAGGTGGGGGCGCCGAGGACGGCCATACGCTTCACGGTCTCCGGGCAGCGGACGATGTCGGTGCGGACGACCGCGACCCGGCCCGCATACGCGCGGGCCAGGTCGCGTACGACCGGCTCCAGGGTCTTGCAGGGGGCGGACCAGACGCCCCAGAAGAAGGCGAGGACCGGCTGACCGGGCAGGTGCGCCAGGACGAAGTCGAACTCCGCGTCCTCCTTCGGGTGGTGCACTCCGACTGCTGCCATGCGGCTCTCTCCTCCGTGTCACGGCCGACCGAACGACCGGCCGCCGCCCCCATCCTCCCCCGGCGAGGCCCCCGCCCACGGCTCAGCGGGTCGTCGGGTTCACCCGCACCGGCGCCTTGTCGTTCGCGAAGTTCTGGTCCTCGTTGTCGTCCGTGAACAGCCGCGTCGAAAACGAGCCGGAAACGTTCTTGAGCGTCCGGTCCAGCTTCAGCGTGAAGGTGTACGAGAACTCCTCGCGCGGCTTCACGTAGCTCCGGCCGCCCGGCGGGACCGCCGCGCACCAGTGGTACTTCACGGTGCCGTCCGCCCGCTTGACCACCGTGCACGCGGGGTCGGCCTTGACCACCGTGACGCCCTTCGGCAGCTTCAGAATCCCCTGGGCCTTCTGCGCCGAGAAGTACGCGGGGCCGTGGTTGCGCAGCTTGACCGTGGCCTTCACCGTGTCGCCGGCCTTGCCCCGCACGGTGGTCCCCACCGTGCCGAAGTCCGCCCCCGCGCCCGCCACGAAGAGCGACCCGGAGTAGTGGCTGTTGTAGGGGTTCACGTCCCGGCCGTGCTCACCGATCTGCTGCGGCGCGGCCACGGGCACCTGCGTGGCGGTCAGCTCGGGTCCGGCGCCCTGGCGGGCCTTGTGCGCGTCCTGACGCCAGATCCTGCGGTGTTCCGCGTTGTCCTCGTCCACCCTGATCTCGAAGTACTCCCAGGAACTGGTCCACTCGGCGACGCGCATCGCGACCGGGGTGGCCACCCTGTAGGTCTTGCCGGGCCGGAAGACGCCCTTGATGCGGCACTGGTAGGTGTTCACGGTGTCGACGTCGCTCGTCGGGCGGCCCCGCATCGAGCCGACGCGGTAGGAGCAGTTCCGGTGGTTTCCGCCCAGCTGGATGCCATACGTGGCCTCCGCCGTCAGGAGGACGTCGGTGACGGGCTCGGTGCCCTTGTTGGTGAAGGTGAACGGCAGCGGGATCTTCGCGCCGGGCTTCTGCTTCTCCTTGTGCTTGGGCATCGTCAGGGCGAGGTCGGGGCCGCCGGCCTCGACCGTCGTGGTGACGGGCTCCACGGTGCGCCCGGGTGCGGTGACCGACACCGTCACGGCGCCCTTGTCGCCGACCTTGGCGCCGGGCAGGGTCCACAGGGCGATCGTGGCCATCTGGCCGTCGGCGGTGCCCTCGCGGATCAGGCCGAACTCCGGCTTGCAGGTGATCTTGGTGCCGGTGGCCTTGCAGTAGCGCGAGTCGGGCTCGTCGAACTCCGCCCTGATGAAGCCGGCCACGCCCGCGAGGTCGGCGGTGACGGTGTACCCGCCACGGACCTCCGGACCCGGGTTGTTATAGCGGATCTCCAGCCTCCGCCAGCCGCCGAGACCCACGTTCACGGGCGACGAGGTGAGCTTGATGACCGGGTGGGCCGAAGAGGAAGCGGCGGCCGGGACGGCGGAGGCGGCCGGCTCGGCGGCCGAGACCGGCGCCGTCAGCGCAAGGGCCGCCAGACCGGCCACGGCCGGCAGGAGGAGACGAGTCTTCATGCCCGGTTCGACCGGTTCGGCCCACCGGACGTTGTACGTCCCGTGATCACGAAACGAAGACGACTAACGGACCGTCTGCTTCCGTCCACAGCACGGCATCAGCCCCGTTACGCAGGGGGGCCGAAGGCCCACCCCCGTGGAGCCTTCGGCCATCCTTGACCCGGACGTGACGAACATCCGGGGGATTCCGCAGATGCCGCAGCAGTGGGAAACGAGTGCCGCAGATCCGCAGCAGGCGCTGAGGGAAGCCGCCTGGCACCTCGGTGAGCTGGCGAACCGGCTCACGGCCGGAGCGGACTCTCTCGCCCGCGCCGACAAGATCCCGCAGCCGCCGTGCGACGACCCCGGGTTCAGCTACGTACACGGCAAGCCGGAAATACTCGCTGCCATGCAGGACCACCTGGACGCCGCGCAGACGGAGATCCTGACCGCCCAGCCGGAGGGCCCCCGCCCGGGCGCGGTCCTGCAAGCGGCTCTGGAGGCCGTCCGCGGGCGGATCTCCGCCGGTGTCGCGATGCGCACGCTCTACCAGCACAGCACCCGTTTCGACGAGGCCACCAAGGACTACGTCCGCACGGCCACGGCGTACGGCGCCCAGATCCGCACCCTGGACGAGTTCTTCGACCGCCTGATCATCGTGGACCGCAGGACCGCGTTCCTGCCGGCCAACGCCGACCGTTCGATCGCCGCCGTCGTCACCGAGCCCGCCGTCGTCCGCTTCCTCACCGACACGTTCGAACGGGCCTGGGACCGCGCGGCCCCGCACCCCTTCGTTCCCGTACGCGCCGCCGAAGCCGCCGCCGACGTGGTCCCGGCGATCCGGGAGGCCATCGTCAAACTCCTCGCCGAGGGCCGCTCCGATCGTGAGATAGCCCGCCGGCTGGGACTGAGCCTGCGGTCACTCCAGTCACACGTCTCCCACCTGAAAACGGAGTACGGCGCCGAACACCGCTTCCAACTGGGCTTCCTCATCGGCCGCGAGAGCGCGTCCCCCAGCCGGTGACCGCCGTCCCCGGCCACACCCCGACTCTGCCACCGGCCCTCACTCCCGTACCACTGCCGCGATGCCTCGGGTCGCCGCATTGCACACATCCCGGGGGTCTGCTGCGGTACGCCGCACCGCGCGCAGGGTGGCGGCGAGCTGGGCGGCGGTCGCGGGGTTGCACCGGCCGAGGTCGATGAGCGGACGCGGGTCGTTCCCGGCGCTCGACACCGGGTCCAGCCGTACGGATGGCAACGCGATGCCCGCCTCCACCAGCTCGGTCCGCAGCTCCCCCAGCACCTCTTCCGCCAGCCGCATCCTGGCCGCCCAGTCCGTACCCATGCGCCTCTCCTTTCACTCCGCACTCTGAGTAGTGCGTTCACGCACACAGCGTGGCGGGCGCGACTACGGTGGGGCAGTGCGGCGGGGGCAACAACCCCAGGTGTTGGATGCAGCGTTGGGAGATCCCGAATGCCGGAACCGCGCAAGATCGACCCCTCCCGGTCCCCACGGGCGTTCTACGGAGCCGAACTTCGGCACCACCGCGAGCGGGCAGGGCTCACCCAGCAGGAGTTGGGCGAGGCGCTGTACGTGAGCGGCTCGTTCATCGGCCAACTGGAGGCTGGCACCAGGCGAGTTCAGGAGGAGTACGCCCGCCGCTTGGACGAAGTGCTGGACGCGAACGGGTTCTTCGTCCGGAACCTGGCGGCCGGGCAGACCTCTCGCTACCCGGATCACTTCGCGGACGTGGTCGAGCGGGAGGGCGAGGCCAACGAGATCCACGAGTACGCCCCGATACTCGTGCCTGGACTGCTCCAGACCGCCGATTACGCCCGGGCCGTCTTCCGTACGGCCAATCCAACCTGGCCACCGGACAAGATTGCTGAGAATGTCGATGCTCGGCTTGCACGGGCCCGCATTCTCGACGGTGAGGGCGCGGCGCTGGTGTGGGTGGTCCTGGACGAGGCCGTCATCCGACGCCCAGTGGGCGGACATGCGGCCATGACGGCACAGTTGCGCCACATCGCAGACCTCAGCGTGCGCGGCCGGATCATCGTCCAGGTACTCCCCTACGCGGAGGGTGCACACGGCGCCATGCAGGGCTCGGTGAAGCTGATGTCCTTCCCCGACGCGCCGTCGCTCGCCTACGTTCAAAGCATCGAAACAGGCCGGCTGTTGGACGACCCGCTCACGGTGGCCCAGTGCCGCCACCTCTACGATCTTGCAAGGGCCGCAGCCAAGTCCCCTGAACTATCCCTGGCCATGCTCGAAGCGGCAGCGGAGGCACACGAGATGCACAACGACTACGACTTGAGCCAAGCCCACTGGCGCAAGGCCAGCTACAGCGGCGGCGACGGCGGCGACTGCGTGGAGGTCGCCACAGTCGAGGGTGTCGTGCCCGTCCGCGACTCCAAGCGCCGCGGTACCGGTCCGGTCGTCGTGTTCCGGGCCGCCGCGTGGGCGCCGTTCGTGCGGGCCGTCGGGGCCGGGGCGCTCTGACCGGAGGCCGGCCCGGGGCTTGAGCCCCGGGCGGGACCGGCCGCCGCACACCCCGCCGGCTCAGCCGAACTGACCCGGCTGGTAGTCGCCCGCCGGCTGGCGGACCATGACGTTCAGGCGGTTGAAGGCGTTGATCAGGGCTATCAGTGCGACGAGCGCGGCCAGCTGCTCCTCGTCGTAGTGCTTGGCCGCGTTCGCCCAGACCTCGTCCGGGACGCCGCCGGCCGCGTCCGCGATCCGGGTGCCCTCCTCGGCCAGCTCCAAGGCCGCGCGCTCGGCGTCGGTGAAGCACGTGGCCTCGCGCCAGACCGCAACCAGGCTCAGACGCAGCGCCGTCTCGCCCGCGGCGGTCGCGTCCTTGACGTGCATGTCGGTGCAGAAGCCGCAGCCGTTGATCTGGCTGGCCCGGATCTTCACCAGCTCCTGGACCGCGTGCGGCAGGGTCGAGGCCTCCACGGCCTTCCCGGCGGCGACGAGGTGCTTGCCCGCCTTGCCGGCGATGGCGCTGGCGTGGAGGTTCATGCGAGCTTCCATGGTGGTGAACTCCTCTGTCGTGGTCCGTGACTTCACCCCCTTGACCGGACAGCCCGCCCGCCCCTGACACATCCCGCGTGTGACGCCGGTCACTCTGCTGTCGGCCGGGATTCTCGGATGCGCTCCGCGCCCCCGGCTCGTAGCGTCGACCGCATGAGCTCCCCTTTCGTACCTGACGACTTCACCGTTCCCCTCAACCTCGTCACCCCCGCGTTCCGCCTGGAGCCCCTCGGGCCGGAACACAATGAGCGCGACCTCGCCGCCTGGACCGGCAGCATCGAGTACATCCGGTCCCTGCCGGACTTCGCGGGCCGCAACTGGCCGCCGGCGGAGGGGATGTCCGCCGAGGCGAACCGCGCCGACCTCGTCGAGCACGCGGACGACTTCGCGCAGCGCAAGGGCTTCACGTACAGCGTGATCGAGGGCGCGGACGAGGTCATCGGGTGCGTGTACGTGTATCCGGCGCGCGGGGGTTCGCATCACGCGGACGTGAGGACGTGGGTGCGGGCGGACCGGGCGGAGCTGGACGGCGTGCTGCGGTCGGCCGTCGTCGCCTGGCTCACCGACGACTGGCCGCTCGGTCCGCTGAAGCACTCCGCCGGCTGAGCCCTTCGGGGGCTCCGCCCCCGGACCCCCGCGCCTCAAACGCCGGCGGGGCTGGAGTTTGCCCCGCAGCATCCAGAGCTCGGGCCGGATGCTGCCCCGTCGGGGCTGAAGCTTGCCCCGGCAGGGCTGGGGGTACTTCGGCGGGGCCGGGGGTGCTTCGCCGCCCGAAGCTCAAGTAACGGCGGTCGAGCGCTTTGTGCTTGAAATGGGTGGTGGGCGGAGCCCACCACCACCCACCACCCTTTTCCACCACCCACCGCACCCGGTATGACAATCCGTGATCGGCTTGCAACGGAGAGCCATGACCCTCTAGCTTGCGGCTGGAAACGTGAAAGGCCCCCGCAGGTGCTGACAACACCGACGAGGGCCGTGCCACCGCGAGATCAAAAAGGGATCCCCGTGGATGATGCTCAGCTTAGGCCTGCCCCGCACCCCCTCGCCAAGCCCGGCTACGGCAAAATCGCCGCACCGGAGCAACGGCCGCGCACCGCTGACGACTTCGCCCGCCTCCCCGCCCGCGAGGCCGCCGTCGCCGCGTACATCGACCGCCTTCCCGACGGCTCCGACATCAGCGTCAAGACGCTCGCCGCGGTCCTCCCCCTCTGGGGCCAGTGCGCCCTCCGCACGGCCCTCAACCGCCTGACCACCGCGGGCCACTTGCACCGCGTCCGGCAGCAGCTCTCCGGCCAGGACACCCGCTGGGTGACCCGCACCTTCTTCTCCCGCACGGCCCGCGACGGCGCCTGGTGGACGACGTTCACCCGCCGCGAGCGCCCGGCCCCGGGCCCCGCGCCGGGCCGTCCAGACGGGGGCCCGGCAATCCCAGCCCCTCCGGCGCTTGAGGAGCAGGTCCGGACAGAGCCCGGTGCCCGGCGCCCGCCGGGTTGCACTTCTTGGGGCTCCGCCCCAAACCCCGCTCCTCAAACGCCGGAGGGGCTGGATGTGCCCCCGGCCTACGACCTCCTCTCCTCGCTCACCCGCACCGCCCCGGCCCTGGCCCTCTCCAAGGCCGACTGCACGGCCCTCGCCCCGCTCCTCGTGCCCTGGCTGGACCGCGGCCTCTCCCCCGACCGGATCCGCCTCACCCTCACCGCCGGCCTGCCGCCCGTCATCCACCACCCGGCGGCCCTCGTCCGCAAACGCCTGGAATCCAAACTCCCGGCCGCACCTCCGCCCCGGGCCGAGCCCACGCCGGATCCCCCGGTCCGCGCCGAATGCACGGAGTGCCAGGCCCCCGGCCCGCCCACCGCCTTCACGGACGGCCTCTGCCGCGCCTGCCGCCCCCGCCCCGTGGTCTTCACCCCACCCCTCACCCCGCCCGAGGTCCACGCCCACGCGGCCCTGTGCCGCCGTACGCTGGGAGCATGAGCACTTTGCGGGATGAACTGCATGCACTCATCGACCGGCTCCCCGACGAGCAAGTCGCCCCGATACTGGCCATCGTGCGGGAGAGCACCATGGCCGAGGACGGCACGGAGGAATGGCCACTCCCCGACTTCGTCGGCATGCTCCGCAGCGGCAAGGGCGACCTCGCCGAGCGGTCCGGGGACATCCTCCGCGAAGAGATCGGTCGCCCCGCCGAGTGATCATCTGGGACACCGGTCCGCTTCTCGCCGCTCTCGACGCCGACGACAAGCACCACGCTCGCTGCGTCGACCTCATGCGCCGGACCCCGCGACCGCTTCTCGTGCCGTACCCCGTCCTGACCGAGGTCTGCTACCTGCTGGAGCGCGAGCACGGCTCGCGTGCCGAGGCCGCGTTTCTGCGTTCGATCGGCGCCGGGCAGATCACCTTGGTCCCGCTCGCCCGCGCGGACATCGACAGGGCGGCGGAGCTGGTCGAGATCTACGCCGACTTCCCCCTCGGCGCCGTGGATGCATCCGTCATCGCCATCGCCGAACGGCTGGGCGCCGATGCCATTGCCACGCTCGACCGACGCCACTTCACGGTGGTGCGGCCCGCCCGGACCACGCCCTTCGCCCTGCTGCCGTAAGCCCCGCCGCGATCGTCGGCGGGGCTCAAGGATTCGGGGCTCCGCCCCGGACCCCGCGCCTCAAACGCCGGCGAGGCAGGAGATTGCCCCCGCCGCAGCCGAAGTCCGGGCCGTGGCAACATCAAGCCCGTCCAGGGGGCACCTCCCAGCCCCTGGGGCTGGGGGAGACTGAGGACCGGGGTACGGGGCGGAGCCCCGGGGCGAAGGCCCCCGGAAGCGCCCGAGGGCGGCACCCCCTCCGCGTTGCGGAAAGGGTGCCGCCCTCGGCAAGAACAGCCGATCAACCCACAGGGGTCGATCAGAAGTCCATGTCACCGCCCGGCATGCCACCGGGGGCGGCCGCAGCCTTCTCCGGCTTGTCGGCGATGACGGCCTCGGTGGTGAGGAACAGCGCGGCGATGGAGGCCGCGTTCTGCAGCGCGGAGCGCGTGACCTTCGCCGGGTCGATGATGCCCTCGGCGATCATGTCGACGTACTCACCGGTCGCGGCGTTCAGGCCGTGGCCGACGGGCAGGTTGCGCACCTTCTCCACGATGACGCCGCCCTCGAGGCCGGCGTTCACGGAGATCTGCTTCAGCGGGGCCTCGAGCGCCAGCTTGACGGCGGCGGCACCGGTGGCCTCGTCGCCCTCGAGCTCCAGCTTCTCGAACACCTGGGAGGCCTGCAGGAGGGCCACGCCACCACCGGCGACGATGCCCTCCTCGACGGCCGCCTTCGCGTTGCGAACGGCGTCCTCGATGCGGTGCTTGCGCTCCTTGAGCTCGACCTCGGTCGCGGCACCGGCCTTGATGACCGCCACGCCGCCCGCGAGCTTCGCCAGGCGCTCCTGGAGCTTCTCGCGGTCGTAGTCCGAGTCGGAGTTCTCGATCTCGGCACGGATCTGGTTCACGCGACCGGCAACCTGGTCGCTGTCACCGGCACCGTCGACGATCGTGGTCTCGTCCTTGGTGATGACGACCTTGCGGGCGCGGCCCAGCAGGTCCAGGCCCGCGTTCTCGAGCTTGAGGCCGACCTCCTCGGAGATGACCGTGCCACCGGTGAGGATGGCGATGTCGCCGAGCATGGCCTTGCGGCGGTCGCCGAAGCCCGGGGCCTTGACGGCAACGGACTTGAAGGTGCCGCGGATCTTGTTGACGACCAGGGTCGACAGGGCCTCGCCCTCGACGTCCTCGGCGATGATCAGCAGCGGCTTGCCGGACTGCATGACCTTCTCCAGCAGCGGAAGGAGGTCCTTCACGTTGCCGACCTTGGAGTTCACGATCAGGATGTACGGGTCCTCCAGCGAGGCCTCCATACGCTCCATGTCGGTGGCGAAGTACGCCGAGATGTAGCCCTTGTCGAAGCGCATGCCCTCGGTGAGCTCGAGCTCCAGACCGAAGGTCTGCGACTCCTCGACGGTGATGACGCCTTCCTTGCCGACCTTGTCCATGGCCTCGGCGATGAGCTCGCCGATCTGGGTGTCGGCGGCGGAGATGGAGGCCGTGGAGGCGATCTGCTCCTTGGTCTCGACGTCCTTCGCCTGCTCCAGCAGCGCGCCGGAGACGGCCTCGACGGCCTTCTCGATGCCGCGCTTCAGGGCCATCGGGTTGGCGCCGGCGGCCACGTTGCGCAGGCCCTCGCGGACCAGGGCCTGGGCCAGAACGGTCGCGGTGGTCGTACCGTCACCGGCGACGTCGTCCGTCTTCTTGGCGACTTCCTTGACCAGCTCGGCGCCGATCTTCTCGTACGGGTCCTCCAGCTCGATCTCCTTGGCGATGGACACACCATCGTTGGTGATCGTGGGGGCGCCCCACTTCTTCTCAAGGACGACGTTGCGACCCTTGGGGCCAAGGGTGACCTTGACGGCGTCGGCGAGCTGGTTCATGCCGCGCTCCAGGCCGCGCCGGGCCTCCTCGTCGAACGCGATGATCTTGGCCATTGAAGTGGTCCTCCCGGACTGGGGTGGATTGCTTCGGACCGCGCTGGCGCCCGCGACGGACGGCCTGCAAGCCCAGTGGTTCCTTGCCCCACCGGCCTGCGGGCCTCACCGACCCGGTCCTCGTCTTTATCACTCTCACCCGGAGAGTGCTAACGCCAATGATTAGCACTCGACCCCCCCGAGTGCAAGCGGCTCTCACGACTCGGCAGGCCCCGGCACCGGGTGCCGTATGCACGCACGCGGCACGGGCCGGCACCCGCGGAGAGGGGGTCGCCGGGCACGCACGAGGGGCCCGCATCCGGTGTGGATGCAGGCCCCTCGTGCGTGTACGCGTCGGTGGTCGGTCGATCGCCCGGGGTCAGCCGAGAGCGAGCTTGACCATGTCCGCCTGCGGACCCTTCTGGCCCTGCGAGATCTCGAACTCGACTCGCTGACCTTCTTCAAGGGTGCGGTACCCGTCCATCTGGATCGCGCTGTAGTGGACGAACACGTCCGCACCACCGTCGACCGCGATGAAGCCGTAGCCCTTCTCCGCGTTGAACCACTTGACGGTGCCCTGAGCCATGGCTAACTCCCCTGTTACTGGCCCTTGCAACAGGACCGCACTTCGCGGTCCCGGGTCAGAAAGTGCGCCGGAACGCTTCGACCGCGGCTGAATGTATCTGCCCGACCGCGGTCTGCAACAGGTCATTCCGACGAGAATTCAAGACACGTCAATACATCGACATCGGACGAAAACCACGGAGATTCCCGGGCAAGTCGGGCGGGACAAAACGCACCTCAAGTGGCAAAGGGCGCACGCACATTGGCCCGATGTCGCCGTTCGGCGGCCGCACTCACACACGAGAGGCACAAACAACGCCGGGGACTACCCCAACCCTACCGCGCCCAATCAAGCAGAATTGCCCCCTCCGCTTTTGCGGAAGGGGCAATTCAGAAGAAGCTTGAGCAACTTCCGTTACGGCTCGGCAGTGCGGTGCGGCTCGGCGGTACGGCTCAGCAGCCGCCGGCGACCGCCGGGATGATCGACACGCCCGCACCGTCCGGCGTGGCCGTCTCCAGCCCGCCCTCGAAGCGCACGTCGTCGTCGTTCACGTAGACGTTCACGAAGCGGCGCAGCTTGCCCTGGTCGTCCAGGACGCGGGCGGCGATGCCCGGGTGGCTGCTCTCCAGGGAGGCGATGACCTCGGCGAGGGTGGCGCCCTCGGCGGGCACCTCGGCCTGGCCGCCGGTGTAGGTGCGCAGGATGGTGGGGATGCGGACGTTGACGCTCATGGCTCTACTGCCTTCCGTAGTGCAGGGGATGGTCAGGCCAGGCCGGCGGCGCGGAACGCGTCCAGGCTCGGGCGGATGGTCGCGGTCTGGCCGGTGCCGGAGAGCGCTTCCAGGGTCTTGAGGCCGTCGCCGGTGTTGAGGACGACGGTGGTGAGGGACGGGTCGAGGTGACCCTCCTCGATCAGCTTCTTGGTGACGCCGACGGTCACGCCGCCCGCGGTCTCGGCGAAGATGCCCTCGGTCCGGGCGAGCAGCGAGATCGCATCCACGACCTGCTCGTCGGTGACGTCCTCCACGTAACCGCCGGTGCGGCGCGCGATGTCGAGGACGTACGGGCCGTCGGCCGGGTTGCCGATCGCGAGGGACTTGGCGATGGTGTTCGGCTTCTGCGGGCGGACCACCTCGTGGCCGGCCTTGAAGGCGGTGGAGACCGGGGAGCAGCCCTCGGCCTGGGCGCCGAAGATCTTGTACGGCTTGTCCTCGACGAGGCCCAGCTTGATCAGCTCCTGGAGACCCTTGTCGATCTTCGTGAGCTGGGAGCCGGAGGCGATCGGGATCACGATCTGGTCGGGCAGCTGCCAGCCGAGCTGCTCGCAGATCTCGTACGCCAGGGTCTTGGAACCCTCGCCGTAGTACGGGCGCAGGTTGACGTTGACGAAGCCCCAGCCCTCGCCCAGCGGGTCGCCGATCAGCTCGGAGCAGAAGCGGTTCACGTCGTCGTAGTTGCCCTCGATGCCGACGAGGTCGCCGCCGTAGACCGCGGCCATGACGACCTTGCCCTGCTCCAGGTCGTGCGGGATGAACACGCAGGACCGGAAGCCGGCGCGGGCGGCCGCGGCGCCGACGGCGCCGGCCAGGTTGCCGGTGGAGGAGCAGGAGAGGGTGGTGTAGCCGAACGCGCGGGCGGCCTCGACGGCGATGGCGACGACGCGGTCCTTGAAGGAGTGCGTCGGGTTGCCGGAGTCGTCCTTGACGTAGAGCTTGCCGGTGACGCCGAGTTCCTTGGCGAGGTTCTGCGCGTCGACGAGCTTGGTGAAGCCGGGGTTCAGGTTGGGCTTGGTCGCCACGTCCGCGGGGACGGGCAGCAGCGGGGCGTAGCGCCAGATGCTGTTCGGGCCGGCCTCGATCCGCTTGCGCAGGGCCTCCGGATCGCCCGTGGGCAGCTCGTACGCGACTTCGAGCGGGCCGAAACACTCGGCACAGGCGAAGATGGGGCCGAGGTCGAACCGCGTGCCGCATTCGCGACAGGAGAGGGCGGTGGCGGGACCGAGGTCGACGGAAGCGACCGGCGCGGGGGTAACAGTCTGTACAGCCATGATGGCGAGGCCCTTTCTCCTCATCTTCCCCATGGCGGACGTCGCCATGAGACGGAATTGGCACCTTCCCTAGCCGGGAGCCTCGCGGCGACGATGCGCACGAGACCGGCTGGAGGGTTGCCGGGGCTTCAACGGGCCGTGTCCCTCTGCCCCTCTGGATGAGCGGTATTCGATTGTGGTCGCGGCATTCGACCCCCGACATGCGATGGTCGTCCGCGTTGTTCAAGACTGTAACCGAAGGGGCGGGCTGCCGAGACGGCTGTCCGAACCGCGAGATGGATCACTTTTCGGCCGCTGTGACGGCCGGGACGAGAGTCAGGAACAGGGGAGTACCGCCCGTGCTGGATGAGGTGGAGCGCTGGCTGGCCGGCCGTTCCTGGTCGGCCGCCGACCGTCCGCTCGACGTGCTGCTCGCGGCGAAGCAGGCGTCGGGGACGACGGTCAGCGTGGTGCTGCCCGCGCTCGACGAGGAGGCCACGGTCGGCGAGATCGTCGACGTCATCCGGCGCGAGCTGGTCGAGGCGGTGCCGCTGGTCGACGAGCTGGTGGTGGTGGACTCCGGGTCCGCGGACCGGACCGCGGAGGTGGCGGCGAAGGCGGGCGCGCGGGTGGTGCACCGGGATGCGGTCCTGCCGCGGCTCCCGGCGCTGCCGGGCAAGGGCGAGGTGCTGTGGCGGTCGCTGCTGGCGACCACCGGTGACGTCGTGTGCTTCGTGGACGCGGACCTGCGTGACTTCTCGGCCGATTTCGTGTCCGGGATCGTCGGGCCGCTGCTGACGGATCCGGACCTCCAGTTCGTCAAGGCGATGTACGACCGGCCGCTGCGGCTGTCCGGGCTGCCGGAGGGCGACTCGCCGGGGCAGGGCGGCCGGGTGACGGAGCTGGTGGCGCGCCCGCTGCTGAACCTGCACTGGCCTCAGCTGGCGGGCTTCGTGCAGCCGCTCGGCGGCGAGTACGCGGCCCGCCGGTCCCTGCTGGAGCGGCTGCCGTTCCCGGTCGGGTACGGGGTGGAGCTGGGGCTGCTGGTGGACGCGCTGCACACGGTGGGGCTGGACGCGCTGGCGCAGGTGGACGTGGGCGTGCGGATCCACCGGCACCAGGACGGGCAGGCACTGGGCCGGATGGCGGCCGCGATCTACCGCACGGCGCAGGTGCGGCTCTCCCGCGGGCACCTGGTGCGGCCGGAGCTGACGCAGTTCGAGCGCGGTCCGGAGGGCTTCGTGCCGCGGACGTATCCGGTGGACACGGAGGAGCGGCCGCCGATGCGGGAGATCGAGGAGTACGGGCAGCGCCGGGTGGCGTAACGGTTCTGCGTACGGGGGTACGACCGTTCGGCGGGGCGCGTGGCCGGAGCCGTACGCCCCTTGGCGGAGCGCGCGCCGGAAACGTTTGAGCGGGAGCGGGCCGGGCTAGGTTCGCCGCATGCCTTCTCACGTGCTCGTCGCAGCGAACCGTGGCCCGCTCTCGTACGCCCTCTCCGACGACGGGGAGCTGACGGCCCGGCGCGGCGGGGGCGGTCTGGTCTCCGGCCTGTCGGCCGCCCTCGCGGGCCGGCCGGAGGCGTTGTGGGTGTGCGCCGCCCTCGGCGACGGCGACCGCGAGGCGGTCCGGCGCGGGGTGTCCGAGCCGGGGGTGCGGATGCTGGACGTCCCCGAGCAGGTCTACGCGGACGCGTACAACGGGATCGCGAATTCGGTGCTGTGGTTCGTCCACCACCATCTGTACGACATTCCGACCGAGCCGGTCTTCGATGCGGAGTTCCGGCGCCGCTGGCAGGCGTACGAGGCGTACAACCTGGCGTTCGCGGAGGCGCTGGCGGCGGAGGCGGCGCCGGGCGCGGCGGTGCTGGTGCAGGACTACCAGCTGGCGCTGGTGCCGGGGCTGCTGCGGGAGCGCCGGCCGGACCTGCGGATCGGGCACTTCACGCACACGCCGTGGGCGGATCCGGCGTACTTCCGGGTGCTGCCGGCGGAGGTCCGGGAGCGGCTGCTGTGGGGGATGCTCGGCGCGGACCGGCTGGGCTTCCACACGGAGGGCTGGGCGGAGCTGTTCCGCCGGTGCGCGGGCCCGGAGCGGCTGGGCCGCACCGCGGTGGCCGCGTACCCGCTGGGGGTGGACGGCGAGGAGCTGCGGCGGCTGGCGCACCGGCCGGAGGTCGACGACCGGCTGGCGGGGCTGCGGGCGGAGGTCGGCGGCCGGCGCACGGTGGTGCGGGTGGACCGGACGGAGCTGTCGAAGAACATCGTGCGGGGGCTGCTGGCGTACCGGGAGCTGCTGGTGGAGCGGCCGGAGTGGCGGGGCCGGGTGGTGCACCTGGCGTCGGCGTACCCGTCGCGGCAGGACCTGGCGGTGTACCGGGCGTACACGGAGCGGGTGGCGGAGCTGGCGCGGGAGATCAACGAGGAGTTCGGCACGGCGGACTGGCAGCCGGTGCTGGTGTCCGTGCAGGACGACTTCGCCCGCTCGCTGGCGGCGTACCGGATGGCGGACGTGGCGCTGGTGAACCCGGTGCGGGACGGCATGAACCTGGTGGCGAAGGAGATCCCGGTGGTGTCGGAGGCGGGCTGCGCGCTGGTGCTGTCGCGGGAGGCGGGGGCGTTCCCGGAACTGGGCGAGGACGCGTTCGCCGTGAACCCGTACGACGTCTCGGAAACGGCCGCCGCCCTCCACGCGGCCCTGTCCCTCCCGGACCCGGAACGCGCGGAACGCACCAAGCGCCTGGCGGCCGCGGCCACCGCGCTGCCGCCGGAGGCGTGGTTCCTGCGGCAGCTGGAGGACCTGCTGGGGTGAGGGGCGGCCTAGGGTCTGTCGTCAAACTCCTGCCTGCCCCGCGGGCGACGACAGGAGTTTGACGACAGACCCTAGCCGGCGGAGGGATCTGCCGTGGTGATGGCGGCTGCGAGGGCCGCGAGGAAGGCGACGACGGCGGCGGGGCCGTCGAGGACGAGGTCGGCGCGGGCGGCGAGTTCCGGGACTTCCGAGGAGCCGCTGCAGACGAGGAGGCCGGGGAGGCCGTCGGCGCGGAGCTTTTCGACGGCGGCGAACGCGGCGAGGTCGCCGAGGTCGTCGCCGGCGTAGAGGACGGCCCGGGCGCCGGTCTCGGCGAGGTAGCCGGCGAGGGCCACGCCCTTGTCCATGCCGGGGGGACGCAGCTCCAGGACGGCCCGGCCGGGCTCCAGGACGAGGCCGTGGCGGTGGGCGAGGTGGGCGAGGGGGTCGCGCAGGGCCTCGAAGGCGGCCTCAGGGTCCGCGGCGCGGCGGGTGTGCACGGCGATGGCCCGGCCCTTTTCCTCGATCCAGGTGCCGTGCCAGGCGCCTTCCGCGTCGAGGACGCCGGGGAGTTCCGCTCTGGCCGCGGCCACGCCGGGGGGTACGGCGGGGGCGTGCACGCGGCCGGTCTCGGCGTCCCAGCGCTCTGCGCCGTAGTGGCCGAGGACGGTGAGGTGCCGGAGTTCGGGGACTCCGGCGAAGCCGCCGTAGCGGACGGCGACCCCTGCCGGCCTGCCGGTGATCACGGCCACGGAGGCGACGCGGGGGGCGAGGGCGGTCAGGGCGGTCACGGCTCCCGGGTGGGCCCTGGCGCGCTCCGGGTCGGGGACGATCTCTGCGAGCGTGCCGTCGAAGTCGAGCGCGATCACCGTCTGGGCGGGTGCGGTGAGCATCGCGTCGAGCGCGTGCCGGCCGGCCGCGGTGCGGGGCTCGGGCAGGGTCCCGCTGTCGGGGGCTCCGCCCCCGGACCCCCGCGCCTCGATCTCCCCCAGACTCCGTCCGGGGGGACCCCCTGGCGGGGCTGGATTCCGCCCGGCGGGATCTTGCCCGGGCTCGTGTGTGGGCTGGTGCGGATCCGGGTGGTTCGGATGGCTCCCCATGGTGTGACCCTACTGGGAGTCAGCGGCGGGCGCGGCGGTCCTCTCGGATCCGGCGGAGGCGGTTGACGGTGCCGGGGGCGTGGGCCAGGGCCCTGGGGTCGTCCATGAGGGCGTTGAGCAGCTGGTAGTACCGCACGGGGGACATCCCCAGCCCCTCCCGTATCGCCCGCTCCTTGGCACCCGGGCCGGCCCAGGTACGCCCTTCGTAGGCGAGCACCGCCATCTCCCGCTCCGAGAGCCCCTCATCATCGGTCATCCGTCCAACATAACCGCGGCCCCCGACACCGCCGCGGCTCCAAGCCGGGGCTCCGCCCCGCACCCCGGTCCTCAAACGCCGGACGGGCTGGATTTTCCCCCTGCCCGTCCTTCACCTGCGGCTGCGGCTGCGGCTGCGGCTGGGCAGAATCCAGCCCCGCCGGCGATTGAGGCGCGGGGGTCCGGGGCGGAGCCCCTGCGGCTTTGAGCTGCCCCGGCGCGCTCAGCGGGTGTCGTTGCGGCGGGCCGTCTGGGCGATGGAATCCAGCGTGGTGTCCGGGTTGCCGGTCGGCTGGACCGCCTTGCCGATGTTCTGCTTGATGTCCTCGCTGACCTGCGCCCAGGACTTCTTGCCCACGGGGTACAGGCGCGAGCCGGGCAGTGCGTTCAGGAACGTCCGCAGGTCCGACCCGCCGCCCTTGGCGGACTGCATCGCCCGGTACCCGCTCGTCGTCACCGGCAGCAGGTCGTACGTGCTCGTGAACGCCGTCACGTTCTTCGCCTCGTACATGAAGTCGAGGAACTTGCCGCTCGCCTCGGGGTGCCCGCCGCTCTTGAAGGCCATGACCCAGTCGGCCACGCCCATCGTCGGCTGCTCGCGCCCGTCCTGCGTCGGCATCGGCACCATGCCGAACTTCACGCCCTTGGCGGCGGCCTGCTTCATCAGCGTGGGGTGCCCGTTCAGCATCCCGACCTCACCCCGCGCGAAGGCGTCGAACGCGTCCTGCCGGTTCAGCGTCCACGGCGCCGTGGCCCCCGTCAGGCCCGCGTCGACGAGGTGCTCCTTCACCCAGGTCAGCGTCTTCGTGTTCTCGGCGGAGTCGATGCTGTACGTCTCGTCGCTGTCGACGTAGCCGCCGCCCCCGGACAGCAGCCACATCATCGTCTCGGCCTGTGCCTCCTCGCGCCCCAGCGGCAGCGCGAACGGCGTCTTGGCCGTGCCCTTCAGCTTCTTGGCGGCGGCCTCCAGCTCGGCCCACGTGGTGGGCGCGGCGGTGACCCCCGCCTTGTCGAAGAGCTGCTTGTTGTAGAAGAGCAGGCGCGTGCTGGACACGAACGGCATGCCGTACTGGATCCGGCGGATCTTGCCGGCCTCGGCCAGCGGCTCCAGGAAGTCCGCCTCGGTGGTCACCGACAGCAGCTGGTCGGTGGAGTACAGCTTGTCCGCCGCCGCGTAGTCCGCGTACGCGCCGATCTGCGCGATGTCCGGCGCCTTCCCGGCCTTGTCCATCTCGGCGACCTTCGCGTCGACCTCCTCCCAGGAGTAGACGCTGACCTCGACCTTGATGCCGGGGTTGGCCGCGGTGAAGGCGGCGGCGAGCTCCTCCCAGTACTTCTTGGAGGAATTCGACGGATTGTCCCCGTAGTCGGCCGCCACGAGGCGCAGGGTCACCTCGTTGGACCCCGTGAGGCTTCCGCAACCGGTCAGGGTCGCCGTCATGCACAGCGCCGCTGCTGCGGCGGCCAGGTTCCGGTAGCGCGGCTTCACAGTGTTCCCACCCTTGTCTTCCCCGGTTCTCGTCCCGTTCGTCGACCGTAAGGTCTACACCACCTGGGCACTCCGCTTCCAAGTGAGGTGGCCTACAGGGGCGCTTACCGGCAGCGGCCTGCGCAGATCCGGGCGTCCGGATTTGTATGGCCGCTCAACAATCCCTTCCAGTGGACTAGACCTTTCCCCTCCCCACGCGCGAGACTGTCCCCCGTGAAACCCGTGAAACACGTCATCGCCCTCGATGTGGGCGGCACCGGGATGAAGGCCGCCCTGGTCGGGGCGGACGGCACGCTGCTCCACGAGGCGCGCCGGGCCACCGGCCGCGAGCGCGGCCCCGATGCCGTCGTCGAGTCGATCCTGGCCTTCGCCGCCGACCTGCACGCCCTCGGGCGGGAGCGGTACGGGCAGCCGGCGTCCGCCGCGGGCGTCGCCGTGCCCGGCATCGTCGACGCCGAGACCGGCACCGCCGTGTACGCGGCCAACCTCGGCTGGCGTGACGTACCGCTGCGCGCGATGCTCAGCGACCGCCTCGACGGGATCCCGGTGGCCCTCGGCCACGACGTCCGCACCGGCGGCCTGGCCGAAGGCCGGATCGGGGCCGGCCGGGGCGCCGACCGCTTCCTGTTCGTCCCCCTGGGCACCGGCATCGCCGGCGCCATCGGCATCGCCGGCGCCATCGAGGCCGGCGCGCACGGCTACGCGGGCGAGATCGGCCACATCGTGGTCCGCCCCGGCGGCCCCGCCTGCGGCTGCGGCCAGCACGGCTGCCTGGAGACCCTCGCGTCGGCGGCCGCCGTGACCCGTGCCTGGGCCACCGCGAGCGGCGACCCGGACGCGGACGCCGCGGACTGCGCGAAGGCCGTCGAGTCCGGCGACCCGCGCGCGCTGGCCGTCTGGTCCGAGGCCATCGGCGCGCTCGCGGACGGGCTGGTGACCGCCCTCACCCTGCTGGACCCGCGCACCCTGATCATCGGTGGCGGCCTGGCGGAGGCCGGGGAAACCTTGTTCACACCCCTACGGGCGGCCGTCAAGGAGCGCGTGACGTTCCAGCGGCTGCCGAACATCGTGCCGGCGGCCCTCGGGGACACCGCCGGCTGCCTGGGCGCGGGCCTGCTCGCCTGGGATCTACTCGCCACGGAGGTATCCGCCTGATGTCCGGAAGCGCACACAGCACCGTCCTGTCCGGCGCCAGGGTGGTGCTGCCGACCGGAACCGTGGAGCACGGCCGCGTCATCGTCGACGGGTCCCGGATCGCCGGCGCGGCCGGGGCGGACGCGCCGGTGGTCGACCTGTCCGGGCACTGGGTGGTGCCGGGCTTCGTCGACATGCACAACCACGGCGGCGGCGGCGCGTCCTTCACCTCCGGGACCGCCGAGGACGTCCTGACCGGCGTGCGCACCCACCGCGAGCACGGCACCACCACCCTGGTCGCCTCCACCGTCACCGAGGACCTGGCCGAGCTGGCCCGCCGCGCCTCGCTGCTCGCCGAACTGGCCCAGCAGGGCGACATCGCGGGCATCCACTTCGAGGGCCCGTTCATCTCCCCGTGCCGCAAGGGCGCCCACACCGAGGGCCTGCTGCGCGACCCCGATCCGGCCGAGGTCCGCAAGCTGATCGACGCCGCCCACGGCCAGGCCCGGATGGTGACCCTGGCCACCGAGCTGCCCGGCGGGCTGGACTCCGTACGGCTGCTCGCCGAGCACGGGGTGATCGCGGCCATCGGGCACACCGACGCCAGCTACGAGCAGACCCGCGCGGCCATCGACGCCGGCGCCACCGTCGCCACCCACCTCTACAACGCGATGCCCGCCCTCGCCCACCGCGAGCCCGGCCCGATCGCGGCGCTGCTGGAGGACGAGCGGGTCACCGTCGAGCTGATCAACGACGGCACCCACCTGCACCCCGCGATGCTGGAGCTGGCGTTCCGGCACGCCGGCGCCCACCGGGTCGCGCTCATCACCGACGCCATGGACGCGGCCGGGTTCGGCGACGGGACCTACCACCTGGGGCCGCTGGCCGTCGAGGTCAAGGACAGCGTGGCCCGGCTGGTCGAGGGCGGCTCCATCGCCGGCTCCACCCTCACCCTGGACACCGCGTTCCGGCGCTCGGTGACCATCGACGGGCTGCCGGTGGAGTCCGTCGTCCAGGCCATCTCCGCCAACCCGGCCAAGCTGCTCGGCCTCTACGACGAGGTCGGCTCGCTGGAGCCCGGCAAGTACGCCGACCTGGTCGTCCTCGACGCGGAGTTCCACCTCAAGGGCGTGATGCGCCGCGGCGAGTGGATCGTCGACCCGCGCGGCTGACGCACCGCGGCCCCGGACCGGCCCCGACCCGCCGAAGGGCTGGTCAAACCGTCCCGAACGGGCAGGCGGGCGGCCCTGGACTGGGCCGCCCGCCTTCTGTTTGGCATGATCCCGGCACCGAACACGAAATTCCGATTGCCCCAGCGGGACCCGGGAGTGCGCCGATGATCCTGACCGTGACGCTGAACACCGCACTGGACGTCACGTACCACGTGCCGCGGATGCGCGCCCACGCCTCGCACCGGGTGTCCGACGTCATCGAACGGCCCGGCGGCAAGGGCGTGAACGTGGCCCGGGTGCTGGCCGCGCTCGGCCACGAGGTCACCGCCACCGGCTTCGCGGGCGGCCCGGTCGGCGCGGTGCTCCGCAGCTCGCTGGCCGGCTCCCCCGGGGTCCGCGACGCGCTGGTGCCGTGCGCGGGCAACACCCGGCGCACCCTCGCCGTCGTCGACGAAACCACCGGCGACACCACCCAGTTCAACGAGGCCGGGCCGGTCGTCACCGCCGCCGAGTGGGCCGCGTTCCAGGCCCGCTACGAGGAGCTGCTGGCGGGCGGGGTCCGGGCCGTCGCCCTGTGCGGCAGCCTGCCGCCCGGCGTCCCGGTCGGCGCGTACGCCACCCTGATCCGGACCGCCCGGGCGGCCGGGGCGGCGGTGCTGCTGGACACCAGCGGGGAGCCGCTGCGCCGCGGGGTCGCGGCGCGCCCCGACATCGTGAAGCCGAACGCCGCCGAGCTGGCCCAACTGACCGGCTCCCGCGAACCGTTGCCCGCCACCCTGGCCGCCCGCCGCCGCGGCGCCCACGCGGTCGTCACCTCCCTCGGCCCGGCCGGCCTCCTGGCCGCCACCCCCCACGGCATCTGGCAGGCCGCACCGCCCGCCCCGATGTCCGGCAATCCCACCGGCGCCGGCGACTCGGCGGTGGCCGCCCTCCTCTCGGGCCTGGCCCACGACCAGGACTGGCCCACCCGCCTCACCCACGCGGTCGCCCTGTCGGCGGCAACAGTAAAGGCCCCCGCGGCGGGCGAATTCGACGCGGGGACCTATGAACTGCTGCGCGAGACGGTCAGGGTGACGGCGGGTTAGCCCGGCCCTGACCCCGGGATCAGGACTTGACTTCGCCCTTGATCAGGCGGAGCTGGTCGATGATCGCCTCGCACTTGTTGTTCGACTCACAGGACAGCTTCAGGGCGTTGGTGCCCTTGGAGAGCTTGATGTAGGAGTAGCTGTAGGTCCAGCCCTTCTCCCACTCGCCGTCGCCGGCCTTGGAGAAGTTCTTGAGGCTGATCGCCCGGTCCTGGCGCTCGCCGTTGATGGTGAGCGTGCCGTCGCCGTCCTTGCCGGGCACGCCGTAGTTCACGAGGAACGTGTACGTCCCGGTCTCCGGCACGTCCACGGTCCACGTGATCGCCGCACCGACCTGGTTGAAGCCGCCCACGTACTGGCCGCCGGCGCCCTTCGCGCCCGGCACGTGGTTCTGCGGGGTGGCGCCGCCGCTCAGCACGATGCCCGGGCCGGCCGCCGCGTCCGCGACCGGGATCTCGGAACTCTTGACCGGCTTCTTCGTCGGGTCGTTCTTGCCGGGGGTGGGCTGGGCTCCGGTGGACTGGCCGACGGGGGTGTTGGACGAGGTGTCCTTGCCCTTGTCCTTGTCCTTGTTCTGGTCCGAGATGAGGGCCACACCGATGCCGATGACGACCGCGCCGACCACGGCGATCGCACCGATCAGCAGGCCGCGGCGGTTCGAGCCGCGGGCCGGCGGGGCCGGCTGGGCGGGCGGGGCGTAGGACTGCTGGCCGCCGTACGTCTGCTGCGGCGGGACCCCGTAGCCGCCGGCCGCCTGTATGGCCTCGGGGGCCTGGTAGTGCGGCTGCGGCTGGTGCCCGGGCTGCGGGTGCGGCTGCTGCTGCGGCACGTGGCCGCGCTGGCCGCCGTACGTCCGCTCGCCGACCGTCCGCACCTGGTTGTACGAGGTCCTGGGGACGCCCGGCTGACCGCCGCCCTGACCCGGGTAGCCGTAACCGCCGCCCTGCGTGGGCGGGGTGGCACCGGCCGCCTGGCCGTCCGCGTAGAGGTAACCGAACGGGTCGTCGTCTTCTGGCGTGTTCGCGCCGTTGTTCGGGCCGTTGTTCGCGGGCGTCGTCATCGCAGGTCACTCCTTTCGACCCCGGGGAGCCTACCTCGAACAGGCGCTCCCCCGGGCTCCGGATGACCTCAGCCGGCCCTGCGGTGCGCCTTGGAACGCGACCTTTTCTCGATGTACATCCGCTGGTCGGCCGAGCGGAGCACCTCGTCGGCGGACATTCCGCAGCTGGCCCATCCGATGCCGAAACTCGCTCCGACCCGCACCGCACGGCCGTCGACCCGGATCGGCGGGATGATCGCGTTGCGCAGCCGGACCGCGAGGTCGGCGGCGTCCGCGGCACCGAGCCCGTCGGCGAGGACGACGAATTCGTCACCACCCAGCCGGGCGACGGTGTCACCGTCGCGCACCCCCGTCGTCAACCGGCGCGCGACCTCGATCAGCACGGCGTCACCGGTGTGGTGTCCGAACCGGTCGTTGATCGACTTGAAGCCGTCCAGGTCGCAGAAGAGGACGGCCAGCCCCTTGGTGCCGTCGTCGATGTCCGTGGCCGGCGCCACCGTGTGCACGTGGTGGTCGAAGGCCCCGCCGCCGGGCCCGCCCGGCCCGCCGCCCGCCGGGTCGAAAGGGTCCGCGTAGCCCCCGGCCGGGTAGCCGTCCACCGGGTAGCCGTCGGCCGTCATTCCGTGGCCGCCGGGCCCGTGCCCGCCCGCGTCCGCGCCCTCGTAGGCCGCGTCCAGGGCCTCCACGGCCGTCGCCCGCACGGACTGCGGCCGCCGGCACAGCCGGGCCGCGAGCCGGGAGCGCAGCTCGGCGCTGTTGGGCAGGCCGGTCAATGAGTCGTGGCTGGCGCGGTGCGCGAGCTGCAGCTCGTGCCGCTTGCGCTCCTCGATGTCCTCGACGTGCGTGAGCAGGAACCGCGGCCCGTCGGCGGCGTCCGCGACCACCGAGTTCCGCAGCGAGACCCACACGTACGTGCCGTCCCGGCGGCCCAGCCGCAGCTCGGCGCGGCCGCCCTCGGCGGAGGTCCGCAGCAGGGTCCCGATGTCCTCGGGGTGGACCAGGTCGGAGAACGAGTAGCGGCGCAGCACCGAGGCGGGGCGGCCGAGCAGCCGGCACAGCGCGTCGTTCGTGCGCAGCAGCCGGCCGTGCTGGTCGCCGCCCATCTCGGCGATCGCCATGCCGCTGGGCGCGTACTCGAAGGCCTGCCGGAAGGACTCCTCGCTGGCCCGCAGCGCCTGCTGCTCGCGTTCCAGCCGGACCAGGGCGCGCTGCATGTTCGCGCGCAGGCGCGCGTTGCTGATCGCAATGGCAGCCTGGAATGCGTACATCTGGAGGGCTTCGCGGCCCCAGGCCCCTGGTCGGCGCCCGTTGCGCGGCTTGTCGACCGAGATGACGCCCAGCAGCTCGCCGCCGGTGGCGTACATGGGGGCGTAGAGGCGGTCCTCGGGGTGCCACTCGTCCTCGAACCGCGGATCGGGGCCCTCGGTGTGCCACTGCGGTACGTCGTCCTCCAGCAGCACCCAGCCCTCGGTGTGCGGGATGAACCGCAGGCCGCCCCAGGACTCGCCCATGGCCAGGCGCCGGTCCCAGGAGGTGCGGGAGCCGACCCGGCCGGTGATCAGCGCTTCGGCGGCGGGGTTGCCCGCGAAGGCGGCGACGACGAGGTCACCGTCGGGGCGGACGAGGTTGACACAGGCGAGCTCGTAGCCGAGGCCCACGACAATGCCGTCCACGACGGTCTGCAGAGTGTCCGCCAGGCTGCGGGCCGTGTTGAGTTCGGCCACCACCTGGTGCAGCTGCCGCAGGGTCGCAAGACGGACGTACGGCTCCGACTCGGTCTCCATTGCTCGCTCTCCCCGAGACCTCGACAGCAACTCCAGGTTTGTCATCGTCGTTTCGTTGCGGTGTCCATTCCACTGAATCACAGTGAGCTGTTCCGCCGGTACACAGGGTCAACAAATCTTGCCCTCTGTGACTCAAGTCACATGAGATGAATTATCCGGGGGCTGGCGGGCTGCCGGTCGCCGGGGCTCGCCGGCGCGAGGCTGGGAGCGCTCCCCCTCGTTCTCAGGAGCAAAAGATACGCGGCCGGGTAGGCCGCCGGCCCTAGGCCGCGGCTCGGTCCCGGGCCCGATGCGCCGCACGGGAGGGCGAGACTAGCGTTCCGGACGTGCTGAAGACGAGACCCCTGACGGCCCCTTCCGCCGGACCCGCGGCCACCGGCAGCCCTCATGCTGAGGGGGTGAGCAATGACGAGTTCCGCGCCGCGATGTCCCGGCTCGCGGCGGGCGTGGTCCTGGTCACCGCCCAGGAGCCGCCGCTGGACGAGCCCGTCGGCATGACGGCCACCGCGTTCATGTCGGTGTCCCTGGACCCGCCGCTGGTGCTGGTCGGCCTGCGCGAGGGGTCCCGGATGGACGACCTGCTGGCGGAGCAGCCGCTGTGGGCGGTGTCGGTGCTGGCGGAGAGTCAGCGGCACGTGGCCGCGCGGTTCGCCATGAAGGGCCGGATCAGCGACCGGCTGCTGTTCGCCGACGTACCGCACGAGCGCGGGTCCCTGACGGGGGCGCCGCTGGTCTCCGGGGCGCTGGCCACGCTGGAGTGCCGTACGGAGTCCCGGGTCGAGGCCGGGGACCACACACTGGTGATCGGCCGGGTGCTGGCGGCGGGACTGCCGCCGGTGGCGGGGACGGGGGCTGCGGTTGTGGACGATCCGCTGCTGTACTTCCGCGGGCGGTACCGGCACCTGGGGGGCGCTTCCGGCCCCGCCGGCGCTTGAGGCGCGGGGTCCGGGGCGGAGCCCGGAGGGGTGACCCTGCTCGGCAGACCGACCCGGCGGGGCAAAATCCAGCCCCGCCGGCGTTTGAGGCGCGGGGTCCGGGGCGGAGCCCCGAGGCTTTGAGCCCAGCCGACCCAAGGGCCGCGGCCCGTGACGGCGCGTCCGGTGCCGTCACCAATCGCGCCCGGAGCGCCCCCGCTTCGTGTCGGAGCGGGCCTTCTTCTCGCGCAGCCGCCGCTCGTTGATCCCGCGCGGGATCTTCGTGGCCCGGCGCGGCTTGGGCGGCGGCGCGGTCGCCTCGGCGAGCAGCGCGGCCAGCCGCACGGCGGCCATCTCGCGGTTGCGCCACTGAGAGCGGTGCTCCGAAGCGCGAACGGTGATCACCCCGCCGACCAGCCTCCCGGCCAGCCGCTCCAGCGCCCGGTCCTTCCACACCTCCGGCAGCGCCTTCGTCGCGCCGAGGTCGAAGCTCAGCTCGGCCTTCGAGTCGGACGTGTTGACGTGCTGCCCGCCCGGCCCCGACGAACGCGAGAAACGCCAGACGAGCTCGGCCTCCGGAAGGACGACCGAACCGCGGATGACATAGGGACCAGGCATGCCCCTATGATCCCGGCCCGCCGCGCCCCCGTCACGCCGATTTCGCGACCCTGGAACCCGCCGGGCCTCTCCCCGCGTTATGACAGACAGCGGTAGCTTGACCATGGCCGGGAACCCAAGGCCACGGACGACGAAAAAGGGGACTTCTCCAATGGCGGTAAGCCTGTCCAAGGGCGGTAACGTCTCGCTCACGAAGGAGGCCCCGGGCCTCAGCGCCGTCACGGTCGGCCTCGGCTGGGACGTCCGCACGACCACCGGTGTGGACTTCGACCTGGACGCCTCGGCCATCGCGGTCAACGCAATGGGCAAGGTCGTGTCCGACGGCCACTTCGTCTTCTTCAACAACAAGTCCACCCCGGACCAGACCATCGTGCACACCGGTGACAACCGCACCGGCGAGGGCGCGGGCGACGACGAGGCCATCAACGTCAACCTGGCCGGCCTCCCCGCCGACGTCGACAAGATCGTCTTCCCGGTCTCCATCTACGACGCAGACTCCCGCGGCCAGAACTTCGGCCAGGTCCGCAACGCGTACATCCGCGTCGTGAACCAGGCCGGCGGCACCGAGATCGCCCGCTACGACCTCTCCGAGGACGCCGCCACCGAGACCGCCATGGTCTTCGGCGAGCTGTACCGCAACGGCGCGGAGTGGAAGTTCCGCGCGGTCGGCCAGGGCTACGCCTCCGGCCTGACGGGCATCGCCCAGGACTTCGGCGTCAACGTCTGACCGTCCGACCCGGCTCCGGACGCGCTCCGTCCGGGGTGGCCGGACCCGTTCCGGCCGTACCCCGGACGTACGCGGACACCCCCTGCGGCGGCATGCCGCGGGGGGTGCGGCGTACCCGGGCCGGGATAGGTTTCGGCGCATGATCCTCGAACCGCTGCCGCGGGCGGACGGCGCGCTGCCCGGGCCCGTCCTCACCGAGGTCGCCGCGCTGTACGCCGCCAACCGGGAGTTCTTCGAGCTCAGCGGGGACTTCCCGGACCCCGCGCACATCACCCTCGGGCAGGTGGCCGCGGCCCTCGCCGACGAACTCGCCGCACCTGGCTCCGAAGTGCTGCTCGCCCGGTCCGAAGGCCGCCTCGTCGGCCTCGCCGCCACCCTGGCGCACCACCCGTCCGGTACCGACCCCGACCCGTGGATCGGCCTGCTGCTCGTCGACGCGGCCGTCCACCGGCAGGGCCACGGACGGCGGCTGGCCGGCCTGCTGGAAGACGGCTTCCGCACCGCCGGGCGCACCGGCGTACGGCTGGCCGTACTCGACGACAACCCGCGCGGGCTGGCGTTCTGGACCGCGCAGGGCTACCGGCTGCTGCGGCGCTCGCAGGACCTGGCGCTCGGCCGCCCCTGCCGGGTGCTGCGGAAACCCCTGGTCTGACGGGCCGACCCGGAAGACGGGCCCTACTCCTCCGCCGGCTTGCCCTCCCCGTACAGCCACTCGTCCCACACGTCCGTGAGGTCGTGGCCGGTGGACTCCTCGGCGAACTCGGTGAAGTCGTCCGTGCTCGCGGTGGCGTGCCGGTACTCGGCGGCCCAGCCCTTCACCATCCTGAAGAACTCCTCGTCGCCGACCTCCTGGCGGATCCGGTGCAGCACCATCGCGCCGCGGGTGTACACCGGCGGCTCGGAGATGTTCTCGGCGCCGGGCGGCTCCGCGGGCGGGAACGCCCAGAAGTCCTCGTCCGCATCGTGCACGGTCTCCGTGTCGCCCTCGTAGTAGGCGTCGAAGGTCTCCTGGGCGGTGAGGCCCTGGTGGTCCTCGGTCCACAGCCACTGCGCGTACGTGGCGAAGCTCTCGTTGAGCCACATGTCCTGCCAGGTCGCCGGCGACACCGAGTTGCCGAACCACTGGTGGGCCAGCTCGTGGACGATCAGCTCCTCGCTGGGGGCGCTGGAGTACACCGGCCGGGTCTGGGTCTCCAGCGCGTACCCGAGGGTGTCGCGGGGCACGACGATCGAACCGGCGGATCCGAAGGGGTAGCGGCCGAACTTCTTCGCACCCCAGTCGACGACCTCCGGCACCTTCGCCAGCACCGGCCGGCTCGCCTTCGCCTCGGCGGGGGCCACCGCCGAGTACAGCGGCACGCCGCCGGGGCTGCGGCCGGTGGAGATCTCGAACCGGCCGATGGCGAGGGTGGCCAGGTAGGTGGCCATCGGGTCACCGCCGCGCCACCGGAAGGTGGTGCCGCCGGGGTGCACGACACGGGAGGCCAGGCTGCCGTTGGAGACGGCCTCGTAGCCGGCCGGGACGGTGATCCGGACGTCGTGGACGGCCTTGTCGGACGGATGGTGGTTGCCGGGGAACCAGGCCATGGAGCCGACCGGTTCGCCGACGGCGACGGCGCCGTCGGCGGTCGGGATCCAGCCCTCCTTCGACCCGTCGGGGTCCGTGAGGGTCTTCGGGCTGCCGGAGTAGCGGACGACGGTGCGGAAGACGGCGCCCTTCTCCACCTCGTCGGGCGGCCGGACCGTCAGCTCCTGGCCGACCCGGTTGAAGCGGGCGCCCTTGCCGCCGACGGTCACCGAGTCCACGGTCAGGCCGGCGAGGTCGAGGTTGAACGCGCTGAGGTCCTGGGTGGCGGTCGCGGTGATCTCGGCGGTGCCGGTCAGCTCGCGGGTGCGGGGCTCGTAGTCCAGGACGAGGCCGTAGCGGCTGACGTCGTAGCCGCCGTTCCCCGCCTTCGGGAAGTACGGGTCGCGCAGCCCGGACGCACCCGGGCGCCCCTGCACCGCACCGCCGGTGCAGGCGCTCAGGGCGGTGAGCGCGAGCACGGCAGCGGCTGCGGCGGCAGGGGCGCGGCGGGGGGTCATACGGGTGCGGTCCACGCATTTGATCCTAAGCGGGTCCGCGGCGCGGGCACGGGGCCGTGGATCAGTTCTGGACGGCCTCGACGCCGGCCTTGGCGAACTTCTCGTCCAGGTCGCCGCTGGGGGCGCCGGCCACGCCGATGCCGGCGATCGGGGCGCCCTTGACCTGCACGGGGGCGCCGCCGCCGAGGAAGAGGGTGCCGGGGATGTCCTTCAGGTTCGGGGCCTGGGCGAGGCGGCCCGCGAGCACGGAGGTCGGGGCGTTCCAGGACACGGCGGTGAACGCCTTGCGCTCGGCGGACTCGTACGACTGCGGGCCGGCGCCGTCGCCGCGGAGGGTGACGACGGTGTTGCCGTTGCGGTCGACCACGGCGACGCTGACCCGCTGGTTCTCGGCCTCGGCGGCGTCCAGCGCGGCCTGGGCGGCGCGGGTGGCGGCCTCGATCGACAGGTGCGTCGAGGTGACGTACGTGCCGTTGTCGTCCTTCTTCGCGAGGACCTGCGAGGGGGCGGCCGGGGCGGCGCTGGCCTGCATCGCACCGAAGGTGCCGGCGGCGAGGGCGGTGGCGAGGGCGGCACCGGTGAGTACGCGGGTACGGGTCTTCATGGCGGGGATCTCCTTGCGTTGTCCTTGGGGCGGCCTGCCCTTCCATCGTGGGCCTGGGCCCTCTCCATCCCCGTCGTCGTACCGGCTCGCTCCCCTCCGCCGTTCCGGCTGACCCGGGGGTCAGCCGATCGGCTGATGCGCCCGCCTGTGCCCCCGTGTTCCCTTGACCCCGGGGCTCCGCCCCGGCCCCCCGCGCCTCAATCGCCGGCGAGGCTGGTTTTCGGGGCTCCGCCCCGGACCCCGGCCCTCAATCGCCGGACGGGCTGGATTTTCCCCCGGCAGGTACCGGTGGCTGACCGCCGGCGGGGGAAAATCCAGCCCCGCCGGCGTTTGAGGCGCGGGGGTCCGGGGGCGGAGCCCCCGGTTTTTGGCTCAGGCCGGTCGCGGCCGGGAAGGTGGAGAGATGGCCCCCGCAGCAGGAGACGGCACCAGGACCCTGGCGACGGTGGCCCACACCGCGTTCTTCCTCCTTCTGGCCGCCTCCCTGACACGGTTCCTGCTCCGCCACCCCGGCGAACCCCGCACCCCCTGGATCCTCGCCCTCAGCCTCACCCTCGCCGTGCTCTACGTCCTCGGCCCGGCCCTCGGCGCCGCCCCCACCCGCCCCCGCCTCGCCTGGTTCGGCCTCGTCCTGGCCACCTGGATGGTGCTCGTGCTGCTCGCACCGAGCTTCGCCTGGTGCGCCGTACCCCTGTTCTTCACCGCCCTGCGCACCCTGCCCGCCCGCGCCGCGATCGTCCTCGTCGCCCTGCTCACCGCGTTCGTCGTCGTCGCCCAGCTCCGCCTGGCCACCTCGTTCGACCCGAACCTGCTGCTCGCCCCGCCCGCCGTCGCCGCCCTCGCCACCGCCGTCTTCGTCCACATGGAGCGCCAGGCACAGGCCCAGCGGGACCTGATCGACGACCTGATCCGCACCCGCCGCGAGCTGGCCGCCACCGAGCGGCGCGAAGGCACCCTCGCCGAACGGCAGCGGCTGTCCATGGAGATCCACGACACCCTCGCGCAGGGCCTCTCCAGCCAGCAGATGCTGCTGCAGGCCGCCGACCGCACCTGGGACACCGACCCGGCGACCGCCCGCGCACACGTCCGCACCGCCACCGGGATCGCCGCCCGCGGCCTCGCCGAGGCCCGCCGGCTCGTCCACGACCTCGCGCCGCCGCAGCTCGACGGCGGGGCGGGGCTCGCCGAGGCGCTGAAGGCACTGGACGCGGGCCCGGAGGTCACCGTCCGGTTCCACCTGGAGGGCACGCCGGTGCCGCTGCCCGGCCGTACGGAGTCCGCGCTGCTGCGCATCGCCCAGGGCGCGCTGGCGAACGTACGGGAGCACGCGGAGGCCCGTAACGCCGCCCTGACCCTGTCCTTCCTCGGCGACCAGGTCGTCCTGGACATCGCCGACGACGGCCGCGGCTTCACCGCCCCGCCGTCCGGTACGCCGTCCCCCGGCGCGCCCGGGCGCGGGCACGGGCTGCCGGCGGTACGGGCGCGGGTCGCGGCGCTGGGCGGCACCCTGGCGGTGGAGTCCGCGCCGGGCGAGGGCACCGTACTGTCCGTCTCGATCCCCGTCACCCCGGTTCCGGAGGACCCGTCATGACCACGAAGATCCTGCTGTGCGACGACCACGCGGTGGTACGGGCCGGGCTGCTGGCCCTGCTCGGCAGCGCGCCCGGCTTCGAGGTGGTCGGCGAGGCCGGCAGCGGCGAGGAGGCAGTGGCGCTGGCAGCGAAGCTGCGGCCGGACGTGGTCCTCATGGACCTCCAGCTGGGCCCGGGCATCGACGGCGTCGAGGCGACGCGGCGGATCACGGCGGGGGCGGACTCACCGCACGTGCTGGTGCTGACGACGTACGACACCGATGCGGACATCACCCGGGCGATCGGGGCCGGCGCCACCGGGTACCTCCTGAAGGCGGAGCGGCCCGAGGAGCTCTTCTCCGCGATCCAGGACGCGGCGCAGGGGCGGACGGCGCTGTCGGCGCCGGTCGCCAGCCGGGTGATGGCGCACATGCGGGGGGCGCGGCCCACGCTCACCGATCGCGAGCTGGACATCCTCGGGCAGCTGGCGCACGGTCTGGGCAACCGGGAGATCGCCCGGGCGCTGTTCATCAGCGAGGCGACGGTCAAGACGCACCTGGGGCGGATCTACGACAAGCTCGGCGTCGACACCCGTGCGGGTGCGGTCTCCGTGGCCAAGGAACAGCGCCTCCTCCCCTGACGGGGCTCCGCCCCGAAGCTTCGCGGCCGGCCGGCGACAGGGCGGAGCCCCGGGGCGGGGAGGGGCCGTGTCACCATGAAGGCGTGCTTGACATCGGCTACTCGCTCTCCCGCCGCTTCCCCGACCCCCCGCAGACGGACTACCGCACCGCGGACGTCCACACCCTCCGGCACGACCTGTTCTGCGGCGACGTCTACCTCGCGGACACCAAGGAAGACCGCGAGGTGTCCACAGCCTGGGGATGGGTGCCCGTACTGGACTTCGCATGGGCCCTGTGCGACATCGTCGAACGCCTCGACCAGGACCCGCGGGGCAGCCGGTCGGCCGAGCGGCAGTACGCCGAGCTGGACTTCACCGAGTCGACGGACTGCATCCTGTTCGAGCGGCGCTTCGGGTGGGTGGACATCGAGGCGGACTGGATGGACGCGGAGGAGCCCCCGCTGACCTTCAGCCACCGCCTGCTGCGGCGCGAAGCACGGGACTTCCTGCACGACCTGATCGCGGACCTCACCGACATGCACGAGGGCCTGGCCGACAACCCCACCATCTGGACCCTCCAGTCCCGCTTCCCCCGGATTCCGGCCTGACCCCTCCGGGACGCTCCTACGGCTCGACCCGCAGGCCCAGGTGCTCGGCCAACGCCGGTGCCAGGTCGATGAGTTGGAGCGGGGTGACGGTCGCACCGGAGAGGCGGTCGAGCCCGGCCGAGACCTCCAGCGGAGCCGCTCCGCGGAGGTCGACGTCGAGCAGGCGGGCCGCCGTCAGATCCGCACGGACCAGCGCGCAGTCGACGAACGCGACACGGGTCAGTTCCGCCGCCCCGAAGTCCACGTCCGACAGGACGCACCCTTCGAACACGACGTCCCGGAGCCGCGCCGCCCGGAAGTTCGCGTAGTCGATCTTCCCGCCGCGGAAGAGCACCCGCTCCAGCACCGCCCCGTGCAGCTGGACGCCGCCCAGCCTCGCCTCGTGCACCTCGACGTCCCGCAGCAGCGCCCCGCCCAGCTCCGCGCCCACGCCCCGGACCCCGTCCAGCACGGAGTCCAGCACCCGCGCCGCCGGCAGCCGCACCCCGTCCAGCCCGCACCGCACCAGCCGGCAGTCCAGGAACCGCGCCCCGCCCCCGTCCTGCCCCGCCAGGTCGAGCCCCGCGAACTCCAGCCCGTCGTAATCCCCGTCGCGTTCCAGCGCCCCGCCGTCGTACGCGGGCAGTGCCGACGGCAGCCGCACCTCCGGCCGCTGCGGTGCCCATCCGTTCCGTGCCATTCCCCCATGGTGAGGGCCGCCACCGACAATTTCCGGCAGCCGTGTCACATCCGCACCCCCGCCATCCGTCCTCCCCGTGTCAGAGACGCCACGGCACAGGAGACCCGGATCATGGACCAGCTCACCGTCATCGGAGGCGGCTTCGCAGGGCTCGTCGCGGCCATCAGCGCGGCCGAGGCCGGCGCGAAGGTCACCGTGTACGAGTCGCACCACACCCTCGGCGGCCGCGCCCGCACCGCCGACGGCCCGTACCGCACCAACGAGGGCCCGCACGCCCTCTACAACGGCGGCCCGCACTGGGGCTGGCTCACCGCCCGCGACCTCGTCGGCCCGCTCGCGCCGGTGTCCGCGGTCGACAGCACCCGGCTGCGCGTCCACAGCGGCGGCAGGCTGCGGATGCTGCCGCCGCTCGCCCTGTTCCGGCTGGCCCGCCGCCCGCTCGCCGACGCGCCCGTCGACCGGGACTTCCACGGCTGGGCCGCCGGCATCGTCGGCGAGGACGCCGCGCGGGCCGTCGCCACCTCCCTCGCCGTCGCGCTCTACCACCACGACGTCGGCTCGCTGTCGGCCGCGTTCGTGCAGGAACGGCTGCGGCGGGTCGCCAAGTTCCCCCCGGAGGCCCGCTTCCCGCGCGGCGGCTGGCAGTCGGTCATCGACCGGATGGCCGCCCGGGCCCGCGAACTCGGCGTGACCGTCGAGACCGGCGCCCGGATCACCGAGGTGCCCGCCGGCCGCGGCCCGGTGGTCGTCGCCACCTCCCTCGCCGCCGCCCGCACCCTGCTCGGCGACCCGTCGCTGACCTGGGAGAGCGGCCGTACGGTCCTCCTCGACCTGGCCATGCGCAGCCGCCGCGGCGACCTGTACGCGCTGTCCGACCTGGACGAGCCGGCCTGGATCGAGCGGTTCACCACCCAGGACAAGGGCCTCGCCCCGGCCGGCGAGGAACTGGTCCAGGCGCAGCTGCCGATCGGCCCCGACCAGGCCAAGGCCGTCGGCATCGCGCGCGCCGAACGCCTCCTCGACCTCGGCTTCCGGGGCTGGCGCGAGCGCACCACCTGGCGGCGGGAGGCGGTGGCCACCGGACGGACCGGGGCCGTGGACCTGCCGGGCACCACCTGGCGGGACCGCCCCGCGGTGCACCGCGGCGACGGCGTCTACCTGGCGGGCGACCAGGTGGCCGCGCCGGGCGTGCTGTGCGAGGTGTCGTTCAACAGCGCCATCGAGGCGGTCGCACTGGCCATGCGCGCGGCGCGGCGGACGGGCTTACGGCGGACGGACCTTGACCTCAAGTCAGCTTGAGGTGTTTGTCTCTCCCTCGTACCGGACCGGTTCCCCCGTCGCGGGGGTGTGGGGGAACCGGCCCACCCCGGCCCGGGTCCCGACCCGGTCCCGGCCCGGTCCCGACCCGAGGGAGACAGCCATGCACGCCGTACGCCTCCACGCCTTCGGCCCCGCCGAGAACCTCACGTACGAGCAGGCCGAGACGCCCGTGCCGGGCCCCGGGCAGGTGCGGATCGCCGTGACCGCGGCCGGCGTGCACCTGCTCGACACCAGCCTGCGGGCCGGTGTGCAGGGCGGCCCGCAGGCCCTGCCGGAGCTGCCCACGGTGCCCGGCCGGGAGGTCGCCGGTACGGTCGACGCGCTCGGGCCGGGCACCGATCCGGCCTGGCTGGGCCGCCGGGTGGTCGTCCACCGGCGCATGGTGCCCGGGGGGTACGCCGAGCACGCCGTCACCGACGCCGACCGGCTGCACCCGGAGCCCGACGGCCTCGACGAGGCGGCCGCGGTCGCGATGATCGGCACCGGGCGCACCACCATGGGCCCCAGCCTCGCCGGCGTTTGAGGCGCGGGGGCCCGGGCGCAGAGCCCCCGAAACCCCCGACCCTGCGGGGCCATTTCCCCACCCCGCCCCTTCCCGAACCGGGGCAGAGCCCCGGTTCGGGAAGGGGCGGCGCGGGGTCAGAGGAGGAGCGCGGCGATGGTGAGCTGGCGGTCGGACAGCTCGGCACCGTAGCCGTCCGGCCCGCCCTCGTCGTCCTCCAGGTCCCACAGGCAGTTCTGCAGCACCCGCCCCAGCGTCCAGGCGCGGGCCCGCTCGCGGTCCAGGTCCAGGACGTCCGTCATCAGGTCGAAGCGCCACCGGACCTCGTCGGCGGCGAACCGGTTGGCGAGCGCGGGCAGCAGCTCGAAGCCCGGGTCGCCGACGAGCGGCTTCGGGTCGATGGCCAGCCACGGCGCACGGTCGCCGGCCAGCACGTTGTCCTCGTGCAGGTCCCAGTGGAGCAGCCGGTCACCGGGCTCGCCCGCCACCTCGGCCAGTGCCGCGGCGCAGTCCCGCAGCAGGCCGGCCGGACCGTCGGGCAGCCCGCGCACGGCTTCCGGTACGGCGTCCAGCAGGTCGGCGGCGATGTCGCCGAGGCGGCGCAGCCCGGGCGGGGCCGGGACCGCCGTCAGCTCGGCCAGCAGCTCGGCGAGCACCCGTACGGACTGCCGGGAGTCGGGGAGGGAGGAGAGCGGGCGGGTCGCGTCGAGACGTTCCAAGAGCAGTGTTCCCGTTTCGGGCTCGTGCTCCAGAAGGCGAACACTGCTCCGGCCGGCCCAGGCGCGCAGGGCGATCGGCTCGCCCGCGGTCTCCTCGTCGAGGAGCTGGAGCTTGAGTGCGGCCGGGGTGCCGTCGGCACGGTCGACCGGCAGGACCAGGGCGCACACCCCGTGCCGGGAGGGGCCGGCCGGGCGGAGGTCCCAGGCGGCGAGGAACCTCTCCGCGCGGGCAGGCAGTTCCTCGATGAAGGCCCGCCCGGCGGCCCCGTTGTACTCGCCCTGCGCCTCGGCCAGCCCCTGCGGAATCTCGATCACCGCTCCAGCGTAGGCCGCCGCCCACCGCCACCGACCGGCTTCGGCCACCGGCGAGGCCCCCGACGGCCGCCCCCGCCCCGCAGCCGGAGCCGGAGCCGCACCCGCACCCCGCCCCCGCGGCCCGGCGCCCGCCTCACCCGATCCCCGCCCCCTTCAGCGTCGCCGCGAACGCCTCGCGGTCGAACATCGACCGGTCCTCGGCCCCGATCTGCCTGCCGTCGACGAGCACCGCCGGCGTGCCCTGGACGCCCGTCTCCTCGAATGCCCGCTCCACGCGGTCCACCCACTCCCGGTACGTGCCCTCCCGCACCGCCCCGTCGAAGGCCGGGCCGCGCAGGCCGGGCACCTCGTCGGCGACGGCGAGCAGGTGCTCGTCCGTGAACGCCCCCTTGGGCCGACTGGCGAACACGGCCGCCTGGTACTCGGCGAACCTGCCCCGCTCGGCCGCCGCCCGCAGCGCGTTCACGGCCTTCACCGAACCGCTGCCGCCCTGGTCGAGGAAGGAGGCCAGCACGTACTCGATCTTCACCTGTCCGGCCGCGGCCGCCTTCAGCAGTGCCTCGCCGCCCTCCTTCTCGAAGAGGGCGCAGTACCCGCAGTGCGGGTCCACCAGCACCTGTGCGGTCCGCGGGGCCGCCGGGTCGCCCACGACCACGCCCGTCCCGACCACCTCGGCCGGCAGCTTCGCGAGTTCCGCCGCCCTCGGACTGGTCCGTACGGCGGTCGCGGCCGTCCCGCCGCCGTCGCCGCCGTCCGCCGAGCCGCAGGCCGCCGCGGAGGCGCCGAGCAGCACGGCCGCGGCCACCGCCACCGCGGTCCGCCGCGCCCGACCCGCGCGGCCGGCCCGACCCGCGCGGCCCACCGTACAAACGCCCCTCGCCACCATCAGAACAGAACCCCTCAATAGGCACACCCATGCCAAATAGACCCTAAACGGTCAGCAAGTGCAGGCTCCCCGGCCGTACGGCCTTCGATTCGAGCCCATGGACCTGCAACCACCCCACCCCGAACACACTCCCGATCTCTGGACACGTATACGGAGCGCGGTGTACCACTCCCCCATGACGCGCACGACGATCACCACCGCCCAGACCGCCGGCACGGTCAACGGCGGCATCTCCTTCTGGTACGCCCAGGACGGCACCCCGCCGCCGCGCGAGCCGCTGCCCGGCGACACCACCGCGGACGTCTGCATCGTCGGCGGCGGCTACACCGGCCTGTGGACGGCGTACTACCTCAAGCAGGCCGCCCCGTTCCTGCGCGTCACCGTCCTGGAGCAGAAGTTCTGCGGCTACGGAGCCTCCGGCCGCAACGGCGGCTGGCTCTACAACGGCATCGCCGGCCGCAACCGGTACGCGAAGCTGCACGGCCACGACGCCGCCGCCCGCCTCCAGCAGGCCATGAACGCCACCGTCACCGAGGTCGTCGACACCGCCGCCAAGGAAGGCATCGACGCCGACATCCACCAGGGCGGCGTCCTCGAAGTCGCCTACACCCCCGCCCAGCTGACCCGCCTCAAGGCCTTCCACGAGGCCGAGACCGCCTTCGGCGAGACCGACCGGCTGCTGCTCGGCGCCCGCGAGACCGCCGACCGGATCCGCGTCACCGGCGCCGTCGGCGGCGCCTGGACCCCACACGGCGCCCGCATCCACCCCGTGAAGCTCGCCAAGGGACTGGCCGCAGCCTGCGAGGCGCTCGGCGTCCGCATCCACGAGTCGACCCCCGTCACCGAGATCACCCGGGGCCGCGCCACCACCCCGTACGGCACCGTCCGCGCCCCCTACGTGCTGCGCTGCACCGAGGGCTTCACCGCCGGCCTCAAGGGCCACAAGCGGGCCTGGCTCCCCATGAACTCCTCGATGATCGTCACCGACCCGATCCCCGCCTCCGTCTGGGCCGAACTCGGCTGGGAGGGCCGCGAAACCCTCGGTGACATGGCCCACGCCTACATGTACGCCCAGCGCACCGCCGACGACCGCATCGCCATCGGCGGCCGCGGCGTCCCCTACCGGTTCGGCTCCCGCACCGACAACGACGGCACCACCCAGCCCGCCACCGTCGAAGCCCTGCGCGACATCCTCGTCCGCTTCTTCCCGCAGCTCGCCGGCACCCGCATCGCGCACGCCTGGTCCGGCGTCCTCGGCGTGCCCCGCGACTGGTGCGCCACCGTCACCCTCGACCGCAGCACCGGCCTCGGCTGGGCCGGCGGCTACGTCGGCAGCGGCGTCGCCACCGCCAACCTCGCCGCCCGCACCCTGCGCGACCTCGTCCAACAGGACTCCGGCCAGGGCGGCGCCACCGACCTCACCACCCTCCCCTGGGTCAACCACAAGGTCCGCAACTGGGAGCCCGAACCCTTCCGCTGGCTCGGCGTCCACGCCCTGTACGCCGCCTACCGCGAGGCCGACCGCCGGGAGGCCGCCGCCCACAGCGCCACCACCACCCCGCTGGCCCGCCTCGCCGACCGGATCTCGGGACGGCACTGACCCCACACCCGCACCGCACCCGCACCCGCCTGAAACACCGGCGGGGACGGCAGCCGAAGCCCCGTCCCCGCCGGTCCCGCACCCGTGCCCACGCCTACAGCAGCGTGTCGTACCCCTTCACCGCACCCGCATTGTCGGTCGGCAGCAGCGCCTTCACCGGCGGCGCGAACGGCGCACCCGCCTTGCCCGTGCCCCGGTACAGCCACACCACGCCGGCCTTGTCCTGCGCCAGCAGGTCCGCCCGCCCGTCGTCCGTCAGGTCACCCGGACCCGACAGCGACCGGTAGACACCCCAGCCCGCACCGATGCGGGTACGGGGACGGAACGGGTCGGTCAGGTCCCCGGTGCCGGCGCGCAGCCACAGCACCCCGGCCCGGTCCCGCGCCACCACGTCCGCGTTCCCGTCCCCCGTCACGTCGGACACGCCGACGATCCGGTCGTACCGCTCCCAGCCGCCGTCCAGCGTGGTCCGGTCGCCGAACTGCCACGTCACGCCGTGCCGGCCCTCGTACACGTACAGGTTCCCCTCCGGGTCGCGGGCCAGCAGGTCCGCCGTCCGGTCACCCGTCACGTCGGAGGCGCCGACCAGCATGTCGTACGCGTTCCAGCCGCCCGAGACGCGGGTCCGCGGCAGGAAGCCGCCCTCGCGGCGGTCCAGCCCGTGGAACCACAGCACGCCCGACCGGTCCCGGGTGACCATCCCGGCCCCGCGGTAGCGGCCCGTCACCGGGGACAGGCTCGCCAGCCGGTCGTACTGCCCGAAGCCCTCGCCGACCAGGCCCATCAGCTTCCGGTCGAACGGCTCCGCCGCATCGCCCGTCCCCCGGTGCTCCCACAGCCGGCCGTCCTTGCCCCGCGCGAACATGCGGTGCCGGTCGCGCACCGGACGGGTGCTGTCCACCGCGAACGTGGCCGCGGCCGACGGGTTGCCCGGCTCCGCGTTCCACACCCGGAGGGTGGCCGTCTCCCGGATCTTCCAGGCCGCCGCGTCCTTCGGCGCCGTCAGCCGGTACGACACCGTCACCTTGTCCGGCTGGTTCACCTTGCACACGATGCTCGGGCCGTACGCCGTCACCCCGCCGTGGTACGTGACGCACTTCGCCGGGCCCGTCACGTCCAGGGCACCGATCCCGATCCCCGGCTCGCGCCCGTCCCAGGGCCGCTGCCCCTTGGCCGGCGCGAAGGAGATCTCCAGCTCGGCCGGGTCCACCACGTTCATCTTCACCGTGTGCCGGACCGAGCCGCCCGCCTTCAGCACCGGCGCGTTCAGGTCCACGACGTTCCGCGCCACGTGCTCGGCCGTCTTCACCGTCACGGTCCGCGCCGCGTGCCGGGCGTCCTCGGGCCGGGCCGCCGCCGTCTGCGCCTGCCGGACGGCCCGCTCCAGGTTGCCGCCCTCCGGCACGAGCACCACACCGAAGTGCACCGTCGCCCCGTCCGCGGCACCCGCCGCCGTACGCACCCGCGGGGCCCGCGCCTCCCAGCCGCGGTAGTCGCACAGGAAGACCCCCGGCACGCCCGCCTTCGGGGAGCAGCCGCGGACCGCCTCGGCCGTCATGCCGGCCGGCAGCCCGCCCGACCAGGCCCCGCCCGTCAGCGGCTTCGCGCTCAGGGCGTACACGAACGTGCCCTTCGGGGTGTCCGGGCCGTCACCGGTCAGCCCCAGCGGCTTCAGGTCCGCGGCCTTTCCGCCCGGCCGGACCGTCCAGTTCTCCAGCCGGTCGAAGCCCATCTCCGCGGCCGCCGGCCCGGCGGCCGCAGCCTGCCCGGTCAGCACCCCGGCGGCGAGCAGCGCCACCGACCCCCCGAAAGCCACCGTCCTGCGCATGCGCATACGCCTTTACCCCCTGGAAGAAACGAGCGGCACGATGCTGCCGCGACAGCGCCGGACAGTCACCCCCAGCGCCCGCGGACCGTACCAATGCGGGCCCCGCCGATGATCGACGGAGCCCGCATCTGCCTCATCTACCCCCGCGGAACGGCCGATTCGGGTCTCCCCGACCGGCCGCACAGGGGTTTCGCCCAAAGGCTCGGACGCCTACAGCAGCGTGTCGAACGACCCGATCGTCGACTGGTCCCACCAGCGCCCGATCCGCGACTGCGTGCCGAACGGCGCCGACGGGTCGCCCGTGCCCTCGTACAGCCACAGCACGCCCGCCGTGTCCTGCGTGACCAGGTCCGCCCGGCCGTCGTCCGTCAGGTCACCGGGACCCGCAAGCGACCGCAGCCCCGCACCGTCCAGGTCCGTCTGCACCCGCGGCGCGAACGGCTTCGCCGCCGAGCCCGTACCCGCGTACAGCCACAGTGCACCCTTCGCGTCCCGCGCCAGCAGGTCCGCCTTCCCGTCGGCCGTCACATCGCCCAGCCCGGTCAGCTCGTCGAAGATCTTCCAGCCGGCGCCGATCCTCGTCCGCGCCGCGAACGGCGCGGCCGCCTTGCCGGTGCCCGCGTACAGCCACAGCACGCCGGCCTTGTCCCGGGCCAGCAGGTCCGCCCGCCCGTCACCCGTCACGTCCGACACTCCGGCCAGCTCGTCGTAGATCTCCCAGCCCTTGCCGACCTTCGTCCGCGAGCCCAGCGGCGACAGGAGGCCCGCCTGCGGCGCGTACCGCCACAGCACCCCCGCCTTGTCCCGGGCCACGACCACCCCGCCGGTCCCCCGGCCGGTCAGCGGCGCCGTCTTCGCCATCAGGCCGTACTGGCCCCACTCGGAGCCCACCAGCTCCGCATGCCCCTGGAACGGGTCCGCAGCCTTGCCGGTCCCCGTCATCGCGCGCAGCCAGCCGTCCGCCGCACGCCCCAGCAGCCGGTGCCGGTCGTACACCGGATACGGGCTCACCACCCGGAACGTCGCCGCCTTCACCGGGTTCGACTCGCTGATCGGCGACGTGTACACCAGGTACTCGGCCTTCGCCGACATCTTCCACGCCTTCATCGACGCGGCCGCCCGCAGCGTGTACCCGACCGTCACCTCCCCCGGCTTCAGCACGTCGCACTCCAGCGCCGGCAGCGCCGAAGCCGCCGCGGGCGCACAGCGCGCCGACGGACCGCCGGTCACCTCGGTGACCTCCACGCCCCGCTCGTCCCAGTCCCACTCGCGCTGCCCCGCCGCCGGCGCGAACGTCACCCGCAGCTTCGCCGCGTCCACCGCGTGCAGCTTCACCGCCTGCGCCACCGACCCGCCGGCCTGCACCGCGGGCGCCGCCGGCTCCATCGTGTTCTGCGCGACCCGCGCCGGCGTCTTCACCGTCACCGTCGCCGCCGCATGCGTGCCGTCCTCCGGACGGGCCCCGGCCGACTGCGCCTCCGCGATCCCCGCGGCCACACTGCCACCGGCCGGCACGTACACCACGCCGTAGTACAGCTGCGTGCCGTGCGCAGCCCCCGCCAGCGCCTTCAGCGACGGCGACGGCACGTGCCCCAGCCCCTTCGCCGGGCACGTGAACACCCCCGCCACCCCGGCCCGCGGCTTGCACTCCCGGCCCGACAGGTCGCCCAGCAGCATCCCCGCCGGCGCCCCGCCTGCCGTCCACGCCCCGCCGGTCAGCGGCTTGCGGCTCACCGCGTACACGAACGTGCCGTCCGGATCGCCGCTCTCCAGCGTCCCCTGCGGGTGCAGGAACGCGTTCTCCTCCGGCTGGATCACGCTGTCGGCCACCGGATAGAAGGCGTACGCCGACCCCGGCGCCGCAACCGCCACCTGGGCCAGTGCCCCCGAGGCCAGCACCGCCGCCGAAGCGCCCAGCGCCACACCTGCACGTATCCGCATCACATATCCCCCGTACTCCCAAGTAACAGCAGCTGCACGCTACATGCGGAGGGCCCCGGCACCTGCTGCCGGGGCCCTCCCCACCTCACACGCCCGAACCCGCTACAGCAGCGAGCCGTACACGTTCCAACCGCCGCCGATCTTCACCCGCGGCGCGAACGGCGCAGCCGCCTGCCCCGTCCCCTTCAGCAGGTGCAGCACCCCGGACGCGTCCCGCGCCACCAGGTCCACCTTCAGGTCCGAGTCCAGGTCGCCGACCAGGCTGAACGCGGTGTAGCCCTTCCAGTCGGCCGCCGCACCGATCTGCACCCGCGGCGCGAACGGCTTCGCCGCCACGCCCGTGCCCGCGTACAGCCACTGCGCACCGTCCTTGTCACGCGCCAGCAGGTCCGCCCGGCCGTCACCCGTCAGGTCCGCACCGCCGGTCAGCACGTCGAACACCTTCCAGCCCGCGCCGATCTTCACGCGCGGCGCGAACGGCTTCTTCGGCACGCCCGTGCCCGCGTACAGCCACTGCGTGCCGTTGGTGTCCCGCGCCAGCAGGTCCGGCTTCCCGTCACCGGTCACATCACCGGCACCGGTCAGCGCGTCGTACACGTTCCAGCCGGCCCCGACCTTCAGCGGCTCCCACAGGCCGCCCTCGCCGTCCAGCGCGAAGTTCCACAGCACACCGCCGGCGTCCCGGGCCACCACGCCACCGCCCGCCATCTGCACCTTCACCGGCGACAGCTTCGCGGTCAGCGTGTACTTCTTCCACGCGTCGCCGAAGTCCTCGCCCTTCTCGAAGACGCGCTTCCCGTCCCCCGTCCCCGCATGCAGGAACAGCCGGCCGTCCTTGTTCCGCGCCAGCAGCGAGTAGCGCTCCTTCACCGGGAACGGGCTCTTCACCCCGAACTCCACCTTCAGCTGCGGCCCTTCGGCCCAGCCCGACGTGTAGACGTCGTACCCGGCCATCGCACCCAGCTTCCAAGCCGGCGTGGTCTCCGCCGCCTTGAGCGTGTACGACACCGACACCTCACGGCCACCGCGCGCCGCCACATCGCAGGAAATGCCGCTGTCCCACGTCAACTCACCCGGCGTGAAGGTGCAGTTGGAGGCACCCGCACCCGGCTTCACCGACGTGATCTCGACGTTCAGCTCGCCCTTGTCCCACTGCCGCTGACCGCGACCCGCACCGAAGCCCACCCGCAGCTTGCCCGCGTCCCGCGCCTGCACCGTCACCGACTGCGTCACCGTGCCGCCCGCGGGCAGCTCCGGCGTCTTCAGCCCCAGCACGTTCTTCTTCACGTGGTCCGCGGTCAGCACCGTCACCGAGTGCGGCTCCACCAGACCCTTCACCGGCGCACTCTGCGCCAGCTGCGCCTTCTTCACCGCCGCCTTCAGATCCGCACCGCGCGGCGCGTACGCCACCCCGAAGTGCAGCTTCGTCAGGTTCTTCACCGCATCGGACGCCACCACGGCCGGCCCCACGAAACCGGTGTCCTCACCGGTCCTGCACAGGAACACGCCCTTCACCGTCGGCGACGCCTGGCACATGTCGTCCAGCCGCGCCGACATCCCCGCCGGCAGGCCCCCGCCCGCCCAGGACGCGTCGGTCAGCGGCGCCTTGGACATCGCGAACACCAGCGTGCCGTTCGGCATCCCGTCCACCGTGTCCGGCCGCAGCACCACCGCCGACGACTCGCCCGGCGGCACCACGTGGTCCTTGAACGAGAAGGCGTACGACTCCGCCCCGGCCGCGAACGCGGGCACCGAACCGGCGGCCACCAGCGCCACCGCACCCCCGAACACCCCGAGACGCACCGCGCCCCGCCCCGTCTTTCCTCGCATCTCGTGCATTTCGCGCAACTCGCGCTCCACTACGTGAAGGCGGCATAGTGCTGCCGCGGCAACGTCATGTTCCCCGCATGACGTGCGCGGACCGTATAACACGGGCGTTTGTTACAGAGTAACGGCCCCCGCCCACAAGGGACGGAGGCCGCTTTTCACTCACTCACACCACAAGTGACGCCACAACTGACGCGACAAGTGACGCCTCAGAAGAGCAGGTTGTACGCCTGCCAGCCCGGGCCCACCTTCACCCGCGCCGCATACGGCTTCGCCGCCACACCGGTACCCGCGTACCACCACAGCACGCCCGCCTTGTCCCGGGCCACCACGTCCGCCTTGCCGTCCGCGTTCAGGTCACCCGGCGCCACCAGCTGGTTGTAGATGTCCCAGCCGCTGCCGACCTGCGCCCGCGCACCGAACGGCTTCGCCGCAACACCCGTGCCCGCGTACAGCCACAGCCTGCCCGCCGTGTCCCGGCCCAGCAGGTCCGCCTTGCCGTCACCGGTCAGGTCCACCCCGCCGGCCAGCGCCGCGTACGTGTTCCAGCCCGCGCCCAGCTTCACCTTCGCACCGAACGGGGCCGTGGAGACCCCCGTACCCGGGTACAGCCACATCGTGCCCGCGGTGTCCCGCGCCAGCAGATCAGCCTTCTTGTCCCCGGTCAGGTCCGAGGCACCGGTCAGCGAGTTGAAAGCGTTCCAGCCCGCACCGACCCTCAGCCGGTCCTTGTAGATCCCACCGTGCCCGGCCATCCGGTAGAACCACAGCACGCCGTCCTTGGTCCGGGCCACCGCACCCGGACCGGTGCTCTGCACGGTCACGGGACCCAGCCGGGTCAGCGCCGAGTACTGGTTCCAGTTCAGGCTGGAGCCCACCAGCTCGACGTCCGCGAACGGCTTCGACGCCTTGCCGGTGCCGCGGTAGTCGTACAGCTCGCCATCGGCCTTGCGGCCCACGAGCCGGTACCGCTCGGTCACGGCCGGACCGCCGGTGACGGAGAAGTCCGACACCTTCTCCGGGTTGCCCGTGCCGAAGTCGTACACCTCGTACGTCGCGGTGTTCCGCAGCTTCCACGCCGGCGAGGCCGCGTCCGCCTTCAGCTTGTACGTGATCGTGTAGTCGCCCGGCTTCTTCACCGTGCAGCGGATCTCGCCGGCCTCGCCGAGCGAGTGGTCGCACTCGGTCGCGTCCACACCGGCGCTCGACTCGACGCCGTCCGCCTCGACCTTCAGCTCGCCCTCGTCCCAACCGCGGAAGCCCGGCGCCGGGGTCAGGTACATCGACAGCCGGCCCTTGTCGACCGCGTGCAGCTTCATCGTGTGCGACACCGTGCCACCGGCCGGCAGCGCCGGCGTCGACAGCACCATGGTGTTCTTCGCGACGTGCGCCTTCGTCTTGGCGGTGACCGTCGCGTGCGCCCGGCGCGAGGTGATCGGCTTCGCCCCCGCCGTCTGCGCCTCCTTGACACCCGCGTCGATGCTGGCACCCCGGGGCACGTACACGAGGCTGTAGTACGCCGTCGCCATGTCCGCCGTGGTCGAGGCGGCCGAGATCTCCGGCGCGGGGTTGCTCCACCCCTTCAGGTCACACAGGTACACCCCGGCGACACCGGCCTTCGCCGTGCACCCGTCCGTCGGGTCGACCTTCATCCCCGCCGGCACGCCGCCGTACCAGGTCCCCCCGGTCAGCGCCTTCTTGGAGATCGCGTAGACGTACGTCCCGTCCGGCTCCCCGGTGTGCTCACCACCGGTCGAACCGGGCGACAACCACACCCACCCCTCCCCCGGCGCAACCACCTTGTCGGTCACCGGATCGAAGTAGAACGTCGGATCCCCCGCCGCCGCAGCCGTCCCGGCCGCCACTCCCGTCGCCACCAACACGGCCGCAACCCCGGCCCCCACAAACTTCCGCACGACTTCCCCCATCACTCCGAACGATCGGCGGACGCTAACACGCGCCCCACCCGTACCGATCAGTAGGGGTCCCGGCCCGACACGGTCCCTACGCGTCGAACTCGTACTCCAGGACGTACGACCCGGCGTCGAGCGTCATCTCGTTGACCTCGACCACCCGGCCGCCCTCCGCGAAAGCGGTCCGCACGACCACGACGACCGGCGTCCCCGCGCCCAGCCGCAGCCGCTCCGCCTCCTCCGCCGACGGCATCCGCGACCGGATCTCCTCCCGGAACCGCACCGGCCCGAAACCCAGCTCCGCCAGCCGCGCATACGTCCCACCCGGCCCGGTGTCGGCCTCCGTGACCGGCGTCCCCGCCACGATGTCGCCCGGCAGCCACGACACCGCCGTCATCACCGGCTTCCCGTCCAGCACGAACCGCCGGCTCCGCACCCACACCGCCGCCCCGACCGCCACACCCAGCACGGACGCGACCGGCTCCCCGGCGGCCTCTTCCCACACCTCGACCTGATCGACGACGAGCTCCCGCTCCCCCGCCTCATCAGCCCACACCGACCGCCCGGCCCCCCACCGCTCCTGCGCGAGCCGCTGGATACCGCGGCGGCGCGTGGGGCTGTGCCACAGCCCGCGCACGAATACACCGGCACCCTTGCGCGCCTCGGCGAGCCCTTCGTGCTGCAGGACGCCCAAAGCCGCCCGGGCCGTCATCCGCGCCACGCCATGAGCGGCCATCAGGTCGTTCTCTCCCGGCAAACGGTCGCCGGGGCCGTACCGGCCGGACTGAATACCGGCCCTCAACTCATCGGCGATCCGCACGTACTTCGCCTGCCGCCCACCGCCCGCGCTGTCCACCGGGCCACCTTAGGACCGGCGCACCCACGGCACCCAAAAGTCGGAGATGTATAGAGAACGCTTGACCCGCGCCGAACCACGCCGCTTCACTGAAGATGTACCTAGAGAAGTGGCACGGCCCTAGGAGGCCCACCCATGCCCAGGGACCACACCGGCATGTCCCCCGCCCCCCACCTGACCCTCCCGGCTCCCGACCCGGACCCCACCCCCGGCTGCGACATCTGCGCCGCCCTCGCCCGGGAACGCGCGGCCGCCCGCGCCAACGGCGACCCCTCCCGCGCCACCGACTGCAACGTCGAACTCCGCCACCACCCCCGCCGGCACCCCCTCAGCGCCCGCCACCTCTTCGGCCCCGCCTTCACCCCCGCCTGCCACACCCTCCGGACCGCCCACCCCGACCTCACCGCCGACCTCGCGGAACGAGCCGTCACCGAAGCGATCAAGTTCGTCGCGACCTGCGCCCGCAACACCGGTCTGGCGATGTCGGCCCCACCCCTGATCGCCGCCGCCTGGCACGCCCTCCGCCGCCACCCCGCCGCGTACGAAGCCCTCTGCGCCCACTTCGGCCCGTACATCCACGCGTTCCCCCTCACCCCCCACCACCACGCCCGCACCCGAGCCCTCGTCCACGCCACCGGCTTCCGCCCGGACCCGGAACTGTGGCGACGGCCGGCCGACTGAACGCGGGCATGCAAAAGGCCCCGGGTGAATCACCCGGGGCCCTCAGAGCCGCCTGTCGGAATCGAACCGACGACCTCAAGATTACAAGTCAAGCGCTCTAGCCAACTGAGCTAAGGCGGCACGCCCGTGCAGTGTACCCAGGGTCGGGCGGGGCGGTGCTCCGTATTACGACGTGACCCGGGAGGCTGACAGAACCGGAATCGGCAGGTAGCGTGCCGGGAAGTCCATCCTCATGGACTAGACCAACCTTCCTTTACAACGGATCGTCCGGCACGTTCCTGCCGGTGAAGGGACGCATCACCATGGCTTCTGTCACTTTTGACAAGGCGACCCGCCTGTACCCGGGGTCGGACAAGCCCGCCGTCGACGCGCTCGACCTGAGCATCGAGCACGGGGAGTTCCTCGTCCTCGTCGGCCCGTCCGGCTGCGGCAAGTCGACCTCGCTGCGCATGCTCGCGGGTCTGGAGGACGTGAACGGCGGTGCCATCCGGATCGGCGACCGCGACGTCACGAACCTGCCGCCCAAGGACCGGGACATCGCGATGGTGTTCCAGAACTACGCGCTGTACCCGCACATGTCCGTCGCCGACAACATGGGCTTCGCGCTCAAGATCGCCGGTGTCGACAAGGCCACCATCCGCCAGAAGGTGGAGGAGGCGGCCAAGATCCTCGACCTCACCCAGTACCTGGACCGCAAGCCGAAGGCCCTCTCCGGCGGCCAGCGCCAGCGCGTCGCGATGGGCCGCGCGATCGTCCGGCAGCCGCAGGTGTTCCTCATGGACGAGCCGCTGTCCAACCTGGACGCCAAGCTCCGCGTGTCCACCCGTACCCAGATCGCGGGCCTGCAGCGCCGTCTCGGGATCACGACCGTCTACGTCACCCACGACCAGGTCGAGGCCATGACGATGGGCGACCGGGTGGCGGTGCTCAAGGACGGTCTGCTCCAGCAGGTCGACACCCCGCGCAACATGTACGACCGCCCGGCGAACCTGTTCGTCGCCGGCTTCATCGGCTCCCCGGCCATGAACCTGGTCGAGGTCCCGATCGCCGACGGCGGCGTGAAGCTGGGCGACGAGCTGGTGCCGGTGTCCCGCGAGGCGCTGTCGGCCGCCGCCGACAAGGGCGACCGCACGGTGACCCTGGGCGTCCGCCCGGAGCACTTCGACCTCGTCGAGGAGGGCGGCCTGGCCGTCACCGTCAACGTCGTGGAGGAGCTCGGCGCCGACGGATACGTGTACGGCACCGCCCAGGTCGGCGGAGAGTCCCAGGACCTCGTGGTCCGCGTGAACGGCCGTCAGGTCCCGGAGAAGGGCGCGACCCTGCACGTGGTCCCGCGCACCGGCGAGCTGCACGTGTTCTCGACGACCTCCGGCGAGCGCCTCGCCGACTGACCCGGAGCCGGTCCCGGCGACCGGTCGTGCACACTGGCCCCCACCCGCACGGGTGGGGGCCAGTGTGACAAATACCCCGGCACAACGGGCATTTCGAGCTGCGTGCGTCAACACCTCATTCGAAAAACCACGTCGAACCATCCCTCGACAGGGTGACTAAATGTCGCCAAATCTTCACCGAGCGCTACTCTCGCCCTCGTGACCCACACTGCCCGCCGTATCGGCCGATCTCTCGCCCTGGTCCTGCCCGTCGTCCTGGTCCTCTCCGGGACCCTCGCGGTCACCATGGTCCCCTGGGCGGACACCTCCTCCTCCCAGGTCCTCACCGCCTCCGCGGAGAACGTCTCCGTGCCCGCCAAGGCCCGCGCCCCGCACGAGGTGCTGCGCGACAAGCTGCTCGGCGAACTGCAGGCGAAGAAGGACCCGGGCGTCGTCCTGACCCACCTCCAGCAGCAGGTGGACAAGCGCCCGTCGCTGGCCGGCTACTGCGGCCAGATCGCCAAGGCGATCGGCGCTAAGGCCGCCGAGATGTACGGGCCGACGAAGGCGCAGACGTACGCCCGTCCCGCCTGCGACACCTCGTACGCGTCGGGCGTGGCCTCCTTCGGCTGACCCGTGGGCGGACCGGCCGGGCCCGCCGACGGGCGCGGCCGATCCGCCGACCCCCCGACCCGCCGTGCTGCACCCGGCATAGGCTGCGCGCATGACGCCCATGCCCCCTGCCGACAGCACCTCAGCCAGCACGGCAGACACCTCAGCAGTCTCCGCGGCCGCGTTCCCGGCCGCCCCCACCCAGGCCGTGGTCCTGGCGGGCGGCCAGGGTTCGCGGCTGCGTCCGTACACCGACGACCGGCCCAAGCCGATGGTGGAGATCCCCGGGACCGGGGTGCCGATCATCGGGCACCAGCTGGCCTGGCTGGCGGCCGAGGGCGTCACGGACGCCGTCGTCTCCTGCGGCCACCTCGCCGAGGTCCTCCAGGACTGGCTGGCGAAGGCCGAACTCCCGCTGCGCGTCACGACGGTGGTCGAGACCGAGCCGCTGGGCCGCGGCGGCGGCCTGAAGTACGCGGCCGCCCACCTGCCGCACCCGGAGCGCCCCTGGTACGCGACGAACGGCGACATCTGGACCCGGTTCTCGCTGCGCGAGATGGCGGCCTTCCACGAGGAGCGCGGCGCGACCGCGACGCTGGCGCTGGCGCGGCCGCGGATCCCGTGGGGTGCGGTGGAGACCAACGAGTTCGGGCACGTCCTGGACTTCATCGAGTCGCCGCCGTCGCCGTATCTGATCAACGCCGGTGTGTACGTGTTCTCCGCGGAGTTCGCGTCGCTGCTGCCGGATCTGGGCGACCACGAGCGGACGACGTTCCCGCGGCTGGCCCGCGAACGCCGGCTGGCCGGATTCCCGCTGCCGCAGGGGGCCTACTGGCGGGCGATCGACACGGCGAAGGACCTCACCGAGGCCGCGAAGGAGCTGGCGGCCCAGAAGGCCCTCTGAGGCCCTCCTCGGGCGCCCCGGGCAGGCCGCCGGGCCGGGCCGGGGAGCCGGTGGACACGAGAAACCGGTGGACACGACGAAGGGGCCCGGCGCGCTGGATGCGCGCCGGGCCCCTTCCGTGTGCGTACGTACGGCCTCCCGTACGCCGGGCCGACCGGGCCGGGCGGGTCAGCCGAGGAGGCCGCCGACGAGGCCCGGCTCGCGGCCGCCGGGCTCGCCGGTGCCGCCCGTGCTGCCGCCTCCGGTGGTGCCGCCCGTGGAGGTGGGGCCGCCGGTGGTGGCGGGCGGGGGCTTGGGGGTGGTCTGGCGGGGGGTGGTGCTGCTGCCGCCGGTGCCGGTGCCGCGGGTGGCGGTCGGGGACTCGGCGCCGCGGGTGCCGCTGGGCCGGCTGGTGCCGGGGGTGGTCTCGCGGCGGGCGGTGGGCTCCTCGGCTGCGGTGGAGGCCGGCGTGGTGGGCCGGACGGCCTTCTTGACGGGCTTGCGGGTCTTGGCCGGCTCGTGCGGGAGCGGCTGTCCCGGCAGGTAGTTGCTGGGGGCGTCGCCCGGGCCGGGGACGGTGACCACGGTGGTGGAGCGGACGGCGCCGCCGAGGACGGAGCCGATGAGCAGGGTCAGGCCGACGACCACGGTGGCGATCATGGCGCCGCGGCGCAGCACCCGGCGGCGCAGCTCCCAGAGCGCGGAGCGCGGGCCGAGGGTGCGCCAGGCCTCGCCGGACAGGCGGGCGTCGATGGAGTAGACGGGGGCGCCCGCGATGATCAGCGGGCTCCAGGCGGCGAGGTAGATGATGTCGGGCGCGTCGTAGGCGGGGACGGTCTTCCAGCTGACGGTCATCAGCAGGGCCGCGGAGAGCAGCGCGCCGATGCAGCCGGCGAACCGCTGCCAGAGGCCGAAGACGGTCAGGACGCCGACGATGACCTGGAGGAAGGCGACGGTGAGGCCGGAGCCGACGGGGTGCGAGAGGGCGAAGTCGCGCAGCGGTTCGGCGAGCGCCCAGGGGTGCAGGGTGTGCAGCCAGGTGACCATGGAGCCGCGCTCGCCGCCGTCGAAGTAGACGGGGTCGCAGAGCTTGCCCATGCCGGCGTAGATGGAGATGAAGCCGAGGAAGACGCGCAGCGGGAGCAGGACGACGCCGAGGTTCATGCGGCGGCCGGGGTAGTAGCCCTGGCGGTCGGTGTCGCGGTCCCGGTCGCCGGGGCGGCGCAGGCCGGCGTCGTCGGCGGCTCCGGCGGCGCCGAGTTCGTCGGGGCCGGGGCCGCCGTAGCCGGTGTGGCGGGGGTCGTGGTCCCGCAGCGGGGCGATGAGTTGGGTGTCGTCGTCGTGGCGCCGGGTGCGCTGGCCGACGACGGTGGGGGTGGGCATGGTGTCGTCGGTCAGGTCGATGCGCGGGATGACCTGGGTGGTGCCGCCGTCGTCGGCGTAGGGGTGGCCGTGGCCGGCCTCGCGGACGGCCTGGAGGAGTCCGCCGGTGGCGGCTCCGTCGGACTTGCCGCTCCACACCACGGGGGCGCGGCGCCGGCTCCGCACCGAGGCCCCGGCCACGGCAGCGGCGCCGCTCAGCGCGGGGACCCGGAGCGGACCGGCGGGGGGCACGGGCCGTCGGGGGGCGGCGGCGAGCTGCACGCGGAAGCTGGCGTGGTTCACGATGACCTGCGCCGGGTCGCACGGCACCTTCACCATGCTCAGCGCGGGCTGGTCGTCGAACCTGGGCGTTCTGGTGTCCACACTCATCTAACCGAGTGATGGGTGTTTAGGACACTGCCTTGACAGGGGGGATGTGTCCGAGACCCGTCAAGATCCGGCCACTCGCATGGCCGCCCGCCGTTCGAACGGACTCCCGCGCCTCAACCGCCGGACGGGGCAGGATCAAGCCCGTCCGGGGCCCCCAGCCCGCTGGGGCCGGGGGCGATTGAGGACCGGGGTGCGGGGCGGAGCCCCCCACGAACCTCAGCTGCGACGCCGCGCCGCCTCGTAGAGCACGACACCCGCTGCGACACCGGCGTTCAGCGACTCCGCCCCGCCCGGCATCGGGATGCGGACGAGGAAGTCGCAGGTCTCGCCGACGAGTCGGCCCAGCCCCTTGCCCTCGCTGCCGACGACGATGACGACGGGCCCGCCGAGCGCCTCCAGGTCCTGGACCTCGTGCGTGCCCTCGGCCGCGAGGCCGACGACGGTGATGCCGGCCTTCTTGTACTCCTGGAGGGCCCTCGTCAGGTTGGTGACGCGTGCGACCGGCGTACGGGCGGCCGTGCCCGCGGAGGTCTTCCACGCGCCGGCGGTCATGCCCGCGGCCCGCCGCTCGGGGATGACCACGCCGTGGCCGCCGAACGCGGAGACGGAGCGGACGATCGCGCCGAGGTTGCGCGGGTCGGTGACCCCGTCGAGGGCGACGATGAGCGGGTCGGCGCCCGCGTCGTACGCCTCGGCGGTCAGGTCCTCCGGGTGCGCGTACTCGTACGGCGGGACCTGGAGGACGAGGCCCTGGTGGTTGAGCCCGTTGGTCATGCGGTCGAGCTCGGGGCGCGGGGCTTCCATCAGGTTGATGTTGCCGCGGGCCTGGGCGAGGGCGAGGGCCTCGCGGACGCGCTCGTCGTTGTCGATGAACTGCTGGACGTACAGGGTGGTCGCGGGCACGCCGTCGCGCAGGGCCTCGAAGACCGAGTTGCGGCCGACGACCATTTCGCTCTGGCCCTTGGGGCCGCCGCGGCGCGGGGCGGGGCGGCGCTTGGCGGCCTGCCGGGCCATGGCGTTGGAGACGCGGAAGGCCTTGTGGCCCTTGCGGTCCTCGGCCTTGGGCGTGGGGCCCTTGCCTTCCAGACCCTTGCGCCGCTGGCCACCGCTGCCGATCGTGGCGCCCTTCTTGTTGGACGTACGGCGGTTCCTGCGCTGGCTGTTCCCGGCCATGACCTCTACCTGTTTTCGTTGGTGCTGCGATATGTACGTATGAAGAGTGTGCCGCCCGGAACGCCGGGCGGCACCACTTGGCCGGAGCGGCCGGGCCCGGTCAGCGGGCGCCGAGCGTCCAGCGCGGGCCGGAGGGGCTGTCCTCGATGACCAGTCCGGACTGCTGGAGCTGGTCGCGGATGGCGTCGGCGGTCGCCCAGTCCTTGCGGGCCCGGGCGGCCTCGCGCTGGTCGAGGACCAGCCGTACGAGGGTGTCGACGGCGCCGTGGAGCTCCTCGCCGCGGTCGGTGTCGGTGCCGGCCCAGTGCGGGTCGAGCGGGTCCAGGCCGAGGACGCCGAGCATGGCGCGGACTTCGGCCAGGCGGGCGATCGCGCCGTCCTTGTCGTCTGCGGCGAGCGCGCTGTTGCCCTGGCGGACGGTGGTGTGGATGATCGCGAGGGCCTGCGGGACGCCCATGTCGTCGTCCATGGCCTCGGCGAACGCCGGCGGCACCTGGTCGGCGGGCTCGACGGGCTTGCCCGCCTTCTCGACGACCCGCTGGCAGAAGCCCTCGATGCGGGCGAAGGCGGCGTCCGCCTCGCGCAGGGCCTCCTCGCTGTACTCGATCATCGACCGGTAGTGCGGGGTGCCGAGGTAGTAGCGGAGCACGATGGGGCGCCAGTGCTTGACCATCTCGGAGACGAGCACCGAGTTGCCGAGCGACTTGGACATCTTCTCGCCGGCCAGGGTGACCCAGGCGTTGTGCACCCAGAAGTTCGCGAAGTCGTCGCCGAAGGCCTTGGCCTGGGCGATCTCGTTCTCGTGGTGCGGGAAGATCAGGTCGAGACCGCCGCCGTGGATGTCGAAGGCGCTGCCCAGGTACTTGTGCGCCATGGCCGAGCACTCCAGGTGCCAGCCGGGACGGCCGCGGCCCCACGGGGTCTCCCAGGAGGGCTCGCCGGGCTTGGCGGACTTCCACATGGCGAAGTCGCGGGGGTCGCGCTTGCCGGTCTCGCCCTCGCCGGACGGCTGGAGCAGGTTGTCGAGCTCCTGGTTCGACAGCTCCAGGTAGCCGGGGTACGAGCGGACGTCGAAGTAGACGTTGCCGTCGGCCTCGTACGCGTGACCGCGCTCGATGAGGCCGCGCATCATCTCGACCATCTCGGTGACGTGGCCGGTGGCGCGGGGCTCGTAGGTGGGCGGCAGGCAGCCGAGGGCGTCGTAGCCGTCGTTGAAGGCGCGCTCGTTCTCGTAGCCGATGGACCACCACGGGCGGCCCTGGTCGCCGGACTTCGCGATGATCTTGTCGTCGATGTCCGTGACGTTGCGGATGAACGTGACGTCGTAGCCGCGGTACGCGAACCAGCGGCGCATGATGTCGAAGTTCAGGCCGGACCGGATGTGCCCGATGTGCGGGGCGGCCTGCACGGTCGCACCACAGAGGTAGATCGAGACGCAGCCCGGCGCGAGCGGGGTGAAGTCGCGGATCTGCCGGGCGTTGGTGTCGTACAGGCGAATAGTCACGGGACCAAGGGTAGTGGGCGTGTGGTAGTGCCCCGCGACCCTTTCGGAGACGCGGGGCGCTTTGGTTCCCCGATCGTTGCGGCGGCCGGGCGGGGTGCGGTGCGCCTCAGGCGGCGGGCGTGCGGTGGACGAGGGCGGTGGCGATGGCGGCCAGGCCCTCGCCGCGGCCGGTGAGCCCGAGCCCGTCGGTGGTGGTGCCGGACACCGACACGGGCGCGCCGACGGCCTCGCTGAGCGCCTTCTGCGCCTCGTCGCGCCGCTTGCCGACCTTCGGCCGTACGCCGATGACCTGCACGGACACGTTGCCGATGGTGAATCCGGCGGCGCGCACGATCCGGGCGGCCTCGGCCAGCAGGGTGGTGCCGGCGGCGCCGGACCACTCGGGGCGGGAGGTGCCGAAGTGGGCGCCGAGGTCGCCGACGCCGGCCGCGGAGAACAGCGCGTCGCACGCGGCGTGGGCGGCGACGTCACCGTCGGAGTGCCCGGCCAGCCCGTAGCCGCCGGACGCGTCCTCGTCCCAGAGCAGGCCCGCGCACCACAGTTCGCGGCCCTGCTCGAAGGCGTGCACGTCGGTGCCGATGCCGACCAGCGGGATCAGCGGCGCGGCGGGCGCTGCGGGGGTGGTCGGCTCAGTAGGCATCGGTGGCCCTCCTGCGGGCGAGTACGGCCTCGGCGAGTACGAGGTCCAGGGGACGGGTGACCTTGAAGGCCTCCTCGTGGCCGGGCACGAGGACGACGGGGACGCCGAGCTTTTCCACCATTCCGGCGTCGTCGGTGGCGCCCTCGCCGTTGACGGCGACGGCCTCGTGGGCGCGGACCAGGGTGGCGAGGTCGAAGCCCTGCGGGGTCTGCACGGCGCGCAGCCGGGCCCGCTCGGGGGTGGCGACGACGGGTTCGGGGGTGCCGGCGGGCTGCGGGTCGACTTCCTTGACGGTGTCGGTGACCGGCAGGGCGGGGACGACGGCGGGTGCGCCCTCGCGGACTGCTTCGACGACGGCGTCGACGGTGTCGACGGGGACCAGCGGGCGGGCGGCGTCGTGGATGAGGACGGAGGTGACGCCCTCGGGGAGGGCGTCGAGGCCGGCCCGGACGGACTCCTGGCGGGTCTCGCCGCCGGGGACGACGAGGAAGTCGGTGCGCTCGGGCAGTGCGTGCTCGTCGAGGAGGTTCTTGACCTCGGCGGCGCCGGCCGGCGGGGCGACCACGACGACCAGCGAGACGGCCCGGGAGCGGGCCATGGCGCGGACGGCGTGGATCAGCATGGGGGTGCCGCCGAGGGTGCGCAGCGCCTTGGGGGCGCCAGGGCCCAGGCGGAGGCCGCGGCCGGCGGCGGGGATCACCGCGGCGGTGCGGGAGGGGCGCGAGTCGTCAGTCATCGGAGCTCCGGGCAGGCGGGCGACGAAGGCCAGGTTTGTGGCTTCGGCCGGTGTGGGTATGGCCTGGGGGTACCCCCGGCCCGTGGTTGGGGGAGTGCCGGGCACGATGCCGCGACCGGGGCCCCTTCCGTGACGACCGGTCGTATCGGCTGCCCGGGCCCGGCACGCCCAAGGTGGTGCAGGGGTGCGCAGCGTACGGGTGCGGCGTGCGCCGGTGCTACCGAGCCGGCGCGGGTGCGGATACAGACATGCCGCAGCGCCCGGCAACAACGCCCCTCACGGGTGAGGGACGTGTCGGCGGGCACCGCGGCACGACTGTTGAGCGCACCTCGCGTGTCAGGACGCGAGGACCTCGTCGAGGAGGGCCTCGGCCTTGTCCTCGTTGGTGTTCTCTGCGAGAGCGAGCTCGCTCACCAGGATCTGGCGAGCCTTGGCGAGCATGCGCTTCTCACCGGCGGACAGTCCGCGCTCGCGCTCACGACGCCACAGGTCGCGGACAACTTCCGCCACCTTGATGACATCGCCCGAGGCGAGCTTCTCCAGGTTTGCCTTGTAGCGACGAGACCAGTTCGTCGGCTCCTCGGCGTACGGTGCACGCAGCACCTCGAAGACCCGGTCCAGCCCGTCCTGGCCGACTACATCGCGAACGCCGACGAACTCCGCATTGTCCGCAGGCACACGAACCGTCAGGTCGCCCTGGGCGACCTTGAGCACCAAGTAGGTCTTGTCCACGCCTTTGATCTGGCGAGTTTCGATGGCCTCGATCAGCGCGGCCCCGTGATGGGGATAGACCACGGTGTCGCCAACCTTGAACGTCATGTGACAGGTACCCCTTCCGTGGCTATCCAGGGTAACACGAGAACTGACTGTTATGAATGGCGTTTTCGCAGGTCAGGGCCTATCTCGGGGCTTGACAACCACGACACGGACGTGCTGCGCGGGGGTTCCGGAAGGGGGTATTCGCAGGTCGGAGCGGCTGACAGCACGCCCCGAAACGGCCACGTTACACCTCCCGGGTGATGGTGGCGCTGTGACGTACGTCCCGTTTTGCCGGGTTGGAAGACCCGAAAGTCAAGTACTCCGTTCGACTGGCGGGCATCTGTACGGAGTGCCTTCCGGCCCAATCTGGAATTGATCACCACCCGGATCCTCCGGAACAGGTCGGCCGTAATAGCGGAGGCCGTCGGAAGCGGTCACGGGGTGGCTCGAAATTGATCACCGGCGATATGGCGGCGATATGCGAACGGGAGAGTGAACGGGGGGTTGAAGGCCGGGGTGATCCACTGCGCGGAGGGTCGGGTGCGGGCGCGGGGCGGCGGCTCGGTAACCTAAGCCCGCTGACACACCCTTAGGGCGGCTTTACCTCGCCAGGCGCCAGGCGGAGCCCCCGACCGCTTCCGTCCGTACGTACGTCCTAGGAGATGCCGCCGCCGTGAGCCGGACCCTTCGACGCGGCGCCGTTGCCGCCGCCGCCATCGTGTTCTCGATCGGATCGCTCGCCGCCTGCGGCGCGGGCAACAACGCGCAGACCCTGGAGATCAAGCCGGACAACGCGGCGATCACCAAGGGCGACATCAAGATCCAGAACGCGCTGGTCATCACGCAGCCCGAGAAGGAGGCGAAGGGCCCGGCCGTCGTCTCCGCGACGCTGTTCAACGCCGGCCTGGAGCCGCAGACCCTCGACGGGATCGCCCTGCCGGGTGGCTCCGGCACCGTGAAGCTGAAGCCCGCCACGGGCTCCGGCAAGATCACCGTGCCGGCCGGCGGCTCCGTGGTGATCGGCGGCAAGGGCAACGCCACCGCCGTCATCGAGAACGGCCGCGAGTCCGTCAAGGACGGCGACGCGCAGAAGGTCGTCTTCCAGCTCAGCAAGACCGGTGACGTGGCCCTGGAGGCCTTCGTGGTCCCGGCCACCTCCTACTTCAAGGAGTTCGGCCCCGCCGAGGTCCCGGCCGCGCCGACCACCGCGCCCTCGGGCACCCCGTCCGGCACGCCCTCCGGCACCCCGTCGCACGGCGCGACCGGCACCCCCGCGGGCACGCCGTCCGGCACCCCGTCGGGCACGGCCTCCCACGCCGCGGCGGGCCACTGACCCGCCCGGCGGCCCGCCTGCCGTGAGGGGCCGGAACCGGGACCGCCACCGCCGTACAGAACGGCCGGAGGGCCCCACCCGATCCAGGGTGGGGCCCTCCGGCCGTTCTGCTCGCGCCGCCACCGGCTCGCGGGCCGCCGCGGTCCGTGCGGCTTACGGCTCGAACTTGTAGCCGAGGCCCCGGACCGTCACCAGGTAGCGCGGGGCGCCCGGGTCCGGCTCGATCTTGGCGCGCAGCCGCTTGACGTGGACGTCGAGGGTCTTGGTGTCGCCCACGTAGTCAGCGCCCCAGACCCGGTCGATGAGCTGCATGCGGGTGAGCACCCGGCCCGCGTTGCGCAGCAGCATCTCCAGCAGGTCGAACTCCTTGAGCGGGAGGTCGATCTTGGCGCCCGCGACGGTGACCACGTGCCGGTCCACGTCCATGCGCACCGGCCCGGCCTCCAGGGCCGCGGGGGTGACCTCCTCCGGCTCGCCGCGGCGGCGCAGCACCGCGCGGATGCGGGCGACCAGCTCCCGCGAGGAGAAGGGCTTGGTCACGTAGTCGTCGGCTCCTATTTCCAGGCCGACGACCTTGTCGATCTCGCTGTCCTTGGCGGTCACCATGATGACCGGGACGTTCGAGCGGCCGCGCAGCTGACGGCACACCTCGGTGCCGGGGAGGCCGGGCAGCATCAGGTCCAGGAGGACGAGGTCGGCGCCGTTGCGTTCGAACTCGTCCAGGCCGTCGGGTCCGGTCGCCGCGATGGCGACCTCGAAGCCCTCCTTGCGGAGCATGTAGGACAGGGCGTCGCTGAAGGATTCTTCATCCTCGACGACGAGCACTCGGGTCACGGAAGGACCTCCGGGGCAGGGATGGCTGGTTCTGTTGCGAGGACGGAGCGAGCGGTGGCGGCCGGTCCCGTTCCGGAATGGGGGCCCGCGGAGCCGTCGTGGGCGCCGGTACCGGGCAGGGTTGCGGAGGAGTCGGAGGAGTCGCGGCCGGGCGGGAGCGCGGCCTCGGGGAGGCGGAGGGTGAAGGTCGAGCCCTGGCCCTCGGAGCTCCACACGGTGACCTCGCCGCCGTGCGAGGCCGCCACGTGCTTGACGATGGCCAGGCCCAGGCCGGTTCCGCCGGTGGCGCGGGAGCGGGCCGGGTCCACCCGGTAGAAGCGCTCGAAGATGCGCTCGCGGTCCTTCTCCGGGATGCCGATGCCCTGGTCGGTGACCGCGACCTCGATGAAGTCCCCGCCGGGTGCGGCGACCCGGCGGGCGGCGATGCCGACGCGGGTGCGGGCCGGGCTGTAGTTGACGGCGTTCTCGACGAGGTTGCCGAGGGCGGCCGCGAGCTGGCTCCGGTTGCCCCAGACGCGCAGGTCCGCGGTGCCGCCGGCGGCCATGGTGATCTGCTTGGTGCCGGCGGTGTGCCGGCAGCGGTCTATGGCCTCGGCGACCAGGGTGTCCACCCGGACCGGCTCGGCGTCCTCCAGCGGGTCGTCGTTCTGCACGCGGGAGAGGTCGATGAGCTCCTGGACCAGGTTGGTCAGGCGGGTGGCCTCGATCTGCATGCGGCCGGCGAAGCGGATGACGGCCTCGGGGTCGTCGGAGGCGTCCATGACGGCCTCCGACAGCAGTGAGAGCGCTCCCACGGGCGTCTTCAGCTCGTGCGACACGTTCGCGACGAAGTCGCGGCGCACCGCCTCGATGCGGCGGGCCTCGGTGAGGTCCTCGACGAGCAGCAGGACCAGCCGGGAGCCCAGCGGGGCGACCCGTGCCGAGACCGCGAGGGCCTCGCCGCGGCCGGTGCCGCGCCGCGGCAGGTCCAGCTCGACCTGTCGTATCTCCCCGTCGCGGCGGGTGTCGCGGGCCATGTGCAGCATCGGCTCGACGGCGAGCTTGCCCCCGCGGACCAGACCCAGGGCGTACGCCGCGGAGCTGGCCTTGACCACGCTGTCGCCCTCGTCGAGGACCACGGCGGAGGAGCGGAGCACGGAGAGCACCGTGTCCACGCCGGGCGGCAGGACCGCATTGATGTCGGGGCGCATGGCACTCCGCGTGGGGCGGGCCTGGTCGCGCTCGCTCCAGCGGAACGCCAGCATGGCGATGACGCCGGTGCACAACCCGGCGATCGCTGCCGCTGCGGCGACCGCCGCGTTCACGTCCATGTGTCCAGGTTAAGCAGGGTCGGCGACAGTTCCACAGCCGTTCGGGTGGCACCTCGAACAGTCGTCGCCCAGAGTTCACCGTGACGACCGAGTTGATTCACTTGTGGTGCCGGAGTCCGTCGCGAAGCCCGCCCACCGTGGGAGCGTGGGGGTCCGAGCCCCCCGGACCCGGGGCGAGACAGGCCTCCGGTAGATACAGAGAGGGACACCATGCGGGACGCGTACCACGAGGAACTGGACTCGATCGGCGAGAGCCTGGTCGAGATGGCGCGGCTGGTCGGCTCCGCGATCGGGCGGGCCACCACGGCCATGCTCGACGCCGACCTGAACCTTGCCGAGAACGTGATCGCCGCGGACCAGAAGGTCGACGATCTGCAGCACGACCTGGAGGCCCGGGCCATCGCGCTGCTGGCCCGCCAGCAGCCGGTCGCCACCGACCTGCGCATCGTCGTGACCTCGCTGCGCATGAGCGCCGACCTGGAGCGCTCGGGCGACCTGGCGCAGCACGTGGCGAAGCTCGCCCGGCTGCGGTTCCCGGACACCGCGGTGCCGCGGGACCTGCACGCGACCATCCTGGAGATGGGCCAGCTGGCGCAGCGGCTGATGGCCAAGGCAGCCGAGGTGATCATCACCAAGGACGTGGACCTGGCGCTCCAGCTGGAGAACGACGACGACGAGATGGACACGCTGCACCGGGCGCTGTTCCAGCACCTGATGGACGACCGCTGGAAGCACGGCATCGAGACGGCCGTGGACGTGACCCTGCTGGGCCGCTACTACGAGCGCTTCGCCGACCACGCGGTGTCCGTCGCCAAGCGGGTCGTCTACCTGGTGACCGGCGAGCACGCGGACGAGCTGCAGCAGCCGACCGAAACGGTCTGAGCCGCACGGCCCGGTCCGGCGCGGCCGTGCGGCGCGTCCGCATGCGGAAGGGCCCGCCCGGGCGACCCGGGCGGGCCCTTCGCTCGTGCGCTGCGCCTCGCGCCGGGGCGGTCAGCCGCCGCACTGGCAGGGCGCGCCGGACTGGCAGCCGCAGCCGCAGCCCGAGCCGCACCCGCAGGCGGCGAGGAGCGGGAGCCGCAGCGGCTCGGACACCGGCTGCCGTTCCTGCTCGGGAGTGATCGGTACGGGGGAATCGGCCATGGGGGTTCCTCCTCGGAAGGCGTACGCGTCGCACTGCCCTGACCCATTCATGCCCAGCGGTACCGGCGCGTCAACGGCGCACCGGTGCAGAATCCCCGGCCGCGGTCCGGGCCGGCGGTCAGGCGAGCTCCAGCACGCCCACGGTCTGGTCGCCGGAGGTCTCGCCGGTCTCGGTGAAGCCGAGCTTCCGGTAGAACTCCCCCGGTCCGTGCGGCCCCGTCTCCCAGGTGACGTACATCCGCCCGGCGCCGCGCCGGCGCAGTTCGTCGGCGACGGCCGCCACGGCGAACCGGCCGTACCCGCGGCCCTGCGCGTCTGCGGAGATGTTCAGCCGCCACAGCCCGGACCGCCGGTCCGCGGGGTCCTCCGCCGGGTTCCACTGCATGTCGAGGAAGGCCATCAGGAAGCCGACCGGCTCGTCGCCGTCGAGGAGCAGCCGCGGCCAGGCCCGCTCGCCGTACGCGTACGCCTCGGCCAGTGACGTCACCACCGGCGCCACGTTCTTCTCCTGCTCGGGCCGCACCCGCAGCGCCACCGCCGCGTCCACGTTCTCCGGCCCCACCTCGACCAGTCGCATGCTCATCCCGGCAACGTAACAACGCGCACGCCCCCCGACCACGGAATATCCGCGGCCGGGGGGCGCACCGGCGAACTGGGGGGCGGTGGTTACTTCTTGCCCTGGTTCTTGACGGCCTCGATGGCGGCTGCGGCGGCCTCCGGGTCGAGGTAGGTGCCGCCCGGGTTGAGGGGCTTGAAGGCGGCGTCGAGCTCGTAGGAGAGCGGGATGCCGGTGGGGATGTTCAGGCCCGCGATGTCGGCGTCGGAGATGCCGTCGAGGTGCTTGACCAGGGCGCGCAGGGAGTTGCCGTGCGCGGCGACCAGGACGGTGCGGCCGGCGAGCAGGTCCGGGACGATGCCGTCGTACCAGTACGGGAGCATGCGGCCGACGACGTCCTTGAGGCATTCCGTCCGGGGGCGGAGCTCCGGCGGGATGGTCGCGTAGCGCGGGTCCTCGGACTGCGAGAACTCGGTGCCGTCTTCGAGGGCCGGCGGCGGGGTGTCGTACGAGCGGCGCCACAGCATGAACTGCTCGTCGCCGTACTCCGCCAGCGTCTGGGCCTTGTCCTTGCCCTGGAGGGCGCCGTAGTGGCGCTCGTTCAGGCGCCAGGAGCGGTGGACCGGGATCCAGTGGCGGTCGGCGGACTCCAGGGCCAGCTGCGCGGTGCGGATGGCGCGCTTCTGGAGGGAGGTGTGCAGCACGTCGGGCAGCAGGCCGGCGTCCTTGAGCAGCTCACCGCCGCGGACCGCCTCCTTCTCGCCCTTCTCGGTGAGGTTGACGTCCACCCAGCCGGTGAACAGGTTCTTCGCGTTCCATTCGCTCTCGCCGTGGCGGAGGAGGATCAGCTTGTACGGTGCGTCGGCCATGCGTACGAGCCTAGTGGACGGCCCGGGGGCCTGCGCGCGCCGTCCGGGGGCTGGTCGGGACGGTCCCGGGACCGTCCGGCAACGGCCGTGGCGGGGCCGTCGATTGACGGCGGGCGTCAATTCAGTGGCGGGCGCGGGCCGCTCTCCGTAACGTGCCGAGGGCCGCTGCGCCACTTACACCGTGATGTCCGTACGCCCGGGGGGAACCGCATGTCCGCCGTCTCGCTCAGATCGATCGGAACCGCCGCGCGGGAGAGCGTCTCCGGACTGCCCCGCGCGTTCTGGTGGCTGTGGGCGAGCACCCTGGTGAACCGGCTCGGGGCCTTCGTCGCGACGTTCATGGCCTTGTACCTGACGCTGGAGCGGGGCTATTCGGCCTCCTTCGCGGGACTGGTGGCCGCTCTGTACGGCCTCGGCGGTGTGGTGTCCTCGCTGGTGGCGGGGGTGATGACGGACCGGCTGGGGCGGCGTCCGACGATGCTGGTGGCGCAGGCCGGCACCGCGTTCACGGTGGCGCTGCTGGGGTTCATGGAGCACCCGGTGGCCATCGCGGCGGTCGCGTTCCTCGTCGGCATGACCTCGAACGCCTCCCGGCCGGCGGTGCAGGCGATGATGGCCGACATCGTCCGCCCGGAGGACCGGGTCCGGGCCTTCGCACTGAACTACTGGGCCATCAACCTCGGTTTCGCGCTGAGTTCGGCCGGAGCCGGCCTCATCGCCCGCTACAGCTACCTCGCGGGCTTCCTCGGCGAGGCCGCCCTGACCCTGCTGTGCGCGGTGCTCGTGTACGTGAAGCTGCCCGAGTCCCGGCCGGAGAGGTCGGCGGAGGCGACGGCGAAGGAGGCGGACGTCCGGCTCGGCACGGTGCTGCGCGACGGCCGGTTCATGGGTGTGGTGGGGCTGTCGTTCCTGATCGCGACGATCTTCACGCAGGGCTCGGTCGGCCTGCCGGTCGCGATGGGCGAGGCGGGCTTCTCGCCTGCGGAGTACGGTCTGGCGATCGCGGTGAACGGCGTGCTGATCGTGGCGCTGCAGATCCCGGTGACCCGGTTCATCGAGCACCGCGACCCGCAGCGGCTGCTGGTGGTCTCCTCGCTGCTGGCGGGGCTCGGCTTCGGGCTGACGGCGTTCGCGGGTTCGCTGGGCGCCTACGTCATGACGATCTGCGTGTGGACGCTGGCGGAGATCGTGAACACCCCCACCCAGATGGGCCTGGTCGTCCGGCTCTCCCCGGTGCACGGCCGCGGCCGCTACCAGGGCGTCTACACCCTGTCGTGGGCGGCGGCCTCGCTGGTCGCCCCGCTGCTGGGCGGCGTGGTCATCGACCGGCTGGGCGCGGACTGGCTGTGGGGGGCGACCGCCGTCATCGGCACGGTGGCGGGTCTGGGCTACTGGCTGCTGATGCGGGGGCTGCCGGTGGCGGCCCCGGCGCAGGAGCCGGAGCCGGAGGCGGGGACCGCCGCCGAGGAGCCGGCCGCCACGGAGGGAGCCCCGGGGGCCGCCGGCCCCGAGGTCAGGACGGCCGCTCCGTCAGGTGCCTGAACGCGTCCAGGTTGCGCGTGGACTCGCCGCGCGAGACCCGCCACGCGTACTCCTTGCGGATGGACGACGCGAAGCCCAGCTCCAGCAGCGGGTTGAACGCGCCGTCCGCGGCCTCCAGGACCGAACCGAGCAGCCGGTCCAGTTCCTCGGGCGTGACCACGGACAGCGGCAGCCGGCCCACCAGGTAGACGTCGCCGAGCCGGTCCACCGCGTACGAGATCCCGTACAGCCGCAGGTTGCGCTCCAGCAGCCAGCGGTGGACGCCGGCCTCGTTCTCGTCCGGGTGCCGGATGACGAACGCGTTCAGGGACAGCGAGTGCCGGCCGACGATCAGGGAGCAGGTCGTCGACAGCTTCCGGGTGCCCGGCAGCTTGACCACGTACGAACCCGGCTCCGGGCTCTCCCACTCCAGTCCGGCGTCGTCGAGGGTGCCCTCCACGACCTGCGCGATGCGCTCTGCCTGCGTGCCCTCAGCCTGTGTGCCCTCAGCCATGCAGGGAGCGTACGCGACGGCGGTGATCATGCATGGCTGCGGTGTACACGTCGGCCGTGCCGCGCGCGGCGGTGTCCCAGCCGAAGAACTGGGCGTGCCGGGCCGCCTCGGCGCCCATCCGGTCGGCGAGGGCGGGGTCGTCCGCGAACCGGCGGAGCATCCGGGCGTAGTCCGCGGGGTCGTGGCCGGCGACGAGGAAGCCGGTGGCGCCGTCGTCCACCGCGACCGGCAGGCCGCCGACCGCGGCCGCGATCACCGGGGTGCCGGTGGCCTGCGCCTCGATGGCCACGAGTCCGAACGATTCGCTGTACGAGGGCATGACCAGGACGGACGCGGCGCGGAACCAGTCGGCGAGCCGGTCCTGGTCCACCGGCGGCTGGAAGCGGACGAGGTCGGCGATGCCGAGCTTGGCGGCCAGCTTCTGCAGGCCTTCCGGCTTGGCGAGCCCGCTGCCGCTGGGACCGCCGACCACCGGTACGACCAGCCGGCGGCGCATGGACGGCTCCTGGGCGACCAGCTCGGCGACGGCCTTCAGCAGCACGTCGGGGGCCTTCAGCGGCTGGATGCGGCCGGCGAACAGGGGGATCAGGGCGTCCTGCGGCAGGCCGAGGCGGGCCCGGGCGGCGGCCCGGCCGTCGGCGACGGTGAAGCGGTCCAGGTTGACGCCGGGGTGCACGACGGCGACCTTCGCCGGGTCCGCGTCGTAGTACCGGACGAGTTCGTCGGCCTCCTCCGCGGTGTTGGCGACGAGCCGGTCGGCGGCCTCGACTATCTGGGTCTCGCCGATGACGCGGGCGGCCGGCTCGGGGGTGTCGCCGGCGGCGAGCGCCGCGTTCTTGACCTTGGCCATGGTGTGCATGGCGTGGACGAGCGGGACACCCCAGCGCTCGGCGGCGAGCCAGCCGACGTGGCCGGAAAGCCAGTAGTGGGAGTGGACGAGGTCGTAGTAACCGGGCCGGTGGCCGGCCCAGGCCTGCATCACGCCGTGCGTGAACGCGCACAGCTGGGCGGGCAGCTCCTCCTTCGCCAGTCCCTCGTACGGGCCGGCGTCGACGTGCCGGACCAGCACGCCGGGGGCCAGCTCGACGACCGGGGGCAGGCCGCCGGCGGTGGCCCGGGTGAAGATCTCGACCTCGACGCCGATCGCGGCCAGCCGCCGGGCCAGCTCGACGATGTAGACGTTCATGCCGCCGGCGTCGCCCGTGCCGGGCTGGTGCAGCGGCGAGGTGTGGACGCTGAGCATGGCCACCCGGCGGGGCCGGCGGTGGTGGCTGCCGGGGATCCGCAGCCGGGGCGGGTGGGGGGCGGCGAACGTGGTGCGGCCGGCGGCGATCCGGCCGCCGATACCGCCGAGCCGGGACACGTACTGACTCACGTGAGCGGTCCTCTCGCTCGGGAGTCCGGGCAACTCCGGGCATGACGGAAACAGGACGGTCTCCGTCCTCACCGGGTGCAACCACTGCGGAGGCCGCCCGCATTCCACTGTGCAGAACTTTTCTGCCGACGGCGCGGCGGGATCCGGCCACGGGCGTGCCGGGCCGCGGACCGGCGTCCGGCTGCGGGCTGCGGGGCGTGGACGCGGACCGGCGTCCGGCTGCGGGCTGCGGGGCGTGGACGCGGACCGGCGTCCGGCTGCGGGCGTCCAGGCGTCCGGGCGTCCGGGCGTCCGAGAGCGTCCCGTCGGCCGCATACCCTGGCGTCATGGCCGCCCGCACCCCCTCCCCCGCCCCCGGACGCCCCGTCGGCACGGTCACGCGCGGCACCACCAACCCGAACCGGCTGCGGCGGATGGACCGGTGGATCGCCGATGCGCACGGGGCCGCGCTGCGGCGGGCGGTGGCGCCGGTCGCCGTGGACCTCGGGTACGGGGCCGCGCCCTGGACTGCGGTGGAACTGCTGGGCAGGCTCCGCACGGCGGCCCCGCGGGTGCAGGTGGTCGGGATCGAGATCGAGCCCGCCCGGGTCGCCGCGGCCCGGCCGTACGAGCGCGAGGGGCTGTCGTTCCGGCACGGCGGCTTCGAGGTGCCGCTGGACGGCGGCGCCCGCCCCGCCCTGATCCGGGCCGCGAACGTGCTGCGCCAGTACGACGAGGAGCAGGTGGCCGCGGTGTGGGAGCGGCTGTGCCGGCGGCTGGCCCCGGACGGCCTGCTCGTCGAGGGGACCTGCGACGAGATCGGGCGGCGGCACGTGTGGGTCGCGCTGGGGCCCGAAGGGGCGCGCACCGTCACCTTCGCCACCCGGCTGGGCTCCCTGGAGCGCCCCTCGGACCTCGCGGAGCGGCTGCCGAAGGCACTCATCCACCGCAACGTGCCCGGCGAGGCGGTGCACGCCTTCCTGCGGGACTTCGACCGGGCCTGGGCGGCGGCCGCCCCGTACGCCTCGCTCGGCGCCCGGCAGCGGTGGATCCGCACGGCCCGGTCGCTGGCCGCGGACTGGCCGCTGACGGACGGCCCGCGGCGGTGGCGGCAGGGCGAGCTGACGGTCCGCTGGGACGCGCTGCGGCCGGGTGGACCGCGGGCGTAGCGGAGCTGGTGCATCCGTACCGGTTGCGGGGCAGCCGAGTTGTCCACAAACCCCCCGGTCGGGGGTGTCGCAATCCGCCGAGTCGTGACACCATCCCGAAGGCGACAACAAGTTACTGACGGTAAATCAGCTGTGTCGCACGGGAAAAGCCGGGACTTTCGCTGGGGGGACAGTGAACCGAAGGGGCGGGGCCGCCGCACTCACGCTGATCTGCGCCATGGCCGTGCTGGGCACCACCGGGGTCGCGCACGCCGCGCCGACCCGGCCCGAGCCGGGCCCCAACCCCGCCCTGGAGCAGGTCCGCAAGCAGATAGAAGACCTGTACCACCAGGCCGCGAAGGCCACCGACGAGTACAACCTCGCCGAGGAAGAGGCCAAGCGCCAGTCCGAGCAACTCGTCGCCCTCGCCAAGCAGATCGAGGCCGGGAAGCAGCGCATCGCGGACCTGAAGAACAAGGCGGGCGCGGCGGCCCGGGCCCAGTACCGCACCGGCGGGCTGCCGCCGGCCGCGCGCCTGGCGCTCAGCCCGACGCCCAACCAGTTCCTGAACGGCGCAGGGCTGCTGCGCCAGGGCGAGCGGGCCGCCAAGGGCATGCTGACGGACCTGGACCGCACCCAGGCCGACCTGAAGCAGTACGCGAAGGACGCCAGCGTCCACTGGAAGACCCTGGAGGCCACCCGGCTGAAGAAGGAGGCCGCCCAGAAGCAGATCAACGACAAGATCAAGGCGGCCGAGCAGCTGGAGAACCGCCTGGAGGCCGAGGAGAAGGCCCGCCTGCTCCAACTGGAGCGCGAGGCCCAGTACAAGGCGCAGAACGACTGGCTCAAGACGGGCGCCCTCAAGGACGTCAGCGGCAAGGCGACCGAGGCCGGCAAGCGGGCCGTGCAGTACGCCACCGCGCAGATCGGCAAACCGTACGTGTGGGGTGCCGAGGGCCCGGACTCGTTCGACTGCTCCGGCCTCACCTCGCAGGCCTGGCTGGCCGGCGGGCGGCAGATCCCGCGCACCTCGCAGGAGCAGCTGCGCCGGCTGCCGCGGGTGGCCGTGAAGGACATGCGGCCCGGCGACCTGATCATCTACTTCAACGACGCGAGCCACGTCGCCATGTACATAGGGGACGGCGCGATGGTGCACGCGCCGCGGCCGGGGCGGAACGTGACGATCGCGGGCGCGGGCTCCATGCCGATCCTGGCGGTGGTCCGGCCGGACGCGTAGGGCGTCGCGAGGGCAGGGCGCGCGGCCGGGGAGGTTCCGTACCGCGGGCCGGACCGGTAGGGCCGTCCGGCGTGATGTTCGTCATTCCGGTGTGCGGCCTTTCCCCCGGGATTTCGGCATATGCCGGGGGCCAGGGACACCGCGGCATTCCGATGTGGCGGCTCGTACCGCTATGGTCCCGGACTGGCGGGGTGCCGTTCCGGGCGCCGCCGCACCCTCGGGGGGAGGGAAGGAACCCAGACGATGCCCGTACCCGTACCGCGGCAGAGGGACGTCCCGGCCGCGGAGAGCGGTCAGGCCGGTCTGCCCCCGCACCTGCCCCAGCAGTCGCTGACCCTGCTCGTGATCGAGGACGATCCGGCGGGCGGCCTCACCGTCCCCGAAATGCTCGACGGCGAGGGCAACCGCATCCGGATCCGCACCGCGCGCAACCTCACCGAAGCGGCCCGGCTGCTCACCCCGGACGTCCACTGCATCCTGCTCGACCTGTCGCTGTCCGGTGGGCAGCGGACCACCGCCGGCGCACCGGCCGCGGGCCCGGCCGCGCCCGCCGAGCCGCCCGTCGACGAGCTGGCCACCCTGCGCCGGGTCCTCCAGCTGGCCCCCGGCCACGCCGTGCTGGTCCTCACCTCCGAGGCCGACTCCGAGCGCGCCGCCGAGGCGGTCCGCGTCGGCGCCCAGGACTACCTGTCCCGGGACGAGCTGGACGGCCGGCTGCTCAGCCGCGCCATCCGGTACGCGGTGGAGCGCAAGCGCGCCGACATCGCCCAGTACAAGCTTGCAGAATCGAAACTGCGCGCCCAGGAGAACGCCCGCCTGGAACGCGGCCTGCTGCCCACCCCGCTGCTGGAGGGCTCGAACCTGCGGTTCGCCGCCCGCTACCGGCCCGGCCGCAGCCGCGCCCTGCTCGGCGGCGACTTCTACGACGCGGTCCGCACCCCCGACGGCACCGTCCACGCGATGATCGGCGACGTCTGCGGCCACGGCCCCGACGAGGCGGCCCTCGGCGTGGAGCTGCGCATCGCCTGGCGGGCGCTGACCCTGGCCGGGCTGTGCGGGGACGAGCTGCTCGCCACCCTCCAGGAGGTCCTGGAGGTGGAGCGGCCGCACGAGGAGATCTTCGCGACGCTCTGCACGGTGGACATCGCCCCCGACGGCCGCCGCGCCGGGCTCTGCCTGGCCGGTCACCCGGCGCCGCTGATCGCCCGCCCGGGCCAAGCCGCACAGCTGCTGCCGTACGAGAACAGCGGGCCGGCCCTCGGACTGCTGCCGGGGGCGCGCTGGCCTCGCCGGCAGGTGGAGCTGGGCGGCACCTGGAGCCTGATGCTCTACACCGACGGCCTGATCGAGGGCCGGATCGGGAACGGCCGGGAGCGGCTGGGCCAGGACGGCATGGTCGAGATGATCAACCGGCACCTGGAGCAGTCGCTGACCGGCGAAGCACTGCTGGAGGCCGCCGTGACGGAGGCCCGCCGCCTCAACGGGGGCGAGCTGACCGACGACGTGGCCGTGGTCCTGCTGGACCGCACGGCGGGCGCCCGCCGGCGCTGAGTCCGGGCGGGCGCGGGAAGTCGGGGCGGGCGCGGGAAGTCCGGGCGGGCGCGGGAAGTCCGGGCGGGCGCGGGAAGTCCGGGCCGGCGCGGGAGTCGGGCGGGGTGGGTGCCCTGCGGACCGACCGGCTCAGCGGCCGCCGTTGTAGGGCCCGTACGGGCCGTCGCTGCTGCTGCCGCCGCGCCGCTTCGGGCCGCCGCCGGAGACCTGGCGCAGGGCCGGGCGCACGTCGACGAAGAAGACGATGGTCGCGATCAGACCGGCGATCTGCAGGAACAGCATCCCGAGGAACATGTCCACCAGGACCGTGATGCCCAGCAGGATCAGCCAGAACGGCTTGGTCTGCTTGTCCGCCGCCCGGAACGCGTCCTCGCGGGAGGTGGCGGCCATGACCAGGGCGATGACGGCGGGCACGAGCGTGCCGAAGTACAGCAGCGTCGCGAGGAGAGAGTCGAACTTCTGCATCAACATCCCGGCACCAGCTTCTTCGTGTCCGTCGTCTTCGCCATCGGGGCGGGGGCCCCGCGGGCCCTCCGGGCCGCAGTGCGGCCCAGCGGCCAAGTTACCCGCTGCAGGGCCAACGAACCGGACCCCCGCCGGGTGCCCGGTCCGCCGGCCCGCATCTCAGCCGGTCAGCCCTGCTCGGCGGCAGCGGAGCCGTCGCCCGCGGCCGCCGGCGCGGCGTCCTTCTTGGCGGCCGCCTTGCGCGGGGCGGCCTTGCGGGCGGGCTTCGCCTCCGCGGCCGCCGGCTCGGCGGCCTGCGTCTGCGCACCGGCCGGCCCGCTCTTCGGCTCGTCCCCGCCGTCGACCGCCACGGCGACCTCGACGATCTCCTCGGCGACCTCGCCGCGCCACTGCTTCACGGCCTGCTCGCCGTGCTCGGCGACCCGGTCGTAGGCCTCCTTGGCCCGGACGGCGTACTCGGCGGCCACGCCGACGCTGCGCAGCGCGAGGTCCTGGGCCTGCTCGCCGAGCTTCTTCAGGTCGGTGTCGAACGTGCCGAGCACCTCGGAGACCTTGGCGGTCACCACGGCCTGCGCCTCGCGGGCCTTGTCCTGCACGACCTTGGGGTCGGTGTTGCGCACGGCGTCGATGCGCGCGGGGGCCTCGGCGCGCAGCTGGTCGATCAGTGCGGGCACCTTCCTGGCCTGCTGGAGCGCGAGGTCGGCGGAGCCGGCGGCGAAGTAGAGGGGCGTGGGGTCGGCGAGGGTCTTGCGCAGGTCATCGGTGATGGCCATGACTGGTCCTCCCGGATCGCAGTTCAGTTCGTGGTCGTGGTGGGATCGGTGCCGTTGCCTCGGGCCGGGTCACTGCCCCGGGCGGTGCCGTCGCCGTCGTCGGTCATCGCCTCGAAGGCGTTCTCCTTGCGGAACGACTCGTAGATCTGCAGCAGCACCTGCTTCTGCCGCTCGTTGATCGAGGGGTCCGCGAGTATCGCGGCCCGCGTCTCGACCTCGTCCGGCTCGCGCTCGTCGAGCATTCCGGCGCGCACGTACAGGGTCTCCGCGGAGATCCGCAGCGCCTTGGCGAGCTGCTGGAGGATGTCCGCGCTGGGCTTGCGCAGCCCGCGCTCGATCTGGCTCAGGTACGGGTTCGAGACCCCTGCCGCATCAGCCAGCTGCCGCAGCGAAAGCTGCGCCTGCCGCCGCTGATCCCGCAGGTACTCACCGAGATTCCCGACATTGAGCGTCCCCATGGGCCGATCCTCCCCCACCCTGCTAACTTTTGCAAGCAGTTGCTAGCAAAAGCATGTCGCCTCACCGGGCGGGCAGCGTACCGATCACCACGTGGGCCTCGTACTCCTCCGACGCCGAGTGCCGCGCCGTCAGGCCGGCCGCACGGATCGCGGCGGCGGTGCGGTCGGCCTGGTGGGCGCCCGTCTCGATCAGGAGGCGGCCGCCGGGGGCCAGCCAGCCGGGGGCGGCGGCCGCCACCCGGCGGTGGACGGCCGCGCCGTCGGGGCCGCCGTCCAGGGCCCGCAGGGGTTCGTGGTCACGGGCCTCCGGGGGCAGCAGCCCGATCTCGCCCGTGGGGACGTACGGGGCGTTGACCACCAGGACGTCCACCCGGCCGCGCAGGACCGCCGGCAGCGGGTCGTAGAGGTCGCCCTCGTGGACGCGGCCGCCGGCCGCCGCGACGTTCCGCCGGGCGTAGCGGACCGCGGCCGGCTCGATGTCCGCCGCGTGCAGCTCCACCCCCGGGACGGCCGCGGCCACCGCCGCACCCACCGCACCGGCCCCGCAGCACAGGTCCAGCACCACCGACCCGGGCCGGGCCAGCCGCGCCGCCTCCCCCGCCAGGAACTCGCTGCGCCGCCGCGGTACGAACACCCCCGGGCCGACCGCGATCCGCAGCCCGCAGAACCCGGCCCAGCCCACCACGTGCTCCAGCGGCCGCCCCGCGGCCCGCTGCGCCACCAGCGCGTCGAGCTCGGCGGGCCCGGCCGCGGCTCCGGCCAGCAGTTCCGCCTCCTCCTCCGCGAACACGCAGCCGGCCGCCCGCAGCGCCACCACCACCGGGCCCAGATCAAGATTTGTCACGGAACGTCACCCTACTCAGAACAGGTCCGGGCACCACGGCCGCACGGCGGTCCGGAACAGCGACTCCGCTCGCGCCACCGCCCCCGGCACCTCCTCCGTCAGCCGCCCCAGCGCCGCCAGCCGCACCGCCGACACATCACCGAGGTACAGCGCGCCCAGCTCGGCCACGCCCAGCCGCAGCTCCGCCGGCTCCGACCCGGCCGGCCGGCACTCCGCCCGGCCGTCCGCGCCGGCCACGAGCCGGAACCGGCCCCCGGCGAGCCCGCCTTGGTCCTCGACCTCCAGCACGAGCGCGCCGGGAGCCTCGTACGTCCGGGCCTCCAGGGCGCGTACGACGTCCAGGACGCGCACCCACAGCCAGTCGGCCTGCGTGCGGACCGCGGCGGCCCGCGGGTTGGGGAACAGGTCCGGGACCAGCGCGTCGGGCGCCCGGTAGCCGGTGCGGACGGAGCGCACCCAGTCGACCGAGCACAGGAAGTGCCACAGCGCCCGCTCGGCGGCCGGGGTGGCGGCGATCAGGTCCTTGACGGTGAGGGTGTTCGACGGGGTCTTCGCGTCGGTCCACCGGTCGTCGGCGGTGTAGACGGCGTACCCCTCCGGCTCGCCGGCGGGCGAGCGGTAGAGCACGGAGAACGGCTCGGTCCACGGCCGGCCGGGGTCCGGGTCCAGACCGGTGGACCTGTCCCACCAGTGCGCGGGGCGGTCGATGACGCCGGGCAGCCGGGCCCGCAGCCGCTCGTGCACCACCGGCCCGGCCGCCCGGATCCGCTCGGCGTCCACCACGTCGATCCGGCCGCCGCAGGCCGGGCGGCCGGTGCGGCGCGGGTCGAGGCCGGTGCGGGCGACGTCGATCTCCCACTCGGTGAGCGAGGTCGCGGGGCCGAAGCCGTACCGCCCGTAGATCGGGTACTCGGCGGCCACCAGGGTGGCCAGCACCTCGCCGCGCCGCCGGGCGGCCCCCAGGTCGGCGGCCATCATCCGGCCGAGGAGCCCGCGGCGGCGGTGCGTGGGCAGCACGGTGACCCGGGAGACGGCGGTCGCGGTGACGGCGGCGCCGCCGGGCACGGTCACCTGCTGCGCGAAGGACCGGAAGGTGGCCACGCAGCGGCCGGTGTCCGGGTCGAACGCGCCCTGCACCCGGGTCAGGTCGGTGGATTTCAGGCGGTACGCCGCTTCCTCGTCCGTGACGGCCGGCGGGCTGAGGAAGCCGATGCTGGAGGCGGCCAGCCAGTCCTTGAACTCCGGCTCGCCGACCGGGCGGACGTCGACGGGCGGCGCCGGAGGGGGCGTGGGGGCGGCGGACGGCGTGGCGGAGTCGGCAGCGCTCATTCGGCTCACGCTACGGCGGGCGCCCGCGCGGCGTCACGCGGTTTTCCCCGGTGTCGCGGGGGTGCCGGGGGCCGCCCCGCCGCCCCCGCCCCGGTCTCACGCGAGCAGGTCGTCGACCTGCGCCTCGCCCTCGCGGTACCGGCGGGTGATCTCCGCGCTGCACTCGTCGGTGGTGTGCTGGAGCTGCTGGCGGCGCCGCGAGACCTGGTTCTCGTAGCGGACCAGCCGGGCCATCGCCGCATGCAGCTCGTCGTCCGTACGGGCGTCCAGGTCGGACAGCTCCACGTCGGAGAGCATCTCGGCGGCCAGCAGCCGGTACTCCTCGCCGTGCGGGGTGCCGAGGGTGACGTGCCGTGCGGAGGCGCTGCGGCTGGACGGGGCGTCCGCGAGGATCTCCGAGAGCCGGTCGACGACCGGCGTCTCCGGGTCGGTCCGCCGGGCCACCTCGGCGCGCAGGATGTCGATGCGGCCCTGGAGGAGCCGCCGTACGTAGCTCAGGTCGGCCTCGTCGCGCTGGGCCTCGCGGCGCAGGGTGCGCAGCTCCGGCAGCCGCAGGCCGCCGAGCCCGGGGGCGTCGTCCGGGAGCCGGGCGGGGGTGCGCTGGAGCGGGGGCCGGCGGGCCGGCGGGACGTCCACGGCGGCCGGCCCGTGGGGCTGCCCGGCACCAGAGTTGTTCATACGAATCCGTCCCCTCGACGTGCGGCACACCGCTTGCGTGCATCGTGCCACTCTCCGTGCCGCCGGTGCAGGTGCACGCCACCCGATCGGCCCCGGACGGGTGCACGCCTGCTACACAAGGGGTATGCGAGCAGTGGTTCAGCGTGTGGACGGGGCGGCCGTGACGGTCGCCGGAGAGACCGTCGGCGAGATCGTCGGCGAGGGCCTGTGCGTGCTGGTCGGGGTGACGCACGACGACACCCCGGAGAAGGCGGCGCAGCTGGCCCGGAAGCTGTGGTCGGTGCGGATCCTGGACGGCGAGAAGTCGTGCAGCGACGTGAACGCGCCGCTGCTGGTCATCTCCCAGTTCACCCTCTACGGCGACGCCCGCAAGGGCCGCCGCCCCACGTGGAACGCGGCGGCCCCGGGCCCGGTCGCGGAGCCGCTGGTCGACGAGGTGGTCGCGCAGCTGCGGGCGCTGGGGGCGACGGTGCAGACGGGCCGGTTCGGCGCGGACATGCGGGTCTCGCTGACGAACCACGGCCCGTTCACCGTGCTCGTGGAGGTCTGACGCCCCGTCCGGGACGCCGCGGCCGGTTCTACGGCGCGACCACGACCTCCTGGGCGGCGGCCGTCGTGCCGGCGAGCAGCGGGGCGTCCACCGGCACGTTGCGCTTCACCAGCGCCAGCGCGATCGGGCCGAGTTCGTGGTGGCGGGCGGCGGTGGTGACGAAGCCGAGCTGGCGGCCCTCCGCGCCGTCCGCGGCCAGCCGCACCGGGGTGCCGTGGCCGGGCAGCAGCACCTCGCTGCCGTCGAGGTGCAGGAAGACCAGGCGGCGCGGCGGCTTCCCCAGGTTGTGGACGCGCGCGACGGTCTCCTGGCCGCGGTAGCAGCCTTTCTGGAGGTGCACGGCGGTGCCGATCCAGCCCAGCTCGTGCGGGATCGTCCGGTGGTCCGTCTCCAGTCCCAGCCGCGGCCGGTGGCCCTCCACGCGCAGCGCCTCGTACGCGAGCAGGCCGGCGACGGGGCCGTGCGCGGCGGCGAACTCCTCCAGCCGCTCGCGCGGCAGGAACACGTCCCGGCCGTACGGGGTCTCCCGGACGACCAGCTCCTTCGGCACCTCGGCGGTGGAGCCGGCGGGCAGGTGCACGACGGCGGTGTCGGCGGTGCGGTCGGCGATCTCGACCCGGTAGAAGAACTTCATCGACTCCAGGTAGCCGAGCAGCGCCTCCTGGGTGCCGGGCTCCACGTGCGCCCACACGGTCTCGCCGTCGTCGACGAGGTAGAGGGCGTGCTCGATGTGGCCGTTCGCGGAGAGGATCAGCGCTTCGGTGGCCTGGTGCGCGGGCAGGTCGGTGACGTGCTGGGTGAGCAGCAGGTGCAGCCAGCTCAGCCGTTCCGGTCCGGTGACGGTGACGACCCCGCGGTGGGAGAGGTCGACGAACCCGCGGCCGTCGGCCAGAGAGCGCTGCTCTCGGAACAGATCACCGTAATGGGCCGCGACGGCCTCGTCACGGCCTTCGGCCGCCACGGCGCCGGGCAGGGCAAGCAAAGGGCTGGTCATGCGTCCAAGCGTACGACCGGCCGCGAGCGGCGGTGCGGCGGCCCGGACACGCCCCTGGGCAGGCCCTACGAAGGCTCCGGCGGCTTGCCCGCCGCGCAGTCCCTGCACCGGCCGAAGATCGCGAAGTGCTTCATGTCGGTGTCGAACCCGAACGTGTCGCGCAGCTTCGCCGTGAAGTCGGCGGCGATCTCCAGATCGGCCTCGATCACCCCGGTGCAGTCGCGGCACACCAGGTGGATGTGGTGGTGCCGGTCGGCCAGGTGGTAGGTCGGCGCGCCGTGCCCGAGGTGGGCGTGCGAGACGAGGCCCAGCTCCTCCAGCAGCTCCAGGGTCCGGTACACGGTGGAGACGTTCACGCCGGAGGCGGTCTTGCGGACCTCGGCGAGGATCGCGTCCGGGGTCGCGTGCTCCAGGGTGTCGACCGCTTCGAGCACCAGTTGCCGCTGCGGCGTCAGCCGGTACCCGCGCTGCCGCAGATCGCTCTTCCAGTCGGTGGTCACCACGCACCCAGTCTAGGCGGCACGCGGGGATGCGGAAGGGGATCACGGAGGCCCGTGATCCCCTTGCCGGTGCTGTCCGGTGCGGTGCCGTGCGGTGCGGTGCCGTGCGGTGCCGTGCGGCGGATCAGCGGAAGAAGGCGATGCCGTCGTCCGGCATGTCCGGGAGGTTGCGCGCCATGTCGGCGATCTCCTCCGGGGTGACGACCTTCTTCAGCTGGGCGGACATGTACGGCCGCAGCTCGACGTCGGGGGTGGCCTTCTCGCCCACCCACATCAGGTCGCTCTTGACGTAGCCGTAGAGGCGCTTGCCGCCGCTGTACGGGCCCGAGGCGGCGGTGCGGGCGACCGCGTCGGTGGCGACGTCGATCTGCGGCTTCTGGTCGGCGAGCTGCCCGTACCAGACCTCGACGACGCCCTGGTCGCGGACCATGACGATCTCGACGTTGCGGTCCTTGTCGATGCGCCAGTAGCCGGACTCCGACTCCAGCGGACGCACCTTGTTGCCCTCGGCGTCGAGGACCCAGCTGTGCGAGGTGTACTCCAGGAAGTCCCGGCCGTCGTGGCTGAAGACGACCTCCTGGCCGAAGTTGCACTTCTCGTCGCCGGGGAAGTCGAAGACGCCCGCGCCCTCCCAGGTGCCGAGGAGGAAGGCGAGCGGGACGAGACCCGGGTTCAGGTCGGAGGGGATCTGGATCATGGGTGGCAGCTCAGGCGATCTGTCGGGTGCGGAGGGGGTCCGGGGCGGTCAGCTGCTCAGCGCTGACCCTGGTACAGCTTCTTCACGGCCAGGCCGGAGAAGGCGAGAACGCCGACGCAGACCAGGACCAGCAGGGAGGTGAAGACTGCCTCAAGCACGGGGTGCTCCTCGGAGGATTCGTCGGGGTCCCCCCGGACGGAGCCGGCGGGAGGTACGGGCCGGTCCCCAAGCCTACTGGTCCGGGGCCCGGCCCTCTCTGCGAGGTGGGCGGCAGTCAGCCGAGCAGCTGGTTCTGCAGCACCACGGTCTGGTGGAACGGCACCATCGGGACCCCGCCGCTGCGCCGCGCCACGATCAGCGCCTGCACGTCACCCGCCTGGATGCAGGCCGCCCGGGCGTGCTCGGGCCCGGTGGGGGCGGACTCCTCGTAGACGCCGATCTCGACGTCCGTGTTGCGGGTGACGAAGTTCTGGTCGGACTTCGTCTCCGTCCACGCCAGGTCGAGCTGGAGCTCTTCGGTGCCCGCGAGGGTCATCTGCCGGGCGCAGCCGGTCCAGGCCGCGGCGGCCTGCTCGCCGGGGAAGCGGATCAGGTAGATCCGGGTGCGGGTGCCGTCGGGCATGGTCCAGCCGCGGGCGGCCACGTGCCGGACGCCCTCGTCGACCAGGGACTGCCGGGTCGCCGCCCGTTCGTCGGCGGCGTACTCGGACAGCAACTGCCCGAGCGTGACCTCCTGGGACACGTCGGCACGGCCCTTGTCCGCCTTGGCCCGGGCCAGCCGGCCGGGCTCGGCGCCGGCGGGGGCGGGCAGCAGCAGGCCGCCCAGGTCCGCGTAGTGGACGTTCGCCTCGTTGTCCTCGGCGAAGGGCAGCGGTGCACCGGCCGGTACCGGCGGCTTGACCAGCTCGGGGTACGGCCATCGGCCGTCGGCGAGGGTGCCGAGGCCGGGCAGGTCGGTGCGCTCGCGCTCGCCGATCCCGTACGCGACTCCGCTGCCGGCGGCGCCGAAGACGAGCACGGCGGCGGTCCAGCGCAGCGCCGCGCGCAGGATGCGGCGGTCGCGCGGCGGCTTGGCGGTGGCCACGGGCCCGGCCGGCCCGGCCACGGCTTCGGCCACGGGTTCAGCCACGGGTTCAGCCACGGCCGGCTCGGCCACGTCGGTCGTGTTCTGGTCGCTCACACGGACTCCCCGGGGGACTTCAGGTGGTCGAGCTGGTCCGCCAGCAGGCCGAGCGCGGCCTTGGGGTCGAAGGGCTTGGCCCCGGAGGCCTCGAACGAGACGAGGGTGCCTTCGGTGTACGCCGAGCAGAAGAGCGAGTCCACGCCCTCGCCCTTCTTGCCCTCCGGGCCGTCGGCGGGGACGAGCGCCACCTGCACGCAGGAGGCCTCGGGGTGGCCCTCGACCTTGCGGGTCTTGCCCTCGCCTTCCTTGGCGACGAGCTTCAGCACGCGCTCCGAGAACCGGCTGAACTCCGCCAGCCCCTTGCCCTCCGCGCGGATCACCCGGACCTCGGCCGCGTAGCCGTTGACGTCCAGGTAGCTGCGGCCGGCGGTACCGGTCAGCTTGAGGCGGTCGAGGATGCGGTCGCGCTGCTTGCGCTCGGCGGCGCGCATGCCCTTCCGCTCCTCCTTGATGCGCTCCACGGCCACCGGGCCGGACAGCGCGTACTCGCTGCCGTCCTCCCCCAGGTCGGGACCGGGCCGTACGCCGTACGGCCGGGGCAGCAGCAGCTTGCGCAGCTCGCCCTCCGGGACGGACGGCGGCGTGGGCGCGGCCGTGGGACGGGCCTCGGCGGTCCGCCAATAGCGGGTCTCGGCGGTCCGGTCGGCGCCGTCGAGTGCGATCACGCCCCAGGTGCCGGCGCCGGCGAGGGCGCCGAGGCCGAGGGCGCCCGCGATCAGGGTCTTGTGCTTCACAGACGCTCCAGCTGCTTCTTCGCCAGGTTCCGGACGGTGCTCTCGGAGATCGAGCCGCGGTTGTCCCAGAACCAGATGTCCATCACGACGTCGCCGCGCCGGGCCACGGCCCGGGCCTGCCGGACCGGCAGGTAGCCGGCCTCCTTGTCGGCCTTGGAGTACACCCAGTACGCGCCGTTGGCGACGTCGGCGCCGGGGACGGCCTTGCCGAGGTTGTCGGCGTAGTCGTCCTCGTCCATGTAGGAGGCCTGGTCGTCCTGGAAGTGTTCGGCGCCGTCGCGGTCGCGGAACTGCACGAGCCGCACGGTCACGGTCAGGCGGCCCTTCTCCAGCCACTCGGTCAGCGCGACCCGGCGGATGCCGTCGGCCTGGAGGTCGTCGAACATGCTGCCGGGATAGTCGAAGAAGTCCGTCACGTAGGCCGGTACGCCCATGTCGGCCGGCGCGATGCCGGTCTTGGCCCCGGCGGGCGCCTTGACGAGCAGCTTGGCAAGCGGGCCGTCCGTCGGGTGCCAGCGGTTCGCGTTCACCGAACGGTTCGTGGTCGCGTCGCCCGGCGCGCGCAGCTTCGGATGCGGCAGCTGCTGCTGCGCCAGCGGCGGCAGGGGCGTCGGGGCGCGGTCGTACTGGAGGGCGTAGCCGGTGGCCGTGCCGGCGAGGGTGCCGAGGGCGGCTGCGGCGGCGATCAGGGCGGTGGTGCGGCCCCGGCGCCGCGGCGGACGCAGCGAAGTCGGCTCGACGGGCTCCACCGGATCGTTCGCATCAGGAAACTCATCCGGGAATGTCGGACTTTCCGGTTCCGCACCCACCTCCTCCGATGTGCGCTGGTCAGGCAGGGTCTGATCTGATTGCAAGGGTCCCCCCACAGGACGTTTGAGCTGCGGACTCGGTTCGTCCGCAGCCCCATCAGATCATTAGCACCTGCAAGGTGGCGCACGCACCCCGGTTACGGTTCGGAATCCCGCCCGGGACGTCGCTTTCCGTCCAGTTCGTCCCACCATTCGTCGGACTGCGGATCCCCGGACGGGTCGTCCCACCAGCGGTCGTCGGGGCCCCGGCGGTTCGCGACGATCGCGGCGAACGGGGGTACCGCCATGGCGACCACGCACATGGCCACGGCCGCCTCGACCGACCACAGGCGCACGAAGGCCCAGGCGGACACGAAGAGGACCAGGCATCCGCCCATCAGCAGGAAGTAGGCGCGGCGGCGCCGGGCGTACATACCTCCAGCGTAGGCCCGGCGGCGCGCGCACGGCCCCGGACGGCGCGAAGGGCCGCACCCCGTTCCAGTGGCGTCCAACCCCCTGGGGTGCGGCCCTCCGGCCGGTCAAACAGTGCTGCCCGAGGGGCAGTCTCAGACGGCGATCGCGACGTCCGTCACGCCACCGGTCTCCACGACCACGACCTTGCGGTCCGCGGTGCCGCCGGGCACGAGCGCCCGCAGGGTCCACTCGCCCTCGGCCGCATAGAAGCGGAACTGGCCGGTCGCCGAGGTCGGGACCTCGGCGGTGAACTCGCCGCCGCCGTCCAGCAGTCGCACGTAACCGACGACGGGCTCGCCGTCCTTGGTCACCTGGCCCTGGATCGTGGTCTCACCGGGCTTGATCGTCGAGGCGTCGGGGCCGCCTGCCTGCGCTCCACACATGTCTCTGTCCTGTCCTAGAGAGCGAAGAAGGTGATTACTTGTTGGCGCCGAGCTCGATCGGCACGCCGACCAGGGAGCCGTACTCGGTCCACGAGCCGTCGTAGTTCTTGACGTTCTCCTGGCCGAGCAGCTCGTGCAGGACGAACCAGGTCAGCGCGGAGCGCTCGCCGATGCGGCAGTACGCGATGGTGTCCTGCGCCAGGTCGACCTGCTCGGCCTCGTAGAGCGCGGTCAGCTCTTCGTCGGACTTGAACGTGCCGTCGTCGTTGGCGTTCTTCGACCACGGGATGTTGCGGGCGCTCGGCACGTGGCCGGGGCGCTGCGACTGCTCCTGCGGGAGGTGGGCCGGCGCGAGCAGCTTGCCGCTGAACTCGTCGGGCGACCGGACGTCGACCAGGTTCTTGCTGCCGATCGCGGCGACGACGTCGTCGCGGAAGGCGCGGATCGAGGTGTCCTGGGCCTGGGCCTTGTACGCGGTGGCCGGGCGCTGCGGGACCTCGGAGCCGTCGACCAGGTCGCGGGAGTCGAGCTCCCACTTCTTGCGGCCGCCGTCGAGGAGCTTCACGTCCTGGTGGCCGTAGAGCTTGAAGTACCAGTAGGCGTAGGAGGCGAACCAGTTGTTGTTGCCGCCGTACAGGACGACGGTGTCGTCGTTGCCGATGCCCTTGGCGGACAGGAGCTTCTCGAAGCCCTCCTGGTCCACGAAGTCGCGGCGGACCGGGTCCTGGAGGTCCTTCTTCCAGTCGATCCGTACGGCGTTGCGGATGTGGTTCTTGTCGTACGCGGACGTGTCTTCGTCCACCTCCACGACGACGACGTTGGCGTCGTCCAGGTGGGCCTCGACCCAGTCGGCGTCGACGAGGACGTCGCTGCGGCTCATGGTGTTCTCCTCCGGGGCAGTGTGCGGCGGGGTGGTGCAGATGCTGCGGGTGCTGCGTGGTGCATCGCGTAGCACGGAAGGCGCGCGGCCGTCGTGCGCGGGGAGGCGGCAGGGCGGGGCGGCGGTGCGGTCACGCGGGGAGGGCCGGGAAACGGCCTGATGGGACGGGAGCGGCTGGGCTCACATCGAGCGACACAGCATGGCGGCGACGCGGCACAGGTCTACTGCCCGCCGCTTCGTGAGGTCCGCCTGCTGTCGCTTCATGTCATGGATCGTAGGGACGAATCGGTGGGCCTGTCACCGTTGTGTCATATAGCGAGACAGGATCGTCCGGATTCCGGGATGGAATACTGTTTCCGCCGGCTTTCCCGGGGCTTCCGGTCATCCGGACGGCCCAGTTCATCTGCGGTGCGGACCTCTTCGTCTCACTATGCGGCCAAGGGGTGTCCGGCGCCGCTCCGTCACTTCCCGAGGAGGACGTCCTCGCCCGTCAGGGTGGCCCGTACGCCGTCCGCGCCGGTGGTCACCTTCCCGAGCCGCAGCCCCTCCGGCAGGCCCGCGATCCGGTGGTCGAAGTCCGTTTTGGAGCGCACGAGTTGCTCGATCCCGGGCAGGCCCGCACCGGGCACCTCGGTGGCGTGCACCCGGACCGTGCGGCCGTCGCCGAGCAGCCTGACCGTCGAGATCACGCTCGGGGACAGGCTCCGTCCGAAAACGCCGATGGTGGTGGACACCTTGAGGGTGCCCGGGGTGCCGCCGTACCCGACGGTGACCGCTGTGCCGGCGGCCTTCGACAGGTCCGCGTACGAGATGAACGCCTCGCCGTCCGCGCGGGCCGCCCGGCCCGCCGACCAGCTGCCGTCGAGCCGTACGTCGTGGAAGCGGGCGTCGATCCGGGTGATCCGCACCTGCCGGCCCGAGCTGCCGCTCGACCGGACCCCGGCCAGCGTGGCGTCCACCCGGTCGAGCCGGTCCGACAGCGCCTGGGTGAGGAACGGGAAGCCGGTGATCTCCACCTCGGTCTCCCCGGCCCGGGCCCCGTGTTCGAGCCGGACCGCCGCCTCGATGCGGCCCTCGGCCCGGGCGGCTGCGAACCGGTCCGCCCCGACGAGCAGCGCCGCGAGGACCACCCCCACGATCCCGACGATCAGCAATACGCGCTTGGAGCGCAGTGGACGCACGGCTTCCCCCCTGGTGCCTGGGCGTTGTCTGGATACGGGTACGGGCCCGCCCCGGCCTGGTCTGCCGGGGGCGGGCCCGTACGGTCAGCCGACGACGCGGCCGATGATCGCGACGGCCGGCGCGGCGGCGGCCAGCGGCAGCGCGACCCCGGCGGTCATGTGGACGAACTTCGACGGGTAGTCGTACGCCGCCGTCCGCAGGCCGACGAGCGCACACGCCCCGGCCACGAGCCCCAGCAGCGCCCCGCCCGTGCCGAGGTCCGTGAAGCCGCCCGCGACGATCCCGGCGCCGGCGGCCGCGCCCAGCGAGGCGACGAGCGACGGGACCGGCGGCAGCGGCAGCGCGCGCACCACGGCCGCCACGGCCACCGCGGCCGCGCCGACCGTCACGGCCTCGTGCCCGGCGGCCAGGTAGCCGGTGCAGATGATCGCGAGCGCCGCCGAGGCCACGCTCGCCATCAGGCCGTAGACCCGCTCGTCGGGGTCGGCCTGGCTGCGCAGCTGGAGCACGAGGGTGAGGACCACCCACGCGCCGAGGGTGCCCACCAGGGCGCCGCCGGAGTGCTCCTCGGCCACGGCGAGCACGGCCACGTCCGCGACCAGCGCGCCGGCGAAGGCCACCGCGATCCCCTGGCGGGCGGGCCACATGCCGTTGAGCCGGAACCAGCCGGCCGCGGTCAGCGCCTGCAGCAGCACCAGCGGGACCAGCAGCGCGTAGTCCCCGACCGGGGCCGCGACCGCGAGCAGCAGCCCGAGCGCGGCGGTGAGCAGCGCGGACTGCGGGCCGGGGTCGATGATCGGCGACCGGCCCTCGGCCCGCGCCTGCCGCGGGTCGCGCACCCGGGTGCTGCCGCCGAGCGTGGGCGGCGAGTACGCGGGGCCGCCGTCGCCGGCGAGGTCCGGAGCGGCATCCGCAGCGGCCGCCACGGCGGCTTCCGGCACCGGGAGCGGCTCGGGCTGCTCGTACGCGTACGCCTCCGGCCCGGCAGGAGCGGGGACGGGCGCGGGCGCGGGGTCCGCGGAAAGCTGCCGGTACAGCTCGGCGCCTTCGCCCGCGTGACCGGCCTGGCCCGAGTAGTCGGAGTAACCCGAGTAGTCGGAGTAACCCGTGTGGCCCGTCTGACCCGTGTGGCCCGTGTGGCCGGAGTGCCCCGTGTAATCGGAGTGACCCGTGTGACCCGCCTGACCCGGCCAGTCGGGCTGACCGTGCTGACCCGGCTGCGCCGGCTGCCCGGCCTCCGGCCACACCGGGCCGCCCTGCGGCTGCCCCCCGTACGACCAGTCCTGCGCCGCGGCCGGCGCCGCGGGCCGGTCCCAGCCCGTGCCCTGCGCGGGGACGCCACCGGCCTGCGGCCACGCCTGCTCGGGCGAAGGCTCGGGCACGGGTGACGGCGCCGGGGGCTGCACCGGCTGGTACGAGGTGTCCCAGGTGTCCGTCGACCACGTCTGGGTCGTGTACGGATCGGGTTCGAGCGGGTTCGGCTCGTGCGTGTCGTCGTTGCTCATCGGAGTGCGCTCACCCGCCCGCGAACGGCGGGAGGACCTCGACGGTGCCGCCCTCGGTCAGGCGTACGGCGTCGTGGCTGCGCTTGCCGACCGGGTCGCTGTCGACGAGGAAGGAGCAGCGCCTCAGCACCGCGGACAGCTCGCCGGGGTGGCGCTCGCGCACCGCGTCGAGGGCCTCGGCCAGTGTCTCGGCCGAGTACGGCTCCTCCGCCGTCCCGGCCGCGGCTTTGGCCGCCGCCCAGTAGCGGATGGTTCCCGCTGCCACAGCAGCTCCTTTCGTCCCGCTCGTCCCGTCCGACGGGCGTGCGCAGGCTTCCATGATGACGCCTGCGGCCCCCCGGACGGTTCAGCGGTCCCCCCGCCGCACGTGACCGAGCCGACAGAAAGACCTTGCGTTCGGCCCGCACCGGCGGAGGCGGGTGGGCTATTCTGCTGGGCAGAGGATCCGGGCAAAGCAGCCCCCGGGTCCTTTTGTGCTTTCAGCACGTTGAACACAGAGCGAACAGTGTCAAGCACGCGGGCCCCAGGGCGCGGGGCCCGCACACCGTACGAAGCAGTGCCGCAACGTCCTCGACGGGACCGAGGAGGAACCGACGTGATGGGCCAGCGAACCGTGTACGACGAACATCCGACCGTGGCAGGTGGTCTGCGATGAGCTCTCTGCTCCTCCTGACCAATGCCCTCCAGCCGTCGACCGAGGTGCTCCCCGCCCTCGGCCTGCTGCTGCACAACGTCCGGGTGGCACCTGCCGAGGGCCCCGCCCTGGTGGACACCCCGGGGGCCGACGTCATCCTCGTCGACGGCCGCCGGGACCTCCCCCAGGTCCGCTCCCTCTGCCAGCTGCTGCGCTCCACCGGGCCCGGCTGCCCCCTCATCCTGGTCGTCACGGAGGGCGGGCTCGCCGCGGTCACCGCCGACTGGGGCATCGACGACGTGCTCCTCGACACCGCGGGTCCCGCCGAGGTCGAGGCCCGGCTGCGGCTGGCCACCGGCCGCCGCCAGATCGGCTCCGACGACTCCCCCATGGAGATCCGCAACGGCGACCTGTCGGTCGACGAGGCCACCTACTCCGCGAAGCTGAAGGGCCGGGTCCTGGACCTCACCTTCAAGGAGTTCGAGCTGCTGAAGTACCTCGCCCAGCACCCGGGCCGGGTCTTCACCCGCGCCCAGCTGCTCCAGGAGGTCTGGGGCTACGACTACTTCGGCGGCACCCGCACGGTCGACGTGCACGTCCGGCGGCTGCGGGCCAAGCTCGGCCCCGAGCACGAGTCGCTGATCGGCACCGTCCGCAACGTCGGCTACCGCTTCGTCACCCCCGAGAAGGTCGAGCGGGCCGCCGAGGAGGCCCGTACCAAGGCCGTCACCGAGGCCGCCGAGGCCATCACCCGTACGGAGGACAAGCCGGTGATCGTCCGATCCACAGGACGCCCTGCCCAGAGGTAGGTCACCCCGCGTAGACTCTCGCGTGTGGCCAAGGTGACGCGTGACGACGTGGCACGACTCGCGGGTACCTCTACCGCCGTCGTGAGCTACGTCATCAACAACGGACCCCGGCCGGTCGCCCCGGCCACCCGCGAGCGCGTTCTCGGCGCCATCAAGGAGCTGGGCTACCGGCCCGATCGTGTTGCCCAGGCCATGGCCTCGCGGCGCACGGACCTCATAGGCATGATCGTGCCGGACGCCCGCCAGCCGTTCTTCGCGGAGATGGCGCACGCGGTCGAGCAGGCCGCCGCCGAGCGCGGGAAGATGGTGCTCGTCGGCAACTCCGACTACCGGACCGAGCGCGAGGTGCACTACCTGCGGGCCTTCCTCGGCATGCGGGTCTCCGGCCTGATCCTGGTCAGCCAGGGCATGAGCGAGCAGGCCGCCAGCGAGATCGAGGCCTGGGACGCCCGGGTCGTGCTGCTGCACGAGCGGCCCGAGGCCATCGACGACGTCGCCGTCGTCACCGACGACATCGGCGGCGCCCAGCTCGCCACCCGGCACCTGCTGGAGCACGGCCACGAGTACGTCGCCTGCATCGGCGGCATCGAGAACACCCCGTCCGTCGGCGACCCGGTCGCCGACCACGTCGAGGGCTGGCGCCGGGCCATGCTGGAATCCGGCCGCTCCGTCGAGGGCCGCCTGATCGAGGCCCCGTACAACCGGTACGACGCCTACCGGGTCGCCCTGGAGGTCCTGGCCTCCCCGGACCGCCCCACGGCGATCTTCTGCGCCACCGACGACCAGGCCATCGGCGTGCTGCGGGCCGCCCGCGAGCTGCGCATCGACGTGCCGGGCGAGCTGGCCGTGGCCGGCTTCGACGACGTGAAGGAAGCGGCGCTCACCGACCCGCCGCTGACCACCATCGCCTCCGACCGGCCGGCGATGGCGCGGGCCGCGGTGGACCTGGTCCTCGACGACGGCCTGCGGGTCGCCGGCTCGCGCCGCGAGCGGCTCAAGCAGTTCCCGTCGGCGCTGGTGATCCGGCGCTCCTGCGGCTGCAACCCCGGCTGACCGACCCCCTGCGCGGCACCCCGTACGCCCCGCCCGCGGTGGCCCTTTATATCGGGCATACGCGGTTCTGTCGGGCTTCTCAGCGGGGACTCAGGAACCTCTCATGTACGGCGGCCAGAGTCATAGCCATGACCGACAGCCACCGCCGCGAAGGCGACCCGCAGCAGAACCAGCCGTTCCCCCCGGCTCAGCCGGCTCAGCAGCAGGACCCCTGGGGCGAGCAGTGGCAGCGCAGCCGGGACCGCCTGGCCCACGACACCCTCGCCGGCTCCGGTGACGGCGGCTACCCGCCGCCGCCCGCCTACCCGCCGGCGCCCGGCTGGTTCGAAGCGCACCGGCCGCAGGTCATCCAGGGCGAGACCGTGCCCGCCACGGTCACGGCCGACGGCGGCCACGGCGGCCACGGCGGCCAGGTTGGTCAGGGCGGCCGGCACGGCGGCCGGCCCGCCCGCGCCAGGCGCCCCGTCGCCCTGCTGGCCGCGGTGGCCATCACCGCGGCCGTGATCGGCGGTGCGACGGCGGCCGGCGTGGAGCGGTGGTTCGGCGGCACGGACGGCAGCGGCGGCCCCGGCTTCGCCGGCAGCAACGTCTCGCAGTCCTCCAACGGGACGGTGTCCGGCGTGGCCGAGCAGGTCAGCCCGTCCGTTGTCCGCATCGACGTCAAGAAGTCCGGCGGCCAGTCCGTCGGCTCCGGCATCGTGATCACCGCCGACGGGGAGGTCGTCACCAACAACCACGTCGTGGACGGCGCCGACGAGGTGCAGGTGACCATGAGCAACGGCAAGAAGTACACCGCCAAGGTCGTCGGCACCGACCCCGGCAAGGACCTCGCCCTCATCAAGCTGAACGGCGCCTCCGGCCTCAAGCCCGCCAAGCTCGGCAATTCCGACGGGGTGAAGGTCGGCGACCAGGTCGTCGCCATCGGCTCCCCCGACGGCCTCACCGGCACCGTCACCAGCGGCATCGTCTCCGCTCTCGACCGCAAGGTCACCGTCCCCAAGTCGGAGAACCGGCAGCGGAGCGGGCAGCAGGACGACCCGTACGGCGGCGGCTGGCCGTTCTCCTTCGGCGGCCGGCAGTTCAACGGGGACACCGGCTCCGACACCACCTCGTACCAGGCCATCCAGACCGACGCCCCCGTCAACCCCGGCAACTCCGGCGGCGCGCTCATCAACATGAACGGCGAGATCGTGGGCATGCCGTCCGCGATCTACTCCCCCTCGAACGGCTCGGGCCCCGCCGGCAGCGTGGGCCTCGGCTTCGCCATCCCGGTCAACACCGTCAAGGCCGACCTGGACCACCTCCGCAGCGGCGGTGACGGCGGCACCGGCTCCGGCTCGGACTCCGACTCCGACAGCGGCTCCGGCAGCGTCTTCGGCACCGGCTACTGACCGACCCGTACGGGGCCGGGCCCGTGCGAGGCTGAGAGCGACCACCCGGACCCGGACCGAGGAAGAGAACACCGCCGATGACAGCCCCCGAAGGCGACCAGCAGCGCATCCTCATCGTCGACGACGAGCCCGCCGTCCGCGAGGCGCTGCGGCGCAGCCTCGCCTTCGAGGGCTACACCGCCGAGACCGCGGTCGACGGCCTCGACGCGCTCGACAAGGCGGCCGCGCACACCCCCGACCTGATCGTGCTGGACATCCAGATGCCCCGCATGGACGGGCTGACCGCGGCCCGCCGGCTGCGCGCCGGCGGGTCGCAGACGCCGATCCTGATGCTGACCGCCCGCGACACCGTCGGCGACCGGGTCACCGGCCTCGACGCCGGCGCGGACGACTACCTGGTCAAGCCCTTCGAGCTGGACGAGCTGTTCGCCCGGATCCGGGCCCTGCTGCGGCGCAGCCGGTACGCGGCGCCCGCCGCTGCCGGGGCCGCGCAGGAGGACGTACTCGCCTTCGGGGACCTGCGGATGGACCTCGCGACCCGCGAAGTGACCCGCGGCGGACGGCCGGTGGAGCTGACCCGCACCGAGTTCACGCTGCTGGAGATGTTCCTCGCGCACCCCCGGCAGGTCCTGACCCGCGAGCAGATCCTGAAGACCGTGTGGGGCTTCGACTTCGAGCCCAGCTCCAACTCCCTGGACGTGTACGTGATGTACCTGCGCCGCAAGACCGAGTCGAACGGCGAGCCGCGGCTCGTGCACACCGTCCGCGGCGTGGGCTACGTGCTGCGGCCCGCCGAGGGCGGCGGCGAGTGAGGCTCCTCAGACGCTTCCGCACCCTGCCGCTGCGCTCCCGGCTGGCGATGCTGGTCGCGGCGGCGGTCGCGGTCGCAGTCGCCGCCGTGGCCGCGGTCTGCTGGTTCATGGTCCGCACCCAGCTGCGCGACCAGCTCGACGCCTCGCTGCTGGCCACCAACCCCAGCGGCCAGGTCGCGCAGGCCCTGCGGGAGGGCTGCGTGCCGCCGCCGCGGATCCCCGACGCGCAGATCGCGGGCGAGCTGAACGCGACCGTGCAGATCGTCACCGCCGAGGGCCGGCACTGCTGGGTGAGCGGCAAGACCACGCTGCCCGTCACCGAGGTCGACCGGCAGGTCGCCGCCGGGCAGCGGAGCAACACCCTGCACGACGTGACCACCACCGACGGCGTCGCCATGCGCGTCTACACGCTGGCGGCGCGCACCGCCCCCGACGCCCAGCTGTTCGCGGTGTCCGTCGCCAAGCCGCTCGCCGACATCGACAAGCCGCTGTCCACCCTGGCCTGGGTGCTGCTGCTGGTCGCCGGCATCGGAGTGGTCGGCGCCGGGGCGGCCGGCCTGTGGGTGGCACGGACCGGGCTGCGGCCGGTGGACGAACTGACCGGAGCCGTCGAGCACATCGCCCGGACCGAGGACCTCACCGTACGGATCCCCGACGAGGGCGAGGACGAGATCGCCCGGCTGTCGCGCTCGTTCAACCAGATGACGGCCGCGCTGGCCACCGCCCGGGACCGGCAGGCCCAGCTGATCGCCGACGCCGGGCACGAGCTGCGCACCCCGCTCACCTCCCTGCGCACCAACATCGAGCTGCTGGCCCGCAGCGAGGAGACCGGGCGGGCCATCCCGGCCGACGACCGCCGCGAGCTGCTGGCATCGGTGAAGGCGCAGATGACCGAGCTGGCCTCGCTGATCGGCGACCTCCAGGAGCTGTCGCGGCCGGACGCGGCGGGCCCCGGCCCGCTCCAGGTGGTCGCGTTCCACGACATCGCCGGGAGCGCGCTGTCGCGGGCCCGGCTGCGCGGACCCGAGCTGCGGATCAACGCGGTGCTGGACCCCTGGTACGTCCGCGCCGAGCCGGCCGCGCTGGAGCGGGCGGTGGTCAACGTGCTGGACAACGCGGTGAAGTTCAGCCCGCCGGGCGGCACCGTCGAGGTGTTCCTGCACGACGGCGAGCTGACCGTCCGCGACCACGGGCCGGGCATCCCGCCCGAGGACCTGCCGCACGTCTTCGACCGGTTCTGGCGCTCGCCGTCGGCCCGGGCGCTGCCGGGCAGCGGGCTGGGACTGTCGATCGTGGCCCGTACGGTCACCCACGCGGGCGGCACGGCGGAGCTGCGGCCGGCGGACCCGGGGCCGGGCACGGAGGCTGTGCTGCGGCTGCCGGGGGCGCCGGTGCCGCCGCCGGAGATGCCGTAGGGCCCGTACCGCGGGCCCGTCCGGTCAGAACGGGTTGTGGGCGATCAGCGCCTCGATGAGGCCGCCGCGGGTGTTCGGGAAGTCCATCGGGACCACCCCGAGCCCCGTGCGGCCGGCCATCTCGCCGCCGTTGACGAACGAGTGGACCTGCGGGTTGAGCCGGTCGGAGTTCCAGCGCGGCGGCATGTACGCGGAGGTGCTGGTGTAGTTCACGAAGAGCCGGCCGGGCTGCTGGACCGCCTTGCGGAAGTGGTTCTCGATCCTGGTGCGCTTGGCGAACGGCTCGGCGTTCCAGTCGTCCTGGATGTCGAAGTACGTGCCGTCGCCGTAGCGCAGGCCGGGCAGGCCTCCGTTGTCGCCGAGCAGGACCACCTTGCCGCGGGCCTCCCCGAGGGTGGGCAGGCCGGCGCCGATGCGGAACAGCGGGCGCCAGCCGCGGTTGTCGAGGTAGTCGTCGAAGACCGCCCGGAAGGTGGCGTCGCTCTCGCCGGAGTACTCCTGCTTGACCCGCATCAGCACGGTCTCGCCGGGGTGCGCGGCGAGGAAGTTCCAGCAGGCCACGAGGACGTCGCCGAACATCAGGTGCTGGAAAAACGAGCCGTGGTGGATGGCGAACGAGCCGCCCGTCACCCGGCAGCGCACGTCCAGGAACCGGATGCCGGCGTTCAGCTGGTCCGCGATGCCGATGTTCTGGCAGGCCACGTACAGGCCGCCGTGCAGCGCCCCGGAGTCGTGGGTGCCGGGGACGGTGAGCCGGGTCAGCGCGGTGGCCGCGGGCAGCGCGCCCATCCAGTCCCGCACGCCGGGCGCGGCGGCCGCCCGGCCCGCCCCGAGCCCGACCGCGGCGGCGGCAGCGGCCGCTCCCGCCAGAAACGTACGCCGATCCAGCCCCACGGCACCCATGGCATTCCCCTCGTCCGCCCTACCGGTCGGTAGGGAGTATGACGAGTACACGTCAGAACTGGAACCCTCGTGACGGGCCGGTCCGGACGGCCGGGAAAGGACCGGGAGATGCCGGGAGACACCGGGAGACGCCGGGAGACGCCGGGACACACCGGGAGCCCGGAAACGCCGGAGGGGCGATGGGCCCGCCGGCCCACCGCCCCTCCGTCACTGCTGTGCGCTTACTTGACGACCGTGATCCGGTCCGTCGCCGGCGGGGCCAGCGGGCTCGTCTCCGAGGAGTGAGCGGCCAGGTAGGCGTTGAACACGTCCAGGTCGGAGGCGCCGACCAGCTTGTTCTTGTGCTCCTTCAGGACGGTGAAACCGTCGCCGCCGCCCGCGAGGAACTCGTTCATCGCGACGCGGTAGGTGCGCGCCGGGTCGATCGGCTGGCCGTTGAGCCGCACCGAGTCCACGACGATCCGGTCCGCGCCGGCCTTGGTCGTGTCGAGGGTGTAGGTGAAGCCCTTCGACACCTGGAGGATCTTCGGGTTCAGGCCGTTGACCGGGCCGCTGACCTGCTGCTGCAGCGCGGTGACCAGCTGGGCGCCGGTGAGGTCCACGACGTTCATCATGTTGGTGAACGGCTGGACGGTGAAGGACTCGCCGTAGGTCACGATGCCGTCGACGGCCTCGTCACCCGACTTGGCGTACGCCAGGTCCGCGCGGATGCCGCCCGGGTTCATGATGGCCAGCTCGGCCCCGCCCTTGGCGGCCGGGGACAGCGCCTCCAGCTGGGCGTCCGCGATGACGTTGCCCAGCGGCTTCTCGTACGCCGTGGAGCCGCGGCCCGCGATGTCGGCGGAGATGAAGCCCTGCGGACGGCCGGCGATCGGCTTGGCCAGCGTGTTCCAGCGGCCGATCAGCTCCGACATGTCCGCGGCCTTCTCCTGGTCGCGGCCCACGATGCGGTTGACGGCCTTCGGGAACTTTGCCGCGGTGCGGACGATGTCCTTGGTGGCGCGGTCGTAGGTGAGCGTGGTCTCGGTGAAGAGACGGCCCAGCGAGGCGGCCGAGGTGACCGTGCGCGGGTTGCCGGACGGGTCCGGGATGTTGCAGCTGTACGCCTGGTGCGTGTGGCCCGTGACCAGCGCGTCGATCTTCGGGTCGAGGCCCTTGGCGATGTCGACGATGGCACCCGAGATGCCGGCGCCGGCGCCCGGGACGTCGCAGTCGTAGTTGTACGCGCCGCTGGCGGGCAGGCCGCCCTCGTGGATCAGGGCGACGATCGACTTCACGCCCTGCTTGTTCAGCTCGGCGGCGTACTTGTTGATCGTCTGGACCTCGTCGCCGAACTTCAGGCCCTTGACGCCCGCGGCGGTCACGACGTCCGGAGTGCCCTCCAGGGTCACGCCGATGAAGCCGATCTTGACGCCGTCCTTCTTCCACACCCAGTACGGCTTCATCAGCGGACGCTTGGTCTTCTCGACCTCGACGTTCGCCGCGAGGTACGGGAACTTCGCGCCCTCGAAGATCTTGTCGCCCTCGAAGCAGCCCTCGACCGGGTGGCAGCCGCCGTACTGCATGCGCAGCAGCTCCTGGCGGCCCTCGTCGAACTCGTGGTTGCCCACGCTCGACACGTCGAGGTTCAGCTTGTTCAGCGCCTCGATGCTCGGCTCGTCGTGGAACAGACCGGACAGCATCGGGCTGCCGCCGATCATGTCGCCGGCGGCCGCGGTCACCGAGTACGGGTGGCCCTCGCGCGCCTTGCGGAGGCTGGTGGCCAGGTACTCGACGCCACCGGCCGGTATCGCCTTGGTCGTGCCGTCGGCCTGGCGCTCGGTCACATTTCCGGACGAACCCTGCGGGGGCTCCAGCGTCCCGTGGAAGTCGTTGACCGACAGCAGCTGGACGTCGACCAGCCGGTCCGAGCCCGGAGCGGCGGCCGGAGCGGCGGCCCCGGCCGGGAGGGCGGCGGCCACAAGAGCACCCGCACCTGCCGTCACGGCGAGAGCGGCGAAGGTCAACCGCCGGTTTCGGCGGTGCCGTTGTGGTGTCGCTGACATCAGTTCCCCTTTGCGGACAGCGATACGACTGGGAGGTTCATGCGATCAATTGCGGAAAATCGCCTGCGCAGCCTACGGTCAACGCGCGTAGCGGGAACAGGGGGTACCTGGTTACGAGGTGGTTGCGGCTGGGTGCGGGCCCCACAGCCGTAGGCTCGTCGTATGACTGACGCAGCAGCGGCCCTGGAGCCCGGACGGCAGATCCAGCAGTTCGACGAACTGACCCGCGAGCAGGCCGAGGCGGTCCTCGCCCTCATCGAGGAGGCCGCCCGCACCGACGGCACGACCTCGGTCTCCGAGCAGGGACGGCTGCGGCTGAGCGGCGGCCGGCGCGAGGGGATCGCCCACTTCCTCCTCAGCGAACGCGGCCGCCTCGCCGGCTACGCCCAGCTGGAGGACACCGACCCCGTCGAGGCGCCCGCCGCCGAGTTGGTAGTCCACCCCGCGATGCGCGGCCGAGGCCACGGCCGGGCCCTCGGCACCACCCTGCTGGCCGCTTCCGGCAAACGCCTGCGGGTCTGGGCACACGGGGGCAAATCGGCCGCCCGCCACCTGGCCCAGGTCCTCGGCCTCACCCTGTTCCGCGAACTCCGCCAGCTGCGCCGCCCCTTGGCCGACGGACCCGCCCTCCCGGAACCGGCACTGCCCGCCGGCGTGACCGTACGCACCTTCGTGCCCGGCGCCGACGACGCGGCCTGGCTCGCCGCCAACGCCGCCGCCTTCGCCCACCACCCCGAACAGGGCGCCCTCACCCAGCGGGACCTCGACGACCGCAAGGCCCAGGCCTGGTTCGACCCGAAGGGCTTCTTCCTCGCCGAGCGCGACGGCCGGCTCGTCGGCTTCCACTGGACGAAGGTGCACGCCGAGCAGAACCTCGGCGAGGTGTACGTCGTCGGCGTACTGCCCGACGCCCAGGGCGGCGGCCTCGGCAAGGCCCTCACCGCCATCGGCCTGCGCCACCTCGCCGAGTCCGGACTGCCCACCGCGATGCTCTACGTGGACGCCGACAACCCGGCCGCGCTCTCCGTCTACGAGGGCCTCGGCTTCGTCACCCACGAGGTCGACCTCATGTACCGCACGGAGTCCTGACCTGCCGGAGAGCCCCGGCCCGCGGCCCCAGGACACGAGATGATCACGCCTTGGGCCGGGCGCTCCCAGGAAGCCACACGCCATTAACCGGGCATTCAGACACGCTTGCCACGCTCCCGGCATGGAGCTCGCCGCCGATCCCACCCTCCGCACAGGCCCATGGCCGACGGCCGCACATTCCGACGCGCCTGTACTCCCGCGTGCGCGGAAGAATGGAGACATGAGCCAGCAGAGCAGCGCCGAGGTCCCCGTCCAGCACACACAGCCCTCCGTCGGTTCCATAGCCGCGCACCGGCCGCACTCCGCGACCGGCAGCCTGACCGGCCTCGACCACGGCCTCGACCGGGGCCTCGACCACGGCCTCGACGCCGATCTCGACGCGTACGAGGAGGACGGATCGAACGGCGAGCTGCCCAGCGGCCGCTTCCTCGACCGCGAGCGCAGCTGGCTCGCCTTCAACGAGCGCGTCCTCGAACTCGCCGAGGACCCCACCACCCCACTCCTCGAACGGGCTAACTTCCTCGCGATTTTCGCGAGCAACCTCGACGAGTTCTTCATGGTCCGGGTGGCCGGCCTCAAGCGCCGCATCGCGACCGGCGTCGCCACCCGCTCCGCCTCCGGCCTCCAGCCCCGCGAGGTGCTCGACCAGATCTGGACCCGCTCCCGCGAGCTCATGGCCCGGCACGCCGCCTGCTACCAGCACGACGTCTCCCCGGCCCTCGCCGAAGAGGGCATCGAACTGATCCGCTGGCCGGAGCTGACGGAGAAGGAACAGGCCCGCCTGTTCACCCTGTTCCGCAACCGGATCTTCCCGGTGCTCACCCCGCTGGCCGTCGACCCCGCGCACCCCTTCCCGTACATCTCCGGCCTCTCGCTCAACCTGGCCGTCGTCGTGCGCAACCCGGTCAGCGGCCACCGGCACTTCGCCCGCGTCAAGGTCCCGCCGCTGCTCGACCGCTTCCTGGAGGCCTCGCCCGAGCGGTACGTGCCCCTCGAAGACGTCATCGCCGCCCACCTCGAAGAGCTGTTCCCCGGCATGGAGGTGCTGGCCCACCACACCTTCCGGGTCACCCGCAACGAGGACCTGGAGGTCGAGGAGGACGACGCCGAGAACCTCCTCCAGGCCCTGGAGAAGGAACTCATGCGGCGCCGCTTCGGCCCGCCGGTCCGCCTGGAGGTCGAGGAGTCCATCGACCCCGGCGTCCTCGACCTGCTCGTGCAGGAGCTCAACATCTCCGGCGCCGAGGTCTACCCGCTGCCCGGACCGCTCGACCTCACCGGACTCTTCGGCATCGCCGGCCTCGACCGGCCCGAGCTGAAGTACCCGAAGTTCGTCGCCGGCACCCACCGCGACCTCGCCGAGGTCGAGTCCGCCTCCGCGCCCGACATCTTCGCCGCCCTGCGCGAGCGCGACGTCCTGCTGCACCACCCGTACGACAGCTTCTCCACCTCCGTCCAGGCCTTCCTGGAGCAGGCGGCCGCCGACCCGGACGTCCTCGCCATCAAACAGACGCTGTACCGCACCTCCGGCGACTCGCCCATCGTCGACGCCCTCATCGACGCCGCCGAATCCGGCAAGCAGGTCCTCGTACTCGTCGAGATCAAGGCCCGCTTCGACGAGCAGGCCAACATCAAGTGGGCGCGCAAGCTGGAAGAGGCCGGCTGCCACGTCGTCTACGGCCTCGTCGGCCTCAAGACCCACTGCAAGCTGTCGCTCGTGGTCCGCCAGGAGGGCGAGACCCTGCGCCGCTACTCGCACGTCGGCACCGGCAACTACCACCCCAAGACCGCCCGGCTGTACGAGGACCTCGGCCTGCTCACCGCCGACCCGCAGGTCGGCGCCGACCTGTCCGACCTCTTCAACCGGCTCTCGGGCTACAGCCGCCGCGAGACCTACCGCCGCCTGCTGGTCGCCCCGAAGTCCCTGCGCGACGGCCTGATCTCCCGGATCAACAAGGAAGCCGCCCACCACCGGGCCGGCCGCCCCGCCTACGTCCGCATCAAGGTCAACTCGATCGTCGACGAAGCCCTCATCGACGCGCTCTACCGGGCCTCCCAGGCAGGCGTGCCCGTCGACATCTGGGTGCGCGGCATCTGCGCCATCCGCCCCGGCGTCGCCGGCCTCTCGGAGAACATCCGGGTCCGCTCCGTCCTCGGCCGGTTCCTGGAACACTCCCGGCTCTTCGCCTTCGGCAACGGCGGCGAGCCCGAGATCTGGCTCGGCAGCGCCGACATGATGCACCGCAACCTCGACCGCCGCATCGAGGCCCTCGTCCGGGTCACCGACCCCGCCCACCGCGCCGCGCTCGACCGGCTGCTGGAGACCGGCATGTCCGACGCCGGCTCCTCCTGGCACCTCGGCCCGGACGGCGAATGGACCCGGCACAGCACCGACGCGGAAGGCCAGCCGCTGCGGCACGTACAGGAGATGCTCATAGACGCCCGGAGGCGCCGGCGTGGCTCTGCCAAACCCTGACCCCTGTGCCGGTGACGTCCTGGGCGCGTACCTGCGCGCCCAGGCCACCGCTTTCCTCCGCGGCCTGCGGCTGCACGAGGAGAGCGGTGCGGACGCCGCGGAGAGCACCGAGGCGGCCCGCGTCCTGCGCGGCGCCGCCCGCCGCATCCGCAGCTCCCTCGTCACCTTCCGCCCGGTCACCGAAACCGCCTGGGCGGACGGCCTGCGCACCGAGCTGGCCTGGCTCTCGGCCACCCTGTCCGACGAGCACGCGTACGCCGCCCGGCTGAACCGGCTGCTGGATGCCCTGCACCGGCTCTCCGGCGCACCCGGCGTGCCCGCACCCCGCGGCGCCGCCCGCTCGGCGCTCACCGTCGGCTCGGCCCGGGCCGCGGCCCTGCTCGACCGCCAGCTCAGCCTGGCCCGGACCCGTGCCCACTCCGCCACCCTCCAGGCGCTCGGCTCGGCCCGCTTCCACGCGGTCGCCGACGCCGTGGCCGTGCTCGCCTCCGAGGTGCCGCTGGACCGGATCGCGGCCGCCGGCCGCACCGACGACGTGCTCGTCCCGCTCGCCGCCCAGGCCGCCGACCGGCTGGCCGAGGCCGCCGGCGCCCTGCCCCTGGTCCGGGCCGCCCACCCGTACAACGCCGAGGCGCTGGTCGACGACGAACAGCAGGACGCGCCCTGGCACCGGGTCCGCTCCCTGCTGCACGTCCACCGCTACGCCCAGGAGGCGCTGGCCGCGGACGTCACCCGGCTGACCGCCGCCGGCGAGGCCCTCGACCGGCACCGGGACGCGGCCGAAGCCGCCGCCGCCTCGGCCGCCGCCGCCCGCACCCCGCGGATCGCGCCCGCCACCGCGTACGCCCTGGGCGTGCTCCACGCCGACCAGCGGCACGAGGTGGAGGCCGCCCGGTACGCCTTCCAGCGGATCTGGCAGCGCGCCGGCGAACCCACCGGCGCGGGCGCCGGCACCACCGCGGCCGCCGGGGCCGGCGCGTGAGCGACGTGGTCGCGGCCGGGGCCGTGCTGTGGCGCCGCTCCCCCGGGACCGGCGCCCTGGAGGTCTGCCTGGTGCACCGCCCCCGCTACGACGACTGGTCGCACCCCAAGGGCAAGCTGAAGAAGTCCGAGACCCCGGCCGCCGCCGCGGTCCGCGAGGTGCGGGAGGAGACCGGTCAGCGCTGCACCCTCGGCGCCGCCCTGACCACCGCCCGCTACCTCGCCGGCGGCCTGCAGAAGACCGTCCACTACTGGGCCGCCGAGGCCCGCGGCGGCACCTTCACCCCCGACCACGAGATCGACGAGGTCCGCTGGCTGCCCCCGGCGGCCGCCGACGCCCTCCTCACCCGTCCGGGGGACCGCCGCACCCTGGCCGAGGCCCTGCGCACCCTGGGCTGACCGGCCCCTGCGCCCGGCACGCCCGTACGCCGTCACCCCCTGCACCCGGCACGCCGTACGCCGTCACCCCCCTGCGTGCGCCCGCGTGCGCCCGGCGTTTTCGTGAGGACCATCCGGCGGCCGGGATTCCGGCCCGTCCGCCACGGTTCACCGTCCGTTCACTCTGTGCGGCCGGTCGCTTCACCTGATCTGCCTAATTTCAGTCGTGCACGGTGAGCGCCGGGCCCGAAAGAGTCCATCTGCCGCGCATCGCGACGTAACCCACCTGTAGTCCTCTTCGCACGCCGCCAGAAAGACAACGGACCGGCGGCTCCTGGAAGGAACACCCGAAAGTGAAGCTTCAGCGCAAGAACCGGCTTCGTGCCTCCGCCCTCGGGGCCCTCGTCGTGTCCGGCGCCCTGGTCCTCACGGCGTGCGGCTCCGACGACAACAGCAAGCCCAAGGACGGCAACACGACGGCCGCCGCCCCCAAGGGCGACCCGAAGGCCTGTGAGGGCGCCAAGGGCCAGCTGCTGGCCTCCGGCTCCTCCGCCCAGAAGAACGCCATGGACCTGTGGGTCAACGGCTACATGGCGACCTGCCCTGGCGTCCAGGTGAACTACAAGTCCTCCTCCTCCGGTGAGGGCATCGTCGCGTTCAACCAGGGCACCGTCGGCTTCGCCGGCTCCGACTCCGCGCTGAAGCCGGAAGAGGTCGCCGACTCGAAGAAGATCTGCAAGACCGGCCAGGGCATCAACCTGCCGATGGTCGGCGGCCCGATCGCCATCGGCTTCAACGTCTCCGGCGTGGACAAGCTCACCCTCGACGCCCCCACCCTCGCGAAGATCTTCAACGACAAGATCAAGAAGTGGGACGACGCCGCGATCGCCAAGCTCAACCCGGGCGTGAAGCTCCCGTCCACCGCGATCCAGGCCTTCCACCGCTCCGAGGACTCCGGCACCACCCAGAACCTCGGCAAGTACCTCTCGAAGACCGCCGAGAAGGACTGGACCTACGAGCCCGAGAAGAAGTGGCCGGCCCCGGGCGGCCAGGCCGCCTCCGGCTCCGCGGGCGTCGCCGCCCAGGTCAAGCAGGTCGACGGCGCGATCGGCTACTTCGAGCTCTCCTACGCCACCGCGCAGAGCATCAAGACGGTCGACATCGCGACCGGTGCCGCCGCCCCCGTCCAGGCCACCCCGGAGAACGCCTCCAAGGCCATCGCCGCGGCGAAGATCGTCGACCCGGCCGGCAAGGACCTGGCGCTGAAGCTCGACTACACCACCAAGGCCGAGGGTGCGTACCCGCTGGTCCTGGTCACGTACGAGATCGTCTGCGACAAGGGCAACAAGGCGGAGACCCTCCCCTCCGTCAAGTCCTTCCTGAACTACACGGCCAGCGACGCCGGCCAGAAGCTCCTCTCCGAGAAGGGCTACGCGCCCATCCCGGCCGAGATCAACGCCAAGGTCCGTGAGGTCATCACCTCGCTGTCCTGAGTCACAGCGCCCGGGGGTCCGGTCCGTCCCGTCCGAGGGACCGGCCCCCGGGACCTCCCCCGTTCTCCGGGGGACATCCGGTGCACCGCCGCCAGGGGGCCCGCCCCCCACACAGACCGGAAAGATCATGGCTTCCACCACACCCACTCAGATGGACACGGCTCCGCCCGTGGTCTCCGGCGCACGGTCCACCGGCCGCGCCGGCGACAAGATATTCAGCGGGCTCTCCAAGGGCTCCGGCATCCTGCTCCTCACGATCATGGCGTCCATCGCCGTGTTCCTGACCTACCGCGCCACGCTCGCCCTGTCGGAGAACGAGGGCAACTTCCTCACCACCTTCGACTGGAACGCCACCGGCAACCCGCCGGTCTTCGGCATCGCGGTCCTGCTCTACGGCACCGTCGTCAGCTCGATCATCGCGATGGTCATCGCGGTTCCGATCGCCGTCGGCATCGCCCTCTTCATCTCCCACTACGCTCCGCGCAAGCTGGCCGGGCCGCTCGCGTACGTGGTGGACCTGCTGGCCGCCGTCCCGTCGATCGTCTACGGCATCTGGGGCGCCCTCTTCCTGGTCCCGTACCTGGGCGGGCTGACCTCCTGGCTGAACCAGTACCTGAGCTTCACGTACATCTTCGACAAGACCCAGGTGGGCGTCGACCGCTCGCTGTTCACCGTCGGCATCCTGCTCGCGATCATGATCCTGCCGATCGTGACCAGCGTCAGCCGCGAGGTCTTCCTCCAGGTCCCGCGCATGAACGAGGAGGCCGCCCTGGCCCTCGGCGCGACCCGCTGGGAGGTCATCCGGATGTCGGTGCTGCCGTTCGGCCGCTCCGGCGTCATCTCCGCCTCGATGCTCGGCCTCGGCCGCGCCCTCGGCGAGACGATGGCCGTCGCCACCGTCCTCTCCCCGAGCTTCCTCATCTCCGGGCACCTGCTCGACCCGGGCGGCGGCACGTTCGCCCAGAACATCGCCGCGAAGTTCGACGAGGCCAACGAGTTCGGCCGGGACGCGCTCATCGCGTCCGGTCTCGTCCTCTTCCTGCTCACCCTGCTGGTCAACGGCGCCGCTCGCATGATCATCGCGCGCCGCAAGGAGTACTCGGGGGCGAACGCCTGATGAGCCACGCACTGCAGGACCCGCGGCCCGTGAAGCCGCGCAGCTCCGCCCCCAGCTCCCTGACCCGCGGCGGCCTGCCCCGCTGGGCCCCCGCCGCCATCGCCGCCCTCTCGGCCCTGCTGGGCGCCGGCATCGGCGCCGTGGCCGGCCTGGAGAGCCGCATGCAGTGGGGCCTGATCGCCGCCCTCCTGTTCGTCGGCATCACCTACACGGCCAGCTCGGTCGTCGAGAACCGCCGCCAGGCCAAGGACCGCGTCGCGACCTCCCTCGTGTGGGTCTGCTTCCTCCTGGCCGTGGTCCCGCTGCTCTCGCTGCTCGGGGTCACCATCGCCCGCGGCATCAAGGTCCTCGACGGCTACTTCCTCAGCCACTCGATGGCCGGTGTCGCCGGCTTCGCTCCCGGCGGCGGCGTCTACCACGCCCTGCTCGGCACCATCGAGCAGGTGCTGCTGGCCACCGCCATCGCCGCCCCGATCGGCCTGCTAACCGCCGTCTACCTGGTCGAGTACGGCCGGGGCCGGCTCGCCAAGGCCGTCACCTTCTTCGTCGACGTCATGACCGGCATCCCCTCCATCGTCGCGGGCCTCTTCATCCTGACGACGTGGACGCTGATGCTGGAGCAGGGCCCCTCCGGCTTCGCCGGCTCGCTGGCCCTGTCGATCCTGATGATGCCCGTCGTGGTCCGCTCCACCGAGGAAATGCTCAAGCTCGTCCCGAACGAGCTGCGCGAGGCCTCCCTCGCCCTCGGCGTGCCGAAGTGGCGCACGATCCTCAAGGTCGTGCTCCCCACCGCCATCGGCGGCATCTCCACCGGTGTCATGCTGGCCGTGGCCCGCATCGCCGGCGAGACCGCCCCGATCATGCTCCTGGTCTTCGGCAACCCGCTGATCAACGACAACCCCTTCGAAGGCGCCCAGTCCTCGCTCCCGCTCTACATCTGGGAGCAGTACAAGGTCGGAAGTGAAGACTCCTTCGACCGCGCCTGGGCGGCAGCGCTCGTCCTGATCGCCTTCGTCATGATCCTCAACCTGGTGGCCCGCGGCATCGCCCGCTGGAAGGCCCCCAAGACCGGTCGCTGACGCGGCCCAGCGAAAGAAGCAGTGATTCACATGGCCAAGCGCATCGACGTCTCCGGTCTCTCCGCCTTCTACGGCACCCACAAGGCCATCGACGACATCTCCATGACCGTCGAGCCCCGCTCCGTGACGGCCTTCATCGGCCCGTCCGGCTGCGGCAAGTCCACCTTCCTGCGCACCCTGAACCGCATGCACGAGGTCACCCCCGGCGGCCGCGTCGAGGGCAAGGTGATGCTGGACGACGAGAACCTGTACGGCCAGGGCGTCGACCCGGTCGCCGTCCGCCGCACCGTCGGCATGGTCTTCCAGCGCCCCAACCCGTTCCCCACCATGTCGATCTTCGACAACGTGGCCGCGGGCCTGCGCCTGAACGGCTCGTACAAGAAGAGCGAGCTCAACGACGTCGTGGAGCGCTCCCTCAAGGGCGCGAACCTCTGGAACGAGGTCAAGGACCGCCTGAACAAGCCCGGCTCGGGCCTTTCCGGCGGCCAGCAGCAGCGTCTGTGCATCGCCCGCGCCATCGCGGTCGAGCCGCAGGTCCTGCTGATGGACGAGCCCTGCTCGGCCCTGGACCCCATCTCCACCCTCGCGATCGAGGACCTGATCGGCGAGCTGAAGGAGCGCTTCACGATCGTCATCGTGACGCACAACATGCAGCAGGCCGCCCGCGTCTCCGACCGCACCGCCTTCTTCAACCTCGCGGCCGTCGGCCAGCCCGGCAAGCTCGTCGAGATCGACGACACGGACCGGATCTTCTCGAACCCGTCCGTCCAGGCCACCGAGGACTACATCTCGGGCCGCTTCGGCTAGGCCGAAAGTCCCGCAACCACGTCCTGCGGTGCTGCATGGCGGTGCCACCGCAAGGCGAAGGGCCCGGCTCCCCCCTGGGGAGCCGGGCCCGATTTCGTTCCGCCGGCCGGCGTCAGACGAACGCCAGGTTCACGATCCAGAAGCTCAGCGCGGCCACCAGGGCCGCCGCCGGCATCGTGATGAACCAGCCGAGGATGATGTTCTTCGCCACGCCCCAGCGGACCGCGTTCACCCGCTTCGTGGCACCCACACCCATGATCGCGGAGGTGATCACGTGGGTGGTGGAGATCGGCGCGTGGAACAGGAACGCCGAGCCGAACATGATCGAGGCGCCCGTGGTCTCCGCGGCGAAGCCCTGCGGCGGGTCCAGCTCGATGATCTTGCGGCCCAGCGTGCGCATGATGCGCCAGCCGCCGGCGTACGTACCGAGCGACAGCATCACCGCACAGGCGATCTTCACCCACACCGGGATCGGGTCGCCGGCCGCCTCGACGTCCGCGATGACCAGCGCCATCACGACGATGCCCATCGTCTTCTGGGCGTCCTGGAGACCGTGCCCGAGCGCCATGCCGGCCGCCGAGACGGTCTGCGCGATGCGGAAGCCCCGCTTGGCCCGGTGCGGGTTGGTACGCCGGAAGAGCCACAGGATGACGACCATCACCAGGTAACCGGCCACCAGGCCGACCACCGGGGACACGAACATCGGGATGACGACCTTCTCGATGACACCGGACCAGATGACGTCCGTGCCGCCGGCCAGCGCCGCACCCACCATGCCGCCGAACAGGGCGTGCGAGGAGGACGAGGGCAGCCCGAAGTACCAGGTGATCAGGTTCCAGACGATCGCGCCGACCAGCGCCGCGAAGAGGATCCACATGCCCCGGTTGCCGTGGGGCGTCTCGATCAGGCCCTCGCTGACCGTCTTGGCCACCCCGCTGCCGAGGAAGGCACCGGCGAGGTTCATCACCGCGGCCATCGCCAGGGCCGCGCGCGGGGTCAGCGCCCGCGTGGAGACCGAGGTCGCGATGGCGTTCGCGGAGTCGTGGAAGCCGTTGGTGTACGTGAAGCCGAGCGCGACACCGATGGTCACGACCAGCGCAAAGGTGTCCACGAGGTTCAGGACTCCTTGACCGCGATGGTCTCCACCGTGTTGGCGACGTGCTCGAACGCGTCAGCCGCCTCTTCGAGCACGTCCACGATCTGCTTGAGCTTCAGCACCTCGATGGCGTCGTAGTTGCCGTTGAAGAGGTGCGCGAGCAGCTTGCGGTGGATCTGGTCGGCCTGGTTCTCCAGCCGGTTGACCTCGATCCAGTACTCGGTGAGGTTGTCCATCGTCCGCAGGTGCGGCATGGCCTCCGCGGTCAGCTCGGCCGCCCGCGCCAGCACCTCGATCTGCTGCTCGACACCCTTCGGCAGCTCCTCGACGTTGTAGAGGACGACGAGGTCGACCGCCTCCTCCATGAAGTCCATGATGTCGTCGAGCGACGAGGCGAGGGAGTAGATGTCCTCGCGGTCGAACGGCGTGATGAAGGACGAGTTCAGCTGGTGGAAGATCGCGTGCGTGGCGTCGTCACCCGCGTGCTCCGCCGCCCGCATCCGCTCCGCGATCTCGGCCCGGGCGGAGGTGTCCGCTCCGAGCAGTTCCATCAGGAGCTTCGAGCCCGTGACGATGTTGTCCGCGGATGCGGCGAACATGTCGTAGAAGCTCGTCTCCCTGGGGGTCAGACGAAATCGCACGTGAGGTCCTCGGGGTATCGGATTCGGTCACGCTGATGCTAGGCGCATCCACCGGCCACGGCTAACCGGCCGTTCCCGAGTGTCCTCCATCAGGCACAGTGGGGAGCAAGACCCCTGCCCGTTCAGGCAAAGCCCGGTAGCCTATACCCATGAGGGGTATACGTCCCCAGGTGACCACGGAGGACCCATGACCACCACCGAGACCGCCGGCGACACCGGAACCACGGGCCACGCCCCCGCCGAGGACGCGGCCGTGCACGGCTACCACCACCAGAAGGACGAGCACCTCAAGCGCCTCCGCCGGATCGAGGGGCAGATCCGCGGCCTCCAGCGCCTCGTCGACGAGGACGTCTACTGCATCGACATACTCACGCAGGTTTCGGCCAGCACGAAGGCGCTCCAGTCCTTCGCCCTCCAGCTCCTGGAAGAGCACCTGCGGCACTGCGTCGCCGACGCGGCCGTCAAGGGCGGCGCGGAGATCGACGCCAAGGTCGAGGAGGCCACCAAGGCCATCGCCCGCCTGCTGCGCACCTGAGGGGCGTCACGGGGTGCTGCGTACCGGGCACGGGGTCCGTTGCGGCTATGCGCAGCGGACCAGGAGGACCTCGTCGATCCGGTCCAGGCTGAGCCGCTCCTCGTCGGCGTCGGAGGCCGCGATGATCAGCTCACCGCACAGCTCGATCTCGGCGAGGGCCACGCGGTCCTGGTCAGTCGTCCTCCCGGCTGCCGGAGTCACGTGCATCACCCTCCTCCTGCCGCTGGCGGCATCGGTCACCGGATCCTCAGCGTAAGGAGCCCGGCACCGCCCGCGCATGACACGGATGGACCATTTCCGGCTACCCGCCCCGGCCGTTTGAGCCAGCGGCCGTACCAGGCCCGTCGTCGGACTCCTGCCTGCCCCGGGCGACGCCGGGAGTTCGACGACAGGCCCTAGTCGGCGATCTTCCCGGCGAAGATGTCCCGGCTCGGCGGCAGCTGCACCGTCACCGGCGTGCCGAAGCCGAACAGCAGGGTGGTCGAGGAGACGTCCACCGGCCCGTTGTTCACGTAGCTGAACCGGTGCCGGACCTTCCGCAGCAGCCCCGCCTCGTCGAGGTAGGCATCGAAGGGCACGGTGTCCTTGCTGAACCCTTTCGCCGCGGCCGCCAGCGCGGCCCGCGCGTGCGGGGAGGCGCTGCGGGCGGCCCGCCCGATGTCGGTGGTCCCGCGGTAGTGCCGCACCTTCGTACCGGCCAGCTCGGTCTCCCCGACGTACGTGACGTCCTGCGCCCCGCGCAGCAGCTCGGCGGCGGCCAGCGGGTCGGTGGCGCCGCCGGTGACCAGGTTGCCGTCCCTGAGGGAGGTGGTGTCCACCCGGACCCACTTGTCGGCGGGCACGCCGGCGCCGCGGTTCTTCATGTAGAGCGCGCCGGGGGCCAGCAGCTCGGTGATCGGCCGGTGCCCGGTCCTGCCCGTCACGTCGGCGGGCAGCATGACGAGCAGCTGCCCGAGCCGGTTGCGGAAGTCGACCCCGCCCTCGCCGCGGATCGTGACGCGGGTGCCGCCGGTCGCCATCTCCATCGCCGTCCGCGCCCGGGCGCTGCCGGCCCGGGTCAGCATGTCGGCGGCGCCGCGCACCGCCTCGGTGCCGTCTGCCGGGGGCTGCTCGCCGGTACCGCAGCCGGCGGCGGCTCCGACCACTCCGAGTGCCGCCGCGGCGGCGATCCACGCGCCGCCCGTGCGGCTGTGCCGCTGCACCACCATCGCCTGCCAACCCCCAACGCGTGACCGCTTCTTGCCCGAGGTCCCCACCCGCTCCCCCTAACGAGCCCGGGGGGTCCCCCGTCACGGCGCGGCCGGTACCGTGGTGGTGTGGACCCGCACCCTGCCGACGCGCACGAGACCACCACTTCCGAGCGGGGCTCCTTCTGCACCGCCCGCTGCTCCTGCGGCTGGCGCGGCCCGGCCCGCCGCTCCCGGGACCTGGCCCGCAAAGACGCCACCGCCCACGCCACCGACCCCTCCCGCTGACGGGGCGCCGCGATCCTCAAAGACCGGTGGCTCCGCCCCCGGACCCCCGCGCCTCAAACGCCGGCGAGGCTGGATTCCACCCGGCAGCATCCGGCTCCCAGCCGCGGCAGGGACAGCCGAAGTCCGGGCAGGGGGCACACTCAGCCCGTCCGACGCTTGAGGACCGGGGCCCGGGGGCACACTCAGCCCGTCCGGCGTTTGAGGACCGGGGCCCGGGGGCACTCTCAGCCCGTCCGACGCTTGAGGACCGGGGCCCGGGGCGGAGCCCCGAAATCAAGCCCCGCCGGCGTTTGAGGCGCGGGGTCCGGGGCGGAGCCCCGTGAAGGGGGGACGGGGTCGCCCGTCCGGACACCCCCGGTGGACGCCACGCCACCACACCGGTGCCCTGGTGTCATGCCACTCCGCCGACTCACCGTCCTGGCCGCCGCCACCGCCTACGCCCTCGCCCCCCACACGGCAGCCGCGCACCAGCAGAACCCGCCCCCCACGCAGCACCCCCGGCACCCCACCGCCACCGCAGACGGCCCGGCAGACGTGGCCCTCGCCATCGGCACGACCACCGCCGCGGCCACCGCCACGGCCCTCTGGCTCCGCTCACGGCACCGCCGTGACGCCCGCCAGTCGGACGGCGAGACCTGACCGCGTCAGGCCGCGAGCCCCCGCTCGGAAGCTCCCTGATCCTGACTCAGATCCATCGCCGGCAACCGCTCCACCCGCCGCGACCGCACCAGCAGCCGCAACCGCGGCGTCCGCGCCACCGCCCGCACCACCGGGCTCAGCAGCGCGAGGGCCAGCGGCGCCAGCAGCAGCACCACGGCCGTCCCGAGCGCCAGGCCGCCCACCACGTCCGTCGGGTAGTGCACGCCCATGAACACCCGGAAGAGCCCTTCGAGGAGCGCCAGCCCGATCCCGACCAGCCCGAGCCGCCGGTTCGCGACGAACAGCCCGACCCCCAGCGCCATCGCCAGCGTCGCGTGATCGCTCACGAACGAGAAGTCGCTCTTGCCCGGCGCCAGGACGTCCAGCCCCTCGTGCGACTTGAACGGCCTCGGCCGGCCGACGAATTCACGGAGCGGCACGTTCACCAGCAGCGCGAGACCCGCCGCCAGCGGCGTCCACACCAGCGCCGTGAACGATTCGACCGCCGCCGCCTCGCCCTGCCGCCGCGCCCCGCGCCAGCACCACAGCACGAGCAGCACCAGGCCGAGCAGGATGCCGTACTCGCCGACGATCCCGAGGATCCGGTCGAGCCAGCCGGGAGTGCTCTCCGCAAGGCCGTTGATGCGGTAGAGCAGGCTTACGTCGGGGTTCGACCCGCCCGTTGCGAGTGCAGCCATGGTGGTGTGGCCCCTTGCCCTTGCCTTGTCCCCTGCGGACGCACGCCGGTGTGCGCCCCTTCGCGCCCCCGGTGATCAAACCCCCCGGACCATGGAACGCCCGTTCTGGCGCGTACGTTCCACTCTCCACCGAATGATCACTCCAACGTTATCCAAGAGTGACTCATCACCGCAGCTCAGGGCCCGAGCGTTACGGAGCGTCGCCAACTCCCGGCGCGGCCGCGGCCCGTACCGGCAGCGCCTCCGCGCCGTCCTTCGTCACCCGGGTCGCGCCGAAGTAGTCGGGCGTGTCGATCTTGTCGAACCGGATCACCGCTCCCGTGAACGGAGCGTTGATCATGTACCCGCCGCCGACGTACAGCCCGACGTGCCGGATCTCCCGAGAGTTCGTCAGATCGTCGGAGAAGAACACCAGGTCGCCGGGGAGCAGTTCGTCCCGCGACGGGTGCGGCCCCGCGTTGTACTGGTCGTTGGCCACCCGCGGCAGCTCCACGCCCACCGTCCGGTACGCGGCCTGCGTGAGCCCCGAGCAGTCGAACCGGCCGTTCTGCTCGGGCGTTCCGTTGCCGCCCCACAGGTACGGCGTGCCCAGCTTCTTCTGCGCGAAGTAGATCGCACCGGCCGCCTGCCGGGACGGCGCGATCCGCCCCACCGGCCGCTCGAAACTCTCCGCGAGGGTGGTGATGACCTTCACGTAGTTCTGCGTCTCGCGGTACGGCGGCACCCCGCGGTACTTGAGCACCGCGCCCGGCCCCGCGTTGTAGGCGGCGAGCATGTTCTTCACCGGGTCGCCCGGCACGTTCTTCACGTCGGCCGCGAGCGAGCAGTCGTACGAAGCGGCCGACGGGATCGCGTCCTTGGGATCCCAGATGTCCCGGTCCCCGTCCTTGTCCCCGTCGATGCCGTGGATCCGCCAGGTGTCGGGGATGAACTGCGCGATGCCCCGCGCGTCGGCCGGGCTCACGATGTCCGGGTCCCAGCCGCTCTCCTGGTAGAGCTGCGCGGCGAGCAGCGCCGGGTTGAGGGCCGGACAGAGGTTCCCCCAGGTCTGCACGAGGGAGGTGTACTTGGCCGGCACCGCCCCCTTGGCCAGCCCGGCGAACCGCCCCCCGCCCGTCATGATCCCGGCGGCGGCCGAGTACGTGCCGACGACGAGCAGCACGATGAAGCAGAAGAACACCGCGGTCCCGACCCCACTGGCCACCCAGAATCTGCGCACCCGTCAACCCTCCCCCATCGCACACCCCTTCACAGCAGTTTGGCGCACTCGTGTCCGACCGTCTCCCCCACCCGGCGCAGACCGGCCCCCGGACGCAGGGGCTCCGCCCCGGCTCGGGAAGGGGCACGGCCGGAAGAGCCCAGCGGGGTCCTAGCGCGGCGCGATGAACAGCGACTGCGCGCTGCGCCCCACCGGCCCCTTCTCGTCGTGCAGCTGCGCGTCCGCGAGGCCGATCCCGCCCGGATCCACGCTCGTACGGGCCGCCACGCACACCCACTCCCCCACCGGATACCGGTGCAGGTGCACGGACAGATCGGCGTTCACGAACACGTGCCGGCCGAAGTCGAGGACGTTGCTGATCCCGTTCCCGGAATCGGCGGCGACGAGCACCCGGTCCAGCGGACGCGGCGCGTCCCCGGCCACCAGCGGCACCCGCATCCGCAGCCAGCACTTCCCCGGCCCCAGCTCCAGGAACGCGCCGTCGGCGAACCGCATCTCCATCGCCGTGTGGTAGCCGACCTCCCACGGCACGGGGTAGAACGGCGCCTGCGCCAACTCCCCCGGCGCGGTGACCAGCGGCCCCTGCACCACCGCCGGCCCCGGCGCGGCCAGCGTCCGGATCCGCAGCGCCCGCGCGAGCATCACCGGCGCGTCCGCGCCCTCGGGGGTGAGCGCGGCCTCCACCAGCTCCGTGCTGCGGCCCGCCCGCAGCACGGTCGTGGTCACGGACACCGGGGCGATCGGGACCGGGCGCAGGATCTCGTACGTGATCCGCGCGATCCGCATGTCCGTACGGCCCCCGGGGCGTTCCCCGACGGCCCGGCCGAGCAGCGCGGCGGGCGGGCCGGCGTGCTGGGAGCCCGGGTCCCAGGGACCCCGGGTGTGCCCGGTCGAGCGGTAGCGGCCCTCGTCGGTCCGCTCGTAAAACGCCGCCACGTCGGCCATGCCGCGTCCTCCCCGTACGTCTGGTGGTCCCCTGCCGGGCCCGCCCGAACGCTACCGCCGGGTAACCACGTGCGGCCAGGGTCCTCCGCGGGTCAGCGGGCGAACCCCAGGCCCACGCCGAGGCCGACGAGCACCGACCCGATGGCCCGGTTCAGCGCCTTCTGGGCCTTGAGCATGCGGTTGCGCAGGCGCGCGTCGGAGAAGAAGAGGGCGACCGCCCCGAACCAGGCCAGGTGCGCGAACGACATGAAGAGGCCGTATCCCGCCTGCTGCCAGACCGGCGTACCGGGGTTCACGACCTGCGTGAACGTCGAGACGACGAAGAGGGTGGTCTTCGGGTTGAGGACGTTGGTCAGGAACCCGCTGCGCAGTGCCCCCAGCGGGCTGAGCTGCGGCTTCGACTCCAGATCCACGGTGAGGTCGGCGCGCGCCCGGAAGGTCCGTACGCCGATGTAGACCAGGTACGCGGCGCCGGCGAGCTTGATCGCGGTGAACAGGGCGGTCGAGGAGGCGATCAGCAGGCCGACGCCGAGCATGGTGTAGGTGACGTGCACGAGCACTCCGGCGGCGACCCCGGCGGCGGCGAGCAGACCGGTGGGCCGGCCGTAGAGGTAGCTGTTGCGGACCACCATCGCGAAGTCCGCGCCGGGACTTATGACGGCGAGCACGGTGATGACGGCCACGGCGATCAATTCAGTCATCCCCCGATGCTCCCTCCTCCCCCACACCGCCTCAACGCCTTTCCGAGGCTTTGAGCCTCCCCGCAACCCCCAGCCCGTCCGACGCTTGAAGACCGGGGCACGGAGCACAGCCCGGAACCTCTGAGCCTCCCCGCAACCCCCAGCCCGTCCGGCGCTTGAGGACCGGGGTGCGGGGCAGAGCCCCGAACCTCTGAGCCTCCCCGCAACCTCCAGCCCGTCCGGCGCTTGAGGACCCGGGTGCGGGGCAGAGCCCCGAAGCTTTGAGCCTCGCCGGCGATTGAGGCGCGGGGTCTGGGGCGGAGCCCCGGTTCGGGAAGGGGCGGGGTGGGGAACAGCCCCGCAGGGACGGCCCGGCGGCGGGGACAATGGGACCGTACGACCCACCGGCAGGAGAGAACGACCGTGCCCGACACCCCCCGCCCGTCAAAGCGGCGCCGCCCCACCCCCCCGGCACCGGCACCGGCACCGGCACCGGCCCCCATCCCGCCCCGCCCCCACCTCCGCGCCGACTGCCAGAACTGCTTCGCCCTCTGCTGCGCCGCCCTCCCCTTCACCGCCTCCGCCGACTTCCCCGTCACCAAACCGGCCGGCACCCCGTGCAAGAACCTCAGGACCGACCACCGCTGCGGCATCCACGACCGCCTCAGGGACACCGGCTGGCGCGGCTGCACCGTCTTCGACTGCTTCGGCGCCGGCCAGCAGATCTCGCAGATCACCTTCGGCGGCCGCGACTGGCGGGAGGACCCGGACACCCGCCGGGAGATGTTCGACGCCTTCCCGGTCATGCGGATCCTGCACGAACTGCTCTGGTACCTCACCGAGGCCCTCGCCCAGCCGGCCGCCCGCCGCCTCCACCCCGACCTCCGCGCCACGCTCGGACAGGTCGAGGAACTGACCCGCGCCGACGCCGCCACCCTCACCACCGCCGACCCGCACCCGCTGCGCGCCCGTACCGGCGAACTCCTGCGCCAGGTCAGCGAACTGGTCCGGGCCGCCCACACCCCCGGCCGCCGCAAGAACCACCGCGGCGCCGACCTGATGGGCGCCCGCCTCGCCGGCACCGACCTGCGCGGCGCGGACCTCCGCGGGGCCTACCTGATCGCCGCCGACCTCCAGGGCTGCGACCTGCGCACCGCCGACCTCCTCGGCAGCGACCTCCGCGACGCCGACCTCCGCGGCGCGGACCTGACCGGCGCCCTCTTCCTCACCCAGGCCCAGGTCAACGCGGCCCGCGGCGACACCACCACCCACATCCCCCCGGCCCTCGACCGCCCAAGCCACTGGCAGCCGCCCGCCTGAACGCAGCGGGGCGCCGCGGCCGGCTCGTGCTCCGGCCGCGGCGCCCTCGTCACCGGTGTCCCGGGCTTACGGCTGCGCCATGATCTGCGCCCACGGGTTGGGGCACATGGGGAAGTCGACGCCGTTCGTCGTGCAGAGCGTCTGATAGACGGTGCCGCCCGTCGTCATGACCTTGAGCCACAGCTCATTGCGCTGCGAGGACAGGGTGCCGGTACACACGTTCTCCGGGTACGACTGTGCCTGGGCACCGTTGTTCAACGCATCCCACGTGTAGTTCCCGAGAGCACCCATGTTCTCGGGCCGCACCCGGTGACCGAGAGAGGCCACGCCGTTCTTGACGGCGAGGGTGAACTCCTCAGCAGCGGAGGGCATGTACGAGTCGATGCTCTGGCACGGTCCGGGCGGGCCGGGCCGGCCGTCCTGACCGGGCTGGCCGTCCTGTCCGGGAGGTCCGGGCGGGCCCTGGACGCCCGGGCGTCCGGGAGGTCCGGGGGGTCCCGGAGGTCCGGGCGGCCCGGGACACACGATGGTGCCGCCACCTGCGTTCTTCGCGGCACCCGCCGCCTTCATGTCATCGCCCCGCGGCGGCTTCGGCTTGGGGCACTTGTCCCCGCCGCCACCGCCGCCACCGGTGGCGACCTGCGCCGCCGCGGCCGAACCCGTGTCGGCGAACACCGGGGTACTGAACCCCGCAAAGCCGAGTGCCAGCGGCAGGACGAACCCGCCGAGGACCCATGTGCGACTTCTAGTCCTGGCAACAGGACCCATGCGCTTGCTCCTTCGTCGTACCGAACTTTCCTGCGCTTCGGCCGGAAGCAAGGTGGAGCATCCCCCGCCGACGCCGCACATCTCACCATAAAGACGGAATGTCGCATGAATGTCAGCACTACGGCCCAACGCCACGCCCCCGGACAGCGGAAGGAAGCACGGATCCGCACCCGCCGGACCGTTCGCCCGCAGGTCAGGGGCGTGCAGAGGGGGTGCGTGCGCCGTCGGCGCACAGAGACGGCAAAAAGAGAGCCGCCAAGTCGACATAATCGGGCGGTTTCATCAGCGAAGATAGTGCGTGACCCCTGCCGACGGGCACGGGCTGACGGAACTACCCAACAGGGGCGGTGAGTTACATGATCCTGGCAGCCGAAAAGGGCGACATCACCACCATCATCGGCGGAATCGCCCCGAACTGGGGGCCGTTCGGCAGTCTCGGCAACGAAGCGAAGGTCATGATCGAGGTGGTCATGGCCGTGGCGATCCTGCTCTGCCTGGGCATCGCCATCTGGGGCGCGGCCAAGCAGCGCATCGGCGCCACCGCCCTGCGCGACACGTTCAGCGCCGAACAGGGCAAGGGCCTGATCGTGGCCGGCCTGACCGGAGTCTTCATCATCGGCTCTCTCGGCACCCTCTTCACGATCGTCTACGGCATGGCCGTCTAGCGACCGGACCCCCGCCGCCCGCCCGTCCCCGAGCCTCGTTCCCCCACCGGCCCCCTGAGGGTGCGTTTCCTGATGACGACTCACCACTCCGCGTCCACGCGGCATCCCACCCGGCTACCGTCGTACCACGCAGGACTGCAATCGGCTGAGGGGGCGGACGAGGCATGAGCCACGAGGACGGATACGGCGGGTACGACGACGAACCCGCCGGCCGGGTCGGCGGGACGGGCCAGACCCGCACCCGCCTCCCCGAGCCGGCGGGCGACCCGTACGGCGCGCCGCGACGACCCGCCCGGACCTCCCGCGGCCTCGTCACGGTCGTCGGCATCGTCGTCCTGCTGATCGCCGCCATCGCGTTCGCGAACCAGGGCGACGGCGAACCGTCCGACGACGCGAAGTCCGAGACCCCGCCCTCGTCCACGTCCACCGCCGCCACCGGCACGGCGCCCGTCACCGGCAAGAACGCCGGCATCCCCACGGGCTTCGCCCACGACGAACAGGGGGCGCAGTCGGCGGCCTCCAACTACGCAGTGGCGCTGGGCTCGACCGGCATGTTCAGGAAGGAATCGAGACATGCGATCGTCGACGCCCTCTACACGCAGGACGCGGCCACGCAGCTGAAGGGCCCTCAGGACTCCGTCTACTCGGGCGATTTCCTCCGCCGTCTCGGACTCGACGCGAACGGTAACCCTCCGCAGGGCAACACCTTCGTCAGCCGGACCGTACCGGTCGGCAGCAGCATCAAGAGCTTCAACGGGGCGAACGCCAAGGTCGCGGTCTGGTACATGGGCCTCATCGGCATGTCCGGCCCCCGCAGCACCGACCCCGTGCGCACCAGCTGGGGCACATGGACCTTCGACCTGACCTGGGTGAACAACGCCTGGAAGGTCGTTTCCGACGAGCAGAAGGACGGCCCGGCGCCCGTTCCGGGAGACGTCGCCGCCTCGACGTCCGATGACATCAGCAAGGCCGTGGAGGAGTACGGAGGCTTCACCTATGCCCGGTAAGTTCCGTACCCGAATGCAGGCTGCGGCCGGCACCCTCGCCGCTGTGCAGACAGCCGCCGTCCTCCTCAGCACACGCGCCTTCGCTGCGCCCTCGCCCACTCCTTCGCCTTCACCGTCCGGCTCCGCCCCGCCGGGCAACGAAGACAACCGGTGCGACCTGCTGATCGGCCCGGCGAAGCAGTACTGCGAAGGCGACGGAGCCGGCAACCGCAACGGCGGCTCCAACGTCGCCCCCAACCCCACCGACGCCCTCGACCCCCTCACCTCCCTCGCCCGCGGCTGCGCCGACGCCGCCGCCTGGATCGTCGGCAAGCTCAGCGAAGCCGTGAAGGGGACGGCGAACGTCGACTTCACCAACGCCGTCTTCCTCCGCCAGTACGCCGTCGTGTTCGCCGCCTCCACGGTCCTCACGCTCGTCCTCTGGCTGCTCGCCGTCGCCAAGCGCGCCATCCGCGGCGTACCGCTCACCACCGCCCTCTCCGAGGCCATCGGGTTCCTCTGGCTGACCGTCCTCGCGTCCGCCTTCACCCCGCTGATCCTCTACACCGTCGTCTCCGCCACCGACGGCGTCACCGAGGTCATCGCCACCGGCACCGGCGGCCAGACCGACGTCTTCTTCGGCTCCTTCGCCGAGGCCCTCAAGAAGGGCGAGGACATCGGCGGCGGCCCGATCATGCTGATCGTCGTCGCCCTCGTCACCGTCCTCGCCGCCGGCGTCCTCTGGCTGGAGCTCGTCATCCGCGCCGCCCTGCTGTACGTGGGTGCCCTGCTCGGCACCGCCGTGTACGCCGGACTCGTCGACCGGAACATGTGGGGCCACGTCCGCCGCTGGGCCGGCATCATGATCGCCGTCATCCTCGTGAAGCCGGTCATCGTGATCGTCCTCGGCCTCGCCGGCGCACTCTCCGGCGACGACGGACCCGACGCGTTCTCCGCGGTCGTCTCGGGACTCGCCATCATCCTCCTCGCGATCTTCGCCTCCGCGATGATCTACCGTTTCGTACCCGGGTTCGGTGACGAGATCGCCTCCGCCCGTACGAACCGCAAGCAGGCCACCGACGGCGCCCAGGCCGCCGCCGTCATCAGCTCCCCGGCCTCCCTGGTCTCCCAGGGCATCAAGACCCACAGCAGTCGAGGTGCCCACCGGGCCGGGGGCGGCGAAGCCCGGCCCGTCAACCCGCTCTCCGGCGGAGTGGCGGCCCACAGCTCCCGCCCGTCCGGCGGTGGCGGTGGCGGCGGGGTCGGCGGCGGAACTGTCCCCTCCGCCGCACCCCCGCCCCGCGGCTCCGGAGTGAACACACCGCACACCAGCAGGACCACAGGCAAGGGAGGTGAAGGGCGTTGACAGCCCAGTCCCACCAGATGTCCCACCAGATCCATCCGGTCGCGCCCCGCCGCACGTATCTCATCGGCCGCGCCAGGCCGAACGCGATCGTCGGCAAGAACCGCGAATCCGGCGAGATCTCCCTGATCATCGCGGGTGCCTTCCTCGGCATGATGAGCGGACTCCTCGTCCCCCACCTCATGCTGCGCATCGTCCTGCTCGCCGGCTTCCCGGTCCTCGCCCTCGCGATGGTGTACGTGCCGTACAAGCACCGCACCTTCTACAAGTGGTTCGAGATCAACCGCAGCTTCAAGCGCACCCTCCGCCGGGGCACGACGTACCGTTCCACCGCCATGGAGGCCGGCACCCGCGCCGCCGACGGCCGCGAGGTCGAGGTCGGCCCGCCGCCCGGCATCGGCCGGATCAGCTGGCTCGCCGCCCCCTTCGGCCCCGACGAGATCGCCGTGCTCCTGCACGCCGACCGACGCACCGTCACCGCCGCCATCGAGATCGAGGGCCCCGGCGTCGGCCTGCGCGACAGCGAGGACCAGGAGGCCCTCGTCGACCGCTTCGGCACCCTCCTCAAGCACGTGGCCAACGGCGACGGCTTCGTCACCCGCCTCCAGATGCTCGCCCGCACCCTGCCCGCCGACCCCGACGCCCACGCCAAGGACGTCGCCCAGCGCGGCGACCAGCAGTCCCCCGGCTGGCTGCGCGACTCGTACGACCAGCTCCAGTCCATGGTGTCCACCTCGTCCGAGCAGCACCGCGCCTACCTCGTCGCCTGCATGCACTACACCCGCGAGCTGGCCGCCGAAGCCCACGCCATGGCCCGCGCCGCCACCCCGCAGAAGGGCCGCAGGATCGACAAGGACGCCGGCCTCGCCGTCGTCATGGCCCGCGAGCTGACCGACATCTGCGCCCGCCTCGCCGAGGCCGACATCCGCGTCCGCCAGCCCCTCGGCCAGGGCCGCCTCGCCTCCCTCGTGCACTCCATGTACGACCCGGACCACCCCATCGACCACATCCAGGCCATGACCAAGCGCAACGCCTGGCCGGCCGAGCTGGACGCCGTCGAACCCACCTACCTCCAGGCCAAGACCCGCGAGTCCTCCACCCGCGCCCCCTGGTGCCACGCCACCGCCTGGGTGAAGGAATGGCCGATGACCCCCGTCGGCGTGAACTTCCTCGCGCCGCTGCTCGTCCACACCCCGGACGTCATCCGCACCGTCGCCGTCTGCATGGACCTCGAACCCACCGAGGTCGCCATCGAGCGCATGCTCACCGAGAAGACGAACGACGAGGCCGAGGCCTCCCGCGCCGCCAAGATGAACCGCACCGTCGACCCCCGCGACATCGCCGCCCACGGCCGGCTCGACCAGCGGGGTGAAGATCTCGCCAGCGGCGCGGCAGGGGTCAACCTCGTCGGGTACATCACGGTGTCCTCGCGCTCGCCCGAAGCCCTCGCCCGCGACAAGCGGACCATCCGCGCCTCGGCCGGCAAGTCCTACCTGAAGCTGGAGTGGTGCGACCGCGAGCACCACCGCGCCTTCGTGAACACCCTGCCGTTCGCCACCGGCATCCGACGCTAGCTGGAGGCAGACCCGCCATGCGAGATCCGCTGTCCACGCTGACGGACGCCTTCACCAGCTTCCTGTTCGGCAAGGTCGAGACCACCCGCCCGCCCGTCCGCACCTCCACCGGCCAGGCCCAGGCCGTCTACCTGCCCACCGCCGCCCCCGGCCTCGGCGACTCCGGCGTCATCATCGGCCGCGAGGTCTACAGCGGCAAGGGCTACATCTACGACCCCTTCCAGCTGTACGGACAGCAGCTGCCCGCCCCGCACTGGCTGGTCCTCGGCGAGTCCGGCAACGGCAAGTCCGCCCTCGAGAAGACGTACGTCCTGCGCCAGCTCCGCTTCAGGGACCGGCAGGTCGTCGTCCTCGACGCCCAGGGCGAGGACGGCGTCGGCGAATGGAACCTCATCGCCGAGCAGCTGGGGATAACTCCCATCCGTCTCGACCCCGTCGCCGCCGCCGACGGCGGCATCCGGCTCAACCCGCTCGACCCGGCCATCACCACCACCGGGCAGCTCGCCCTGCTGCGCACCATCATCGAAGTCGCGATGGGGCACGGCCTCGACGAGCGCTCCGGCTTCGCACTGAAGGTCGCACACGCCTACGTCAACGAGACCATCCTCGACCGGCAGCCCGTCCTCACCGACATCGTGGAGCAACTGCGCCACCCGGAGGCGGAGTCGGCGGAGGCCATGAACGTCGACATAGACGACGTACGCGCCTGGGGCCTCGACGTCGCCCTCGTCCTCGACCGGCTGGTCGACGGCGACCTCCGAGGCATGTTCGACGGCCCGACCACGGTCGGCATCGACCTCGACGCGCCGCTGATCGTCTTCGACCTGTCCCACATCGACCGCAACTCGATCGCCATGCCGATCCTGATGGCGATCGTGGGGGTGTGGCTGGAGCACACGTGGATCCGGCCGGACCGGAAGAAACGGATCTTCCTCGTCGAAGAGGCCTGGCACATCATCAACTCGCCCTTCGTCGCCCAGCTGTTCCAGCGGCTGCTGAAGTTCGGGCGCCGGCTCGGCCTGTCGTTCGTCGCCGTCGTCCACCACCTCTCCGACGTGGTGGACGGGGCGGCCGCCCGGGAGGCCGCGGCCATCCTCAAGATGGCCTCCACCCGCACCATCTACGCCCAGAAGGCCGACGAGGCCCGTGCCACCGGCCGGGTCCTCGGCCTGCCCCGCTGGGCGGTGGAGATCATCCCGACCCTGACCCCCGGCATCGCCGTCTGGGACGTCAACGGCAACGTCCAGGTGGTCAAACACCTCATCACGGAAGCGGAACGCCCACTCGTCTACACCGACCGCGCCATGACGGAGTCCTCGGCCCCGTCCCACCCGGTCCCCGAGGACGTGCTGGCGGCCGAACTGGAGGCGGAGGAACGGGCCCTGCTGATCGAGCGTCAGATGAACGGCGAATCCGCGGAATCCACGGTGGCGTGACATGGCACGTGACGGCTCCGGCGAGCGGGGCGGCATCCCCGACGGACTGCTGGTGGGGCTGCTGGCCTTCCTGCTCGGCCTGGCCGTCCTGGTATGGACGGCCACCGGCCTGGCAGCCCTGTTCGCCCGGGGGTCCTGGCCCTCGACGGTGACCTTCATGAACACCCCGGACGCCGTCCGCTCGCTGATAAAGCAGCCCCACGACATGGCCGCTGCCTGGCCGGCCACCGACCCGGCGGACCTCTCCAACTGGGGCCTGTTCTGGGGCATCTTCCTCAGCGAGCTGCTGGTCCTGTTCGTCCTGACCGTCTTCGCCATCGGCGTGGTCGCCCGGACGAAGGCCCGGCGGGCCCGGGCCCGGATGGAACGGGCCATGGACCCGGCCGCGGCGGACGGGCTGCCGCCCCGGCAGGCGCCGAAGTCCGCGCCGGGCCGCGGGCGAAGGCGCACGGACCGCATCCCGGCCGCGGCACCGGCGGGGCGGCAGGGCGCCGCGGATCCGGTCCGGGCCCCGGCCGACGGACTCCCCGCCCGCGCCGACGCGGCCGACGGACTCCCCGCCGGCTCGCTGCCCGACGAGGACCCGGACCGCTTCTGGGCCTGGGCGGAGGAGCAGGACCCCACCCGCCACCCGGACGAGCCCCTGCCGCGCATCCCGGAACCGCACGGCCGGGCACCCGGCCGGGCACCCGGACCGGCTCACGTACGGCAGCCCGGCCCGGACCCGCTCCGGAAGCAGCACGCCGCGAGGGACGACCTCGTATCCGCGCCGGTCCCGGCGGCTGCCACCGGCCTCCGCTACGGGAGTCCCGCCGAGCGCCTCCCCATGGCCGCGCAGCGGATCGGCGAGGCCGAGGGGGCCGTGCTGGTCGTGACCTCCTCGCCGGCGCTGTGGGCCGAGACCAAGGACGCCCGGGCCAAGCTCGGCCCGGTGCTCCTCTACGACCCCTCGCACCTGTGCGACACCCCGGCGCGCATGCACTGGCACCCCGGCACCGGCTGCACCGACCGGGACACCGCCGCGGCCCGTGCCGCCGCCCTGCTGGCCCCCGTACGGCCGCAGGCCCGGATCGACGCCGCCGTCGCCGACACCGCGGAAACGCTCCTGCGGAGCTGGCTGCACGCGGCGGCACTCGACGACCGGCCGTTCAAACAGGTGCACCGCTGGGCCCAGGGCGGCAGCGCCCACGAACCCGTACGCATCCTGCGGACCCACCCGAAGGCCGCCCCTGGCCTGGCCGGCGAGTTCGAGAACGCCCTCACCGCCCACCCGGAGCGCCGCGAGATCGCGCAGGAGCTGACCGCGCGGGCACTGTCCTGCCTGTCCTCCATCCACATCCGCGAGGCCTGCAACCCGAATCGAACGGATTCGCTCACGCTGGCATCTTTCATGGATGAAGGGGGGACGCTCTATGTGGTGGGTGAACCGATCGAGGATCCCCGGACCCGGCCCGGCGCAATGCCTCTGCTGACGGCCCTCACCGCGAGCGTGGTCGAGCACGGCCGCCGCATGGCCGCACGGTCATCCGACGGTCGGCTCGACCCACCAGTGACGCTCGTGCTGGACGACGTGGCCGCGGTGGCCCCGCTCCCTGACCTCCCCCGGCTGCTGTCCGACGCCCCGCTCCCGCTGCTGGCCCTGTGCCGCAGCCGCGAGCAGGCCCGCACCCGCTGGCCGGAGGCAGACCTCCCGCCCGCCTGACCCGACGGTTACGCGGGCCGCGCGATGGCGAGCTCCAGCTCCATCGCCCCGTCCCCCTCGGGGAAGGGCACCGCATTGCCGGCGAACTCGAACCCGAACCGCTGGTAGAACGCCTGCGCCCGCCCGTTGTCCTCGTGCACGAAGAGCCGTACGCGCTCCAGCACGGGCTCCTCCAGCCCGAAGCCCCACTCCAGCGCGGCCTCGCACAGCGCCTCGATGACACCGGTCCCCCGGTGCTCGGGCCGCACGTAGACCCCCACCAGGTGCCCCTGGTCGCCCTCGATCTTCCCCTCGAAGAAATCCTGGTCGCCGGCCCGCTCCACGAGCAGCGTCACCGACCCCACCCAGGTCCCGTCGGCGTCCTCGGCAATGAACTGCCGCACCGAGGTCCCGTGCGAAGCCCCGGCCGCCCGGTCCTGCCAGAAGGAATCCTCCCGCCCCTCGGCCTGCGCCAGGGTTTCCAGGAACGCCACGGGCGCCGCCGGATCCTTCAACGCCTCGATCCGCAGATCCCGCACCCTCTCCCACTCATCGGCCCGTACCGCCCGCACCACACACTGAGTCTGTTGTTCGATCATGCAGGGATCCTAGGTGCACCCGCTCAACGGCCTGCCCGCGCCTGCCGGAATCAGAGATTCACCCGCTTCAGGTAGACCCGCTTCCGATGGGCGATGGCCTGATACCAGATCAGGAGGTGCTCGTCCTCATAAGTACGGAGGCGCATAGCGTGGGAGTCCTCGTGGAGACTGCCGTCTTTCGGGTCGAGGCCCATCGAGGCAAGCTCGACGAGGCCGTCCATCACGTGCCCCACGAGGCCCTACTGCTCCGCCGACATGTCACCGATGACCCAGACCCGGCTCGGGTCGCACTCCCATGCCCAGCCCTGGTCGTTCTCGGCGCCCTCCCCCCGGGAGTTCACATACCGAGCTCTTGCTGAGCGTCGGAGAGGAGACGGGCGCTCGCCGCCATGGCCGCCCGGAACTGCTCTTCCGAGGTGTCCGCCGAACCGACGATCCGCTCGGCGTCTGCCAAAGCACGGCTGCGGGCGGGCCAGCGGTGGATGGCTACATGGGTAGCCCACTTGATGAGAAAGAACCGCAGCGGGTTGATCGCCCCCGTCTCGGCCGCACGATCGAACGCCTCGTGGCAGTCACGGTCGAACTCGCCGAGGCTTCCCATGTCGATGCGCCGCACGGCGTCGCGGAGAGCCTCCCGCGTCATGGCCGGCTGCGGGATCAGCGGGCTGTCGCCCTCGGCGTGCTGTGCCGTCATCCCGTCCTCCCTGAGGGAACCTTGGGGAACCTCAGCGTACCCAAGACCGCAGCAACCTGGCCGTGAACGCAGAAAAGCCCCGCACCGTAA
>NZ_JAJAUZ010000019.1 GCF_020532645.1 Streptomyces bambusae
GGGGGCAACAGCCCCGCAGGGTCGGGGTTTCGGGGGCTCTGCCCCCGGGCCCCCGCGCCTCAAACGCCGGCGAGGCTGGAATGGGCCCGGCTCGCCTCAAACTGCCCAGCCCCAGGGGGCTGGAATTGGCCCGCCAAGGCCGGATGGGTCGGCGGAGCCGGAGGGGGCGCGGCGGAGCCGAAGTCGGCCCGGCGGGGCCGGAGGGTGCCGCGGAGGTTTCGCCCGAGCCGCGCCGCGTGCCGCCGCGGCTACGGCGTGCGGGGTTGCGGGACGGGGGCCGGGTGGGTGATGGGGGACGGGTTGCTCTGGAGGAGGGTGGAGGTGGTGAGGGTGACCGTCGCGGCGGGACCGGGCTCCGAGACGGGCGCCGTCACCGACGTGTCCGTGGCCTGGGTGACGGTGAGCGGCCGGTCGTCCAGCAGCAGCACGGGCGGCGCCTGCCCCGGCCGGAAGCCCGCCCCGGTGACGTGCAGCTCACCGCCGGAGTAGACGGCGGACGTGATCACGGGGATCGGCCGGCTGACGACCTTGTTCGTCAGGTAGGCGAGGGCCGGCCCCCCGGTGAGGAGGGCCACCTCCTCCGGCAGGTCCGGCAGCCCGGCCCCCACGTCGAGCACGAACGGGATGACGACGTACGCGAGCGCCACGCCGTTGAAGAGGACGTACTGGAAGTCGGCCAGATCAGGCGTCCCCGCATCGTTGTTCACCAGCTCCCGGACACTCGCCCGCCCGGTGCTGCGCGGCTTGATCAGCCGCCCGTGCTCGACCCGCGCCCCGACGATCCCCTTCGCTCCGAACAGCGCCAGGTACGGCCCCCCGAGCAGCAGCAGGTACAGCGGGGCGAGCGGCGCCAGCGGCCCGTCGTCGCCCGCGAACCAGTCCAGCCCCTTACCGCTCGCCAGCGCGTACGCGAGCAGGGTCAGCAGCATCCAGGCGACGACCAGCGACCAGGCCAGGGCGAAGGTCCGGGACGTGGACCAGCGGCCGTCCTTGCCGAGCATCGGCTGTTTCCAGGACAGCAGGCCCGCCGTCCCCGCCACGGCCACCGCCACCGCAACCCAGGTCACCCACGCCTGCGCACCCACGTCCGCTCCGCCCGCCCCACTGTCAACTCCCGTACCGGCACAGGACGTACCGGTCTCCGCCTCTGGTCTACCGCCCGCCCCGGTACATGACAAGGCCGGCTCTCCGCCCGCCCCCGTACGCGGAGGAGGCCGGGACCCCCGCAGGGACCCCGGCCTCCTCCTCGGCGCCATCGCCGTCCGCGGGGTTACCGCCGGACGACCGTGATCTTCGCCCGGTTGTCGGCCGGGTCGTCGCCCGCCGGGACCTGCGGGCCCGCGTTCGGGGCGTCCGGGTCGACGGTCGGCAGCTGGTGGTAGAACCAGGCCTGGCCCTTGGCACCCGCGACGATCCGGTCGATCTTCAGCTTGAACGGGAAGCGGACCTGCGCGCCGGCCTTGAAGGACTGCGGCGGCTTGACGCAGCGGTACCAGACGGTGCCGGCCGTCCGGTTCTTGACGGGCTCGCAGTCCGCGGGCCGCTTCACGACGCTCACGCCGGCCGGCAGCGTCACCCGGGTGACCAGCTGGGACTCGTCGTTCGTGCCGGTCCGGCCCGGGCCCTTGAAGTCGAAGCCGAAGGAGGCCGCGACCGTCTCGCCGGGGCGGCCCTTCAGGGTGGCGCCGACGGCGGTGTAGTCCCGCGGGTTGTCGACGCGGACGTAGTGGTACTTCCCGTTGTCGTACGGGTTCAGGTCGAGGGACAGCGCGGTGGGCGCGGCGGCCGCGGGCTTCAGCTTCAGCGCCGCGCCGGTGCCCCGGGTCCAGGTCGCCTTGCCCAGCGAGGCCCGCCGCTCCTCGGGGGTGTCCTCGTTCACGCTGTAGCCGACCTCTTCGGAGAAGCTCTCGGGGGAGGCCTTGACGGAGGGGTTCGCGGCGAGCTGCCAGGACCCGCCCGGGGCGAAGGAGCCGGAGAACTCGCACAGCACGGCCTCGGAGCCGTCCTTGTACGTGCCGTAGAGGCAGTTGCCGTACTTCCCGTGGGCGATGTCCAGGCCCGGGGTGGCGGAAAGGCGGACCAGGAGGCCCTCGGCCGGCTCCGTGCCCTTGTTGGAGAAGGCGACCGGCAGCGCGAACGACGCGCCGGGCTTGGTGTCCACGTGCAGCGGCAGACCGCTCGGGCGCATGGCGAGGTCCGGGCCGCCCAACTGGACCTTGGTGGTCCACGGCGTGACGGTGGCGCCGGCGACCTCACCGCTGATCTTGATGGCGCCGGTGAATCCGGACGCCGCGCCCTTGGCCGGGCGCAGCTTCACGATGGCGACCTTGGCGGCGTCGTAGACGCCGGTGTCGGACTCGCAGACGGCCGTGTCGCCGGTGCGCCTGCAGCTGTTGCCGCCGTACCAGACCTTCGCGTCGACCTTGCCCTTCAGGGCGGTGAGGTCGAAGGAAACCCGGTAGTGGACGCGGGAGTTGTCGCCCTTCACCTTGGCTCGCAGGGAGACCGAGAAGGACTTCTGCGCGGGATCGGCCGACCCGTCGTGGACCGGCAGGGCCACGTGGGAGGCGGCGGTCAGGCGGAGTTCGCGGGGCGCCGGCGCCGGCGCGGCCTGGGCGTACGGCACAGCCAGACCCAGCGCGGCCGCCCCCGTGGCGGCCGCGGTGAGCAGGGAGATCTTCTTCATGCCCGGTTGGATCCGCGACGGCCGGGCGGAGTTGTGGATTCCATGATCACGAAAGGGTCAAGACTGCGTCGGACGGCAGGACCTACGGCGCGGCGACCGTGATCGCCGCCCGGTCGTCCGCGGCGTTGGTGTCGCCCGCCGGGCGCTGCGGGCCGGGCTGGGGGACGTCCGGGTTCTCGGTGTGGTGCTGCCGGTACAGCCACGCTTCGCCCGTCGCGCCGGCCGCCGGCCGGTCGACCGTCAGCCGGAACGCGTACCGGGCCTTGTCGCCGGCCGTGTAGGTGCGGGGGCTCTGGACGCAGAGGTAGGCCGTCGCGCCCCGCTGCCCGGCGGGCCGGCACTCCGCGGGCACCGCCACGGCCCGTACGCCGGCCGGCAGGGTGATGCGGGTGACCAGCTCGAAGTCCTCGTCGGTCGAGCTCTTGGCGGGACCCTTGAAGTCGAAGCCGAAGGAGGCGTCGACGGTCTGTCCGGCGCCGGCCCGCACCGCGCCGCCGACGGCCGTGAACTCCGCGGGGCGCACGACGTTCAGCCGGGCGGAGGTCCAGTTGTCGGCCTCCTCCAGGTCCACGAGCAGCGGGGCCGCGAGCACCTTCGTCAGCTTCAGGTCGGGGCCGGTCCCCTGGGTCCACGTGCCGCCCTTGCGGAGCCTGCTGCGGGTCGCGGAGGTGTCCGCGAAGACGCCGTAGTCGATCCGCTCGCCGCCGGCCTGCGGGTTGGCCTTGACGGTGGGCGCCTCGGCCAGCCGCCAGGTGGTGCCGACGGGGATGGCGGCCGGGATCCGGCACAGGGCGGCCTTGCGGTCCGGGTGCACGCCGTACGCGCAGTTGCCGTACTGCTTGGCGAAGTCGAGTCCGTTGGTGGTGCGCAGCCAGACCAGGAGGCTCCTGGCGGGCTCCGTGCCCTTGTTGGTGACGCCGACGGGCAGCGGCACGGTCGCGCCGGGCTCGGACTGGGCGGGCAGGGCGCCGCGGGAGACCTTCAGGTCGGGGCCGCCGACGCGGATCTTCACGGTCCACGGTGTGACGGTGGCCCCGGCCGCCGTGGCGGTGACCCTGACCTCGCCGGAGGCGCCGGACTTCACGCCCTTGACCGCGCGGATCCAGACGCTCGTCACGGCCCGGCCGGTGCGGATGGCGTCGGCGGCCTCACAGACGGCGGTGTTCCCGCTGCGCAGGCAGTCCCGGCTGCCCACCCCCCAGTCGGCCTTGCCCTTCAGAGAAGTGAAGTCGAGGACGACCTTCCGCTTGAGCGGTGCGGTGTTGCCCGGGGTCCTGGCGCGGAGGTTGACGGTGAACTCCTTCGACAGCGGTGCCGGGGAGCCGCTGTACACCGGCAGAGCCAGCTCGGCCGCGGCGGTCAGGCGGAGTTCGCGGGGTGCGGCGGTCGCGCCCGGGGCGGCCTGGGAGTACGGGGCCGCCAGGCCCAGTGCGGCCGTCGTCGCGGCGGCCGCGGTGAGCAGGGAGATCTTCTTCATGCCGGTTGGATCCGCGGCGGCCGGGCGGAGTTGTGGATTCCATGATCACGAAATGGTCACGCGGGCGCCTCACGGCCGTACGGACTGCGCCTGCTCCTCGCGGAGTTCGGGGAGGACCGGGAACTTCCGCGGCGCCACCAGGACCAGGGCGAGCAGGGCGGCCACGGCGGCGACCGCCGCCCCCAGGTAGACGTGGTCGACGGCGGCCACCACCGCCTCGGTGAGGTGGTCGGCGGCTGCCGGGCTCAGGGAGTCCGGTTCGGCCAGGGCCCGTGACACCTCGTCGAGGTGCTCCGGCAGCCCCGGCACCGGCGCACCGGCCAGCCGGGCGGCGATGGTGGCGTTGGCGACGGCCCCGAACACCGCGGCGCCCACGCTCTGCCCGACCTGGCGGCAGAACAGCACGGACGCGGTGGTCGTGCCGCGCTCCGACCAGCCGACCGTCGACTGCACGCCGACGATCAGCGGCAGCTGGAACAGCCCGAGCGCGGCGCCCAGCGCCAGCGACAGCAGGGCCGGCTGCCAGGGCTGCGCGGGATGCGGCAGCAGCGGGAAGGCGGCCAGGCAGAGGACGGCGAGCGACATGCCGAGGGCGGCGGTGTTGCGGAACCCGATCCGCCGGTAGACGTGCTGGCTGAGAGCCGCGGAGACCGGCCAGCTCAGCGTCATCGCGGTCATGACCAAACCGGCGCCGACCGGGCCGAGCCCCAGGGCGGCCTGCGCGTACGTCGGCAGGAACAGCACCGGCGCGATCATCAGCAGGCCGAGGGCGCCCATCGCCAGGTTGACCGCGGCGATCGTGCGCCGGCGCCACACCCAGCCAGGCAGGATCGGGTCGGCCGCCCGCCGCTCCACGGCCACGGTGACGGCGCCGAGCACCACGGTGCCGGCCACCAGGGCGGCCGTCTGCAAGGACCACCACGGCCAGGCCACCCCGCCCTGGACGAGGGTGAACAGCAGCAGCGCGCCGCACGCGGACACGGCGGCGGCGCCCGCCCAGTCGATGCGGGCCCGCGGGCCCCGGGCCCGGGCCGGCTCGGCCAGGTGGCGGACCGTCAGCAGCATCGCGAGGGCGCCCAGCGGCAGGTTCAGCAGGAAGATCCACCGCCAGTCGGCGTACGCGGCGAGCAGCCCGCCGAGCGCCGGACCGGCCAGCGCGGAGGTCGCCCACACGCTCGACAGCCAGGCCTGGATCCGGGGCCGTTCGGGCAGCGGGTACAGATCGGCGGCCAGGGTCTGCACGGTGCCCTGGATCGCCCCCGCGCCCAGCCCCTGGACGGCCCGGGCGGCGATCAGCGTGCCCATGTCCCAGGCGCCGGCGCACAGCAGCGAACCCACCAGGAACAGTCCCGACCCGAACAGCAGCACCGGCCGGCGGCCGAACGTGTCCGACAGCTTCCCGTACACCGGCAGGGTGACCGTCACCGCGAGCATGTAGCCGGAGAACAGCCAGGAGAACACCGAGAACCCGCCGAGCTCCCCGACGATCTGCGGGACGGCCGTCGCCACCGCCGTGCTGTCCACGGCGACCAGCGCCATGCCCAGCATCAGGGCCGCCACCACGGCCCGGCCCGGCCGGCACACCGCTGCTCCCGGCGCCCCCGCCGCGCTCTCCCCCCTGCCGGCCACTGCCCCCACGGAGATCCTTTCACTGTGCACGCACTTCCTCCGGGACACCTTCTCACCGGGGTGCGCGCCCGGGTAGCCCCCGGAACCGATCGTCCGGAGGGCGGACATCCCCTAGGGGTACCTCCGTACTCCGGCCCAGGGGATGTTCGTCCCGGCGGATGAGGCGGCGAAGGGGACCGCGGCCTTTAACTGGTTCCTACGCGACGGGGGTGGGGCTAACCCCCCGGAGAAGACACCTCCGGGCACCAGGGCGGCGGGGGGCCGCCCGGCAGCAGACTCACATCACACGACCTCGACGCACACGACGTTGAAGCACACCAGGCACGAAGACGAGGAGAGAACCGTGACTACGGCTGTGACCATTCCCCGGCACGGGGGTACGGGCGGGCGGACGGCCGTCGCGGCGCGGGCGCGCCAGGTCGTGAAGGCGTACGGCACCGGCGAGACCCGGGTCGTCGCCCTCGACCACGTGGACGTGGACATCATGCGCGGCCAGTTCACCGCGATCATGGGCCCGTCCGGCTCCGGAAAGTCCACGCTGATGCACTGCCTCGCCGGGCTGGACACGGTGACCGGCGGCCAGATCCACATAGACGACACCGAGATCACCGGGCTCAAGGACAAGAAGCTCACCCAGCTGCGCCGGGACCGGATCGGCTTCATCTTCCAGGCGTTCAACCTGCTGCCCACCCTGAACGCGCTGGAGAACATCACGCTGCCCATGGACATCGCGGGCCGCAGACCGGACCGCGAGTGGCTGGACCGCGTCGTCGAGACCGTCGGCCTGGCCGGCCGCCTCAAGCACCGGCCCACCCAGCTCTCCGGCGGCCAGCAGCAGCGCGTCGCGGTGGCCCGGGCCCTCGCCGCCCGCCCCGAGATCATCTTCGGTGACGAGCCGACCGGAAACCTCGACTCCCGCGCCGGCGCCGAAGTCCTCGGCTTCCTGCGCCGCTCCGTCGACGAGCTGGGCCAGACGATCGTCATGGTCACGCACGACCCGGTCGCCGCCTCCTACGCCGACCGCGTGCTCTACCTGGCCGACGGCCGGATCGTCGACGAGATGTTCAACCCGACGGCCGACCAGGTCCTCGACCGCATGAAGGACTTCGACGCGCGCGGGCGGACGTCATGACCGTGCTCAAGACCTCGATGCGCAACTTCCTCGCGCACAAGGGGCGGATGGCGCTCTCCGCCATCGCGGTCCTGCTCTCCGTGGCCTTCGTCTGCGGCACCCTCGTGTTCACCGACACCATGAACACGACGTTCGACAAGCTCTTCGCCTCCACCGCCGCCGACGTCACCGTCAGCCCCAAGGGCTCCGACCCGGGCGACCCCAGCAAGACCGGCCGCCCCGAGACGCTGCCCGCCGCGCTCGTCGCGAAGGCGGCCGGCGCCCAAGGCGTCGAGCAGGCCGCCGGCTCCGTCGTCTCCACCTCCGTGACCGTCGTCAACGCCGGCAACGAGAACATGGGCTCCAGCACCGGCGCCCCGACCATCGCGGTCGGCTGGAGCGACCGCGAACTGAAGACCATGGCCATCGCCTCCGGCCACGCCCCGCGCGGCCCCACCGAGGTGATGGTCGACGCGGACACCGCCGGCAAGCACCACCTGAAGATCGGCGACGAGCTGCGCACCATCGCCGTCACCGGCGACTTCCGCGCCCGCATCTCCGGCATCGCCGACTTCAAGGTCACCAACCCGGGCGCCACCATCGTCTACTTCGACATGCCCACCGCCCAGCGCGAACTGCTCGGCACCACCGGCGTGTTCACCAACATCGACATCACCGCCAAGCCCGGCTTCACCGACGACCAGGTCAAGCGGAACGTCGACACCGCCCTCGGCGCGGGCACCCTCAAGCTCCAGACCGCCAAGGAGGCCGCCGACAGCGGCCGCGAGGACATCGGCGCGTTCCTCGACGTGATGAAGTACGCGATGCTCGGCTTCGCCGGGATCGCCTTCCTCGTCGGCATCTTCCTCATCTTCAACACGTTCTCCATGCTGGTCGCCCAGCGCACCCGCGAGATCGGCCTGATGCGCGCCATCGGCGCCGACCGCAAGCAGGTCAACCGCTCCGTGCTCGTCGAGGCCTTCCTGCTCGGCGTCGTCGGCTCGCTCCTCGGCGTCGGCGCGGGCGTCGGCCTCGCCGTCGGCCTGATGAAGCTCATGGGCCAGATGGGCATGAACCTGTCCACCGACGACCTGACCGTCCTGTGGACCACGCCCGTCGTCGGCATCGTCCTCGGCGTCGTCGTCACCGTCGTCTCCGCCTACATCCCGGCCCGCCGGGCCGGCAAGGTCTCCCCGATGGCCGCCCTGCGCGACGCCGGCACCCCCGCCGACCGCAAGGCCGGCTGGCTCCGCGGCGGCCTCGGCGCGGTCCTCACCGCCGCCGGCGGCGGCGCGCTGCTCCTCGCCGGACAGGCCGACAAGGCCGCCGAGGGCTCGCTGTGGCTGGGCCTCGGCATCGTCCTCAGCCTGATCGGCTTCATCGTGATCGGCCCGCTGCTGGCCGGCGCCGTGGTCAAGGTGCTCTCCGGCGTGGTCCTGCGGCCCTTCGGCGCCGTCGGCCGGCTCGCCGAGCGCAACGCGCTGCGCAATCCGCGCCGTACCGGTGCCACCGGTGCCGCGCTCATGATCGGCCTGGCGCTGGTCGCCTGCCTGTCCGTGGTCGGCTCCTCCATGGTGGCCTCCGCCACCGCCGAGCTGGACCGGTCCGTGGGCGCCGACTTCATCGTCCAGCCCGCCGGCGGCGCGCCGGTCCCGCTCGTGCCGCAGGCCCAGCAGGCCGTGCAGAAGACCGCCGGGCTCGACCACGTCACCGCGTACCGGATCGTCGAGGCGAAGCTGACCACGCCCGACGGCCGCACCTCCGGCGAGAGCCTGTCCGTCACCGACCCGACGTACCCGCAGGACGTGCGCCGCAAGATGGTCGCCGGCGAGCACGCGGCGGCGTACGGCAAGGACGCCATGGCCGTCGGCGAGGGCTTCGCCAAGGAGCACGGAGTCAAGGTCGGCAGCCCGGTGAAGGTCGCCTTCCAGGACGGCCGGACCGCCTCCCTCAAGGTCACCGCGATCACCTCGGACGAGGGCAGCCTCGACAAGGGCGCGATCTACGTCAGCACCGCCACCGCCCGCCAGTACGTCCCGGCGGACAAGCTGCCGGCACCGTTCATGCTGCTCGCCAAGGCCGAGGACGGCCGGGCCGACGCCGCGTACGCCGAGATGAAGACGGCGCTCGCGAAGTACCCGCAGTACAAGGCGCTCAACCAGGCCGACTACAAGCAGACCCTCAAGGACCAGGTCGGCCAGCTGCTGAACATGGTCTACGGCCTGCTGGCCCTCGCGATCATCGTCGCCGTCCTCGGCGTGGTGAACACCCTGGCGCTGTCGGTGGTCGAGCGGACCCGCGAGATCGGCCTGATGCGCGCCATCGGCCTGTCCCGCCGCCAGCTGCGCCGCATGATCCGGCTGGAATCGGTGGTCATCGCCCTCTTCGGCGCCCTGCTCGGCCTCGGCCTGGGCATGGGCTGGGGCGCCACGGCGCAGAAGCTGCTCGCGCTGGAGGGGCTGAACGTGCTGGAGATCCCGTGGGGGACCATCCTCACCGTGTTCGTCGGCTCGGCCTTCGTGGGCCTGTTCGCCGCGCTGGTCCCGGCGTTCCGGGCGGGCCGGATGAACGTGCTGAACGCGATCGCCAGCGAGTAGTCCGCACGGACGACGCCCGACGGGCGGGGCCCGGTGTGCCGAGTGCGGCGCACCGGGCCCCGCCCGTTCTCGCGTACGCGGGTCAGACCCGGCGCATCAGGACGTAGCCGTGGGCGGCGCCGGCCTGCTCGAACCGGGCCTCCGGATGCAGCTGGCGGGCGTACTCCAGCGGGTCGGGCACCCAGCCCGAGGAGTTGTCGACCGCGATCCAGTCCGGGACCACACCGCGGGTGCCGCCGATCCAGAACACCCGGCAGCGCGAGGTCAGCCGGGCGATCGGGCCGACGTCGGCCTCCACGCTCGCCCCGTCCGGGATCCGCGCCAGCAGCGCCTCCACGTCCCGGACCCGCTCGCTCTTCCCGTACGTACGCCCCTCCGTCAGCGCGGCCAGCGGCAGCGACGGGGTCAGGGCGAGGGCGGCGGCCGCGACCGCGGCGGGCACCTGGAGGGCGGCCGCCCGCACCAGGGGGCGGGGGCTGCGGCGGGTGCGGTCGAGGGCGTCGGCGAGGGCGAGGAAGACGACCGGCATCAGCACGGCGCTGTAGTGCCAGTCGGTGCCCCAGTAGTGGTCGTCGCCGGAGAGCATCCGCCAGCCGAGGGTGGGCAGCGCGACCAGCAGGAGCGGGGAGCGCAGGGCCAGCAGGGCGGTGGTGGGGACGAGCACCCACAGCAGGGTGCGGAACTTGGTGCCGAGGCCGTCGAGGGGACCGTTGCCGCTGTGGTCGAGCTTGGTCCAGTAGTCGTAGTCGCCGGCCGTGTTGAAGGCGGGGATGACCACCGTGAAGACGAGGACGGCGGCCGCCAGCCCGAACAGGGCGGTGCCCAGCGCCCAGCGGGCGGCCCGCGGATCGTCCCGCCGGGCCCGGAGGGCGACGACGGTCGCCACGGCGGCCAGGGTGACCCCGAGGTCCTCCTTGACCAGCACCAGCGGCAGCGCCCACAGCAGGGCCGCCCGGTACCGGGACGCGAGCAGCGCCTCCAGGGCGAACGCGATCAGGGGGACGGCGAAGCAGATCTCGTGGAAGTCGAAGTCGACGGCCCGCTGCACGCCCCAGGACAGGCCGAAGGCCAGCCCGAGGGCCAGGCCCCGGGGACGCCCGAGCAGCCGGGAGGCGGCCCGGGTGACGGGTATCGCGGCCAGCGCGAACAGGGCGGCCTGCACGACGAGCAGGGTCACCGGGGTCGGGAACACCCGGTAGAAGGGGGCGATCAGCGCGGTCACCGGGCTGAAGTGGTCCCCGAGTATGTGCGTCCCCGGCCCCTTCAGATCGGCGATCGGCGCCTGCAGCCCCGCGTACCCGCGGATCGCCTGCTCGAAGATCCCCAGGTCCCAGGAGAGCGTCTCCATCCGCCGGTACCGCAACACGCTGACCAGCGTGTACGCGAGGAACAGGCCGAGCGAGAGCAGGTACGGACCGGGGTCGCGGCGCACGACGGCCACGACCCGGCGCAGCCGGGCCGGCCGCGGGATGGGGGGCGCGGGCGGGGCCGCCGCGGCCCCGGCGGCCCGCGGGGCGGGCACGCGGACGGCGGGCCCGGCCGGGGCGGCGGCCGGTACGGGCGGCTCGGGGGCCGTACCGGGGTCGGGAGCCCGGTCGGGCTCGGGGGCGGGGAGGCGGCCCGGGTCCGGGTGGCCGAGGTCGGGGGAAGGCATGGGAGGGGATCCTCGGGTCGGGGTCAGCGGGCCGGCGTGGTCAGGGCCAGGGCGAAGACCGACGGGGACGCGGCGGCCCCCGGCGGCACCGGTGCCGGGCCCGCCTCCGGCGGCGGGCCGGCGACGACCGGGTCCGAAGGAGCGTACGCGTCCGATCCGGAACGTGCCTCCGCCCCGCCCGGCGGCCGGGGCGAGGAGCCCACGGGCCAGGTGCCGGAGCCGCTGGGGGTCAGGCCGGCCGACGGCTCCCCGGAGCCGGTCGGGGTGGGGGTGGCGGTCGGGGTGGGGGTGCCCGACGGCTCGCGGGTGTTGGTCGGCGGCGGGCCGTACGAGCCGGTGCCGGTCGCGGCGCCCGAGCCCGGGCCGGTGGACGGCGGCACCGAAGGGGTCGGCGAACCGGTCGGCGGGTCGGAGAACGGGCCGGTCGGCGCGGCCGGCCGCACCGGCTCCGTCTGCGAGCCCAGCGACAGCCCGGCCGCCGCGCCGCCGATGCCCAGCACGCACACCGCCCCGGCCGCCACCAGTGCCAGCCGCCGCCGGTGCCGTGCCCTGCCGCGCCGCACCACGTGCGCCACGTCGGGCGGCACGGCCTGCCGCCCCGCGTCCCGGGCGGCGTGCTTGAGCGCCTCGGACAGCCGGTCAGGCATCGGGGACCTCCTCCAGGTGGGGCCGGAGCGCGGCTCGCGCGCGGGACAGATGGGTCTTGACGGTGCCGGCCGCGATGCCGGTCTCGGCCGCCACCTGCTCGACGGTCAGGTCGCAGACGTAGTGCAGGACGGCCACCCGGCGCTGCCGGTCCGGCAGTGCCCGCAGCGCGGTGACCAGCGCGACCGTGCCCGGCCCCGGGCCCGGCACCGCCGGGTCGCCCTCGTGCCGCTCCCGCCAGGCCTCCGAGGCCCGCCGGCGGCGCCGCCACCGGCTGACCGCCAGCCGCCACGCGACCGTCCGGATCCAGGCCTCCGGCCCGGCGTCCCGGCTCAGCCGGCCCCGCCGCCCCCAGGCCCGTACGAACGCCTCCTGCACCACGTCCTGCGCCTCGTGCAGGTCGCCGGTCATCAGATAGACCTGTCCCACCAGCTGCTGAGCGGAGTGAGCGTAGAACTCCTCGAACTCCTCGACGGTCAAAAGTGCTCCCGGTGGTGGACAGATCTCACGCGGTATACGCCCGGGACCCCCACTCCGGTTGACACGCCCCCGCAACTTTTTCGAACGGGACACGAAAAGGCCCCGGTCCCGCAGCGTGAACACTGCGGGACCGGGGCCGGGAGCGGCTGCGCTGCTCAGACGGCGAGGACGGGCACGTCGTACAGCGGGATGAACTTGTCGCGCGTCACGAGGGTGAGCCCTTCGGTCTGCGCCTGGGCGACGAGTATCCGGTCGAAGGGGTCGCGGTGGTGCGGGGGCAGGCGGCCCGCCCGGGTGCCGTGGAGGCCCGTCACGGGCAGAGCCTTGAGCTGGCAGTCCCGCACCCGTTCCGGCAGGTCCGCCGGGCCGTCCAGCTTCCCGATGGCTTGTTTGACCGCGAGTTCCCACGGCGTGACGGCGCTGACGTACGCCAGCTCCTCGGTGTCGAGCAGGTCCTTGGTCTCCGCCGACAGCTCGGGAGAGTCCATGAGCCACCACACCACGACGTGGGTGTCCGCCAGCAGCTTCACGCTCGCTCCTCCGGAAGCAGGCCGAAGGCCTCTGCGAAGCCCGGGTCGTCGGACATGTCGTCGAAGTCGTCGCGGAACGTGACGGGCTCGGTCAGCGACCCCCGGTCCGTCCGGCGGACCTTGGACGCCAACGGAATCAGCTTCGCGACCGGCTCCCCGGACTTGCTGATGATCACCTCTTCGCCGGTGGCCACCAGTTCCAGGATCTTGGAGAGGTGGGTCTTCGTCTCGTGCACGTTGTACTGCCTGGCTGCTTCCATGGCGGCCTCTCAAGACACAGAGTGGACTAAGTGCTGGACTTAGGCTAGCTGGACGGGCCCCATCTGCGCCATCTCGCTCACCCTGACGAGTGACCGCAATCCCTCGGGCGAGTGACGGGCCCACGTCGTAACCTGGGAACCCCCGGCCCGTGCGACGTGTCGGGCCCTTCGCGTTGCCCGCGAATCTGCCCTGCTGCCCCTTCCCCGGACGGAAAGCCCTCATGAGCCTGCACGGTCTGCTCGATGCCGTCATTCAGGACCCCGCGCTCGGGGAGGCCGTCAAGGCGGCCGTCGACGGCAACCGGATGCACGTCGACCTGGTCGGGCCTGCCGCCGCGCGGCCCTTCGCCGTGGCCGCGCTGGCCCGGCGTACCGAGCGGACGGTGCTCGCCGTCACCGCCACCGGGCGGGAGGCCGAGGACCTGGCCGCCGCGCTGCGGTCGCTGCTGCCGGCCGACGAGGTCGTCGACTACCCGTCCTGGGAGACCCTGCCGCACGAGCGGCTGTCCCCGCGCAGCGACACCGTCGGCCGCCGGCTGGCCGTGCTGCGCCGGCTCGCGCACCCCAGCAAGGACGACCCGGCCGCAGGCCCGGTGTCGGTGGTCGTCGCCCCGATCCGGTCCGTGCTCCAGCCGCAGGTCAAGGGGCTCGGCGACCTGGTGCCCGTGGCCCTGCGGCAGGGCGTGAGCGCCGACCTCGGCGAGGTCGTCGAGGCGCTGGCGGCCGCCGCGTACGCCCGGGTCGAGCTGGTCGAGAAGCGCGGCGAGTTCGCCGTCCGCGGCGGCATCCTCGACGTGTTCCCGCCCACCGAGGAACACCCCCTGCGCATCGAGTTCTGGGGCGACGACGTCGAGGAGATCCGTTACTTCAAGGTCGCCGACCAGCGCTCCCTGGAGATCGCCGAGCACGGCCTGTGGGCACCGCCGTGCCGCGAACTGCTGCTCACCCCCGAGGTGCGGGAGCGGGCCGCGGTCCTCGCCGAGGCCCACCCCGAACTCGGCGAACTCCTCGGCAAGATCGCCGAGGGGATCGCCGTCGAGGGCATGGAGTCCCTCGCCCCGGTCCTCGTCGACGACATGGAGCTGCTGCTCGACGTACTGCCGGCCGGCGCGATGGCCGTGGTCTGCGACCCCGAACGGGTCCGCACCCGGGCCGCCGACCTGGTGGCCACCAGCCAGGAGTTCCTCCAGGCCTCCTGGGCGGCCACCGCCGGCGGCGGGGAGGCCCCGATCGACGTCGGCGCGGCCTCCCTGTGGGGCATCGCGGACGTCCGCGACCGGGCCCGCGAACTCGGCATGATGTGGTGGACGGTGTCCCCGTTCGCCGCCGACGAGGAGCTGTCCTCCGACACCCTCAAGCTCGGCATGCACGCCCCCGAGGCCTACCGCGGCGACACCGCCCGCGCCCTCGCCGACACCAAGGGCTGGCTCGCCGCCGGCTGGCGCACCGTCTACCTCACCGAGGGCCACGGCCCGGCGGCCCGTACCGTCGAGGTGCTCGGCGGCGAGGGCATCGCCGCCCGCCTCGACGCGGACCTCACCGCCATCGAGCCCGCCCTCGTCCACGTGTCCTGCGGCGCCCTCGACAACGGCTTCGTCGACCCGGTCCTCAAGCTGGCCGTCCTCACCGAGACCGACCTGACCGGCCAGCGCACGGCCACCAAGGACCTCGGCCGGATGCCCACCCGGCGCCGCAAGACCATCGACCCGCTGACCCTGGAGGTCGGCGACTACATCGTCCACGAGCAGCACGGCGTGGGCCGCTACCTCGAAATGGTGCAGCGCACCGTGCAGGGCGCCACCCGCGAGTACCTGCTCGTCGAGTACGCGCCCGCCAAGCGCGGCCAGCCCGGCGACCGCCTCTACATCCCCACCGACCAGCTGGAGCAGGTCACCAAGTACGTCGGCGGCGAGGCGCCCACCCTGCACCGGCTCGGCGGCGCCGACTGGACCAAGACCAAGGCGCGCGCCAAGAAGGCCGTCAAGGAGATCGCCGCCGACCTCATCAAGCTCTACAGCGCCCGGATGGCGGCCCCCGGCCACACCTTCGGCCCGGACACCCCCTGGCAGCGCGAGCTGGAGGACGCCTTCCCCTACGCGGAGACCCCCGACCAGCTGACCACCATCGCCGAGGTCAAGGAGGACATGGAGAAGTCCGTCCCCATGGACCGCCTGATCTGCGGCGACGTCGGCTACGGCAAGACCGAGATCGCGGTCCGCGCCGCGTTCAAGGCCGTCCAGGACGGCAAGCAGGTCGCGGTCCTGGTGCCCACCACCCTGCTGGTGCAGCAGCACTACGGCACCTTCTCCGAGCGCTACAGCCAGTTCCCGGTGGTCACCCGCGCCCTGTCCCGGTTCCAGACCGACACCGAGGCGAAGGCCACCCTGGAGGGCCTCAAGGAAGGCTCGGTCGACGTGGTCATCGGCACCCACCGGCTGTTCTCGCAGGAGACCAAGTTCAAGGACCTGGGCCTGGTCATCGTCGACGAGGAGCAGCGGTTCGGCGTCGAGCACAAGGAGCAGCTGAAGAAGCTGCGGGCCAACGTGGACGTGCTGACCATGTCCGCGACCCCGATCCCGCGCACCCTGGAGATGGCGGTCACCGGCATCCGCGAGATGTCGACGATCACCACCCCGCCCGAGGAGCGGCACCCCGTCCTGACCTTCGTCGGCCCGTACGAGGAGAAGCAGATCGGCGCCGCCATCCGGCGCGAACTCCTGCGCGAGGGCCAGGTCTTCTACATCCACAACCGGGTCGAGTCCATCGACCGGGCGGCCGCCCGGCTGCGCGAGATCGTGCCCGAGGCGCGGATCGCGACCGCGCACGGCCAGATGTCGGAGCAGGCGCTGGAGCAGGTCGTCGTCGACTTCTGGGAGAAGAAGTTCGACGTCCTCGTCTCCACGACGATCGTCGAGTCCGGCATCGACATCTCCAACGCGAACACCCTCATCGTGGAGCGCGGCGACAACTTCGGCCTGAGCCAGCTGCACCAGCTGCGCGGCCGGGTCGGCCGCGGCCGCGAGCGCGGGTACGCCTACTTCCTCTACCCGCCGGAGAAGCCGCTGACGGAGACCGCCCACGAGCGGCTGGCGACGATCGCCCAGCACACCGAGATGGGCGCCGGCATGTACGTGGCGATGAAGGACCTGGAGATCCGCGGCGCGGGCAACCTGCTCGGCGGCGAGCAGTCCGGCCACATCGCGGGCGTCGGCTTCGACCTGTACGTACGGATGGTCGGCGAGGCCGTGGCGGACTACCGGGCCTCCCTGGAGGGCGGTGCCGAGGAGGAGCCGCCGCTGGAGGTCAAGATCGAGCTGCCGGTCGACGCGCACGTCCCGCACGACTACGCGCCCGGCGAGCGGCTGCGCCTCCAGGCGTACCGGTCGATCGCCGCGGCCGCCACCGAGGAGGACGTCCGGGCGGTCCGCGAGGAGCTGACCGACCGGTACGGCAAGCTGCCGGAGCCGGTGGAGAACCTGCTGCTGGTGGCGGGCCTGCGGATGCTGGCCCGGGCCTGCGGGGTCGGCGACATCACGCTCCAGGGCAGCAACATCCGGTTCGGTCCGGTGGAGCTGCGGGAGTCGCAGGAGCTGCGGCTCAAGCGGCTCTACCCGGGGGCGGTGCTCAAGCCGGCCACCTCGCAGGTGCTGATCCCGCGCCCGAAGACCGGAAAGATCGGCGGCAAGCCGCTGGTCGGGCGGGAACTGCTCGCCTGGACCGGGGAGTTCCTGACCACGATCCTCGGGTCGTAGCGGCGTAGCGGCGTACGGATGCGGCCGGGCCCGGCGGCCCGGCCGCATCGCTGTCTAGGATCCGGTGCATGCGCCGAACCCTTTCTCCCGCGGCCGGCGGAGCCGCCCTGCTGCTCGCCGCCGCACTGGCCCTGACCGGCTGTACGCAGGAGCGGCCCGGGGCCGGTTCCGGGGCCTCCGGCGGGTCGGGGGGCACGGGCGGGGCGCCGGCGCTGGGCGCGGTGGACGCGCTCACGGTGAAGGGGCGGGCGGCGAAGTCCGGGTACGCCCGCGAGGAGTTCGGCCGCGGCTGGCGGGACACCGACGGCAACGGGTGCGGCACCCGCGAGGACGTCCTGCGCCGCGACCTGACCGGCACCCGGCTGCGGGACGGCCGCTGCACGGTGCTGTCCGGGGTGCTGGAGAGCGACCCGTACACCGGCCGGCGGCTGGAGTTCCGGCGCGGTCGCTCCGCCGTGGACATCGACCACGTGGTCGCTCTGTCGGACGCCTGGCAGAAGGGTGCCCGCGGCTGGACGCGCGCCAAGCGGGTCGCGTTCGCCAACGACCCGCTGAACCTGCTCGCCGTGGACGCCCGCGCCAACCGCCGCAAGAGCGACGGCGACGCGGCCACCTGGCTGCCCGCGAACAAGCCGTACCGCTGCCCGTACGTGGCGGCCCAGGTGGCCGTGAAGCGCAAGTACGGCCTGTGGGTCACGGCGGGGGAGCGGGACGCGATGAAGCGCGTGCTGTCCCGCTGCCCCGACCAGCACCTGCCGGCGGAGCGCTGAGGCGCCCCGCCGGTCGCCTCCGGATCAGGCCGCCTTGCCCGTCCGCTTCAGCTTGTCGGCGTCGATGACGTCCTTGTCGGCGGGCGGCGTCAGGTCGACCGCCTTGTTGTAGTCGGAGAACGTGATGTCCCCCGGCTCCTTGCCGTCCTTGGTCGCGCGCAGCAGGTACGGCTCGCCCTGGGTGGCCACGTAGTACGTCTCCAGGCCGTCCTCGGACGGGGCGGTCACGGTCAGCGCCTGCCGGCCGTCCACCGTGGCGGGCGCGCCCTTGCGGGCGACCGGGCTGCTCTTGCCGAAGGAGGCGAGGAGCTTCTCCAGGTCGCACATCTGGGCCGACTGCCGGGCTTCGGCGCTGCTCGCCTTCATCTTCAGCCAGCGGTCGGCGAGCATCGCGACCATCGCGTCGGCCTGGTTCTTCGGCATGTCCTTGGCCTGCGAGCGGTACAGCTTCGCGTCGCCCTTGTAGTAGATGACCTCGGACGACTTGATGATCTCCGCGGTGCCGGTGCCGCCGAGGGTGACCGTGCCGGAGCACTCGCCCTTCAGGTTCAGGGCGAGGTCCATCCCGACGTCCTTGCCGTCGGTACGGACCTTCCCCTTCAGCCGCATCGACTGGGCGGCCGTCGTCGCGGCGTACGCCTTCTCGTGGATCTGCGGGCCGGACAGGTCGGCGAACGGGTCGGCCGGCTTCGTGGCCTCCGGCGCCTTTGCCGACGCGGACCCCTTCGACTCCGGGTCCTTCGCCGGCCGGTCGGAAGAACCGCAGGCGGTCAGCCCGCCGAGCGTGGCGCAGACGAGTGCGGTTGCTGCCAGTGTGCGCATGCGCATCCGGAATCCCCCTGTGTGTCGACTGTGACGGCGAGACTAACCAACCCCCCTGACAGGGTTCCCGGCCGGTGGGGCCGCCGAACGTCCCGCCAACGGCCCCGGATCAGCCGAGTTTGGCGAGGTCCACGACGTCCTTCGCGGCCGGCGGGGTCACGTCGACCGGCTCGTTGAAGCGGGAGAAGGTGATCTCGCCCGGGTCGGTGCCGCCCTTCTGGAAGGCCTTCAGGAGGTACGGCTCGCCCTCGGCGGCGACGTACACGGTGGCGGTGCCGTCGTCCGCGGGAACGGTCAGGGTGACGGCCTTGCGGCCGTCGACGGTGGTCACCGGGCCCTTCTTCGCCTTGCCGGGCTCCTCCTCGAACTCCTTGAGCAGTTCGGCGAGGTCGCAGGCGCCGGTGAACTCCTCGGCGTCCGGGCTGTCGGCCGGGGTCTTCAGCCAGCGGTCGGCGAGCATCGCCACCACGGCGTCCGTCTCCTCCTTCGGGTCGCCCTTGCCCGCGCCCCGGTAGAAGGCCTCGTCGGCCTTCACGTACGCGTTCTGCTTCGACTTGATCAGTTCGAAGCGGCCCTCGCCGGCGGTGGACATGGAGCCGCGGCACTCGTCCGCGGTGGACAGCGACAGGTCGAGGGTCATCGGCTTGCCGCCCTCGGTGATCTTGCCCTTGAGGGTGAGCGAGGTGGCCTTGCGGGTGGCGGCCAGGGACTTCTCCAGCAGCTGCGGGCCCGTCAGGTCCGCGTACGGGGCGGCCTCGGCGGCGGGTGCGGCGGCCGCCTGCCTCTTGCCCGCGTCGGATCCGGAGGTGCCGCAGGCGGTCAGGCCGAGCAGGGCGGCGGAGGCGAGGGCGGTGGCGGCGAACGCGGTGGTGCGCATGGGGACTCCAGCGGGTGAGCGGGCTGAACGGCAGGGTTCATCAGAACAGAAGCTGTGAACCGAGTCAACATGGTTCACATGAAGTTATGGATTCACAGCGTGAGCTGTCCCTCCCGTGTGAACGAGTACTATCGGCGGCACAACGAACGGGTGACCACTGACCAGGGGAGCCAGCCAGTGCCGGAGCACACCGCCGGACCGCACAGCGCCGAGGTGACCGCCGCCGAGATCGCCCGGCTCGCGGGCGTCGGCCGCGCCGCCGTCAGCAACTGGCGGCGCCGGCACGCCGACTTCCCCAAACCCGTCGGCGGTACCGAGACCAGCCCCTCCTTCGCCCTGCCCGAGATCGAGCGCTGGCTCCGTACCCAGGGCAAACTCGCCGAGGTCCCGCTCCGCGAACGCGTCTGGCAGCAGCTCACCGCCCACCCCGCCGGCGCCGTCGCCGCCCTCGTGCACGCCGGCACCGCCCTGCTCGTCGTCCGCGACCGCCCCACCGACTGGCTGGAGCTGGCCCCGCTCTCCGACGACGCCCTCGCCGGCCGGCTGCCCGCCGTCCTCGGCCAGGTGCTCACCGCCCGCTTCGGCCCCGCCCACCCGCCGGCCGCCGACGCCACCACCGCCGCCGACGCCCCGCTGCTGCGCGCCGCCGCCGAACTCGCCGCCGAACTCGGCGCCCGCCAGGCCTTCGAGTTCCTCCTCGGCCGCCACCTCGACGCCAACCCCCGCCAGTACACCCTCACCCCCGCCGGCCCCGCCGCCCTCATGGCCGCCCTCGCCGGCCCGGCCCGCACCGTCCTCGACCCGGCCTGCGGCACCGGCACCCTGCTGCGCGCCGCCGCCCCGCCCGGCCCCGCCCCCGCCCTCCACGGCCAGGACAGCAGCCCCGAACTCGCCGCCCTCACCGCCCTGCGCCTCGCCCTGCACGGCGACGCCGCCGTCCGCACCGCCTGCGGCGACAGCCTGCGCGCCGACGCCTTCCCCGCCCTCACCGCCGACGCCGTCCTCTGCCACCCCCCGTTCAACGAACGCAACTGGGGCCACGACGAACTCGCCTACGACCCCCGCTGGGAGTACGGCCTCCCCGCCCGCACCGAATCCGAACTCGCCTGGGTACAGCACGCCCTGGCCCGGCTCCGCGACGGCGGCACCGCCGTCCTCCTCATGCCCCCGGCCGCCGCCGCCCGCCGCTCCGGCCGCCGCATCCGCGCCGACCTGCTGCGCCGCGGCGCCCTGCGCGCCGTCATCGCCCTGCCCGCCGGAGCCGCACCCCCGTACGGCATCCCGCTGCACCTGTGGGTGCTGCGCCGGCCCGCCCCCGCCGCGCCCGCCGCCCCCGAACTCCTCCTCGTCGACACCGCCGGACTCGGCGCCGACGGCCGCGACAAGACCTCCTGGACCACCCTCCACGAGACCGTCCTCGCCGCCTGGACCGCCTTCGACCGGACCGGCACCGCCGCCGAAGACCCCGGCACCAGCCGCGCCGTCCCCGTCATCGACCTCCTCGACGACGACGTCGACCTCACACCCGCCCGCCACCTGCCCCCGCCCGCCGCCACCGGACTCGCCGAACTCGCCGAGGTCCGCGACCGCCTCGACCGCACCCTCGACCTCGCCGCCCGGCTCGCCCCGCCCGCCGCCGTCCCGGCCGCCCCCGGCGAGACCGACCCGGTCCGCCGCACCGCCACCACCCTCGGCGAACTCGCCCGCGCCGGCGCCCTCGTCCTCGCCACCGCCGGTTCCGCCGCCGAACCCGTGCACACCCGCGCCGGCGACGTCGTCGTCCCCCTCACCGGCGCCACCGCCATGGCCCGCGTCGTCGACGAGGCCGCCGCCGGCGAGGTCCTCGCCCGCGGCCTCCAGCTGCTGCGCCCCGACCCGGCCGCCATCGACCCCTGGTTCCTCGCCGGCTTCCTGCGCGGCACCGCCAACAACCGCCAGGCCAGCAGCTACGCCTCCACCGCCAGCCGGCTCGACGTCCGAAGGCTCCAGCTGCCCCGGCTGCCCCTGGCCGACCAGCAGCGCTACGGCGAACGGTTCCGCGCCCTCGCCGCCTTCGAGGACGCCCTCCGCCTCGCCGGCCGCCTCGGCGACCAGCTGGTCCAGGGTCTCTACGACGGCCTGACGGACGGTACGGTCACAGCCGGATGACCGACCCGGCAACGGTTGTGCACAACCCTGAACCCGTGTCGGCATCGGTGTATACGCTCAGACCCTCGCGTTCACCCCGCAGTCCCCGGACTCGACGCACCCGACAGGAGCAGCAATGCACGGGCCAGGCCATGCACCCCCGCAGCAGGGGCGCCCCGCCGACGGCACACTGGCCGCACTCCGCGCCCTGTTCGCCGCACTGACCCTGCTGAGCTGCGGATTCCTCGGCTGGGTCGCGTTCCTGCGGCTCGCGGTCCTCACCAAGCGCCCCGGCCACTGGGCGCTCCTCGTGCTGGCGGTCGTCAGCAACATCGGCCTGCTCGTCTTCGCCGGCGCGGTCACACCCACCGACGAGAACGTCGAGATGAGCGACAGCGCGGCGCTCTCCATCCTGGGCTGGCTGCTCGTCAACGTCGTCGGCGTCCTCTGCTACTACATCTACGCCGAACTCCGGCACTTCGAAGGCGTCCCGCCCCGCGCCGCCGTACCGCCCGCCGGACTCCCGCAGCCCGGCATGCCCCCCGCCGGATACGGATACCCGCCCGCCGGCCCGCAGACCACCGGCCACCCGCCGCTGCCGCAGCAGCAGCCCCCGCACCACACCCCCGTCCCGCCGCAGCCGCCCGCCCCGCAGCAGCCCGCCCCGCCGCAGCGCATCGGCCAGGTCCGCGCCGAACTCGACGAGCTCAGCGAGCTGCTGCGCCGCGAGGAGCGCGACCGGTGAGCGGACGCGTCATCGCGGACCGCTACCAGCTCGCCACCCTCCTCGGCCAGGGCGGCATGGGCCAGGTCTGGACGGCGTACGACCAGCGCCTCGACCGCCGGGTCGCCGTCAAACTGCTGCGCCCCGACAAGGTCACCGGGGGCGGTGACACCGCCTCCGCCGAGATGCGCCGCCGGTTCGTCCGCGAGTGCCGCGTCACCGCCCAGGTCGACCACCCCGGCCTGGTCACCGTCCACGACGCCGGCAGCGACGAGGCCGACCTCTACCTCGTCATGCAGTACGTCGAAGGCTCCGACCTCGCCGACCACATCGCCGAGCACGACCCCTACCCGTGGCCCTGGGCGGTCTCCGTCGCCGCCCAGCTGTGCGGGGTGCTCGCCGCCGTGCACGCCGTGCCGATCGTCCACCGCGACCTCAAGCCGCGCAACGTCATGGTCCGCCCCGACGGCTCCGTCGTCGTCCTCGACCTCGGCGTCGCCTCCGTCATGGACACCGACACCACCCGCCTCACCCACACCGGCTCGCCCATCGGCAGCCCCGCCTACATGGCGCCCGAGCAGGCCATGGGCGGCGCCGTCGGCCCGTACACCGACCTCTACGCCCTCGGCGTCCTCCTGCACGAACTCCTCAGCGGCAGCGTGCCCTTCGCCGGCTCCACGGCCCTCGGCGTCCTCCACCGCCACCTGTACGAACCCCCGCTGCCGGTCCGCCAGCTGCGCCCCGAGGTGCCGCACCAGCTGGAGGCCCTGGTGCTCCGGCTGCTCTCCAAGGACCCCCAGCACCGGCCGGGCTCAGCCCAGGAGGTCTACGAGGCCCTGGTCCCGCTGCTGCCCGGGCAGGCCGCCGCCGGTCCCGGCAGCCGCCCCCTCGACCCCACCCGGCCCTTCGTCCGGCCGCACGCCCCCTGGCCCGACCGCACCGCGGCCGCCGGGATTCCGCCGCTCCCCGGCACCCCGCCAACGGTCCCCGGCCGCACCGACGTCGCCGCCGCCGTCGACCAGGTCAAGCAGCTCCTCGACGAGGGGCGGCTCACCCAGGCCGTGGACATCCTCGGCGGGATCCTGCCGGCCGCCGCCGCCCAGCACGGCGAGAAGTCCCCGGTGGTCCGCTCCCTGCGCAAGCAGTACGCGGCCACCCTCATGGACGACGGCCAGTACCGGCGCGCCCTGCCGGAGCTGCGGCGCCTGGCCGACGAGCACGCCGCCGCGTCCGGGCCCGGCGACCCGCAGTCCCTCCGGTTCCGGTACGAGGCCGCCCAGTGCCTGGAGCAGCTCGGGGAGCCTGCCGCGGCGCTTGCCGAATACCGGGCCCTGCTGCCGTACTTCGAGAACCAGTACGCCAACGACGACCGCGAGCTTCCGCTGGAGGTGCGCCGCCGGATCGGCCAGCTGCTTCTGGCGCTCGGCGACCGCCCCGCCGCCCACGAGACGCTGGCCCGCCTCCTCTTCGACGCCGAGCGCCACCACGGCCCCCACCACCCCTTCCCCGGCGAGATCCGCCGCACCCTCCACTGGCTGGGCCAGGTCCCCGGCTGACCCCGGGGCTCAATCGCCGGACGGGCTGGATGCCGTGGGCCGTTCCAGCCCTCCGGTCCGTGCCGGGCGAGGAGGAATTCCATCCCCTCCGGCGTTTGAGGAGCGGGGTCCGGGACGGAGCCCCGACCGGCAGGCGGGCGGCCGATCGGGCGGCGCACCCTGATGCGCGCAGGAATCGTTGGTCGAAGCGGTGGCCCGGGCCACACCGACTGCTTAACATCGATCACCGCAAGGCCTTGTGCACCAAAGCACAATCCTTCTGCCGGGAGGCTCCTTTGCACCGTCGCACAGCGCTCTCCGTCTCCGCCGCCCTGCTCGCGGCGGCCCCCCTGCTCGCCGCGTGCTCGGGCGACGCCCGCCCCGGCACGGCCGCCGTCGTCGGCGGCGAACGCATCACCATCTCCGCCCTGCAGGCCGAGATGCGGGACGTGCGCGACGCGCAGAACAGGTCGCCCGACGCCGCCCAGCTGATCGCCGACACCTCGGGCCTGGAGAAGTACAAGCTCAACTCCATGATCCAGAGCCGGGTGCTGGACCGGACCGCCGAGAACGCCGGGATCACCATCACCACCAAGGACCTGGAGGACGCCCGCAAGGAGCGGATCCAGCAGTCCGGCGGCACGGCCCAGTTCGAGGCCCTCGCCCTCCAGAAGGGCGGGCTCGCCCCCGGCCAGATCGACCGGGCCATCCGCGACCAGCTGATCCTCGCCAAGCTGACCCAGAAGTACGGCGAGGGCAAGATCGCCGGCCCGGCCGCGGCCGCCGCCAAGGAACTCGGCGTCAAGGTCAACCCGCGCTACGGCGCCTGGGACCCCGCCCAGCTCACCGTCGGCGCGGCCACCACCTCGTGGATCCGCCAGGTCACCAAGCCCGTGGCGGAGGCCCCTGCGGCGGGCTGACCCCGCGGCGCCGGCGGGCACCGGCACGGAGGTAGGTTCACAGAGTGACTGCTTCCGTGCCTTCCGACCCGACCTCCGGCCCCGCCACCGGCCGCATCGTCCTGCTGACCGCGAGCCACCGGGTCGCCCCCGGCCTGCTGTCCTGGCCGGCCTGGCAGACCCTGCGCAGCGCCGACCTGGTGCTGTGCGCCGACCCAGGCCACCCGCAGCTGCCGTACCTGCGGGAGGCCGGGGTCGTCGTCGAGCAGGCGAGCCCGGACGCGCAGGAGCTGGTGGAGGCCTGCGCCGGCGGCCGCACCGTCGTGGTCGTCCCCGACGGCGAGGGCGACCGGCGGCTCACCGACGGCCTGGCCCGGATGGCCGGCTCGGGCCGCCACAGCATGCCGGACCTGGAACTGCTGCCCGGCTCGTACGACCTGCCCGGCGCCCGGCTCCTCGACCTGGTGCAGGTCATGGACCGGATCCGGCGCGAGTGCCCGTGGTCCTCGCAGCAGACCCACGAGGGCCTGGCGAAGTACGGCATCGAGGAGGCGTACGAACTCGTCGAGGCCATCGAGGACGGCGACCGCGACGAGCTGCGCGAGGAACTCGGCGACGTGCTGCTCCAGGTCGTCTTCCACGCCCGCATCGCCGAGGAGGACGCCGACGAGCCGTTCTCGGTCGACGACGTGGCCGGGACCATCGTGGCGAAGCTGATCCACCGGCACCCGCACGTGTTCGGCGACGCGACCGCCACCACGCCGGAGGAGGTCAAGGCCCACTGGATGCGCACCAAGGCCGTGGAGAAGCAGCGCGCCTCGGTGACCGACGGCATCCCGCTGGGCCAGCCGGGCCTGGCGCTCGCGGCGAAGCTCGCGGGCCGGGTGCGCAGCGGCAAGGTGGCGGTGGACCTGCCGGCCGGCGAGGGCATCGGGTACGAGCTGCTGGCCCTGGCGGCGCGCGCGGAGGCGGAGGGGACCGACCCGGAGACGGCCCTGCGGGCGGCGGCCCGGGCCTACCGGGACGCGATCCGCGCTGCCGAGGGCCTGGCGGACTGAGCGCGGGCGGGCGGGCATGCGCGGCCGGGGCGCGGGCCCCTCGGCGGGTCAGACGCCGGAGCGGGGCGTGCGCGGCGCGCGGGCCGACGGGTTGTGCCAGTGCGGGGACGGCCGCTCCAGGAACCACTCACCGAACCCCAGCGGCCGGGAGCGCCCGGAGCCGACCGCGGGCAGGACGTCGTGGAAGACCCGGTCCGGGTCCGCGCCCAGCTCGTCGAGGAGGGCGGCGGTCTCCTCGACGAACGCCGGCGGTCCGCTGAGGTAGACGTCCTGGTCGGGCCAGCGGCCCCGGTTGCCCAGCGCGGTCAGCAGCCGGCCGGTGGCCTGGCTGCGGTGCTGCCCGGGCGCCGGCGTCAGATAGCTGACGGCCAGCCACGGGTGCCGCTCCTGCCAGGCGTCGATCAGCGGCCGGTCGTAGAGGTGGGCGGCGTCCCGGGCCGCGAGGAACAGCCGTACGTCGTGCCCGGGCGGGCGGCGGACCAGCTCCTCCAGCATGGCCCGGACCGGCGACCAGCCGGTGCCCGCCGCCACGAAGGTCATCGGCCGGCCGTCCCGCCGCAGCGTCATCGCACCGCCGGCCGTGCCCAGCCGCAGCACCTCGCCGGGCAGGGTGTCGCGGACCAGCGCGGTGCTGAGCAGGCCCCGCTCGATCCGGCTGACGTGCAGGTCGAGGGTGTGGTCGGGACGGGGTGCGTTGCCGAGGGAGTAGGTGCGCCAGGTCCGCGGGACCCGCTCGCTGCTCACGCTCACGTACTGGCCGGGCAGGTGGGGCAGCGGCTGGTGCGGGCGCAGGGTCAGCACCGCGATGTCCTCGCCGTACCGGAGGTGCTGCACGACCTCCGCGTCCCACCAGGGAGGGTCCGTACTGCGGGCCGCGCCGGCCATCATGGCGTCCGCGATCAGCGCGTACGCCTCGGTCCAGGTCTTCTCCACCGCCGGCGTCCAGGCCGGGCCCGCGCATTCGGCGAGGGCGGCGAGCAGGCTGGTGCCGACGGCCGCGTAGTGCTCCGGGCCGGCCAGGAACTTGCGGTGGTCGCGCCCCAGCTCGCGCAGGTACGGGCCGACGGCCTCGTCACCGAGGTGGGCGATCACGTGGGTGAGCGCGGCGAACAGCCGGTCGCGCTGGCGCTCCATCTCCTCGAAGGACGCCGGGAACATCTCCCGGACCCCCGGGTTGTGCCAGAAGAGGTGCGAGTAGAAGAACTTGACCGCGTGCTCGGCCCGTCTCTCCACCACCGCGAAGCTGCTTTTCAAGATCCTCACATCCACAGAACCGAAAGTAGGAACGTCGTATCGGCTCAGGTCAAGGTCAGTCCGATCTGCGGACAGCCGTCGCGAACCCGTCATATGGGATGAGCACGGCATGCGCGGCGGGATATACCGTCGGGTGGTGCACGAAGAGACCGCAGCAGCCAGCCCCGCCACGCCCCCGGCCCCGACCCTGTTCGACTGGGAGTTCGCGACCGACCCCTACCCCGCGTACGCGTGGCTGCGCGAGCACGCCCCGGTCCACCGCACCAAGCTGCCGAGCGGCGTCGAGGCCTGGCTCGTCACCCGGTACGCCGACGCCCGCCAGGCCCTTGCCGACCAGCGGCTCAGCAAGAACCCGGCCCATCACGCGGAGCCCGCGCACGCCAAGGGGAAGACCGGGATCCCGGGCGAGCGCAAGGCCGAGCTGATGACGCACCTGCTCAACATCGACCCGCCGGACCACACCCGGCTGCGCCGGCTGGTCTCGAAGGCGTTCACTCCCCGCCGGGTCGCGGAGTTCACCCCGCGGGTGCAGGAGCTGACCGACCACCTCATCGACGGCTTCGCCGCCCGGGGCACCGCGGACCTCATCCACGAGTTCGCCTTCCCGCTCCCCATCTACGCCATCTGCGAGATGCTCGGCGTACCCCGGGAGGACCAGGACGACTTCCGCGACTGGGCCGGGATGATGATCCGGCACGGCGGGGGGCCGCGCGGCGGGGTGGCCCGGTCGGTGAAGCAGATGCGGAACTATCTCGTCGAGCTGATCCACCGGAAGCGGGACGATCTGGGCGACGACCTCATCTCGGGACTGATCCGGGCATCCGACCACGGCGAGCACCTGACGGAGAACGAGGCCGCCGCGATGGCCTTCATCCTCCTGTTCGCCGGCTTCGAGACCACGGTCAACCTGATCGGCAACGGTCTGCACTCCCTCTTCATGAACCCGGACCAGCGCACCCGCCTCCAGGCCTCCCTGGCCGCCGGCGAGACGGACCTGCTCGCCACCGGGGTGGAGGAGCTGCTCCGCTACGACGGCCCCGTCGAGCTGGCCACCTGGCGGTTCGCCACCCGGCCGCTGTCCCTCGGCGGGCAGGACATCGCGGCCGGCGATCCCGTCCTGGTCGTGCTCGCGGCTGCGGACCGGGATCCGGCGCGGTTCGCCGAACCCGACACCCTCGACCTCTCGCGCACCGACAACCAGCACCTCGGCTACGGCCACGGAATCCACTACTGCCTCGGTGCGCCGCTGGCCCGGCTGGAGGGGCAGACGGCACTCGCCACCCTGCTGACTCGCCTGCCGGACCTGCGACTTGACGCCGACCCGGCCGAACTCCGTTGGCGCGGCGGCCTCATCATGCGCGGACTGCGCACTCTGCCGGTCGCCTTCACGCCGGCCGGGAGCTGAATCCGGAACCGGCTCGAAGCTGAACCGGATTCATGTATTCCTGGGCCGTTCCTGACGGATCATCAAGAGTGTGACCTTCGCGTGATCTGCGCTGCATCGACTTGTGACAAACGTTCGATGCCGGTTAGGTTCGCCGTCGCCCCTTTGCTGTCACGCGAAAGGTCCACAGCCATGCGTTCCGGGAACGGCCGCCACAGACGCCCCCGTCAGGCACCCGCCATCGTCGTCACGGCCGGAGTCACCGGCTCCGCACTGGCGTTGCCGCTGCTCGCCGCCACCAACGCGTCCGCCGCGGACACCGCCACCTGGGACAAGGTCGCCGAATGCGAGAGCGGCGGCACCTGGAGCGCCGACTTCGGCAACGCGGCCTACGGCGGCCTCCAGCTCACCCAGCAGATGTGGAAGGACGGCGGCGGCCTGGAGTTCGCCTCCCGCCCCGACCTGGCCAGCCGTTCCCAGCAGATAGCCGTCGCCGAGCGGATCCTCGACCGCGAGGGCCCCGGCGCCTGGCCGCTGTGCGCGGCCCCCGCCGGCCTCAGCGCCAAGGGCCCGGCCGCCGACGTCGACCCCGGCTCCGCCGCCTCGCCCCGCCCGGTCTCGCCGGCCCCGGTCCGCCCCGACGAGCGCCCGGAGCCCGCCAAGCCCAAGCACGCCAAGCCGGCCAAGCCCACCACGCCGACCACTCCGGCCACCCCGGGCACTCCGGGCACTCCCACCACTCCGGCCACGCCCGGCACGCCGACCACTCCGGCCACCCCGGGTACGCCGACCACCCCGGCCACACCCGGCACGCCGACGACGCCCGGCACGCCCACCACGCCCGGCACCCCGGCCACCCCCGGTGACACCCCGGCGGCCACCCCGGAGACCCCCAACGGGCCGACGCCCAACCTGGGCGAGGGCAACGGCCGTCACCGCGGTGCGGCGGCCGAGGAGGCCACCGGAGCGGCCGGCGGCACCGGCGGTGCACCCGACCTCAGCGACCCGGCGGCGATCCCCGCCCCGGTCCCCTCGTACACCGTGCAGCCCGGCGACAGCCTCTCCGAGATTGCGGACGCCAAGGGCGTGAAGGGCGGCTGGGGCGCGCTCTACAAGGCGAACGAGAACCTCATCGGCGAGGACGCGGACCTGATCCAGCCCGGCCAGAGCCTCGACCTCCGCCAGAAATAGGGACACTCCGGGCGAAGGGGTGCGACAAGGTGCAGGCTTGATGCCCTGTTACGGGTTGAATGTCCGTATTGGATCAAGTGAGACATGCGTCTCTTCCGCCCAACTCGCCCACCCCGCCGTGATGATTCCGTAATACGCACCCTCACCTGCGCAAACGCGCGGGCCTGAGGGGTCGTTACGGGCGGTTTCTCCCCGATGTCCGACCTTGAACATCGGGGAGACCTCTGCCTACGGTCTGAACCGCTCGCCACCGCGGGCCCCTTCGACCGCATCGCCGAATCCTGCCGGCGGTCCGGAGGGAACAGTCGTCGCGCAAGCGCCGAAGGCAGGAGCGGGGGACCCAAGGTTCGTGCCGCGCCCCGCCGTTGAGAGACGGTCACGGGACGGCTTGGGGTGAAGCCGCGCGCTCGACGCGCGGCCGGGCAGCTCATCAGCCCGAACCCGACAGCTCACCTCGCAGGCGTCGGTGAGGAGAAGTTCCATGCTGCTTTCCGGCAAGGGCAGGCACCGCCGCCCGTCGAAGGCCACCCGCGTCATCACCCTCGCCGGTGTGACCGGCGCAGCCGTCGCCGCCCCGCTGATGGCCGCCGGCACCGCCAGCGCCGCCACCACCTCCGAGTGGGACGCCGTCGCCCAGTGCGAGTCCGGCGGCAACTGGTCCATCAACACCGGCAACGGCTACTACGGCGGCCTGCAGTTCGCCCCCTCCACGTGGGCCGCCTTCGGTGGCACCGCGTACGCCCCGAACGCCCACCAGGCCACCAAGGCCCAGCAGATCGCCATCGGCGAGAAGGTCCTCGCCGGCCAGGGCAAGGGCGCCTGGCCGTCCTGCGGCGTCGGTCTGTCCCGCGCCTCCTCCGGCTCCGGCGACACCACGCCGTCCAGCTCCGGCTCCACGAAGGCCTCCGGTTCCTCGGAGACCTCGAAGACCAAGAGCAGCAAGCCCGCGCAGACCCGCGAGGAGTCCGCGCCCACCACCCGCTCCGCGCGCCCCGCCGCCCCCCAGGGCTTCCAGAAGGGCGACGGCTCGTACGAGGTGAAGGCCGGCGACACCCTCGGCACCATCGCGACCGCCCAGGGCGTCAAGGGCGGCTGGGAGAAGCTCTTCGAGCTCAACAAGGACATCGTCGGCGACGCCGACCTGATCTACCCGGGCCAGAAGCTGCACCTCTCCTGAGGCCCCGCCGGACCGGCACCCGCACCCGGTGCCCGGACCCGGCACCCGTACCCCCGGCACCGCCCGGCGCGACGCTCCACACGCGCCGGGCGGTGCCGTACGCGGCCCCCAATCCGGGGATGTATGTCCCGGATAAAGGGTATTCGGGCCCTTTTTCGTCCCAGGACCCGGGCGGTCGGCCGGCCGAGTGCCCGGAGCCGGTTAGGCTCTAGGCGGCAAGGCCACCGCAAGGCCTCGGCCACCGCACACCCAGCGTCACATCCCAGAAGGAGATGCTCGTGCCGTCCATCGACGTCGTCGTAGCCCGGGAAATCCTGGACTCCCGAGGCAACCCCACGGTCGAGGTCGAGGTGGGCCTCGACGACGGCAGCACCGGCCGTGCTGCCGTTCCGTCCGGCGCCTCCACCGGTGCCTTCGAGGCCATCGAGCTCCGTGACGGCGACCCCAACCGCTACATGGGCAAGGGTGTCGAGAAGGCCGTCCTCGCCGTCATCGAGCAGATCGGCCCGGAGCTCGTCGGCTACGACGCCACCGAGCAGCGCCTGATCGATCAGGCGATGTTCGACCTGGACGCCACCGACAACAAGGGCTCCCTCGGCGCCAACGCCATCCTGGGCGTCTCCCTGGCCGTGGCGCACGCCGCGTCCGAGGCCTCGGACCTGCCGCTGTTCCGCTACCTCGGCGGCCCGAACGCGCACCTGCTGCCCGTTCCGATGATGAACATCCTCAACGGTGGGTCGCACGCCGACTCCAACGTGGACATCCAGGAGTTCATGATCGCGCCGATCGGCGCCGAGTCCTTCTCCGAGGCCCTGCGCTGGGGTGCCGAGGTCTACCACACCCTCAAGAAGGTCCTGCACTCCAAGGGCCTCTCCACCGGCCTGGGCGACGAGGGCGGCTTCGCCCCGAACCTGGAGTCGAACCGCGCCGCGCTCGACCTCATCGTCGAGGCCATCAAGCAGGCCGGCTACGTCCCGGGCAAGGACATCGCGCTCGCGCTCGACGTCGCCGCGTCCGAGTTCTACAAGGACGGCAAGTACGAGTTCGAGGGCCAGTCCCGCTCGGCCGCCGAGATGACCGAGTACTACGAGGGCCTCGTCGACGCCTACCCGCTGGTCTCCATCGAGGACCCGCTGTTCGAGGACGACTGGGCCGGCTGGAAGGTCATCACCGACAAGCTGGGCGCCCGCGTCCAGATCGTCGGCGACGACCTCTTCGTCACCAACCCCGAGCGCCTCGCCCGCGGCATCGAGGAGGGCTCCGCGAACGCCCTGCTCGTGAAGGTGAACCAGATCGGTTCGCTGACCGAGACCCTCGACGCCGTCGAGCTCGCCCAGCGCAACGGCTTCAAGTGCATGATGTCGCACCGCTCCGGCGAGACCGAGGACGTCACCATCGCCGACCTCGCCGTCGCCGTGAACTGCGGCCAGATCAAGACCGGCGCCCCGGCCCGCTCGGACCGCGTCGCCAAGTACAACCAGCTCCTGCGCATCGAGGAGATCCTCGACGACGCCGCGGTCTACGCCGGCCGCAGCGCCTTCCCGCGCTTCAAGGGCTGATCGGCGCTCGCTGGTCTAGCCTCCGTACGTCCTCGCTCCCGGTCCCGTACCGTGTGCGGGGACGTACGCGCGTGCAGGCAGAGGGGAGGCGGACAGATGGCCGGGAACCGGGACCGGTTCTCCACCGCGACCAGGCTCAGGCAGCTCGGAGAGCGGACCGCCGCCCATGTCTACCGCTCGCAGACCCGCCGCCAGGTCCGGCGCAGCCGGCTCACCGGCCGGGCCGCACTGCTCGCCCTGGTCCTGTGCACCCTCGTGGTCGCCCTCGCCTACCCGATGCGCCAGTACGTCTCCCAGCGCTCGGACATCTCGGAGCAGCAGCGCACCGCCGACGAGGCGCGCCAGCGCTTGGAGGAGCTGCGCGACGAGAAGGCCCGCTGGCAGGACCCGGCCTACGTGGAACAGCAGGCGCGCCGGCACCTGCACTACGTGCGGCCGGGCGAGGTCGGCTACACCGTGATCGACCCGGAGGCCGCCGAGGAGGCGCGCCGCCGCGCCGGGGAAGGCGCCGGCGACCGCCCCTGGTACTCCAACGTCTGGGACGGCGTCGACAAGGCCGACCGCCCCGACGACGACTGAACCCCGTCCGGCCCCCCGCCGGACCCCGAAAGAAGAGACTTCACAGCAGGCATGGAAACGCCCCCGCCCCAGACCGACCGCACCGAGCCGACGCCCGCCGACATCGAAGCGTTCCAGCAGCAGCTCGGCCGCCCGCCGCGCGGCCTGCGGGCCATCGCGCACCGCTGCCCCTGCGGGCAGCCGGACGTGGTCGAGACGGCCCCGCGGCTTCCGGACGGCACGCCGTTCCCGACCCTGTACTACCTGACCTGCCCGCGCGCCGCCTCCGCCATCGGCACCCTGGAGGCCAACGGCGTGATGAAGGAGATGCAGGCCCGGCTCGGCACCGACCCGGAGCTGGCCGCCGCCTACCGCGCCGCCCACGAGGACTACATCACCCGCCGCGACGCCATCGAGGTGCTCCAGGGCTTCCCGAGCGCCGGCGGCATGCCCGACCGGGTCAAGTGCCTGCACGTGCTGGTGGGCCACTCCCTGGCGGCCGGCCCGGGCGTGAACCCGCTGGGCGACGAGGCCCTCGCGATGCTCCCCGAGTGGTGGGCCAAGGGCGCCTGCGTCACCCCGTGCGGCGAGCAGGACGGCGCACCGGCGGCGCCGGAGGAGTCCGCGTGACCCGGGTCGCGGCCGTCGACTGCGGCACGAACTCGATCCGCCTGCTGGTCGCCGACTGCGACCCGCAGACGGGCGAGCTGGTCGAGCTGGACCGCCGGATGACCATCGTCCGGCTGGGCCAGGGCGTCGACCAGACCGGCCGCCTGGCCCCCGAGGCGCTGGAGCGCACCTTCGCGGCCTGCCGCACGTACGCCGAAGTGATCAAGGACCTGGGCGCCGAGCGGCTGCGGTTCGTGGCCACCTCGGCCTCCCGGGACGCCGAGAACCGCGACGAGTTCACCGCCGGGATCCTCGGCATCCTGGGCGTCGAGCCCGAGGTGATCTCGGGCGACCAGGAGGCGGAGTTCTCCTTCACCGGCGCCACCCGGGAGCTGGCCGGGGCCGAGCACCTGGAGAAGCCGTTCCTCGTCGTCGACATCGGCGGCGGCTCCACCGAGTTCGTCGTCGGTACCGAGCACGTCGAGGCGGCCCGGTCCGTGGACATCGGCTGTGTGCGGATGACCGAGCGGCACCTGGTCGTCGACGGCGCCGTCACCGACCCGCCGACCGAGGCGCAGGTCGCCGCGATCCGCGCCGACATCGAGGCCGCGCTCGACCTGGCCGCCGAGACCGTCCCGCTGGACCGGGCCAGGACCCTCGTCGGGCTGGCCGGCTCGGTGACCACGGTGGCGGGGATCGCGCTGGACCTGCCGGCGTACGACTCGGCGGCGATCCACCACGCCCGGATCCCGTACGAGACCGTCCGGGAGATCACCGGCCGGATGCTCACGTCCACCCACGACGAGCGGGCCCGGATCGGGGTCATGCACCCCGGCCGGACCGATGTGATCGGGGCCGGCGCGCTGGTCCTGCTGGCCATCATGGAGCGCACGGGCGCCCGCGAGGTGGTCGTGTCCGAACACGACATTCTGGATGGAATCGCCTGGTCCATCGCCTGACGGGCGGGTGCGGACGGGACTTTGGTCCCGTCGACACGACAAAGTTCGTGAAGTTCTTCACAAGAGAAACGGGTCCGTGGGCCCTCTGGAAGGGCAGTTCGAAGCTCTTTCGGGGTCCACAGGCCCGTTTTGTGTGATCGACGAGCGCTCCGGGTTTGGTATCAGAGGTAAAGACGAACCCTCTGGTTCAGACCCTTCGACTGCCCTCCGTGTGACGACGGGCCAGTTCAGAGCGGGTGTACAACGATCTCCGTCACGTCGTGGTTCCCGGAACGGACAATGACCTCGGTCACGTGGGCCGCGCAGTGTAGCAGAGGGTCCAACGGTTCTTGTGAAGGGGCTCACGAGCGCCCCCCCATCGGGTGCTGGATACTCGATGGCATGAGCACCACGGAGCGTCCCAGGATCCTCGTAGTAGGCGGTGGGTACGTAGGCCTGTACGCAGCCAAGCGCATCATGAAGAAGATGCGCTACGGCGAGGCGACCGTCACGGTCGTCGACCCGCGGTCGTACATGACCTACCAGCCCTTCCTCCCCGAAGTCGCCGCCGGCAGCATCTCGCCGCGGCACGTCGTCGTCCCGCTGCGACGCGTGCTGCCCAAGGCCGAGGTCCTCACCGGTCGGGTCACCACCATCGACCAGGACCGCAAGGTCGCCGTCGTCACGCCGCTCGTCGGCGAGGCGTACGAGCTGCCCTTCGACTACCTGGTGATCGCGCTCGGCGCCATCTCCCGCACCTTCCCGATCCCCGGCCTCGCCGAGCAGGGCATCGGCATGAAGGGCGTCGAGGAGGGCATCGGCCTGCGCAACCACGTCCTCGAGCAGCTCGACAAGGCCGAGTCCACGACGGACGAGGACGTCCGCCGCAAGGCCCTCACCTTCGTCTTCGTCGGCGGCGGCTTCGCCGGTGCCGAGACGATCGGCGAGGTCGAGGACATGGCCCGCGACGCGGCGAAGTACTACACCAACGTGAAGCGCGAGGACATGCGCTTCATCCTGGTGGACGCGGCCGACAAGATCCTTCCCGAGGTCGGCCCGAAGCTGGGCACCTGGGGCAAGGAGCACCTGGAGTCCCGCGGCATCGAGATCTACCTCGGCACCTCCATGGACTCCTGCGTGGACGGCCACGTGGTGCTGAAGAACGGCCTCGAGGTCGACTCCAACACCATCGTGTGGACCGCCGGCGTCAAGCCGAACCCGGCCCTGGCCCGCTACGGCCTGCCGCTCGGCCCCCGCGGCCACGTGGACACCGCCGCCACCCTCCAGGTGCAGGGCACCGACTACATCTGGGCCGCGGGCGACAACGCCCAGGTCCCGGACATGGTCGGCCGCCGCGCGGGCAACGAGAACGCCTGGTGCCCGCCGAACGCCCAGCACGCGCTGCGCCAGGCCAAGGTCCTCGGCGACAACGTCGTCTCCGGCATGCGGGGCTTCCCGCAGAAGGAGTACAGCCACGCCAACAAGGGCGCGGTGGCGGGCCTCGGTCTGCACAAGGGCGTGGCGATGATCGTCATGGGCAAGATGAAGATCAAGCTCAAGGGCCGGCTCGCCTGGTACATGCACCGTGGCTACCACGGCATGGCCATGCCGACCTGGAACCGCAAGATCCGCGTCTTCGCCGACTGGACCCTCGGCATGTTCCTCAAGCGCGAGGTCGTCTCCCTCGGTGCACTGGAGAGCCCCCGCGAGGAGTTCTACGAGGCCGCCAAGCCGGCCCCGGTCGCCGCTGCCCCGGCCGAGAAGGCCGAGAAGGCCAAGGCCTGAGCCTGACGGCCGGGTCCCGGGCCGGCTCCGGCCGGCCCTGACCCACCGCGTGTCCCCGAAGGGGCCGCCCGCCATCCGTGGTGCGGGCGGCCCCTTCGGCGTGTCCCGCTCGATTGTCCGGGCAGGCGCCGGGGTAGTCCGGTTGGTTGAGCCCTCTGGAGGTGTTCGCCATGACCGACGCCGCTCCGCGGCTGACCGCACTCGCCGAGACCCTGCTCGGCTCCCCCCTGCCGCTCCGGATCCGGGCCTGGGACGGCAGCGAGGCCGGCCCGCCGGGGGCTCCGGTCCTGGTCGTCCGGCACCGCCGGGCCCTGCGCCGGCTGCTGTGGAAGCCCGGCGAGCTGGGCCTGGCCCGCGGCTGGGTGGCGGGCGAACTCGACGCCGACGGCGACCTCTACGGCCTGCTGGAGCAGCTCGCCGGCCTGCTGTGGGAACGCGAGCCGGGCCTCGCCGGCCCGTCCCGCACCGAGAACCTGGCCCGGCTGCGGGACCCGCAGGTGCGGTCCGCCGTACGGGACCTCGTACGGATCGCCGGACCCTGGACGCAGCCGGCGCCGCCGCCGGAGGAAGCCGTCCGGCGGGTCGGGGCCGTGCACACCCGGCGCCGCGACCGGCAGGCCGTCAGCCACCACTACGACGTCGGAAACGCCTTCTACGAACGGGTGCTGGGCCCCTCCATGGTGTACTCCTGCGCCTACTGGCGGCCCGGGCACACCCTGGAGGAGGCCCAGCACGACAAGCTCGACCTGGTGTGCCGCAAGCTCGGCCTGGAAGAGGGTGCCCGGCTGCTCGACGTGGGCTGCGGCTGGGGCTCCATGGCCCTGCACGCGGCCCGCACGTACGGGGTGAAGGTCACCGGGATCACCCTCTCCCGCGAACAGGCCGGATACGCCCGCAAACGGGTCGCGGAAGAGGGCCTCGCGGACCGGGTGGAGATCCGCGTCCAGGACTACCGGGACGTCAGGGACGGCCCGTACGACGTGATTTCGTCGATCGGCATGGCCGAGCACGTGGGGGCCGCCCGGTACCGGGAGTACGCCGGGGCGCTGTTCGCCCTGCTGCGCCCCGGCGGGCGGCTGCTGAACCACCAGATCGCCCGGCGCCCCGAGCCCGACGAATCGGCGTACCGCATCGACGCGTTCATCGACGCGTACGTGTTCCCCGACGGCGAGCTGTCACCGCTCGGCAGCACCGTCGGGGAGCTGGAGCGGGCCGGCTTCGAGGTCCGCGACGTCGAGTCGCTGCGGGAGCACTACGCGCTGACCCTGCGGGCCTGGGTGACGCGGCTGGAGGAGCACTGGGAAGAGGCCGTACGGCTGACCTCGCCGGGCCGGGCCCGCGTCTGGCGGCTGTACATGGCGGCCTCCGCCCTCGGCTTCGAGCACGGCCGGCTGGGCGTCAACCAGGTGCTGGCGGTCCGCCCCGACGGCCCGGGCCCCTCGGGTCTTCCCCTGCGCACCCGGGACTGGCCGGCCGCATCCTGACCGCACGTACGGGAGGGGCCCGCGGCATCCGGCCGCGGGCCCCTCCCCGGGTGCATCTGCGCTGCTGCTACTCGGTCTTGATGGCCGTCAGCATGTTCAGCCGGGCGGCGCTGCGGGCCGGCCACATGGCGGCCAGGACGCCGACCACGGCGGCCAGCAGCAGGAAGATGCCGATCCGGTCGAACGGGATCACCAGCGCGTAGTCCGGGATCGAGTTCTTGATGGTCTGGCCGATGGCCCAGGCGAGGAAGGTGCCGAGACCGACGCCGATGACCGCGCCGAAGAGCGAGATGACCACGGCCTCCAGGCGGATCATGTTCTTGACCCGGGCCCGGTCGAGGCCGATCGCCCGGAGCATGCCGATCTCCTGCTGGCGCTCGAACACCGACATCGCGAGGGTGTTGACGACACCGAGGATGGCGATCAGCAGGGCCATGCCGAGCAGGCCGTACATGATGTTCAGCATCATGTTGATGATGCCGCCGAAGGTGTTCCGGATGTCGGTCTGGTCCTGGACGCTGATGGCCGGGTTGCTGCCGAGGGCGTCGACGATCTTCTGCTCGTTGGCCGCGGACTCGCCGCCCTGGGTGGCCACGAACACCTGCCGGATCTCGGCGCGCTCGCCGCCCAGGTGCCGGTCGAGGACCTTGGCGTCGAGGACGTACGGGGAGAGGAACTCGTTCTCCTTGTAGACCGCGCCGACGGTCAGCCGCTCCGTCTTGCCGTCGTCGAACTTGGCCTCGAAGGACTTGCCGACGGTCAGGCCGGCCTTCTTCGCTGTCTTGTCGGCGACCGCGACCTTGCCGTCGGCCAGGGAGGCCGTGGAACCGCTGACGACCTCCATCTTGAGCAGCTGGTCGATGCCCTTCGGGTTGACGCCCGAGGCGGCGTTGTAGATGTCGTCGCCGGTCTTGAAGTAGCCGGCCTGCTGCGGGCTGACGGCGGTGACGCCGGGCGCCTTCTCCAGGGCGGGCAGCACCGACTTGTCGAGGCTGTTGCCGCTGGCCATGGCGACCATGTAGTCGGCCTTGATGACGTCGGTGGTCATCTTGTCGACGGCCTTGCCGACGGTGACGCCGAGCACGGTCAGGCCGGTGACCAGGGTCAGGCCGATGGCGAGCGAGGCGGCGGTGACGCCGGTGCGGCGAGGGTTGCGGACGGCGTTCTGCGCGGCCAGCTTGCCGGCGACCCCGAACACCCGCTGGAGCAGCGGCCGGACGGCGGCGATGAACGGGCGGGACAGCCACGGGATCAGGACGATGATGCCGATGAGCGAGAAGAACGCGCCGAAGCCGATGACGACGCGGCCGTCGGAGCCCATGCCGGCGCCCGCGGCGATGGCGGCGAAGCCGATCACGGCGAGCGCGCCGCCGATGCTGTTGCGCAGCACCAGGGACTTCGCGGTGGCCGGCAGGTGGGCGCTGCCCATGGCGGCGACCGGGGCGATCTTCGCGGTGCGGCGGGCCGGCAGCCAGGCGGCGAGCATGGTGACGACGATGCCGATGACCAGGGCGGTCAGGACGGTGCTCGGGGCGATGACCAGCGGGCCGTCCGGGATCTTGGCGCCGAAGGAGCCCATCGCGGAGCGCAGGCCGATCGCGAGGCCGACACCGGCGAGCATGCCGATCGCGGAGGAGATGACGCCGACGACGAACGCCTCGATGAGCACGGAGCGCTTGACCTGGCGGCGGGAGGCGCCGACGGCGCGCAGCAGCGCGAGCTCCTTGGTGCGCTGGGCGACCAGCATGGTGAACGTGTTGTAGATCAGGAAGATGCCGACGAAGAGCGCGATGGCGGCGAAGGCGAGCAGCACCTGGTTCATGCCGCTCATGCCCTGCTCGATGTCCTTGGCGTTGCGCTCGGCGAGCGCGGCGCCGGTCTCGGCGGTGGCGTTCTCGCCGACCAGCGGCTTGACCTCGGAGAGCAGGGTGTCGGCCTTGGCGCCGGGCTTGGCGGCGATGGTCAGCTCGGTGTAGTAGCCGGGCTGCAGGTACAGCTTCTGCGCGGTCCTCTGCTCGAACAGCACCAGGCTGCCGCCGGCGTTGACCTGGCCGTCCTCGGTGGTGAACACACCGGCGAGGGTGTACTCCTTCACCGGGCCGTTGGTGGCCACGCGGACCTTGTCGCCGACCTGGTAGTCGCCCTTGGAGGCGGTGTCCTTGTCGAGGGCGATCTGGCCGGGCTGCACGGGGCCGTTGCCCCCGGTGAAGTCGTAGCGCGGGTCCTTGCCGTCCTTGACGGGGGCGAAGTTGGAGCCGCTGTTGGCCCAGCCGTTGCCGATCAGCTTGCCCTTGGCGTCGGCGACGCCGGCGAAGCCCTGGACCCGGCCGGCGACCGAGTCCACGCCGTCGAGTGCGGCGATCTTGTCGAAGGTCTGCTGGCTGATGCCCGGCTCGGACTTCTTGCCGTCGTCCTCGCGGACGCTGCCGTACGAGGTGACGGAGACGGCGACGTTGTCGTAGCTCTTGGCGGACTGGCTGCTGAGGGCCTTGCCGAGGCTGTCGGTGAAGACGAGGGTGCCGGAGACGAAGGCGACGCCGAGCACGACGGCGAGCACCGTCATGATCAGCCTGGCCTTGTGCGCGAGTACGTTGCGCAGCGCGGTACGGAACATGGTGGAGGAGTCCAGAAGTCGAGGTGGGCTTCGGTCGCGGGAGGCCGGTGCCTCAGCTGGTGCGGCCCTTGGCGTCGAAGGCCTTCATGCGGTCGAGCACGCCGTCGGCGGTGGGGCGGTGGATCTCGTCGACGATGCGGCCGTCGGCGAGGAAGATGACGCGGTCGGCGTAGGAGGCGGCGACCGGGTCGTGGGTGACCATGACGACGGTCTGGCCGAGTTCGCGCACGGAGTTGCGCAGGAAGCCGAGGACTTCGGCGCCGGAGCGGGAGTCCAGGTTTCCGGTGGGCTCGTCACCGAAGATGATCTCGGGCTTGGAGGCCAGGGCGCGGGCGACGGCGACGCGCTGCTGCTGACCGCCGGAGAGCTGGGTGGGGCGGTGGGAGAGGCGGCCGGAGAGGCCGACCATCTCGATGACCTTGTCCAGCCACTGCTTGTCGGCCTTGCGGCCGGCGATGTCCATGGGGAGCGTGATGTTCTCCAGGGCGGTCAGCGTCGGCAGCAGGTTGAACGCCTGGAAGATGAAGCCGATCTTGTCCCGGCGGAGCTGGGTGAGCTGCTTGTCCTTGAGGGAGCCCAGCTCGGTCTCGCCGATGCGGACCGAGCCGGCGGAGAAGGTGTCCAGTCCGGCCACGCAGTGCATCAGCGTGGACTTGCCGGAGCCGGACGGGCCCATGATCGCGGTGAACTGGCCCTGGACGAAGTCCACGGTGACGTTGTCGAGCGCGACCACCTGGGTCTCGCCCTGGCCGTACACCTTGGAGAGCTGGGTGGCGCGGGCGGCCACGGCCGTGGTGTTGGGGGCGAAGTTCATGGTGGTCACGGGGGGACTCCTGTCGGATGCCGGTCGGTCTGCGGGACGGTTTCCATCGTCTCCGCCGGATCCCGTCGGCGGATCCGTCCGGGTGCCCGTTCTCCGGCCCCACTGGAGTCTGACCGGAGTGCTCCGGCCTCCTCCTCTGGTATGACGCAGCCGGCGGGGGAGCGGGCCGCGGGGAGGGGGGTGGCGTGGGGTGGCGCAGGGGCGCCGGAAGGCCGTCGAAATCCCGTCAATCCCTTGTGGACCTTTGTGGGTGTTTGCGGCGGCGCGCAGAGGGCCGACCGCGGGATCTGTTGTCTGACGCCCCCTCAAGCCTCAATAAAATCAGACAACATCAGAAGGATCTTCTCCGGTTGGGCGGACGCTTCCCGTTAGGCTCGCCTTGCGTCCAGCGCTTCACGCGGAGCCGCCCGCCTCGCCCGGATGGTGGAATGGCAGACACGGCGAGCTTAAACCTCGCTGGCCCTCGGGCCGTGCCGGTTCGAATCCGGCTCCGGGCACCCCGTTCCGCTCCTCGCGGTCCGCGTACAACCTTCGCGGCGCCCCTGTCCCCCCCCCGGTGGTGCCCGCGTCCGCGGCACCCGGCGCCCGGGCATCCGCCGCCGTCCCCGCCGCCTCCGACGCCGTCGGTGGGCGGGGTGCGGTCTCCGGCGGCCTCGACGGACGGCCCGACCCGGTACGACCCGGTACGACACCGTCGCCCAGTCGTTCCGGCTCGTCCTCACGCCGGAAATCCCACAGGAAAAGATCCTCCCTCAGCAGTAGGGTGGTTTCTTTGCTAACGCATTACTCTTGAACGCAAGGCCGCGCACGGTGGCCATGGAGGAGTGAGATGAGGAGCAGTAACCCGGTCTTCTCGCGACGGGGGTTCAGCCGCGACAACGGCTACGCGGGCTTTGACGCGCAGCAGGTGCAGGCCGGGGCCGCGACCAACCCTTACGCGACCAACCCGTACGCCACGGACCCGCAGACCGGCATGCCGGCCGCGCCCGCCCGCGGCAACGTGATGACCATCGACGACGTCGTGAGCCGCACGGCCATGACGCTCGGCACGGTCATCCTGACGGCCGTCCTGTCCTGGGTCCTCCTGCCGGTGGACCCGGCCAACGTCAACAAGTCGTACGGCATCGCGGTCGGCGCGGCCCTCGTGGCCTTCGTGCTGGCGATGGTGCAGAGCTTCAAGCGCAAGCCGGTCCCCGCGCTGATCCTCGGCTACGCCGCGTTCGAGGGCGTGTTCCTGGGTGTGATCAGCTCCGCGACCAGCACCATGCTGAGCCCCGGTGTGGTCGTCCAGGCCGTGCTGGGCACGATGTGCGTGTTCGCGGGCGTGCTGTTCGCGTACAAGATGCGCTGGATCCGCGTGAACCGCCGCTTCTACGGCTTCGTCATGGCCGCCGCCATGGGCTTCATGCTCCTGATGGTCGCCAACCTGCTGTTCTCCGTCTTCGCGGGCGGCGACGGCCTCGGCTTCCGCAGCGGCGGCCTCGGCATCGTGTTCGGCATCATCGGCGTCATCCTCGGTGCCGCGTTCCTCGCCCTCGACTTCAAGCAGGTCGAGGACGGCGTGACGTACGGCGCCCCGCGCGAGGAGTCCTGGCTGGCGGCCTTCGGCCTCACCATGACCCTGGTGTGGATCTACCTGGAGCTGCTGCGCCTGTTCCAGATCCTCTCCGGCGACGACTAGCCGGACCGGACTCCCCGGAGTCCCTTGAGGTGAAGTCATGGGGAAGGCCCCCGCGGGCGGTGCTCGCGGGGGCCTTCCCGTGTCTGCGGCACACCGTGGGGGTGGCCCGCGCAGCAGGGCGGCTAACCGCGTTTACGGGCCGCGCGGCGCAGGTCGTACTCGTGGATGATCGCCTTGGCCTGGCCGTACGACAGCTCGTGCGCACCGCGCAGCCAGCTGAGTTTCTCCTCGAAGCGGACGAGGGAGGGGCCCTCGTCGACGGTCCGCAGCCAGTCGGCGAGCTCACGGCCTGTGGTCCGGTGGATGCGGGAGATCATGTTCCGGTGGGTTTCCTCGGAAAACTCTACGGACATGGGCGCCTCCGGTTGCAAGGGACGAGCCTCGTTCTCTTCACGTCACCGTGCCCGACCGTTCGCCCGTTGGCAACAGTGCCGGGACGGCGCGTAGGGTCACCCGCGTGCTCGATACCTCGCCCCTGAACGCCGCCGTGGAACGTTTCGCCGACCGGCTGCGCGCCGCCCCGCAGAGCCGCCTCCAGCGCGGCGCCGCCGCCGAGGCCCTGGCCCTGGCCCGGGAGCTCTCCGCGCGCGCCCAGGGCCTGGAGGGCGTGCCGGCGGGGGAGCTGCGGGAGATGCCGGACGCCGGGATCTTCGTGGTCGGCGACCAGGTGCAGGTGGCCGGTCAGGACCTGGCCGAGGCGCTGCGGAACGCCGGAACGGCCTCGCCCGGGATGGTGGACGAGGCCGTGGTGCTGGTGGAGCAGGCGGAGATCAGAGCGATGCGATGACCCGGTCCGCCAGGATGTAGACGTTGTTCGCCGGGTTCTCCGGGTCGCCTTCGCCGCAGGAGAACGTCAGGGCGTACGCGCCCGAGATGCCCGAGCCGCCCAGCAGCACCGGCGCACTCCCCGAGCGGAGCGCCTCGGCGAGGCGCTCCGCGGTCTCCCGGTGGCCCGGAGTCATGCACAGCGTGGTGCCGTCGGTGAACACGTACACGTCCAGGGTGCCCAGCGGGCCGGGCCGGACGTCGGCCAGCGCGGTACGGGCCTCGGCCAGCTCCTCCAGGCGGTTCACGGTGCGCTCGTGGTCGCCGTGCGCCGCCGCGGCCTGGGCCTGGGCCGGGACGAAGTCGGGGTGCGAGGGGTGCCGGCGGCGGGCCGCGGCCAGCTCCGGGGAGTCCTCCGGGTACTCCGGGGCCACCGGCTCGTCGTCCAGGTACGGCTCCAGGCCCACCATGTCGGCCTGGCGGGGCAGGAACACCGGGTTGTCCTCGCCGAGCCCGGCCAGGCCGCCCAGCAGCGACGGGGCGTCCGCGGCGTCGCGGGCCTCCTGCGCGGCCCAGAAGGCGCGCGCCTCGGCCAGCTCCCGCTCGCGCTCCTCGGCGAGGGCCTCGGCGACGGCGGCCCGTATGTCGGCGGTCGGGGACTCGGCGGCACTGCGGGCATGCGGAACGGGCGTCCCGCGCAGGGCGACCGAGGCGGCGAGTTCGCCGCGCAGGGCCTTGACCTGCGAACGGAGGCCGTGGACGGCGTGCAGCGCAGCAGCGCCCACGGCCGTGGCAGCGGCCGTGGTCAGCAGCAGAACAAGAGACATGGCGCTCACTGACTAACTCCTGATGTGTTTCGATCCCCCGACTTCCTACCTCAGCTTGTCCCGACCTGGGAATGGGGTGCAGTGCATTACGTCACGAAATGGACAGGGCTTTCGTCACACCCCCGACCCCCCGATCGGCCCTGACCTGCATAAATGCCGAACCCCCAGGATGTATGTCACATCCTGGGGGAGATTCGGTCACGGCTCGGCCGCGAGGCGGTTGGAACCGGCGTCAGCAAGGGACGCGCGACGGGCCCGAAAGCCCCAGCGGGACGGCCTTGCGGCTCAGCTCAGCCGCTCGATTCCTTCGGTCGCGCTGTGCTTCGCCTCCGCTGCGGGCAGGTGCCGCCCTCGTCCCTCGGGCGACCCCTACCCTCCGCTGCGGCTCAGCTCAGCCGCTCGATTCCTTCGGTCGCGCTGTGCTTCGCCTCCGCTGCGGGCAGGTGCCGCCCTCGTCCCTCGGGCGACCCCTACCCTCCGCTGCGGCTCAGCTCAGCCGCTCGATGACCATGGCCATGCCCTGGCCGCCGCCGACGCACATGGTCTCCAGGCCGAACTGCTTGTCGTGGAACTGGAGGCTGTTGATCAGGGTGCCGGTGATGCGGGCACCGGTCATCCCGAAGGGGTGACCGACGGCGATGGCGCCGCCGTTGACGTTCACCTTGTCGAGGTCCACGCCGAGGTCCCGGTACGAGGGGATCACCTGGGCCGCGAAGGCCTCGTTGATCTCGACCAGGTCGATGTCGCCGATGTCCAGGCCGGCCCGCTTCAGGGCCTGCTTGCTGGCCTCGACCGGGCCCAGGCCCATGATCTCGGGGGACAGGCCGGAGACGCCGGTGGACACGATGCGGGCCAGCGGGGTCAGGCCCAGCTCGCGCGCCTTGGTGTCGCTCATGATGACGAGCGCCGCGGCGCCGTCGTTCAGCGGGCAGCAGTTGCCGGCGGTGACCAGGCCGTCGGGGCGGAAGACCGGCTTCAGGCCCTGGACGCCCTCCAGGGTGACGCCGGCGCGCGGGCCGTCGTCGGTGCTGACGACCGTGCCGTCGGGGGTGGTGACCGGGGTGATCTCGCGGGCCCAGAAGCCGTTCTTGATGGCGGCCTCGGCGAGGTTCTGGGACCGTACGCCGAACTCGTCCATGTCCTGGCGGGTGACGCCCTTGAGGCGGGCCAGGTTCTCGGCGGTCTGGCCCATCGAGATGTACGCGTCCGGCACCAGGCCGTCGGCGCGCGGGTCGTGCCAGGAGGAGCCCTCGCTCTGCGCGACGGCGGCCGTACGGGCCTCCGCGTCGGCGAAGAACGGGTTGTGGGTCTCGGGCAGGCCGTCGCTCGTGCCCTTCACGGAGCGGGAGACCATCTCGACGCCCGCGGAGATGAACACGTCGCCCTCGCCGGCCTTGATGGCGTGCAGGGCCATGCGGGAGGTCTGGAGCGAGGAGGAGCAGTAGCGGGTGATGGTGCAGCCCGGGAGGTGGTCCATGCCCATCTGCACGGCGACGATGCGGCCGAGGTTGTGGCCCTGCTCGCCGCCGGGGAGGCCGCAGCCGAGCATCAGGTCGTCGATCTCGCGCGGGTCCAGCTCGGGGATCTTGGCCAGGGCGGCCTGGACGATGGTGGCCGTCAGGTCGTCGGGGCGCATGTCCTTGAGGGAGCCCTTGAAGGCGCGGCCGATGGGAGAGCGGGCTGCGGAAACGATGACGGCTTCGGGCATCACGGCTCCAAGGGGGCGTGCGGTCTGTATCGGACCATGTGAAGTTACCGGCCCGTACGGGCCAGGTCACCGTACGGACGGTGTGACGCCCGCCGCATCCCCCCGGCGGAGCCGCCGTTCGGACCCGCGGGGTCAGGCGGGCGGGGTCAGGCGGGGTCAGGTGGGGTCGGGGTCCGGGAGTTGGCGGCGGCGGCGGTATTTGAGGAGGGCCCAGGGGGCGCGGGCCGCCGTGACCTCCGTGCCGGCCTGCCCGGCGGCCGCCGAGGCCGCCTGGGCGACGGGCAGCATGTCCTCGCCCCGGCGGGTGTCCAGGCGGTCCGCCTCGGGCCAGAGGCCGAGCGCCGCACAGACGGTCGGCAGGACGGCCATGACCGCCGTCGCGTACCCCTCCGCCGAGGGGTGGTAGGAGTCCGGCCCGAACATCTCGCGCGGATTCGCCGCGAACTCCGGCCCGAGCAGGTCCCCCATCGACACCGTCCGCCCGCCGTGCTCGATCACCCCGATGGTCTGCGCCGCGGCCAGCTGCCGCGACACCCTCCGCGCCACCCACCGCAGCGGCTGGTACACCGGCTCGATCGTCCCCAGATCCGGACACGTCCCCACGACCACCTCGGACCCCGCCCCCCGCAGCCTCCGCACCGCCGCCGACAGCAGTCGCACCGACTGCGTCGGCGGCATCCGCCGGGTCACGTCGTTCGCCCCGATCATGATCACCGAGATGTCGGGGAGGAACCCCGCGTCGTCCAGGATCAGCCGCACCTGCCGGTCGAGGTCGTCGGACATGGCTCCCGACAGCGCCACGTTGCGCAGGTCCACCGGCCGTTCGGCGACCGCCGCCAGCCCGGATGCCAGCAGCGCGGCCGGCGTCTGCCGGGCCCGGTGCACGCCCAGGCCGGCCGCGGTCGAATCCCCCAGCATCGCCAGCCGCAACGGCTCCGCCCCGCCCGCGCCGTCCGCGCCGGAACCCGCGAACTCCGTCCCGTACCGCCCGTCCGCCCGCGGCGGATCCGACTGCACCGTGCCCACCGTCCGCTTGGCCAGCTGCACCTCCGCCAGCACCAGACCGACCGCCGCCGCACCGAGCAGGCCGAGACCGCCCCCGCCGTAGGCCGCGCCGGCCGCGATCCGGCGCGCCGTCCTCGCACGTGACACTCTTCCAGCCACCTCCTCGTCGCGACCCGGCCCTCCAGGGCGTCACTTGCGTCTACCTGCCCCGTACTGCCGGTCGGTCAATCGCTTTCGGCTTACTCTGGCGGTGCCTCCCGGAGAACCCGTGGAGTCCCCTCCTTGGAGAACATGGTGCATTTCCACGACTCGATGATCAGCCTCGTCGGCAACACCCCGCTGGTGAAGCTCAACCACGTGACCGAAGGGCTCCAGGCGACGGTCCTGGCCAAGGTCGAGTACTTCAACCCGGGCGGGTCCGTGAAGGACCGCATCGCCGTCCGCATGATCGAGGCGGCCGAGCAGAGCGGAGCGCTCAAGCCGGGCGGCACGATCGTCGAGCCGACCAGCGGCAACACGGGCGTCGGCCTGGCGATCGTGGCCCAGCAGAAGGGCTACAAGTGCATCTTCGTCTGCCCGGACAAGGTGTCGCTCGACAAGATCAACGTGCTGCGCGCCTACGGGGCCGAGGTCGTGGTCTGCCCGACCGCCGTCGACCCCGAGCACCCCGACTCGTACTACAACGTCTCCGACCGCCTGGTCCGTGAGACGCCGGGAGCCTGGAAGCCCGACCAGTACAGCAACCCGAACAACCCGCGGTCGCACTACGAGACCACCGGTCCGGAGCTGTGGGAGCAGACGGAGGGGAAGATCACCCACTTCGTCGCGGGCGTCGGCACCGGCGGCACCATCTCCGGCACCGGCAACTACCTCAAGGAGGTGTCCGGCGGCAAGGTCAAGGTCATCGGCGCCGACCCGGAGGGCTCCGTCTACTCCGGCGGCTCCGGCCGCCCGTACCTGGTCGAGGGCGTCGGTGAGGACTTCTGGCCCACCGCCTACGACCGCAACGTCACCGACGAGATCATCGCGGTGTCCGACAAGGACTCCTTCCAGATGACCCGCCGCCTCGCCAAGGAGGAGGGCCTCCTCGTCGGCGGCTCCTGCGGCATGGCGGTCGTCGCCGCGCTGCGCGCCGCCGAGGGCCTGGGTCCGGACGACGTGGTCGTCGTCCTGCTCCCGGACAGCGGCCGCGGCTACCTGAGCAAGATCTTCTCCGACGAGTGGATGGCCGGTCACGGCTTCCTGGAGGAGGCCGGCCCGGCCGCCCGCATCGGCGACGTGCTCGCCGACAAGGAGGGCGGCAGCATCCCGTCCCTCGTCCACATGCACCCCGAGGAGACCGTAGGCCAGGCCATCGAGGTCCTGCGCGAGTACGGCGTCTCTCAGATGCCGGTCGTCAAGCCCGGCGCGGGCCACCCGGACGTGATGGCCGCCGAGGTCATCGGCTCGGTCGTGGAGAAGGAGCTGCTGGCGGCCCTGTTCGCGCACAGCGCCTCGCTGGACGACCCGCTGGAGAAGCACATGAGCGCGCCGCTGCCGCAGGTCGGCTCCGGCGAGCCGGTCTCCGACCTGATGGCCGCGCTGGGCCAGGCCGACGCCGCGATCGTGCTGGTCGAGGGCAAGCCGACCGGTGTCGTCAGCCGGCAGGACCTGCTGGCGTTCCTCGCCCGTACGGCGAAGTAGCCCGCACCCGGGGCGGCCCGGTCCGCCCGCGAAGCCCGTACCCGCACGCCGCGGGTGCGGGCTTCGCGCAATCGGTACGGGCCCGACACGTTGCGGCAGCACCGCCTTAACAAGCCACCGGCACAGTGGAGTCCGTCGGCGGGGAACACGCGGAAGCGGTGGCGCCCGGCCGGCATCCGAACGGCGTCACGGACCACCGGAGCGGCTCCCGGACCTCCGACGGCGCCAACGGACGCGGACCCCGGCCCTGACCCGGCCCGTGTCCCGTGCGGGGACCGCCGTCGTCCCGGCCCCCGGGTGACCGGGGGTGCGGCGGTTCCCGCGCACCCGCATGCCCGGCGGGCGGGCGTCAGGCGTCGCGGTGCCGGGTGTGGGCGATGTTCACGCCGACGATGCCGGCCCAGGCCACCACCAGGCCGGTGAGTCCGCCGCCCGCGCTGCCCACTGCGGACAGCGGGACCGCCAGCACCAGGCTGACGATGCCGAAGCCGTGCCGGGCCGCCCAGGCGGCCGCGGGGCCGACGGGCGCCGTCCGGGCCGCGGAGGCCTGCTGCTCGGCGATCCGCCGCCGGATCCGGGTCTCCAGGGTGCTCTCCAGCCGGGCGTCCACCGTGGCCAGGAAGGACTCGACGAGCGCCGGCTCGTACTCGGGGCCCAGTTCGCGCCGGGCCTGCAGGGTCGCATCGAGCTCGCGGCGCAGCTCGGGATCGTTCACGAGCCCGCTACCGGGCGTCTGGGCGTTCATGGCTCCACGGTAGGGAGCGGGGCCCGGCCGGACAGTGGGGCTGACCCCCGTATCCGGGGTACGGCGGGCCGGGGGTCGGTCTCGCGGAGCGGGCGGCGGTTGCCGTCCTGCATAGTTGCATGCAGTCTGCTGCGAGACTGAATGGACGGAGGGGGCGTCATGAGCGAGAGCCCGGCAGCGCGGCTGCAGAAGCTCTTCGAAGGGCACCGGCTGACGCCGACCCAGCGCCGGATCGCGCACAGCATGGTCCGGCGGGCCGCCGACGTGCCGTTCCTGTCGAGCGTGGAGCTGGCCGAGCTGGCCGGCGTCAGCCAGCCCTCGGTGACCCGGTTCGCGGTGGCCCTCGGCTTCGACGGCTACCCGGCGCTCCGCCGCCACCTGCGCGAGGTCGCCCCGGCCGGACCCCGCCCGGCACCGGGCGACACGTACAACTCGTACCAGCAGGCGGTGCAGGCCGAGATCGACAACCTGCGGCACCTGTCCGCGCTGCTCGCCGACCCCGCCCCCGTCGAGGAGGCCGGCCGGGTGCTGGCCGCCTCCCGCCCGCTGCCGGTCCTCGGGCTGCGCGCCGCGTCCTCGCAGGCCCGCGGCTTCGCGTACTTCGCGGCCAAGGTGCACCCCGACGTACGGCTGCTCGACGAGGGCGGCACCATGCTCACCGACCGGATCGACGCGGCCCGCACGGCCGGCGCGGCGGCCCTGCTCTGCTTCGCCCTGCCCCGGCATCCGCGGGAGGTCGTCGACGCGCTCGCGTACGCGCGGGGCGCCGGGCTGACCGTGGTCACGGTCGCCGACTCCGCCTTCGCCCCGGTGGCCCGCCACTCCGACCTGCTGATCCCCGCCCCGGTGGGCACCGGCCTGGCCTTCGACACGGCCTGCGCCCCGATGCTGCTGGGCCGCGTCCTGCTGGAGTCCATGGCCGACGCCCTCCCCGACGCCCAGTCCCGCCTGGAGGCCTTCGACGCGGCGGCCACGGCCCGCGGCCTGTTCGTCGAATAGCCCGCCCTTCAGCGGTAGTCCAGTTCGGCCAGTTCCGTGACCAGGCGGGTGCGGAGGGCCGGGACGCGGGCCGGCAGGGGGAGGGCGGTGTTGCGCAGGCGGCGGGCGGTGCGGCCGCGGAGGGTGGCCACCCGGGTCATGCGGTCGGTGAGCGCGACCACCCGCTCGGCGACCGGGCGGCGGCCGGTGGACCGGCCGGCCGGGGTGCTGGTCGGTCACTTCCTCGACCGGTGGGAGGGGGATCCCGCGGATGACGCGCTGCTGCTCCTGCTGCGGTCGGCGGTCACCAACGAGCGGGCGGCGGCCCGCGTGCACGAGGTCTTCGCGACCCAGGTCGCGCCGGCGCTCGCTACGGCGCCGGGGCCCGATTCCGCGGCCCGGCGTGCGGCCATGCTCTCCACGCAGCTCCTGGGTCTGGCGCTGACCCGCTACCTCCTGCGCCTGCCCGCGGTCGTCTCCCTCTCCCGCCCCGCCCTCGAACAGACACTCACCCCCGCCATCCACGCCACCCTCACCGCCCCCTGACCGCCCCGGGGCTCCGCGGTGTCGCGCCTGCCGGGCGGGGTCCCGCTTTTCGGGGCTCCGCCCCGGACCTCGCGCCTCAAACGCCGGCGGGGCTGGAACGTGCCCCGTGCAGGAGGGCGTCGCGGTGGCGTGCGCCGGCCTCCTGGAGCAGGTCGGACAGGGTCTGGGCGGGGCGGACCAGGGTGAAGCGGAGCCCGTCGGGCGTGCTGCGGAAGGCGTGGACGGGCGGGCGGAGGAGGGAGTTGTAGGCGTAGTGGGCCGTGAAGAAGTACGCCCCCGTGCCAGGCACGGCGATCACGTCGCCGGGGCGGAGGAGCGGGAGGGGCCGGGCCTCCGCCAGCAGGTCCCCCGAGAAGCACGCCGGCCCGGCCACGTCCTGCGGGACGAGCGCGTCCCCGCCCCGCGGCACCCCCTTCGCGTCGTACGCGAGGATCCGCAGCGGCCACGAGGCCCCCGCATAGACCGTCCGGGTGGCCACCTGCACCCCGGCGTGTGTCACCGCGATCGCCCGCCCCCCGGAGGACTTCGTGTACTCCACCCGGGACAGCACCAGGCCGTGCCGCGCCAGCAGCGACCGCCCGAACTCGGTGACCAGCCCGTACCGCCCCGAGAACAGCCCCGGCACCACCTCCCGCAGCACCCGCACGTACTCCGCGTACGTCGGCCCGGTGTCGTCCGAGCCCGTGTCCACCGGCAGTCCGCCCCCGATGTCGATCGTGTCGATCTGCCGCCGCCCGGCCGCCGCGTTGACCTCCTCGGCCAGCTCGAACACCTCCCGCACCCCCTGCGCGCTCAGCGCGAGCGGCACGCCCTGCGAGCCGGCGTGCGTGTGCAGCCGGGTCAGCCACGGCCGCGCCAGGTACGCCGCGACCACCGCCTCCCGCGCGCCCGGATCCCGCAGCGCGAAGCCGAACTTGGAGGTCGCGGTCGCCGTCGAGGTGCTGGCGATCGCCCCCGCCCCGGCCTGCGTGTTCACCCGCAGCCCCAGGGGGGACCTGCTCGGCGCGGAGGCCATCAGTGCGTCGATCCGGTCGAGCTCCTGCGCGTTGTCCGCGTTGACCGCGATGCCCAGCGCCAGCGCCTCCCGCAGCTCGGCGCGGGTCTTGGCGGGGGAGTCCAGCACCGTGCGGTCCGCACCCACCCCGGCCGCCCGGGCCAGCGCCAGCTCGCCCGCGCTGGCCGCCTCGCAGCCGATGCCGGCGGCGGACAGCAGGCGCAGCACCGGCACCAGCGGGGCCGCCTTCACCGCGAAGCAGTGCAGGACCGGCGTGCCCGGCGGCACCGCCGCACCGAACGCCGCCCGCAGCGCCGCCGCCGAGGCCTCGATCCCGTCCGCGTCCAGCAGGCAGACCAGCGCCTCCGCGCCGTCGTCCCCGCCCACCAGACCCTGCCCGACAGCGGCCCGTACGGCCAGGTCGCGGCGCTCGGCGGCGCCCCCGCCCGGCACCCCGCCCGGCACCCCGTCCGGCACGTCCTTCAGTGCGTCTTCGGCCATGTGAGCCAGCCAATCACCCGGCGCGGCCGCGCGCAGCCGTTGACTACTTCTATTCAAGACGCGAGGATGTGAATGGATTGACCAACATCGAGGAGGCACAGCCATGTCAGGACCCCGCCCCGTACGTGCCGCGCGCGGTACCGAGCTCAGCGCCCTGGGATGGCAGCAGGAAGCCGCCCTCCGCATGCTCCAGAACAACCTCGACCCCGAGGTCGCCGAGCACCCCGACAAGCTCGTCGTCTACGGCGGCACCGGCAAGGCGGCCCGTGACTGGCGCTCCTACGACGCCATGGTCCGCACCCTGCGCACCCTCAAGCAGGACGAGACCATGCTGGTGCAGTCCGGCCGCCCGGTCGGCGTCATGCAGACCCACGAGTGGGCCCCCCGCGTCCTGCTCGCCAACTCCAACCTGGTCGGCGACTGGGCCAACTGGGAGGAGTTCCGGCGCCTGGAGCAGCTCGGCCTGACCATGTACGGCCAGATGACCGCAGGCTCCTGGATCTACATCGGCACCCAGGGCATCCTCCAGGGCACCTACGAGACCTTCGCCGCGGTCGCCGCGAAGAAGTTCAACGGCACCCTGGCCGGAACCATCACCCTCACCGCCGGCCTCGGCGGCATGGGCGGCGCCCAGCCGCTCGCCGTCACCATGAACGACGGCGTCGCGATCTGCATCGACTGCGACCCGCGCGCCATCGAGCGCCGCATCGAGCACCGCTACCTCGACGTCAAGGCCGACAACCTGGCGCACGCCCTGCAGCTGGCCACCGAGGCCCGCGACGCCCGCAGGCCGCTCTCCATCGGCCTGCTCGGCAACGCCGCCGACCTGCTCCCGCAGATGCTCGCCGAGGGCGCGCCGATCGACATCGTGACGGACCAGACCTCCGCCCACGACCCGCTGGCGTACCTGCCCACCGGCATCGCCTTCGAGGACATGGCCGACGCCGCCGCCAAGGACCCGGCCGGCTTCACCACCCGCGCCCGCGAGTCGATGGCCAAGCACGTCGAGGCCATGGTCGGCTTCTTGGACGCCGGCGCCGAGGTCTTCGACTACGGCAACTCCATCCGCGGCGAGGCCCAGCTGGCCGGCTACGACCGCGCGTTCGCCTTCCCCGGCTTCGTCCCCGCGTACATCCGCCCGCTGTTCTGCGAGGGGAAGGGCCCGTTCCGCTGGGCGGCCCTGTCCGGCGAGGCCTCGGACATCCACAAGACGGACAAGGCGATCCTGGAGCTCTTCCCGGAGAACGAGTCCCTGCACCGCTGGATCAAGATGGCCGGCGAGCGCGTCCACTTCCAGGGCCTGCCCGCCCGCATCTGCTGGCTCGGCTACGGCGAGCGCGACAAGGCCGGCGAGCGCTTCAACGACATGGTCGCCTCCGGCGAGCTGGCCGCCCCGCTGGCCATCGGCCGCGACCACCTCGACTGCGGCTCCGTCGCCTCCCCGTACCGCGAGACCGAGGCCATGCTCGACGGCTCGGACGCCATCGCCGACTGGCCGCTGCTCAACGCCATGGTCAACGTCGCGTCCGGTGCCTCCTGGGTCTCCCTGCACCACGGCGGCGGCGTCGGCATGGGCCGCTCCATCCACGCCGGCCAGGTCACCGTCGCCGACGGCACCCCGCTGGCCGGCGAGAAGATCCGCCGGGTCCTCACCAACGACCCCGGCATGGGCGTCATCCGGCACGTCGACGCCGGCTACGACATCGCCGAGACCGTCGCCGACGAGCGCGGCGTCCGCGTCCCCATGCGCGAGGGCGACCAGGCGTGACCTTCCACGAGATGTGGGCCGACCTCGCGCCCATCGGCCGGCACGCGGACTCCGGCGGCTACCGCCGGTACGCGTGGACCGGAGCCGACGCGGACTGCCGCGCCTGGTTCCGGGCCCAGGCCGAGGCGCGGGGCCTGGCGTACGAGACGGACCGCAACGGCAACCAGTGGGCCTGGCTGGGCGACCCGCTGGCCGGCGACGCCGTCGTCACCGGCTCGCACCTGGACTCCGTACCGGACGGCGGGGCCTTCGACGGCCCCCTCGGCGTGGTCTCCTCCTTCGCGGCCCTGGACGAACTCCGCGCCAGGGGAGTGGAGTTCACCCGGCCGCTGGCCATCACCAACTTCGGTGACGAAGAAGGCGCCCGGTTCGGTCTGGCCTGCGTCGGCTCCCGGCTCGCCGCCGGACAGCTGACCAAGGAGAAGGCGTACGCGCTCCGCGACGCCGACGGCATCTCGCTGCCGGAGGCCATGGCGGCCGCCGGGTACGACCCGGAGGCCATCGGGGCCGACCCCGAGCGCCTGGCCCGCATCGGCGCGTTCGTCGAATTGCACGTGGAGCAGGGCCGGGCCCTGGACCTGTCCGGCGACGCGGTCGGCGTCGCCTCCTCCATCTGGCCGCACGGCCGCTGGCGGTACGACTTCGCGGGCGAGGCCAACCACGCCGGCACCACCCGGATCGCCGACCGCCGCGACCCGATGCTGCCGTACGCGGAGACGGTCCTCGCGGCCCGCCGCGAGGCCGAACTCGCGGGCGCCGTCGCCACCTTCGGCAAGATTGCGGTCGAGCCGAACGGGGTCAACGCCATCCCGTCCCTGGTGCGGGGCTGGCTCGACGCCCGCGCCGCCGACGAGGTCACCCTCGACCAGGTCATCGGAGGGGTCCGGCAGGCGGCCCTGGCGCACGCCGAGCGGCACGGCGTGGAACTCGCCGTCACGCGGGAGTCCTTCACCCCGGTGGTCGAGTTCCAGCACGCCCTGCGCGACGAACTCACCCGGATCCTCGGCGAGAAGACGCCCGTGCTGGGAACGGGTGCGGGACACGACGCCGGAATCCTCTCCGCGTCCGTCCCGACCGCCATGCTGTTCGTACGCAACCCCACCGGCATCTCGCACTCCCCGGCGGAACATGCCGCCGAGGACGACTGCACCGCCGGTGTCCTCGCCCTCGCCGACGTACTGGAAGGTCTCGCGTGCCGGTGAAGACTTTTTGGCTGGAGCACGCCTGGCTCGGCACCAACGTCGAGCCGGGCGTCGCCCTGGACGTGTCCGACGGCCGGATCACGGCCGTCCGCACCGGGGCCGACACCCCGCCGCCGGGCGCCGAGATCCTGCGCGGCCTCACCCTGCCGGGCCTCGCCAACGCGCACTCGCACGCCTTCCACCGGGCGCTGCGGGGCACGGTGCAGGTCGGCAGCGGCACGTTCTGGACCTGGCGCGAGGTGATGTACGGCGTCGCGCAGAACCTCACACCGGACACCTACTTCGCGCTCGCGCGGGCCGTGTACGCGGAGATGGCCCTCGCCGGGATCACCGCCGTCGGCGAGTTCCACTACGTCCACCACGCGCCGGGCGGCACGCCGTACGCCGACCCCAACGCGATGGGCGAGGCGCTGATCGCGGCCGCCGACGAGGCGGGCATCCGGATCACGCTCCTCGACACCGCCTATCTCGCGGCGGGGTTCGGGGAGGCGCCCAACGCGCACCAGCTGCGGTTCTCCGACGGCACCGCCGAGGCCTGGGCCGAGCGGACGTCCGCCCTGAAGGCGCGCGAGCACGCGGTGATCGGGGCGGCGATCCACTCCGTACGGGCCGTCCCCGCGGACCAGCTCGCCACGGTGGCCGGCTGGGCGCAGGCCCGCCGCGCTCCCCTGCACGTCCACCTCTCCGAGCAGACCGCGGAGAACGACGCCTGCCGGGCCGCGCACGGGTGCACGCCGACGCAGCTGCTGGCCGAGCACGGGGTGCTGGGGCCGCGGACCACGGGGGTCCACAACACCCACCTCACCGACGAGGACATCGCCCTGCTCGGTGGCACGACCACCGGCACCTGCATGTGCCCCACCACCGAACGCGACCTTGCCGACGGCATCGGCCCGGCCGTCCGCCTCCAGCGGGCCGGCAGCCCGCTCTCGCTCGGCAGCGACAGCCATGCGGTGATCGACCTGCTGGAGGAGGCCCGGGCCATGGAGCTCAACGAGCGCCTGGCCAGCCGCACCCGCGGCCACTGGACGGCCGCCGCCCTGCTCCGCGCCGCCTCCGCCGACGGGCACGCGGCCCTCGGCTGGGACGAGGCGGGCACCCTGGAGGCGGGCGCGCCGGCCGACTTCACGACCATCGCGCTGGACTCCGTACGGACGGCCGGTCCGGTACCGCGGCTGGGGGCCGAGACGGCCGTCTTCGCGGCCTCCGCGGCCGATGTCCGCCACACGGTCGTGGCCGGCCGCCACATCGTCCGCGACGGCGCGCACACCCGTGTCGGCGACGTCGCCCGAGCCCTGTCCGAATCCATCGCGGCCGTCCGCGGCTGAGCCTGCCGGGGCTCCGCCCCCCCCGCACCGCAATCGCCGACGGGCGAAATCCAGCCCGTCCGGCGATTGAGGACCGGGGTCCGGGGCGGAGCCCCGATTTCTGAGAGGACCGCATGACCACCACGCTCGTCACCAACATCGGCAGCCTCGTCACCAACGACCCCGCCCTCGGCGAGGGCCCCCTCGGCCTCGTCGAGGACGCCGCCGTGGTCATGGACGGCGACCGCGTTACGTGGGTGGGCCCGGCGGCCAAGGCCCCGGCGGCGGACGCGGCGTACGACGCCGGGGGCCGGGCCCTGATCCCCGGCTTCGTCGACTCGCACTCCCACCTGGTCTTCGCCGGCGACCGCACCCAGGAGTTCAACGCCCGGATGTCCGGCCGCAGCTACACCGCCGGCGGCATCCGCACCACCGTCGCCGCCACCCGCTCCGCCACCGACGCGCAGCTGGAAGCCAACCTCGTACGGCACCTGCACGAGGCCCGCCGCCAGGGCACCACCACCTTCGAGACCAAGTCCGGCTACGGGCTCACCGTCGAGGACGAGGCCCGCGCCCTGCGGATCGCCGCCGCCCACACCGACGAGGTCACCTACCTCGGCGCGCACATCGTGTCCCCCGACTACGCCGAGGACCCGGCCGCGTACGTGGACCTCGTCACCGGCGAGATGCTGACGGCCTGCGCCCCGTACGCCCGCTGGGTGGACGTGTTCTGCGAGAAGGGCGCCTTCGACGGGGACCAGGCGCGCGCGATCCTGACCGCCGGCAAGGCCGCCGGGCTGATCCCGCGCATCCACGCCAACCAGCTCAGCTTCGGCCCCGGCGTCCAGCTCGGCGTCGAGCTGGGTGCGGCGTCCGCCGACCACTGCACGCACCTCACCGACGCGGACGTCGACGCCCTCGCCAACTCCGAGACCGTCGCCACGCTGCTGCCCGGTGCCGAGTTCTCCACCCGCGCCCAGTGGCCCGACGCCCGCCGCCTGCTCGACGCCGGCGCCACGGTGGCGCTGTCCACGGACTGCAACCCGGGCTCCTCGTACACGAGTTCCATGCCGTTCTGCATCGCGCTCGCCGTCCGCGACATGGGCATGACCCCCGACGAGGCCCTGTGGTCCGCCACCGCCGGCGGTGCCCGTGCGCTGCGCCGCACGGACATCGGCGCGCTGACCCCCGGCGCCCGCGCCGACCTGGTGCTCCTCGATGCGCCCAGCCACGTCCACCTCGCCTACCGCCCCGGCGTCCCGCTGGTCCACGCGGTCTGGCAGCGGGGCGAGCGCGTGGTCTGATCCGGCACGGGCGCGGCGGGGGCGGGGGCGCGGGCGCGTCGGGCCGGGGCGATCCGGTCCGTACTTTGTCTTCCCTCCTCAGGACCTCCGGCGTACCTTGACGGCCAATCTGACTCTTCGTCAGTAACTTTTGGCCGGAGGGGAACCCGAGGTGTCCAAGCAGCAACGCTCCGCCGCGCTCGCGCTGGCCTCGGCGGTGGCCGGCGCGGCGGTGCTGACGGCCGCCCCCGCCGCCCGCGCCGACGTCGTCGACGTCAAGTACGACTGCAAGACCCCCATCGGCCCCAAGTCCGCGGTCTCCCCGATCGACATCACGGCCGTCCGGGCCGGCAGCGGCTACAAGCTGACGATGTCCTTCCGCAAGGGCGTCTCGTCCAGCCCGATCGAGCTGGGCAAGGGGGCGATGAAGCCGAGTGCCGTGATCACGGTGGGCGGCGCGGACAGCGGGACGGTCGCCGTGTCCGGGCCGCCCAACGCGGTGGCCGCGCCCGCCGACACCCCCATCAAGATCAACGACCTGTCGGGTACGTACACCCCCCGACGCAGCGGCCAGGTCACCTTCACGGCGGGCGTGCTCACCATCAACGCGCTGATGACGACCACGACCTGCACCCCCGGAAACAGCCCGGCGCCGTCGCTGGCGATGCAGGTCGAGGCGGCGGCCGGCGCCGGCAACACCACCGACGCCGCGGGGAAGGCCGCCACCCTGCCGCAGACCGGGCCCATGGACTCCGCCCTCGCCCTCGGCACCCTCGGCGGCACCGTCCTGCTCTCCGGGGCCGCCGGAGTGCTGTGGCTGACCCGGCGCGGCCGGACCACCCGGGCCTGACCCGGCGGACCCGGGGACCGCCCATGCCGTCGCGCACCAGCCGCCGCACCGCGGCACCCGCCCTGGCCCTCCTGGCCCTGCTCCCCTTCACCCCGTCCGAGGCCCGGGCGGCCGCCCCCGCCGACTGGACCGCCGCCCCGGCCGCCGGCAGCGGCTCCGGCCGCACCTGGTTCTACCTCCAGGGCACCCCCGGCGCCGTCCTCGAAGACCGCCTGGCCCTCACCAACCCCTCCGACCGAGTGCGTACGGTCGCCCTGCGGGGCTCCGCACCGGCGGGCGGGGCGGCGGCCGGCGCCGGGGCCTGGATCCGCTTCGCCGACACCGACGTCCGGATCCCGCCCCGCACCCGGGCCGTGGTGCCGTTCAGCGTGACCGTGCCCGCCGGGGCGGTGCCGGGGGACCACCGGGCGCTCGTCGTGGCCGCCGGCGGGGGCCGCAGCACCGGGGTCGAGGTGCAGGTGCGGGTCGGCGGGCCCGCGGTGGCGGCGCTCACCGTCGAGGACGTGTCCGTCGGCGGCAGCGGCCGGGGCGCGGTGCTGCGGTACACGCTCGTCAACCGCGGCAACACCGCGCTGCGCCCGCAGGTCGCCGTACGCGCCGAGGGGGTCCTCGGCCCGCTGCCCGCGCCCGTGCCGCGGACCGGCGGCGCGCTCGCGCCCGGGCGCCGTGCCGAGCGGACCCTCCCCTGGCCGGACGCGCCGGCCCTCGACTCCGTGGACCTGACCCTCACGGCCACCGCCCCCGGCGGCGTCCGGGCCACCGCCCGCACCACGGCCCGCTTCGCCCCCTGGCCCGCCCTGGCCGGCACCGCCGCCGCGGCCGCCGCGGCCACCGCCCTCCTCGTGCGTGCCGGGCGCCGCCGCCGGCCCCGCCCCACCCCAGCAGCCGAACCGACGGGAGCAGCCAGTTGAACGGCGAGCCCAGCACCCGACCCGGAGCCCGCCCCGGCCGACTCCTCGCCGTGCTCCTCCTCGCGCTCGCCGCCCTGCTCGGCCCCACCGCGGCCGCACGGGCCGAGGCGGCCGAGGAGCGGCCCGCCGTGGAGCTGTCGCTCACCGAGGTGGCCAAGGGGACGGAGATCACGGTCAGCGGCACCGGCTGGCGGGCCCGGTCGCTGCTCACCCTGCTGGTCTGCGGGCAGAACATGATCGGCGGCACCAACAGCTGCGCCAACGCCGACGGCCGGGCCGCCACCACCGACGACGCCGGGCGCTTCGGCAGGCAGCTGCCGGTGGTCGCGCCGCCCACCCCCTGTCCGTGCGTGGTGGCCGTCGCCACCGTCACCGGCGGCCAGTCCCAGGTGCTCGCCCCCGTGAAGATCACCGGCCACCCGGTGGCCGCCCTGCCCGCGCAGACCGGCACCGCCCGGCTCGCCGTCCTGGCCGCGCCCCGGCTGGAGGGCGAGGACGGGGTGCTGACCTGGTTCGGCGCCCCGCCCTCCCGCAAGCTCGTGATCACCGTCGGCAACCTCGGCTCCGCCCCTGTCAAGGACCCGCTCTTCCAGGTCGGCACCGCCCACGGAGTCTTCGCCCCGGTCTGGGAGGAGCGCCAGTGGCGCGGCACCCTCGCACCCGGCGGCAAGGCCCGCGTCGCCCTCGACGTCGGCCTCACGGCGGGCGCGCACGGCGACTACACCGTCTCCCTCAAGTACGGCGAGAAGCTGCTGGTCGTCCAGCCCTGGGGCGTGGACCGGCCGTACGGGGTGACGCTCTTCTGGATCCTGCTCTGCCTGGTCGTCCCCGCCGGGGTCTTCCGTACCGGCATGGCCGTGGTGGACCGGGTCCGGCCGCGGGCCGGGGCCGGCGGCCGCCACCGCGGGGCGGGCCGGATCCCCGAGGCGGCCGCCGCGGTCACCGCGAAGCTCCCGCGGATCCCGTCCGCGTCCCCGGCCCGGCCCGCCCCCGCCGAGGACCCGCCCGGCGCGGCCGGCACCGCGGCCCTGCCGTGGTTCGGCCCGGGCCGCGCCCCGGCCGCCCCCCAGACATCCGCACCGTCTGAGAACAGTTCGACGACGAAGGGACACTCGTGAAGACCCAACGGAGGGTGAGCGCGGTCGCGGCCGCGCTGCTGCTCGGCGGCGCGGGCCTGGTGGTGGTGGCCTCGCCCGCCCAGGCCGCCGAGGTGTCGTACAAGGTGAAGTGCGTGCCGCCGGCCGCCGGCGGCGGACCGGTGGAGGGCACGTCCACTGTCAAGATCACCGCACCGGCCACCGCCAAGGTGGGCGACGAGGTCGACGTGACCTGGGAGTTCACCAAGCTGGCGGCCAAGAACTCGAACCTCGCCGACCTCCCGGCGAACTCGGTGACCCCCACCGGGCAGCTGGCCGTCTCCGGCGGCGCCGGCCTCACGCTCAAGGGGCAGCCGAAGAACCCCGCGATCCCGAAGGGCGGCGAGATGAAGCTCCCCGCCTTCACGGGGAAGCTGAAGCTCACCAAGGCCGGCGACGTCACCCTGACCCCCGGCAAGTACGAGATCTCCGTCCGCCTGTACGGCAGCGACTGGGTGACCAAGTGCGACCCGCTGGAGCAGCCGAAGGCCGCCGCGACCATCAAGGTCACCGGCGGCTCCAGCGGCGGCACGACGTCCGGCACGACGTCCGGCACCACGTCCGGCACGACCTCGGGCACCACGTCCGGTACGACGACGGGGACAACCTCGGGCACCACGTCCGGTACGACGACGGGCACCACCGCCGGTACGACGTCCGGTACGACGTCCGGCACGACCGCCGGCACGACCGCCGGCACGACCGCCGGCACGACCGCCGGTACCGGCGGCCCCACCGAGGTCGCCGGCAAGGAGGTCGCCGTCACGTTCGCCTGCACGGCCCCCGGCCCCCCGACCATCCAGTCGAAGGTCACCGTGAACGCCAAGAAGAACGGCGGCAACTGGGACCTCACCGTCAAGACCGCCAAGGGCGTCATGGACAGCCCGGCCCCCATCGCCAAGGGCCAGCTCAAACCCTCGATGATGATCACACTGGGCGGCGCGGACAGCGGCAGCGTCGCGGTCGCCGGACCGGCCAACGCCGAGGACATCAAGGCCGGCGACCCGGTCAGCCTGTCCGACATGACCGGCACCTACAAGCCGGGCAAGTCCGGCAAGGTCACGCTCAGCCCCGGTGACCTGACCATCACGGTCTTCGGCACGACCAAGATCCCGTGCAAGGCGAAGACCACCGCCGTCTCCGCCACCGTGGACACCGCCGCCCAGCCCGGCGGCAGCGGCAGCACCACCGCGGGCACGACCGCCGGCACCACCGCCTCGGCCGGCTCCAACGGCGGCCTCGCCGACACCGGAGCCTCCGACGACGGCGGCATCAAGGCCCTCGGCCTGGTCGCCGGCACGGTGCTGCTCCTCGGCGCCGCGGTGTTCACCTTCACCCCCTGGCGGCGCCTGCGCGGCACCAGGTAGCCGTCCGGGTACGCAGAACGGCCCGGCACACCGAGCGGTGTGCCGGGCCGTTCCGGCGCCGGAAGGGGCGTGCGTCAGTTCACGTCGCCCATGAGGGCGGTGACCTTCTTGCGGTACATGAAGATCGCGAAACCGGCGAGCACGGCGGCGGCGGCCTCGAAGGCGACCACGCCGACACCGTTGAGCTGCACGCCTGCCAGGCCCAGCAGACCGGTGGTGCAGTCGCCGGCGGTGACCGCCAGGAACCACACGCCCATCATCTGGGAGGCGTACTTCTGCGGGGCCATCTTCGTGGTGACGGAGAGGCCGACCGGGGAGAGGCACAGCTCGGCGACGGTGTGCATCAGGAAGATCAGCACCAGCCACCACATGGTGACCTTGATGTCGGTGCCCGCGGTCTGGTTCAGCGGGATGCAGAACACGAAGAACGAGGCGCCGACGATGACCAGGGCGATCGAGAACTTCACGATCGTGCTGGGCTCGCGGTTGCGGCGGGCGAGTGCCAGCCACATCCACGCGAACAACGGGGCCAGGAGCACCACGAAGAACGGGTTCAGGGACTGGAAGAGGACGTTCGGGAGCTCCCAGCCGAACAGGCTGCGCTCGGAGTTGTCGCTGCCGAACAGCGAGAGCGTCGAGCCGCCCTGGTCGTAGATCATCCAGAACACGGCGGCGGCCACGAAGAACCAGATGAAGGCGCTCATCTTGGTCTGCTCTTCCGAGGTCAGGTCCTTGTCCCGCCGGATCCGCGCGAGGACGGCGACCGGGATGACCAGGCCGGCGATCGTGATCGGGTACAGCGCCCACTTGATGGTGAACATGTCCAGCGCGACCACGGCGCCGTAGAACACGGCGACGGCGAGGACGGCGAAGACGCTCTTGCGGACGATGCCGTCGCGCTCAGCGGCCGTCAGCGGGTTCGGGACGACGCTGCTCTGCGGGTTCAGGGTGTGGCCGAACGCCAGGAAGAACACCAGGCCGAGAGCCATGCCCACGGCGGCGAGGGCGAAGCCCAGGTGCCAGTTGACCAGCTCGCCGACCATGCCGATGCCGACCGGGGCCAGGAGGGCGCCCATGTTGATGCCGACGTAGAAGATCGTGAACCCGCTGTCGCGGAGCACGCCGTCCTTGCCCGCGTACAGGTGGCCGACCATCGTGGAGATGTTCGCCTTGAGCAGGCCGGAGCCGATCGCCACCAGCAGCAGGCCGATGAAGAACGCGACCTGGCCGGGCAGCGCGAGCGAGATGTGACCCGCCATGATCACGAAGGCGGCGATGGTCACCGTCTTGCGGGCGCCCCAGACGCGGTCGCCGAACCAGCCGCCGGGCATGGCCATGAGGTAGACCATGGCCACGTAGACGGAGTAGATCGCCGTGGCCGTCGCCGCGGTGTAGGCCAGTCCGCCGCCCTGGCTGCCCTTCGCGGCGTCGACGCCGCCGGAGACCAGGTACAGGACGAGCAGCGCACGCATGCCGTAGTAGGAGAAGCGCTCCCACATCTCGGTCATGAACAGCGTGGCCAGGCCGATCGGGTGGCCGAGGAAGGTCTTCTCGTGGGCGCCGCCCGGAGAGTCCTTCGTCAGGCTGGAAGCCATGGTCGTTCCTTGCTTCTGCGGGACGCCGCGCCTTGTGAGCTCTGCAGCGCCCGGTGGGGAGTGGCCGGCACCGGTGCGGCCGTGTCCGAGCCCCACGCCCAGGAGCTCCGCTCCGTCGTGGGGAGTGAAGGGACGACCGCCCCGAGATCCACACCCCGCCCGCATCCTCGCGCGCAGGGCCCGGCCCACAGGTCGTTCACTGTCCGGTTCCGAACAGAAAGAAAGGCCTTTGACCGCGTATGCGGCACAAAGGTCTTCAGATAGTGCATCAGGCGTCTCGCCACCATACGACACGACAGTGCCGGATATGGAAGGACTTGAGATATGGATCACAGGATTCCGGGGAACCGTTTTCCCATTTTCAAAGGAGGTTGACGAATTCCAGGATCGATCCGCAGGCGCGGGGCACGCCTCGGCGATCACACAACGACCCTGCGCCCGACCGGACTACCATCACCCACATGACGCGTGTACTGCTCGCCGAGGACGACGCATCCATCTCGGAGCCCCTGGCCCGCGCCCTGCGCAGGGAGGGGTACGAGGTCGAGGTCCGCGAGGACGGCCCGACCGCTCTCGACGCCGGCCTGCAGGGCGGCGTCGACCTGGTCGTGCTCGACCTCGGCCTGCCCGGCATGGACGGGCTGGAGGTGGCCCGCCGGCTCCGCGCCGAGGGCCACGGCTTCCCCATCCTGGTCCTGACCGCCCGCGCCGACGAGGTGGACACCGTCGTCGGCCTCGACGCCGGCGCCGACGACTACGTCACCAAGCCGTTCCGGCTGGCCGAGCTGCTCGCCCGGGTCCGGGCCCTGCTGCGGCGCGGCGCCACCGAGCCCGCACAGCCCCCCGCCACCCACGGCGTCCGGATCGACGTCGAGTCGCACCGCGCCTGGATGGGCGAGGAAGAGCTCCAGCTCACCGCGAAGGAGTTCGACCTGCTGCGCGTCCTGGTCCGGGACGCCGGCCGGGTCGTCACCCGCGACCAGCTGATGCGCGAGGTCTGGGACACCACCTGGTGGTCCTCCACCAAGACCCTCGACATGCACATCTCCTGGCTCCGCAAGAAGCTCGGCGACGACGCGGCGAACCCGCGCTACATCGCCACCGTCCGCGGCGTCGGCTTCCGCTTCGAGAAAAGCTGAGCCACCGCCCCGCCATGCGCCGCCGTCTGATCAATTCCACGCTCGCCGTGGTGCTCGTCGTGATCGCCGTGTTCGGGGTCTCGCTCGTCATCGTCGAGACCCGGACCATCACCAACAGCGCCCAGGAGAGCGTCGACTCCGAAGCACTGCGCCTGGTGGGCATCGTCGAGTCGAACGTCCTGGAGAAGAAGCCGGTCGACCCCGAGCAGCTGGCCCAGCGCCTCGACCCGGGCCGCTCGGCCCGCATCCTGGTGCCCGGCCGGCCCGCCGTCTCCATCGGCCCGGACATCGACGGCAGCGTCATCCGCGGCAGCGCCCGCGGTGGCCAGGGCGAACTGGTCATCGTCGAGGAGTCCCGCGACACCGTCACCCGCGAGGTCGGCCGCACCCTCGTCGTCGTCGGCGCGGTGGCCCTCCTCGCCGTCGTCGCCGCCGTGCTGCTCGCCGTACGCCAGGCCAGCCGGCTCACCTCGCCGCTCACCGACCTGGCCGAGACCGCCGAACGCCTCGGCTCCGGCGACCCGCGACCGCGCCACAAGCGGTACGGGGTGCCCGAGCTGGACCGGGTCGCGGACGTCCTGGACGCCAGCGCCGAGCGGATCGGACGGATGCTGACCGCCGAGCGGCGGCTCGCCGCGGACGCCTCCCACCAGCTGCGGACCCCGCTGACCGCGCTGTCCATGCGGCTGGAGGAGATCACGGTCACCGACGACCTGGACACCGTCCGGGAAGAGGCCTCCATCGCGCTCACCCAGGTCGAGCGGCTCACCGACGTGGTCCAGCGGCTCCTGACGAACTCCCGCGACCCGCGGACCGGCTCCGCCGTCCCCTTCGACCTCGACGAGGTCGTCAAACAGCAGGTCGAGGAGTGGCGCCCGGCCTACCGCAGCGCCGGCCGGGCCATCGTCCGCTCCGGCAAGCAGGGTCTGCGGGCCGTCGGCACCCCCGGCGCGGTCGCCCAGGTGCTGGCCGCCCTGATCGAGAACTCGCTCATGCACGGCGGCGGCACCGTCGCCCTGCGCACCCGGGTCACCGGCAACCAGGCCGTGATCGAGGTCACCGACGAGGGCCCCGGCGTCCCCGCCGACCTCGGCAACCGGATCTTCGAGCGGACCATCAGCGGCCGGAACTCCACCGGCATCGGGCTGGCCGTCGCCCGCGACCTCTCCGAGGCCGACGGCGGCCGGCTGGAGCTGCTCCAGACCCAGCCCCCGGTGTTCGCGATGTTCCTCAGCACGACCGCGCCCGAGCGGGCGGAGCCGGAGAAGACGATCCGCTGAGCGGCCGCCCGGCGGGCGTCAGCGGGAGCTGCGGACCTTCTGGCGGCCCTGGTGCCCGCGGTCCGTCTTGCGGTCCGGCTTCCGGTCCGCCGACGGCCGCGACGCGCGCCGGCCGGCGGTCGCAGCGGCGGCGGAGACCCGGGCGCCCGCGCTCTCGGGCGCAGGTCCGGTGGCCGGCGCCGGCTCGGCGGGCAGCGCCCGGAACACCCAGGTCCGGTACGACCAGAACCGGAAGGCGGTGGCCACGCCGATCCCCAGGAACTTGAACACGTTGCTCTGCAGCGGGCTGTCCCAGCCCATCCCGTACGTCGCCGCGTACAGCACGCCGTTCTCGATCACCAGACCCACCGCGCTGAACAGCAGGAACAGCGTCATCTCACGGGTCCGGCGGCCCTTGTCGCGGTCCCGGTACGCGAAGTAGCGGAAGCCCACGTAGTTGAACGCGATGGCGACCACGGTGGCTATGACGCTGGTCCGCACCACCTGGAGGTCGGTGGTGTGCCGCAGCAGGTTGAACACACCCAGGTTCACCAGGAGGCCCAGGCCGCCGACGGCCCCGAACTTGGCGATCTCCCGTGCCAGGCCGCGCGCCTTGGCGACGAGAGCCGTGCGCGACGCACTCATGGTGAACGTTCAGCCCCTGTCGGTCGACACGTCGACGACGGTTGCGTCAACCCAGCCCATGGTAGACGGCCGCCTTCGGGTGCGCCCGGGAGTCGCCCGGGAGCCGTGGGACAGCAGGTGGGAGCGGTGCCCGCGGCAGCCGGGCCGGGGACCGGTTCCGGCGGCGGATACCCTGGAGGAGTGACGTTCCCGGTAGTCGGCATGGTCGGCGGCGGTCAGCTCGCCCGCATGACCCACGAGGCGGGCATCCCCCTCGGCATCAGATTCAAGCTCCTCAGTGACACCCCACAGGACTCGGCGGCCCAGGTCGTGAGCGACGTCGTCATCGGCGACTATCGCGACCTGGAGACGCTCCGCGCCTTCGCGCGCGGCTGCGACGTGATCACGTTCGATCACGAGCACGTACCCACCGAACACCTGCGGGCCCTGGAAGCGGACGGCATCCCCGTCCGGCCGGGGCCCGACGCATTGGTGCACGCCCAGGACAAGGGGGTGATGCGCGCCAGGCTCGACGAGATCGGCGCGCCCAGCCCCCGGCACCGGATCGTGAGCGATCCGGACGACGTGGCGGCGTTCGCGGCCGAGGGAGACGGCTTCCCCGTCATCCTCAAGACCGTGCGCGGCGGCTACGACGGCAAGGGCGTGTGGTTCGTACGCAGCGTCGAGGACGCGGCGGCGCCCTTCCTGGCCGGTGTCCCCGTACTCGCCGAGGAGAAGGTGGACTACGTCCGCGAACTCGCGGCGAACATCGTCCGCTCCCCCCACGGCCAGGCCGTGGCCTACCCCGTCGTGGAGTCCGTCCAGGTGGACGGCGTCTGCGACACCGTGATCGCCCCCGCTCCCCACCTCTCGGAAGAGCTCGCGGGCGAGGCCCAGGCCCTCGCCCTGAAGATCGCCGCCGAACTCGGCGTGACCGGCCACCTGGCCGTCGAGCTGTTCGAGACCACCGACGGGCGGATCCTCGTCAACGAGCTGGCCATGCGCCCGCACAACTCCGGGCACTGGACCCAGGACGGCGCGGTCACCTCCCAGTTCGCCAACCACGTCCGGGCCGTGCTCGACCTCCCGCTGGGCGACCCCCGCCCGCGCGCGCCCTGGACCGTGATGGCGAACGTGCTGGGCGGCGACTACCCCGACATGTACCAGGCGTACCTGCACTGCATGGCCCGGGACCCGCAGCTCAAGATCCACATGTACGGCAAGGACGTGAAGCCCGGCCGCAAGGTCGGACACGTGAACACCTTCGGCGACGACCTCGAGGACGTGCTGGAGCGCGCCCGTCACGCTGCCGGCTATCTCAGAGGAACAATCACCGAATGAGCACCCCCACCTCTCCGGACGCCCCCCTCGTCGGCATCGTGATGGGCTCCGACTCCGACTGGCCCGTCATGGAGCTCGCCGCCCAGGCCCTCGACGAGTTCGAGATCCCCTACGAGGTCGACGTCGTCTCCGCCCACCGGATGCCGCGCGAGATGATCGCGTACGGCGAGCAGGCCGCCGGCCGCGGCCTGAAGGCGATCATCGCGGGCGCCGGTGGCGCAGCCCACCTGCCGGGCATGCTGGCCTCCGTCACCCCGCTGCCGGTCATCGGCGTGCCCGTGCCGCTGAAGTACCTGGACGGCATGGACTCCCTGCTGTCGATCGTGCAGATGCCGGCCGGCGTCCCGGTCGCCACCGTGTCCGTCGGCGGCGCGCGCAACGCGGGCCTGCTCGCGGCCCGCATCCTCGCCACCCAGGACGCCGACCTCATGGCCCGCATGGAGGAGTTCCAGCAGGAGCTCAACGACCAGGCCACCGAGAAGGGCAAGAGGCTGCGGACGAAGGTCGCCGGATGACCGACGGCAGCCACGGCGTCGTCCCGGGCACCCGCCCGGGCGACGCCCTCGCCGAGGCCCGGGAGCTGCTCGCCGAGCACCCCGTCGTCGACGGCCACAACGACCTGCCGTGGGCGCTGCGCGAGCAGGTGCAGTACGACCTGGCGCAGCGCGACATCGCCGCCGACCTGTCCGGCGTGCTCCACACCGACCTGCCGCGGCTGCGGGCCGGCGGCGTCGGCGCCCAGTTCTGGTCCGTGTACGTACGGTCCGACCTGGCGGGGGACTCGGCGGTCAGCGCCACCCTGGAGCAGGTGGACATCGTCGGCCAGCTGATCGACCGGTACCCCGGCGACCTGGTGCGCGCGCTCACCGCGGACGACATGGAGCAGGCCCGGTCCGAGGGCCGGATCGCGTCCCTGATGGGTGCCGAGGGCGGGCACTCCATCAACAACTCGCTCGCCACCCTGCGGGCCCTGCACCGCCTGGGCGTCCGCTACATGACGCTGACGCACAACGACACCATCGACTGGGCGGACTCGGCCACCGACGAGGCGCGGCACGGCGGGCTCACGGACTTCGGCCGCGAGGTCGTCCGCGAGATGAACCGCATCGGCATGCTCGTGGACCTCTCCCACGTGTCCGCCGACACCATGCGGGACGCGCTGGCGGTCAGCACCGCGCCGGTGATCTTCTCGCACTCCTCGGCCCGGGCGGTCTGCGACCACCCGCGCAACGTGCCCGACGACGTGCTCGCGCAGCTGCCGGGCAACGGCGGGGTCGCGATGGCCACCTTCGTGCCGAAGTTCATCCTGCCGGCGGCGGTGGAGTGGACGGCCGCGGCGGACGAGAACCTGCGGGCGCACGGTTTCCACCACCTGGACACGACCGCGCCGGCGATGGAGCTGCACCGGGCGTTCGAGGCGGCCCGGCCGCGGCCGGTCGCCACCGCGGCGACGGTGGCGGACCACCTCGACCACATGCGGGAGGTAGCCGGCATCGACCACATCGGCATCGGCGGCGACTACGACGGCACGGCCTTCACGCCGGCCGGGCTCGACGACGTCTCCGGCTACCCGAACCTGATCGCCGAGCTCCTGACCCGGGGTTGGTCCCGCCCGGACCTGGCCAAACTGACCTGGACCAACGCGGTCCGCGCCCTCCGTGACGCGGAATCGGTGGCCTCGTCGCAGTCCACCCTCCCCCCGTCCCACGCCCGCCCGTAACCCCGGGGGAGGGTCTGGATGACACCCCCGGCCCTCCCCGAGGGCCCCGCCTCAATCGCCGGCGGGGCTGAGGCGGGGCTCCGCCCCACCCCCCCCGCGCCTCAATCGCCGACGGGGCTCAAGGTGGGGGCTCCGCCCCCTGCCCCCCGCGCCTCAATCGCCGACGGGGCTCAAGGTGGGGGCTCCGCCCCCTGCCCCCCGCGCCTCAATCGCCGGCGGGGCTTGATTTACCCCGCCGCATCCAGCCCCCGAGCGGCATCCCGGCTCGGGGCTTGATTTGCTCCCGCCGTATCCGGCCCCCGGGCCGCATCCCGGCCCGGGGGCTGATTTACCCCGCCGCCTCCGGCCCCCCGGGCCTGCCCCGGCCCCGGGGTCTGAGTCCGGGCCCGGGGCCTGAGTCCGGACGGGGGCAAAATCCAGCCCGTCCGGCGTTTGAGGGCCGGGGTTCGGGGCGGAGCCCCGGAGGCCGGGCGGAGGCCCACCCGAACGCCACACCCCGCGCGACCCCCCGCCCCACCCATGTCACCGTGGCAACACCTCCCGCCGCCGAACCCGGAGCGCGCCATGGCCGACCTGCAGGACGAACAGTCCCCCCTGGGGACCGAGGCCGGAGCCGTCGGAGCCGACGACCCGCCCCTCACCGCCCCCGCCACCCCCATCGCAGGCCCGGCCGAACGCGCCGAGGGCCTGCTCGCCGTGCACCCCGTGGCCGACGGGCACAACACCCTGCCGTGGACCCTGCGCCACAGCCCGTACCACGACATCTCCACGCCCGAACCGGCGATGGACACTGACATCCCCCGGCTCCGCGCCGGCGGCGTCGGCGCACAGTTCTTCTCCCTGCTCGTCCCCGACGGTCCCGGCCCCGACCCCGTCGTCGCCGAGACCCTCGAACAGATCGACGTCGCCCGCACCCTCGCCCGCAGCCACCCGGACGCCCTGCGCCTCGCCCTGTGCCTCGCCGACATGGCCGACGCCCGCAACCGCGGCCGGATCGCCGCGTTCCTCGGCCCGGTCTCCGGCCGCACCCTCACCGGCTCGCTCGGCACCCTGCGCGCCTTCCACGCCCTGGGGGTCCGCAGCCTCGCCCCGGCCGGCGCGGCCTGGGCCGACGAGGGCCTGACCCCCTTCGGCCACGAGGCCGTCCGCGAGGCCAACCGGCTCGCCGTCCTGCTGGACCTCACCGGCTGCTCCGACCCGGTGGCCGTCCAGATCATCGGCTGCTCCAAGGCCCCGGTGCTGTTCTCCCACACCGCGGCCGCCGCCCTCGTCCCGCACGAGCGCAACGTCTCCGACGAGGTCCTCCTCGCCCTGCGCGCGGCCAAGGGGCTGTGCATGGTCACCTGCGACGCCGAGCAGACCGGCCCCCGCCTCGCCGACGTCGCCGACCACCTGGACCACGTACGCGCCGTCGCCGGTCCCGAGTGCGTCGGCATCGGCGGAGCGTACGGCGCCGAGCCCTGCACCCCCCGCCCGGAAGGCCTCGCCGACCCCTCCGGCTACCCCCAGCTGATCGCCGAACTCCTCCGCCGCGGCTGGCCCGAACCCGACGTGGCCCTCCTGACCTGGGGCAACGCCCAACGGGTCCTCCGCGACGCGGAATTCACCGCCCGCGCCGCCCAACACCGCCGGACGCCGTAGGACCGCGGCCCGGAAAGCTGCTCAGGGACGCTGCTCAGGGACGCCGCTCAGGCCCGCGGCCGGCCCATGGCGCGGTACGTCCACCCGGCGCTCCGCCAGGTGGTGGCGTCCAGCGCGTTGCGGCCGTCGAGGATCAGGCGCCGGGAGACGACCTCGGCCAGCGCGGCCGGGTCCAGCTCGCGGAACTCGCGCCACTCCGTCAGGTGCAGCACCACGTCCGCGCCGCGGGCCGCCTCGACCGCGGAGTCCGCGTAGCCGAGCGTCGGGAACACCCGGCGGGCGTTGTCCATGCCCTTGGGGTCGTACACCGTCACCTGGCCGCCCTGGAGGTGGATCTGGCCGGCGACGTTCAGCGCGGGGGAGTCCCGTACGTCGTCCGAGTCGGGCTTGAAGGTGGCGCCGAGCACCGCCACCCGCTTGCCGAGGAAGGCGCCGCCCACCGCGTCCCGGGCCAGCTCGACCATGTGGCCGCGGCGGCGCATGTTGATCGAGTCCACCTCGCGCAGGAAGGTCAGCGCCTGGTCCGCCCCCAGCTCGCCGGCGCGGGCCATGAAGGCCCGGATGTCCTTCGGGAGGCAGCCGCCGCCGAAGCCGATGCCGGCCCGCAGGAACTTCGCGCCGATCCGGTCGTCGTGCCCGATGGCCTCGGCCAGCTTGGCCACGTCGCCGCCGGCCGCCTCGCAGACCTCGGCCATGGCGTTGATGAAGGAGATCTTCGTGGCGAGGAAGGAGTTCGCGGCCGTCTTGACCAGCTCGGAGGTCGGGAAGTCCGTCACGACCAGCGGCGAGCCCTCCGCCATCGGCGTCGCGTACACCTCGCGCAGCACCTTCTCGGCGTGCTCGCTGCGCACGCCGACCACGATCCGGTCCGGGTGCAGGGTGTCCTGCACCGCGAAGCCCTCGCGCAGGAACTCCGGGTTCCAGGCCAGCTCGACCTCGTCGCCGGCCGGGGCCAGCTCCGCCAGCCGCTGCGCCAGCCGGTCCGCCGAGCCCACCGGCACGGTCGACTTGCCGACGACCAGCGCGGCCCGCTCCAGGCAGGGGGCCAGCGACTCGACCGCAGCGTCCACGTAGCTCATGTCGCAGGCGTACTCGCCGTGCTTCTGCGGGGTGTTCACACAGATGAAGTGGACGTCGCCGAACGCGCCCGCCTCCGCGTACGAGGTGGTGAAGCGCAGCCGCCCGGTGGAGCCCTCGATCCCGGCCACGTGCGCCTTCAGCAGCTCTTCGAGCCCCGGCTCGTACATCGGGACCCGGCCCGCGGACAGCATCTCGATCTTCTCGGGAACGATGTCCAGCCCCAGCACCTCGAAGCCCAGCTCGGCCATGGCCGCGGCGTGCGTGGCGCCGAGGTAGCCGGTGCCGATCACGGTGATCTTGAGGGCCATGGGCGTACTCCTGGGGATGCTGCGGTGCGGTGTGCGGCCCCCGAGCATAGTCGGGCCCATTCGGGGGACGTTTGCCGTGCAGGAGTGGTGCTGTCACGCAGCTCACGTGCGGAGCGCATACCGCTGCGGGGCCGGCGGGCTCTAAGCTGGCATTTCAGCTCTTGTTACTTAACGGTAGTTAGCGTCACTTTGGGAGTGAGACACCTTGGCGGGTAAGGGACAGCCGGAGTTCGACCTGTACCGCGTGACCGAAGAGCACGACATGCTCCGCGAGTCCGTGCGCGCACTCTGCGAGGCCAAGATCGCGCCGTTCGCCGCCGCGGTCGACGAGGAGGCCCGCTTCCCGCAGGAGGCCCTCGACGCACTCGTCGCCAACGACCTGCACGCCGTCCACGTGCCGGAGAGCTACGGCGGCGCCGGGGCCGACGCCCTCGCCACCGTCATCGTCATCGAAGAGGTCGCCCGCGTCTGCGCCTCCTCCTCGCTGATCCCCGCCGTCAACAAGCTCGGCTCCCTCCCGGTGATCCTCTCCGGCTCCGAGGAGCTGAAGAAGAAGTACATGGGCCCGCTCGCCAAGGGCGACGCGATGTTCTCGTACTGCCTCTCCGAGCCCGACGCCGGCTCCGACGCCGCCGGCATGAAGACCCGCGCGGTCCGCGACGGCGACTTCTGGGTCCTCAACGGCGTCAAGCGCTGGATCACCAACGCCGGCGTCTCCGAGTACTACACGGTCATGGCCGTCACCGACCCGGAGAAGCGCTCCAAGGGCATCAGCGCCTTCGTCGTCGAGAAGTCCGACGAGGGCGTCTCCTTCGGCGCCCCGGAGAAGAAGCTCGGCATCAAGGGCTCCCCGACCCGCGAGGTCTACCTCGACAACGTCCGCATCCCCGCCGACCGCATGATCGGCGAGGAGGGCACCGGCTTCGCGACCGCCATGAAGACCCTGGACCACACCCGCATCACCATCGCGGCCCAGGCCCTCGGCATCGCGCAGGGCGCCCTCGACTACGCCAAGGGCTACGTCCAGGAGCGCAAGCAGTTCGGCAAGCCGATCGCCGACTTCCAGGGCGTCCAGTTCATGCTGGCCGACATGGCCATGAAGCTGGAGGCCGCCCGCCAGCTGACGTACGCCGCCGCCGCCAAGTCGGAGCGCGTCGACAGCGACCTCACCTTCTTCGGCGCCGCCGCCAAGTGCTTCGCCTCGGACGTCGCCATGGAGGTCACCACCGACGCCGTCCAGCTCCTCGGCGGCTACGGCTACACCCGCGACTACCCGGTCGAGCGCATGATGCGCGACGCCAAGATCACGCAGATTTACGAAGGCACGAACCAGGTCCAGCGCATCGTCATGGCGCGCAACCTGCCGTAGCAGGGTTTTCGCAGGTCAGAGGCTATCTGGGGTGCTCCGGGAGCCGTGAGCGGCTTCCGATCCGTTCGGGTCCGTTCCGGGCCTTTCCTGGGCGTCATGCTGGGGAAATCCTGGGCGGACATCGGGCGCGGAACGGGTGCTGACCTGCATAAACGACGAGGCCCCCGGCATGATGCCGGGGGCCTTCCGTATGGGTTGGGTCAGGCGACTTCGGTCCGCTCGGTGGAACTCCAACCTGAACTACGCTCGGTAGAGCGAAAGGCGCTCGGCTACCTGATCCGGGCTGAGACCGTCCACGGTCAGGTTGCCGGTCCACAGATGATCTCGGTTGGCGTAGGTGGCTTCGAAGCTGACGCGCTTCCCACCAGGCTCCAGCTTCCAACCCTGGTCGGGGAACTGCGCGATGCGGTCGCTGCCGCAGACGAACGCCCGGGTCGCCTGGATCAGAATCCACTGTGCGAGTTCGGTTTCCTTGGCTGCGGGCCTGCCACAGGAACGGGCCATCTGCCACAGCCGTGGCCACTCGACACCGGGGGTCAGGGGGCCGATCACGGCCACGTCCCCGATCCGTCGTTCGTCAAGATGGTGGGTGGCGTAGCCGAAGACCGTGCCGAACATCGCGAATACCGTGACCCGGCTTCGTTCGGTCAGCCCCTCGTCATTGCTGCTCATCTTTGGAACCCTTGGCTGTGGCGGTCCGGGCGCCTTAGCCACGCCCGGACCGCTTCCGTTCAGTGGTGGCTCAGCAGCCGTCGCCGTCACCGCAGCAGGCCGGCGGGTTGCACTCCTTCGCGGCACCCCACAGCTGCTCGTCTACGTAGAACCCGGCGGCCTTCACGCGGTCGACCACGGAGCCGATGAGCGGACGGGTGCGGACGGTGGCCTTGGGCTCGTGTCCGAGGAAGAACCCGAACTGCTCGTCGCACCACGCGGCGTATGCCTGGGTGTGCAGCACGAACGAGTGCCATCCGGGGTCCACGGCGTCGGACGGGGTCATGTCGAACGCGCGGGTGTCGCCCATGACCTTGAGGAAGGCAAGGGCCTGGTCCACGATCCTGCGGGCGGTGGACAGCTCGTGTCCGTACTCCTCCGCGCAGAACTCCGACACCTTCTCGAACAGCTCGGGACTGACGAGGTCCCGCCCGCGCCGTAAGGCGACGGGGGATTCCAGCACGGTCGTCACAGTGAGATTCCCTCTCTCTCGACGGTTGGGGACTGGTTACGCGGCGGGCGGGGGCGGGAACCGCTCGCCGCCCTCCTTTGGACTCCGAAGCGTTGTCGGCCCGGCCCCAGGAATCCCGCCACGTCTGCATGTCCATCAGTGACCGGTCCTGTGCATCCGCAGCAGGACGTTGCAGTCGGCCACCGTCGTGCCGTCGCCTTCGAGTCCCGCCGCCTTCCGGAGCTGGCCCAGGCGCGTGCACTCGGCACATCCCGGCACGGGGCGGGGCCGAGGCCGTTCCAGCCGCACCGGCAGTTCCACCGGCTTTTCCTGCCACCGATTCGGTTCCGTCTTCATCGCGCCGCGCCCTCCCGATCGCCTCCGAGGTCGATGGACTGACCCTAGAAAGCGGGGAGCGGAGCGAGCCACGGTCTTGCACGAGCTTGCATACGAACTAACCGAGGGACGTGATCGCATCCGAGATCAGAGCGCGGGCAGGTGCACCGTAGACGGCGAGCTTGGACAGCTCTGAGAACGCCTTGGCGTACGTGGCAACCTCGCTGGGCGCCGTGACGTTCACTGCGGCCGTGAGCAGTTCCACGCTCGCTTGGCGGCCGTCGAAGAGATAGAAGGCTTCCAAGGGCCAGACACGCCGCTGGGCTGTGAAAGGAATGACCCCGAGGCTCACGTTCGGAAGCGCCATGACAGCCAACAGGTAGCCGAGCTGTCCAGCCATGGCGGCAGCGTCGCCGATGCGATAGCGGAGCACCGTTTCTTCCAACAGGAGAGCGAAGCGGTGGTTGCCGTCATGGAGAACGCGTGAGCGTTCGATTCGGGATGCTGCCGCCGTTTGCGAGTCGTCAGGGGTTCCTTGAAAGGCGGCAATGGTCGATAGCAGAGCTGCCGCGTAGGCCTCGGTCTGGAGCATGCCCGGGACCACGTTCGAGCAGTACACGCGGAAGTGGCGGGTCTGCTCGTAGAGGGGCACAACCTCTTCCTGCGCCCGGCGCATGCCGTGCCGGTGCAGCTTCTGCCAGTGGACGTACATCTGGTCGGCTTGCCGGTTCGCCGCGATCAGGTCGTCTGTCTGGTCCTCTGCACCGCACGCCTTGCACCAGGCGCGGATGTCGGCGGCCGATGCAGGGGTCTTGGCCCGCTCAATGCGGGACGACTTCGCGGGACTCCAGCCACACCGAAGAGCCAACTCATGCCCGGTCAGCTCCGCGTCTTTGCGTAGGCCCCCGAGACGGGTGGCGATGGCTTCACGGGCGGCCTGGGCGCTGGACGAGGGGGAGGCAGACATGAGTGGGCTCTTCGTATTCCGTCAGGTCAGACCGTGTACTTCTCGTGCGGGATGCCGCGCTCCCAGACCGCCTCGAACGCATCCGAGGCCAGTCGTGCCACGGCGGGTTCGGAACGAACCTCCCAACCGGGCTCGGACCAGTTCCCATCGCCGGAGAAGTGGTTGAAGAGCACGATCTCTCCGTCAAACACCCAGCAGTCGTTTCCGGGGAGCGCGATGTCCGAAGCCTGCCGCCTGGGGAGCCAGCGAACCTGCTCCCCGGCGTGCAGGTTGACCACGGTGCCGGCGTGCTCGTACCGGATGTAGTCCGTTACCGGTTCCGACACAACGCGAGCGCGGCGGACCGCGACGCCTCGGGCAACCGTGCTCCGAATCAAATCAACCCACGGAGTCCAGTAGGAGGACGTCGGGTCAATGTCACGCTGGCCCGTGCGCTTCCAGGTTTCGAAGTCCTCAGCCTCATCCCCGACGCCGTACGAGTCGCGCAGCTCCAGGTGCACAGCCGAGTGCTTGGCTGCGGCCAGCAGCTCGTTAAAGCCCGGCTCGTTCTGCGACATCGCACGCCTTCCTGAGCATCGGCACCATGCGGGCCGGAATCCGAATCACGGCTTCGTGCGGCGGGATGCCCGGGGCGTGCCCGGGAACCTCGAACGCCGCGCACTCCGCCTCAAGCATTTCGTCTGGCTTCCAGCCCTGAAGCACCAGCTCCCCCTGCTCCTCGTCCACCCATACGGTGGGGGAGCCCTGCTGCCCGGTGTCTGGATCAATCCCGATGAACCGTAGTGCCATGACTGCCTCCGGTGTGGAGTGGCTTACGCCAACTTGCACGAGCGTCATCCCTGCACCGCCGGGGCGTCAAGGGGACCGCCGGACCCTGAAGCACGCAGATTTACGAAGGCACGAACCAGGTCCAGCGCATCGTCATGGCGCGCAACCTGCCGTAGTACGCCCCCCGCCGCAGTCCGGGACGGCTGCCGCGGGGCGCATCGCCGAGGGCACCCTCCGGGGTGCCCTCGGTCCGTTTCCGGGGCTCGTCACCAGCGCCGGGGCGGGCCGTCCGGGGCCGGCGGGAGGGGGCGTTTGGCCGTGACCGTCCACTCCATGCCGAAGCCGTAGGCGCGGTCGATCGGCTCGTGCGGGCCGGCCGTGGCGGTGTTGGTGAACCAGGTCACCTCGCGGCGGACCGTGAGGCTGCCGGCCTGCGGGACGGCCAGGGCGATCGCGCAGCCCGTCGAGCCGGCCGGGGAGTCGTCCAGGAGGATCCGGCAGCCCGGGCCGGACGGCTCCGTCACCGTCACCGAGGCGCCCAGCCGGCGGAAGTCCGCCGAGCCCTCGTAGATGTAGACGAAGAACAGCAGCCGGGCGAACCGCTCCCGCTGGGCGAGGTTCACCCGCAGCGTCTCGCCGTCCGCGCTGGAGCCCGTACGGTCGTCCTGGTCCAGCGCCACCCACGGCCACGCGTCCAGCGCGCCGAAATCGTCGCCCAGCGCCTGCACGCAGGTCGCCGACCCGTCCGTGAAGCGGATCATGCAGCAGAGGTTGACGTCCGCGCGCGCCCCCGGAAGCCAGTTCAGATTGGCCTGGAGCACCCCCCTCCCGCCGATCCGCACCTGCGGGGAATCCCTCGTCAGCAGCCTTCCGCCGGGTTCCCGCGCCCCTCGCAGTGGAATCACTCCGCGGGTCCGATTGTCCGAACTCATGCGTAGCCCCTTCGACCTGATGGATGATCATATGACGCCGTATCGGTGTGGGCTATGATCCGACGGCTTTCTGTCATGGGGGTGGGGAATGCCCGTAGGGGCACTGGCGACGGCACCCGAGGTCGCCTCACAGATCAGGAACCTGGCCGACCGCCCGGGACTCGCCTCCCGGCGCGACGAACTCACCACCCTCGCCGACGCGCTCCAGGGCATCGGTGGCGGCGACCTCGACCCGTGGACCGAACTCGACCTCCTCGCGGCCTACGCCCGCCCTGAGAGCCTCGACGCGCTGGACGGCACCGCACCCGAGCCCGTCTGGTGGGCCCGGCTCGAAGTGTTCATCGGCGCCCTGGTGTTCGTACCGCTGCTCATCACCTGGTTCGGCCTGAGCCGGGCCACCAGCGCCTACGAGGCCCTGATCGGCGCCGAACCCAAGGCCGCCGCCCGGCCGTTCCTCCAGCTCTGGCAGTCCGGCTTCGAGGGACACCTCACCGGACTCTTCACCTTCGGACACGTGGCGACCGCCGCCACCACCGCCATCCTGCTGCTGTTCGCCCTGGTCAGCGTGCACGGCTGGCGGCGGGCCCAGACCGAGCGGCGCGCCGAGCAGACGCAGCGCACCGCCGACGCCCTGCTCGCCGAACTCGTCCCCGCGCTCACCCGCGCCCAGCTGCTCCTCAACGAGCGCCGGCTGTCCTCCCCGCAGCGGTTCGCCGCCGAACTCGCCGGCGCCGCCGCCACCCTCGGCCGGCTCGGCGAGCAGGCCCTCAAGGTGCACCACCGGCTCGACGCTGCGGCCGCCGCCGTCGAGACCGCCGTGCAGAGCGCCGAACAGCGCATCGCCCACGTGGAGTCCGCCGTCCGCCCGCTGGAGCTGGCCGTCGGCCGGGTCGAGACCGCGGTGGCCGCCAACGCCGACGACATCGAGCAGGCCGTCGCCTCGCTCACCGGGCCGCTGGAGAAGAACGGCGAACGCCTGGAGCTCGCCGTCGCCGAGAGCGGCACGTCGGTGCGCCAGGCCCTCGCGGACGTCCGCACCGTGAGCGGCGAGGTCCGCGACGCGATCGGCGCGGCCGGCGACCAGGTCGAGGACTCCGTCAACACCATGGCCGCCGCGCAGCGTTCGTTCACCACCAGCACCGAGCTGGCCACCGACATCTCCGTACAGGTCCTGTCCCGCCTCGGCGAGGTCACCGACCGCACCGCCGAGGCCGTCGCCACCTCCCAGCAGGCCGTCCTCCGCCTCGACGCCCAGACCGGTGCGCTGCGCGAGGCGGCCGAGCGGTTCGCCGAACTGGCCGAGGCGATGGCCGCACTGCCGGCCGCCCGGCCGTACGGGGAGTCCGGAGCCGGCGGCCGGTACGGGGATCCCGCCGGCGGCCGGTACGGGGATTCCGCCGGCGGCCGGTACGGCGAGCAGGGCCCGGCCCCGCACCCGGCCCGCGACGGCCGCCCGTACGCCCGGCACGACGGCGACCCGTACGACCCGGACCCGTACGGTCCCGCCCCGGCCCCCGGGGACCGCCGCCGCGCCCGTCCCGCCGTCGCCCTGGACAAGCCCGCGCCCCGGGACGCCGCCCCGCAGGACGCCGTACCGCAGCCCCGGGACGCCGTACCGCCCGCGGACGGCCGGCCCGGCCCGCGGCCCGCGGACCCGCGGTGACCGCCCGGCGGCCCCGGCTGCGGCCGCGGTCCCGCTTCAACCCGCTGCACCTCGCGGGCTGGCTGTTCGCCGACATGCTGCTCGTGCTCGCCCTCGTCGCCATGGGCGACCAGGGCGACCCGGTGCGCGCCGCCCAGGCCGCCCCGCACACCAAGCCGGGGGCGACGCCCACCGCCAAGCCGAAGCCGAAGGGCCCGCGGGCGGTGGTCCGCACCGCCAAGGAGCTGTCCCTCGACGCCGACGCCGGAGACACCGCGCAGATCGTGCGGCAGCTGCGCACCAAGACGGCGCCCTGGCAGGGGCGCAAGGCCGCCTTCGTGCTCACCTTCGGCCGCAGCCCGGACGTGGGCGGCGGCGTCGAGTACGCCCGCCGCATCAACTCCCTGCTGACGAAGGCCCGTCCGGACATGTTCACCGGAGCCACCACCCGCGACTTCTTCGTCCAGGGATCCTCGGGCGGCCACGCGGACATCGAGATCTACTTCTACACGTACTGACAACAGGAGGCGTGCGCCGTGCAGATCCTTCCCTTCTACCTGGTGTGCGACGAGTCCGGGTCGATGAACGGTGACCCGCTCAACAGCATCAACAGCGCCCTGCCGGAGCTCCACAAGGAGATCAGCACCAATCCGACGGTCGCCGACAAGACCCGCTTCGCGCTGATCGGCTTCTCCGACACCGCCACGGTGCTCCAGCCGCTCGTCGACCTCAGCGACATCGACTCGCTGCCGGCGCTCGCCGCGGGCGGCCTCACCGCGTACGGCGAGGCCTTCCGCACCCTGCTGCGCAGCATCGAGACCGACGTGGAGGCGCTGAAGGCACAGGGCCACGAGGTGTACCGGCCGGTGGTCTTCTTCCTCTCCGACGGCGGCCCCACCGACGAGGGCTGGATGGACGCCCACAAGGACCTCACCGAGGCCCGCTACCGGCCGAACATCATCGCCTTCGGCATCGGCGAGGCCGACCGCCACACCATCGGGCACGTCGCCAACTTCCGGGCCTTCATGCAGGAGGACACGAGCGTCTCGCCGGCGGCCGCGCTGCGCGAGTTCGCCGCGAGCCTGACCCGGTCCATCGTCCGCTCAGCCAACAGCATCGCGGCGGACGGCGGCGGCGGCTTCAACCTGGCCGTGGACGACACCGTGCCCGGCTTCACCACCGTGTCCCTCGACAAGCTCTGAGGCGCGCAGCATGCACCAGGACATGACCCCGGACGGCCCCCGCGTCCCGCCCGCCGACGTGCTCGGCGACGCCTTCGACAGCCTGCCCCCGGGCATCGTCAACCCGGGCTCCCGCACCCGCCCCGCCCAGCCGTACGGCTTCGGCCCGTCCCAGGTCCCGCCGCCCGCGGTCCCGTACGACGGCCTGCTCCCGCACGAGGGCCACGCACCGCCCCAGGGCGGCCGGGCCCCGCACGAAGACCAGGTCCCGCCCCAGGGCGGCCGGGTCCCGCACGAGCACCACCGGGCCGCGCCGCCCGGCAGCCGGGTCCCGTTCGACGCCCAGGCCCCTTACGACGGCCAGGTCCCTTACGAAGGCCAGGTCCCGCCGCACGCCCAGGTCCCGCCGCATGCCCAGCCCCGGGCCGCCGCCGGGGCGCCCGACCCGCGGGTGCCCGGCTCCGGGGGACCCGACCCGTACGCGGGGGCGCCCGCCGTGGCGCCGCCGTACGAGGTGCCCGACTACGAGGTCCCCGGGTACGAGGTGCCCGCCTTCCAGGACCCGTACCAGCGCCCGCAGGAGGAGCCCACCCCCCGGACCCCGGCCCGGGAGGAGCCCGCCCGTGCGGAGCGCGCCCCGGAGCCCGCCGCCGGAGCCGCCCCCGAGGCGCCCCCGGCGCCCCCCGCCGAGCAGCCCGCACCCCCGGCACCCGCCGAGCCGCACCTGTCCGTCCCGCCCCCCGACCCGGCCCCGCCGGCCGGCCCCGTCCCCACCGCCCCCCGCCTCGGCGACCCGCTGTTCAGCGGTCCCAAACCGCCGCTGTACTCGACCGCGCCCGGCGCCGCCGTACCCGTCCGCGGGGACGCCGACGCCGCGGCCGTCCCCGACCTCGTCGTCGACGGCGCCACCGAGGGCGCACTGACCGTGCGGGCCGCCTCCGTGCGCGGCGACTCGCACCGGCACCTCGGCGAGCCCCGCCAGGACTCGCTGACCGTGGCCCGGCTCGGCGAACCCCGCACCGGGCTGCTGCTCCTCGCCGTCGCCGACGGCGTCGGCTCGGCCGCCCGCTCACACATCGGCTCCCAGGCCGTCTGCCGCGACCTCGCCGAAGGCCTCGACCCGCACGCCCCGGAACTCGTCCGCTGCATCGGCGAGGGCGACGAACTGGCCCTCACCGCCCTCGTCAACTCCGTGCTCGGCACCGCCGGCGAACGCCTCGCCCAGCGCGCCGCGGCCGCCGGCCGCCGCCCCGAGGAGTACTCCACCACCCTGCGCGCCCTGCTCGTGCCGCTCGACCCGCAGCTCCGCTTCCGCGGCTTCCTCGCCGTCGGCGACGGCGGCGCGGCGCTGCTCCGCGGCGGCGAGTGGATCCTCGACGTGGACGCCCCCGCCCGCCCCGACGCCGCCCCCGGCATCATCGACACCCGCACCGCCGCCCTGCCCGGCACCCGCCACACCCAGGCCCGGATCTTCGGCCCGGCCGAACCCGGCGACCTGTTCGTGCTGTGCACCGACGGCCTGTCCACCCCGCTCGCCGGCGACCCCGGCATCCGCGGCTTCCTCGCCGAGAACTGGGGCTGCCACGCCCCCGTCCCCGGCCCGGTGGACTTCCTCTGGCAGCTCCAGTACCGGGTGAAGTCCTACGACGACGACCGCACCGCCGTCTGCCTGTGGGAGGGCGCGCCGTGACCATCGACGACGGCGCCGACGTCCCGCTCGGCGGCCTGCACCCCGACCGCAAGATCGGCGACGGCGGCCAGGGCGAGGTGCACACCCTGACCGGCCTGCCCGGCGTGCTGTACAAGAGCTACCGCGAGCCGCGCCAGGTCGTCGGCGGCGCCCTGACCGACCTGGTCGCCGTCCGCCAGGCGCTCGCCGCCCCCGACCGGGCCGTCCTCGACACCGCGACCGCCTGGCCGCTGTGCCGGGTCACCGACCGCGGCCAGGTCACCGGCTTCCTGATGTACGAGGCGCCCGCGAGCATGACGTGGACCGCGGGCGACGGCAGCACCCGGCTCACGGAGCTGCAGTACCTGCTGCGCCCCGCCAAGGCCGCCTGGAAGGCCGTCGAGCAGCCCGCGCCCACCCAGCGCTACGTGCTGGCGGTCGCCCTGGTCGAGCTGCTGGACCGGCTGCACGCGATGGGCCTGATCCTCGGCGACCTCTCCCAGGCCAACGTGCTGTGGACGCTGCGCCCGGCCCCGGCCGTCTTCCTGCTGGACTGCGACGGCCTGCGGCTCGCGGGCCGGCCGCCGGTCCTCGCCCAGGCGGACACCCCGGACTGGCAGGACCCGAAGGCGCCGCCGGGCCAGGCGTCCGTGGACGGCGACCGCTACAAGGCCGCCCTCGCGGTCGGCCGCATCCTCTGCCAGGACGCGTACGTCCGCCCCGGCAGCCACCTCGACCTGGTGCCGGGCGTCCTCGACGACCGCCGCGAGCACGCCGTGCGCCGGCTGCACGAGGAGGCCGACGGCGCCCACGGCACCCGCCCGCACCTGGGGCAGTGGCGGATCGCGCTGGCCGGCCGGGAGACCATCCGGCTGGCCGCCGCCGAACCGGCCCCGCGGCCGCAGATCGACCCGGCGAAGTTCGACGGGGTGCGCCGCCGCGGCAACATCAGCCTCCGGGACTGACGGGCCCGCGCCCGCCGTCCGGACACGCTCCTGCCCCGCCGCCGTCCCCGGCCGCGGGGCAGTCCCGTACCCGTGCTGCCGCCGTCAGTTCGCGCCGACGGTGACCTTCTCGTCGTTCTGGATCTGCTTGACCAGCTGCTGCACCTTGGCCTTGTCCCAGACCAGGTTGCCGCCGCGGCTGCCCGAGATCGGCATGTTGATCGACGTGCCCTCGCCGCCGCTGATGCCCTTCATCGCGAAGAACATCTCGCCCAGGTCGAACAGGCCCATGTCCTTGTCCACGATCAGCGTGTCCAGGCCCGCACCCAGCGTCGGGTACAGCTGGAACGGGTTGAGGATGGTGCCCGGCGTCGCCGCCTGGCTCGCCAGCGCCGACAGGAACTTCTGCTGGTTCTTCGTCCGCGCCAGGTCCGACTCGGCGAACGCGTACCGGGTGCGGACGAACGCGAGGGCCTGCTCGCCGTTGAGGGTCTGCTTGCCGGCCTTGAAGTCGGCGCCGGACTTCTTGTCCTTGAAACCCTTCTCGATGTTCATCTCGACACCGCCGAGCGCGTCCACGATGTTCGCGAAGCCCGCGAAGCCGATCTCGGCGTAGTGGTCGATCCGCAGCCCGGTGTTGAACTCGACCGTACGGACCAGCAGCTCCGGCCCGTCCATCGCGTACGCCGCGTTCAGCTTGGTCCGCAGGCCCTTCGCCGCGTACTTCTTGCCGGTCTCCGAGCCGACGAAGGACGGGATCTCCACGTCCGAGTCGCGCGGCAGCGAGATCATCGAGTTGCCGCCCGAGCAGGCCGCCAGGACCATCATCGAGTCGGTCCGCTTGCCCTCGGCCGAGCCGGTGTGGAGCTTCTTCTTCTCCTCGGCGGACATGCCCTCGCGGCTGTCGGAGCCGACGATCAGGTACGTCGTGCAGTCGTCGTCCTTCGGCCGCTCGATAACCTTCGACAGGTCCACCTCGCGCCGCACCTTGGAGTCGGCCCAGAAGTAGGTGCCGACGGTGGTGACGACCAGCACCGAGGCCAGCACGATCGAGCCCACCTTGATCCGCTTGCGCCAGTCCGGCGCGGGCTGCGGCGGCCGGCCCGGCCGCGCGGACGGCGGCGCCGGCGGACCGCCCGGCCGGCCGCCCTGGCCGCCGGACGGGTTGCCGTAGACCTGGCCCGTGTTGTAGCCGCTGTCGTACCCGGCGAACGTGTCGTGCTCCCGGCCCTGCTGCTGCGGCACGCCGTACCCGGACGGCGGCGGGCCCGCCGGGCGCTGCGGGCGCGGGGGCTGCTGCCGCTGCACGTGCCGCATCCGCTGCGGTCCGTCGGGCTGCGGGTGGCCGCTGCCGCGTCCGTGGCGCTGGTCACGTCCGCCGTTGTCGGTCCACCCATCGGGCCAGTCATTCATGCCCCAAGAATGCCTGCCGCCGCAGGCCTTCCGACAGGCCGGGGCCCACTTCGTGCCCGGGCTGTTGCACGTCCGGGCAGATGTCACCGGCTTATGGTGGCCTCATGACAGACATATCCGGTGATCTCCAGGGCAAGCCGACCGCGGCTTCCCGGACCACGCTGAGCCACATCATGACGAGTCACGACACCAATCTGCTCGGTACCGTGCACGGTGGCGTGATCATGAAGCTGGTGGACGACGCGGCGGGCGCGGTCGCCGGGCGGCACTCGGGCGGGCCCGCGGTCACCGCCTCCATGGACGAGATGGCCTTCCTGGTGCCGGTGCGCGTCGGCGACCTCGTGCACGTGAAGGCCCAGTGCAACTGGACGGGCCGCTCCTCGATGGAGATCGGCGTACGGGTGCTCGCCGAGCGGTGGAACGAGTCCACGCCCCCCACCCAGGTCGGCAGCGCCTACCTGGTGTTCGCGGCCGTGGACGCCGACGGCAAGCCCCGCCAGGTGCCGCCGGTGCTCCCCGAGACCGACCAGGACAAGCGCCGCTACCAGGAGGCGATGATCCGGCGCACCCACCGCCTCGCCAAGCGCCGCGCGATCAAGGAGCTGCGCGAGCAGCGCGCCGCGGAAGGCCTGGACGACTGACCGGCTGCTGACCGGCCGCGGACCCCGCCCCGTCAGGTCCGCCCGCAGGTCACCTGGTCGCCGGTGACCACCCCGAACTCCCCCTGGTACGGGTCCTCCGCCCGCACCCGCACCACCTTGCGGTACTCGGTGCCCGCCGTCACCCGCAGCGTCGGGCCCAGCCCCGGCACCGCCCGCAGCTCCGACCCGGGCAGTGCCGCGGCCAGGGTGCGGGCCGACCGGTCCCAGCGCGGGTCGTACGCCACGACCGTGCGCTTCACGTCCCGGCTCGCCCCGGTGCTGGGGGCCTGCGTGGTGTTGAAGCCGGTGGCCCGCAGGTCCCGGTCCACCCGGCCGCCGAGTCCGTCGATCCGGGTGCCGTTCTCCACGTGCACCCGGATCTGCTGCGGGGCCACGTCCACCGGCACCGCCGGCTGGGCAGGCCGGGTGCGCGGCGGTGCCAGCGGTTTGTCCTCCCGCAGCGCCTCGAACAGCCTGGCCGCCTTCGGCCCGTCCCAGCGCAGCACCGAGCCCAGCCGCGGCACCGGGCTGCCGCCCGCGGCGATCGGCACCGAGGCGAACTCCGACGACGACGGGGTGAAGTCCCGCATCGCCTGCCCCAGCGCCAGCATCTGTTCCGACCCGAAGTTCCGGTCGGCCCGCACCGACCCCAGCAGGGTGGCGCTGACCTCCTTGAACTTGACCGGGTTGAGCAGCACCCCGCCGGTCGTCGCCTGCTTGATCAACGCGGCCAGGAACCGCTGCTGGCGCTGCATCCGGCCCAGGTCCGCCGCCCCGTCGATGTGCCGGGACCGTACGTACTGCAGCGCCTGCCCGCCGGTCAGCCGGTGGGTGCCGGGCAGCAGGTCCAGGCCCGTGTACGTGTCGCGCATCGGCTTGGCCGTGCAGATCTCGACCCCGCCCATCGCATCGACCGTCTTCATGAAGCTGGTGAAGTCGACCTCCAGGTAGTGGTCGATCTTCACCCGGGTCATGTTCTCGACGGTCCGCACCGTCAGGTTCGGCCCGCCCTCCGCGTACGCGGCGTTCAGCTTCACCGGGTGCGGGCCGTGGTGCTTCCCGCTGAACCGGTCGATGTGCGCGGGCACCTCCGCGTAGCTGTCCCGCGGCAGGCTGATCACGCTGGCCCGCTCCCGGTCGGCGGAGACGTGCACCAGCATGATCGTGTCCGTGCAGTGGCAGGGCGTGCCGCCGAGCCGGTACTCCCGCTTGTCGTCCCGGCTGATCTTGTCCCGGCCGTCGGTGCCCACCAGCAGGAAGTTCAGGCCGTGCCCCGCCTGCGGCCGGTTCTTCATGTCCTTGAACGGGTCCACCCGCTCGATGCCGGTGTCCAGACCCGTCATCACCGCGTGCCCGACCGCCCCCGAGCCGAGCACCAGCACCGACAGCCCGGCCGCGAGCCGCACGCCCCAGCGCGGCCGCGCCGCGCGCCGGACCGGGACCGGCCGCCGGGTCCGTGCGTGCCGGGGAGAGGGGGAGCGGTGCGGGTGGGGCACGGGGACACCTCCGCGGGCGGCGGGAAGACGGCGGCGGGAAGACGGCGGGGGGATTCGCCACACCGTAGGCCCATACGATCAGCGCCCGCCGGAGCCGCTCCTCCGGCGCGCACCCGTGTCCCCCGTACGCGGTAACGTGACCGCCGAATCCGACCCCGTGCGCGTCCGCACCGTGGCGAACAGAACGCACGAAGGGGCCCGGCGGTTCGCCGGGCCCCTCCGCCGTGCCGTGCGGACGGCCTGCGGTGCCTACCAGGTGAAGCCCTTCTGGACTTCCATGCAGGCGCCGCTGTCGTCGCCGTTCAGCGGGCGCGCCGAGTCGGGCGCCTTGTCGCCGGGCCTGGGGGCGACGGCCGTGCCGGACGCGGTGGCCCCGGGGGCGGGTGCGCCCGGCTTGTCGCCGCTCGGCCAGTCCTTGCCGACGAACAGCGTCACGCCCGACACGTCCGTGGAGCGCTGTACGGCGGTGGCCGGCAGGCCCAGTGCGGTGGCCACGGCCAGCGCGTCGCCGGCCTGGTCCAGCCCGGCGTACCGGATCACCGTGGTGTCCTCGCCGGCGGTCTGGGAGTCGGCGCGGGCGGCGGTGAAGCCCTTGCCGGTCAGCAGGGCGGTCACCGCGGTGGCCCGGCCCTCGACCATCCCGGCGCCCTGCTTGCCGCCGGTGGCGTTGCGGACCATGACGGGGATCCGGTCGGCGGGCGCGGCGGGGTCGGACGTGGCCGCCGAGGCGGACGCGGCGGGAGTGGCGCCCGGGCTCGCCGGGGTGGTCGAGGAGCCCTTGCCGTCCAGCGGGATGTCGTCGCGGACCATCGCGAAGAGCTTCTGCGCGTCGCCCTCCTTCGGCTCGACCTTGCCGGCGAGCCGGTTGCTGTACACCCACGGCATGGTCGTCATGGTGATCCGGCCGGTGGGGACCTTCTTGAGCTCCATGCTGAGGTCGAAGAGCTTGTCGATGCGGTTGAGACCGGTGTCGACGACCATGGCGTCGATGGCCGCCTCGGCGAGGCTGTGCAGCTTCAGCGGGTTGCGGAGGTTGGCGTTCTTGCGGAACTCCCGCGCCATCGAGTTCATGTACATGTGCTGGGCGTGGGTGCGGGCGAGGTCGGTGCCGTCCTCGAAGCCGTACCGGGTGCGCAGCCACTGGAGGGCCTGCACGCCCTGGATGACGTTCTCGCCCTTGGTGAGCTTCAGGCCGGAGCCGTGGCCCTGGCTGTCGCGGGAGAACACGTTGTCGGTGACGCAGACCGGGACGCCGCCTATGGCGTCCGCCATCGACACCACGCCCTTGAAGTCGATCATCATGAAGTGGTCGATGGGGATGCCGGTGAGCTCCTGCCAGGTGGCCACCGTGCAGCCGGGCCCGCCACGGCCGAGGGACTCGTTCGTCAGCCGGTAGTTCTGGGTGGCCTCGTAGACCTTGCCGTCGGTGTCGGTGCACTTGGGCAGCTTCAGCAGGGTGTCGCGCGGCATGCTGATGACCGACATGTTGGTGCGGTCGGCCGAGACGTGGAGCAGCATCTGCACGTCGGCGAGCGGGGTGCCGCCGAAGGTCTCGCGGGCGCCGCCGAGGTCCTGGTTGGCCTGGTCGTCGCGGGCGTCCGAGCCGATCAGCAGGATGTTCAGCGGGATCTGCCCGAAGGCGTTGGGCCGGGAGCCGCCGAGCTTGCTGTCGCCGAGGTTCAGGGCGTCGGTCTGGATGCCGTCGTTGAGGTGCCGGTAGTACAGGTAGCCGGCGCCGGACGTGCCGAGGATCAGGAACGCCAGCGCGAACGCCGTCCAGCGCAGGATCCGCCGCGGCCGGCGGCGGGGGCCGGCCGGCGGGCGGCGGCCCTTGGCGCCGTCCTCGCCGTCGCCTTTGCCGTCGCCTTTGCCGCCGCCCTCGCCGGAGGTGCCGGGGCGCTCTTTGCGGGAGGCGGGCCGCTCCCGCGCGGGGCGTACCGCGGCGGCGGTGCCGCCGGTGCCCGGTATGCCGTCGGGCGCGTCTGCGGGCGCGCCCTCACCGCGCACACTGCTGTGCGTCAAGCCGTTCCCCCCTGGTCGTCATGTGTCGTCGGGCCCGGTGCCGGCCGCCGCGGTCGCGGGCGGCGGGCACCGGGCCGTGGTCCGGCCCGGCTGCGGTCGACAGCCGGTTACTTCGCGCAGACTTCCTTGTCGGCTTCCACGCGCTGGATCCCCTCGGGGGCCTGCTGGGGAGCCGTGAGCGAGATGCCCGGCTCCTTGAAGTCCTGGCCGAGGGTGAGGACCATCGGGTCCTTCGGGGCCGCGTCCGCCGCCGTCTGCTTCAGCGCGGTGGCGGGCAGCCCCATGATGTCCGCGAGGGCACGGGCCTGGTCGGCCTGGTTCGGGGCGAACTCCAGCGTGGTCTTCTTCAGCTTCGCCGGAGCGTTGCCGAGGTTGCCGGACTTCAGTACGCCCTTGGAGTTCTGGAGCCAGGTCAGGGTCGTCCCGGCCGAGCCCTGCGGGCCGCCACCGTTGTACACATTCACCCTGACGTCGGAAGCGGGCGCCCGGTTGCCTTGGAGCAGCGCCTCCTGTGCGGCCGTCTTGGCGTCCTTGGCGGCCTTCTCCTGCTGCTTGACCTCGGTGAGCGAGGTGTCGGACTGGATCATCGCGAACAGCGGGGCGGCCTTGGGCTCGTCGACGACGACGGTGGCCCGCACCCGCTCGGCCGGGTTGTCCTTCACTGGCAGCGTGGTGAAGGTGATGTTCTTGGGGTTGACGCCCTTCAGCTCGGTGCCGAGGTCCATCAGCCGGTTCAGATTCCCTATCCCGGTGTCGACGGTGAGCGCCGAGGTGGCCGCCTCCGCCAGGGAGAACAGCTTCTTCGGGTTGGTCAGGGTGTTCTTCGACTTCATCTCGCGGATCATCGAGCTGAGGAAGGCCTGCTGGGTCTTGATCCGGTCGAGGTCGCTCTCGTTTCCGAAGGCGTGCCGGGTCCGGACGAAGGCCAGGGCCTCCTCGCCCGCCAGCCGGTGCTCGCCCTTGGTCAGCTTCAGCTTGGACTTGTCGTCGTCGACGTCCTTGTCCAGGCAGACGGGCACGCCGCCGACCGCGGAGCTGAGCGTCTTGACCGCGTTGAAGTCGGCCATCATGAAATGGTCCGGCTGGATGCCGGTGAGCTGGGCGACCGTACGCATGGTGCAGCCGGGGTCGCGGCCGCTCTGGCCGAGGCTGGTGTTGAACCGCTTGCCGGGCGTCCCCGGGATCGTCTTGACCGAACCGTCGGGCTGCTTCGTCGGGCAGTCCGGGATGTCGGTGATCAGGTCGCGGGGGATGGACATCGCGGTCGCGTTGGTGCGGTCCTTCGCGACGTGGAAGAGGATCGTGGTGTCGGCGTGGCCGGTGCTGTTCTTGTCGCCGTAGCCCTCGTTGCCGGCGCCGGTCCGCTTGTCGGTGCCGATGACCAGGATGTTGATCGCCTGGTCCTTCTTGAAGCCCTTGCTGCCGCCGACGATCTCGGTGGTCTTGATGTTGTCGTTCAGGTGCTTGTAGTACAGGTAGCCGCCGACCGAGACGGCGACCAGCACGAAGGCCACCGAACCACCGGTGATCGCGAGGACCTTCTTGCCCCGCGGCTTCTCCTGCTTGCGCTTGCGCGCCCCGCGGCGGCCGCCGCCGGGCGGGCCCTCGCCACGCCGCTGCCCGGGAACGCCCGGGGCGGTGCGGGGGGTGCGGCCGGGGGCCTTGGCGGGCTCGGCGGCAGGTGCGGCGGCGCGGCGCCGGCCGGCCGACCGGGGCTGCGGTGGCGCCGCCGGCGCAGCGGCCGGCTGCGCTGCGGAACTGTCCAGTCGCAGTTCGTAATTGCCGGTGCGGGGGTTGAGGACCCACTGGTCGGCGGGGTCGATTTCGTCCGCCCGCCCACGGCCTTGCGCATCCACGGTTGCTTGGTCCTCCGTCGGTGCCACGCGAAGCGCCTCCCCCCAGGCGCTCGGTCAACGATCCGGCAGTGCACGGCCTGGTCTTGTGGTCGGCCGGGGCACCGGATCGCTCACCCTATCCGTCCGGTTCCGCTTCAAACCATGCTCGTGACGAAATCCACTCACCTTATAACGGGGCATACGTCGCATCCCGCTCCGTGAGATGTACCGCCTTGGTGATTGCTTTACCGGCAGGTCGCCGCGTCGGCCGTGGTGCCCGTGAACGTGGGCGCCGGCGAGGCCGTTCCGGCGGGCTCCGCCGCAGGCCGCCCGGGCTCCGGCCGGGCCTGCACGACCGCCACCGGCCGGTCCATCCGCAGCCGCCGGAACAGGTTGCCGGCGTCCGGTTCGAGCAGCTGGTCCCGGTTCGGATTGGCCGTGTACGGCTGCCGGGGCGCGGTCAGGAACTGCACCCGGCCCACCGGGATGTCCCGCATGCTGCGCACCAGCTCGTACAGGCCGCGCAGCGAGGCGAGGTCCGGGTCGGTCGTGAGGGCGGAGGTCGCCGCGTCCAGCACCGGGTAGAGCCGGGCCGGGTTGAGCAGCACCCCGTTGCTCTGCACCTTCTTGACCAGCGAGGCCAGGAACTGCTGCTGGCGGTCCATCCGTTCGGTGTCGCTGCCGTTGCCCAGGCTGTGGCGGGCCCGGACGAAGCCGAGGGCCTGCTCGCCGTCGAGGGTCTGCCGGCCCGCCGGCAGCCGCACCCGGGCCTCGGCGTCGTCCACCGGCGCGCGCAGGCACACCTCCACGCCGCCGACGGCGTCCACGACCCGCTTGAAGCCCCCGAAGTCGACGACCACGTGGTGGTCGATCCGGATGCCGGTCATCTTCTCGACCGTACGGATCGTGCAGGCGGCCCCGCCGAACTGGAAGGCCCAGTTGAACTGCGCGAACCGGGCCGGGGTGCGGCCGCCGTCCGCGGTCCCGCAGGACGGCATCTCCACCATCAGGTCGCGGGGGACGGAGACGGCCGTCGCACTCTTCCGGTCGGCGGCGAGGTGCAGCAGGATCGTGGTGTCCGAGCGCTGGGTGCCGCCGTCCCGCCCGTACTGCCCGTTGTCCCGGCCGGCCCGCGAGTCCGAGCCGATCAGCAGGATGTTCTGGGCGCCGCGCACGGTGAGCGCCGGGCGCTCCTTCTCGTACTGCTCCAGCTCGGAGGCGGCGGTGGTGTCGGCGGTGATGTTCCCGTCGAGCTTGCGGTACACCCACCAGCCGAGGCCCGTCCCGGCCACCAGCAGCACCGCGAGCGCCAGCCCCAGCCACCGCAGCCAGTGCCGCCGCCGGGCCGGGGCTCCGGGTGTGCCGCTGCCGTCCGCATCCGCCATGGCCCCGTCACCCCTTCCCGCCGCCGAGGGCCGCCGGATCCCGACTGCGACCTCCGTCGATCATCCATCGGGGGGAATCCACCGGCTCGGGGGCAGACCGTCAGATTCCGCCATACGGGTGACGTTACGCGCATTGCCGCAGGTAGGCGGTGTGGGTGACGGGAAGTGCCCGGACGGTGCCGGACGGTGCCCGGACGGTGCGGTCAGGCCGTGTGGGTGACGCGTTCGCTCGCGATGCGCTGGGTCAGGGCCGGCTCCGACAGCCGGTCCAGGTTCCGGCACAGCACGACCGAGCCGCCGGCCGCGAGCGGGGCGAACAGGCCCGCGGACAGGCCCTCCCAGGTGTCGAACGACAGGCCGGACAGGATTCGGGAGCCCGGTCCCAGACCCAGCCGGGCCGCGTCCGCGCGGGCCCGCTCGACCAGCTCCTCCCAGGTCAGCTCGGTGCCCGCGACGCCGACGCCGTCCCCCGCCGGGTCCACCGGGGCGAACGGCGCGAACCGGTCGCCCTGGCCGGGGACCTCCACCGCGTAGTCCGCGTACCCGGCCGGCGGCTGCGGGAAGCGGCCGCCCAGCGGGCGCAGCGCGAGCGCCACCCGCTCCCCGGTGCAGGCCAGGCCCGCCTCCAGCGCGTCCGGCCCGCTCACGACCAGGTCTGCGGCGGCCGGGTCGCCGCCCACCTCGGCCGCCACGCCCACCGAGGCGCAGGCCAGCAGCCACACGGCGCTCTGCCAGTGCGCGGGCAGCAGCAGGGCCAGCCGGTCGCCGGGGCCGGCGGCCAGGTCGCCCTGGAGCAGGTTGGCCGTCTTGGCCACCCAATTGGCGAAGGTGGCCACGGACAATTCCACGCGCTCGCCGGTGGCGTCGTCGTAGAAGGTGACCAGCGGACGGGCCGGGTCCGCGGCCAGCGCGGATCGCAGCAGGTCGGCAGGGGTGCGGTCGTTGGCGTTCACGCGGCCCAGCGTACGCGGCACCCCGTCCGCGGCCTCGCCCGTACGGCCGCACCGCGGTGGTCCGTACGGGCGACCGGTGACGGCGTGTCACCAGACGGGCCGTCAGTTCTCCGATGGCGGTCCGCCGGATGTGTGGTCAGCATCCTTGTCATGCGTGGATTCCTTGCTTCCTCGATCGGCGTCGCGACGGCTGCAGTGACCGCACTGGCCCTTCCGTTCGCGCTTCCCGCTCCGTCCCGGGCGGCAACGGCCCCGGTGGCCCCGGCCGGCTCCACCCGGTCGCTGCCGCTGGCCCCGCTCGGTCCGGCGGACCGGACCGCACCGGCGCCCGGCGCGCCGGAGGTGCAGGGGCTGACCGTCCGCGAGGCCGGAACGTTCTCGATGATCGGCGTGGTCTGGGATGACGCCGCCGCCGAACTCCACGGCCGCGTCCAGGTCCGCACCCGCTCCGTCCGCACCGGCGCCTGGTCCGCCTGGCAGGACGTCGAAACCCACAACGCCGAACACGCGGCCGACCCCGGGGCTTCCGAACACACCCTCCGCGGCACCACGGCCCCCCTCTGGGTGGGCGCCTCCGACGGCGTCGACATCCGGGTCCGGGCCACCGGCCCGGCCCCCCGCGCCACCCCCCACCGCCTCCCGTCGGGCCTCCGCCTGGAACTCGTCGACCCGGGCCCGGACGCGGTGGACGAGCCCCCGGCCACCCTGCCCGCCGCCGACGACCAGGCCCCCGCATCCGACACGACGGGCCTGACCGACCCGTTCGCCGACTCCTTCGCCGACCCGTTCGCAGCCCCCGCGGTCGCGGTGGCCGACCGGACCGGCCCCACCCCGCCGGCCGGCACGGGCACCGGCCCCGGCACCGGCACGGGCCCCGGCACCGGCACGGGCCCCGGCACCGCGCCCAAGCCCGCCGGACCCCGGAAGCCCGCCGGCGACGACAAGGGCACCCTGCCCGCGCTCGGGACGGCCGTCGCCGAGACCTCCGCGGCGAACCTGCCGCTGGCACCGATCGGGGCGCACGAGATCGGGGCGCAGACCCGGGAGGAGTCGACCGCCGAGGCGCTGGCCGTCCTCGAAGGGCAGGTCGCACCCGGGGCGAAGCCGTACATCGGACCGCGGCCCCGGATCGTGACCCGGCGCGGCTGGGGCGCGGACGAGTCGCTGCGCGAGGCGGGTTTCGCGTACACGAAGACCGTGAAGGCGGCCTTCGTGCACCACAGCGCCTCCGGCAACAACTACACCTGCGCCGAGGCCCCCGCCGTCCTGCGCAGCCTGTACCGCTACCACGTCGTCAGCAGCGGCTGGCGCGACTTCGGCTACAACTTCGCCGTCGACAAGTGCGGCACCGTCTACGAGGGCCGGGCCGGCGGCGTCGCCAAGCCCGTCCTCGGCGCCCACACCATGGGCTTCAACGGCAACAGCATGGGCGTGGCCGTCCTCGGCTCGTACACGAACACCCGCCCGCCCGCCGCCGCCGTGGACGCCGTGGCCCGCCTCACCGCCTGGAAGCTGGGACTGTTCGGCGCCAACCCGCTCGGCAAGACCACCCTCGTGTCCGGCGGCGGCAACCTCTACACCAAGGGCAAGAACGTCACGCTGAACGTCATCTCCGGTCACCGCGACGGCTTCGCGACCGAGTGTCCCGGCAAGCAGCTCTACGGCAAGCTCGGCACGACCCGCTCGACCTCCGCCCGGCTCCAGGGCAGGTGACGGCCTCTGCCTACACTGACGCACCACCCATCCGTGGCGCGGCAGGAAAGCAGAGAACCACCTTGACCTTGACGGAACCGACCACCACCCCGAAGACCACGGGGCCCGCCGAGCCGGCGGCCCCGGCGGAGGCGATCCTCCTGGTCGGCGGCAAAGGGACCCGGCTGCGCCCGCTGACGGTGAACACCCCGAAGCCGATGGTTCCGGCGGCGGGCGTGCCGTTCCTGACCCACCAGCTGGCGCGGGCCCGCGCGGCCGGCGTCGAGCACATCGTGCTCGCCACCTCCTACCTGGCCGAGGTCTTCGAGCCGTACTTCGGCGACGGCTCGGACCTCGGCCTGCACCTGGAGTACGTCACCGAAGCCGAGCCGCTCGGCACCGGCGGAGCCATCCGCAACGTCGCCTCCCGGCTCCGTTCCGGCCCCGACGACCCGGTCCTCGTCTTCAACGGGGACATCCTCACCGGCCTCGACATCGGGGCCCTCCTCGACGTGCACCGCACCAGCGGCGCGGACGTCTCCCTGCACCTCAGCCGGGTCGAGGACCCGCGCGCCTTCGGCCTGGTCCCGACGGACGCCGACGGCCGGGTCACGGCCTTCCTGGAGAAGCCGCAGACGCCGGAGGAGATCGTCACCGACCAGATCAACGCGGGCGCGTACGTGTTCCGCCGCTCGGTCATCGACACCATCCCCGCCGGCCGCCCGGTGTCCGTGGAACGGGAGACCTTCCCCGATCTGCTGGCCGCCGGCGCCCACCTCCAGGGCATGGTGGACTCCACGTACTGGCTGGACCTGGGCACCCCGCAGGCCTTCGTCCGCGGCTCCGCCGACCTGGTCCTGGGCACCGCCCCGTCGCCGGCCGTCCCCGGCCGACCCGGCGAGTACCTGGTCATGCCGGGTGCCGAGGTCGCCCCCGACGCCAAGCTCTCCGGCGGCACGGTGGTCTCCCCCGGCGCGGTCGTGGCCCCCGGCGCCCGCCTCCACGCCACCGCCGTCCTCCCCGGCGCCCGCATCGAAGCCGATGCGCGCATCACCGACTCCTACATCGGCCCCGCCGCCGTCATCGGCGCCCGCACCACCCTCACCGGCGTAGTGGTGGGCGACACCGCCCACATCGGCCCCGACAACGAACTGACCCCCGGCGCCCGAATCTGGTGCAACACCACCCTCCCCGCCCGCTCGATCCGCTTCTCGTCGGACGAGTAGGACGGCGACGGGGGAATCCGGGCCCGCCCCGCCGCCTTGCCTGCGGCTGGGCCGCCCCCGCCCGCCCGGCCGCACTTTCCCGGTGCCGGACCGCGCATTCCAGCCCCGCCGGCGTTTGAGGCGCGGGGGTCCGGGGGCGGAGCCCCCGATCTTCGGCCTCCGCCCGGCTACCCTCAAAGGGTGGCCGCCCGCTTCGACCCCCTGACCCGCGCCGCGGTACGCGGCGGCCGCACCGCCGTACCCAAAGGCACCCCCCGCCACATCGGCGAAGGCGCAAAAACCCGCCTCTGGACCCCGCCGGCGCAGACCGACCTGGCCCTCACCCTCGGCCCGCTCCGCCGCGGTCCCGCCGACCCCACCTTCCGCACCACCCCCGACGGCTCGATCTGGCGCGTCTCCCGCACCCCCGCCGGCCCCGGCACCCTCCGCGTCGCCGCCCGCGGCACAGGCACCGAGATCGAGGCCGAAGCCTGGGGCCCCGGCGCCGACTGGCTCCTCGACTCCCTGCCCGACCTCCTCGGTGCGTCCGACGACCCCTCCGCGTTCGTCCCCCGCCACCGCCTGGTCCACGCCTCGCACCGCCGGCGCCCCGGCCTGCGCCTGACCCGTACCGGCCTGGTCCTCGAATCCCTGATCCCCGTGATCCTGGAGCAGAAGGTCACCAGCGACGAGGCGTACCGCTCGTGGCGCCGCCTGGTCCGCCAGTACGGCGACCCGGCCCCCGGTCCCGCCCACACCGGCCTGTACGCCATGCCCGACGCCCGCACCTGGGCCGCCATCCCGTCCTGGGACTGGCACAAGGCCGGCGTCGACTCCAAGCGCTCGGCCACCATCCTGCGCGCCGCCCGGGTGGCCGCCCGCCTGGAGGAGGCCGCCCGCATGGACCTCCCCGACGCGACGGCCCGCCTGGAACTCATCCCCGGCATCGGTCCCTGGACCTCCGCCGAAACCCTCCAGCGCAGCAACGGTGCCCCCGACGCCGTCACGACCGGCGACCTGCACCTCCCCGGCATCATCGGCTACGCCCTCACCGGCAACCGCGACACCGGCGACACCGAGATGCTCGCCCTCCTGGCCCCCTACGCCGGCCAGCGCCACCGCGCCGCCCGCCTCATCCTCCTCACCGGCCACACCCCACCCCGCCACCACCCCCGCATGCCCCGCAGCGACATCGGCCGCCTCTGAGGTCGCCGGCCCCCGACACGTAAGGCCGGTGGCCCGAACGGATTCCCTCCGGGCCACCGGCCTTACGTGCGCGCACCACGGGCTCACCGCACCGTGATGAAGTCCTCCGGATCGCGTCCGGCCCGCTCCCGCGGAGCCTCGGCCGGGTGCCCGATGGCGACCGCGCCCATCGGGTCCCAGGTGTCGGGGAGGGACAGGACCTTGCGGACCACGTCGCGGCAGAACATCGTCGAGGAGACCCAGGCGGAGCCGAGGCGTTCGGCGGCCAGGGCGACCAGGAAGTTCTGGACGCCGGCGCCCGTGGCGACCACGAACATCTCGCGCTCCGCCGCGTCCCGGCGGGCGTGCCCGTAGTCGTGGGCGCCGTCCATGACCAGGCAGGGGACCGCCAGGTAGGGGGCGTTGCGCAGGACGTCGCCGCGCCGCACCCGCTTCGCGACGGACTCCTCGGACTTGCCGTCGCGCCGCAGGTCCGCGATCCACGCGTCCCGCATCGCGTCCAGCAACTCCGTACGGGCGGCCGCCGATTCGAGCAGGACGAAGCGCCACGGCGTGGTGTGGTGCGGGGCCGGCGCGGTGACCGCAGCGGCCACCGCGCGCCGGACCGCGCCCGGGTCCACCGGCTCGGCCGTGAAGGAGCGGACCGTACGGCGCATCGTGACGGCCTCGCGGACCGCCTCCGAGGTGCCGAGCCGGAACATGTCGTCCGCGGCCGGGCGGACCAGTTCGCGGGCCGAGCCCTCGCCGAGCGCGTGCGGCAGGCCGCGGACGACGGCCACCGGCAGGCCCCCGGCCTTGCCCTTCACCAGGTCGCCGGCGGCGGCGAGTTCGTCGGCGGTGGCGGTCACCGTCGCGTTCAGCTCGTTGCCGTGCGCGTCCGTGCCGCCCCGCAGGTCCTCCAGGACCCGCACCCCGGCCGCGCCGATCGCCACGTCCGTGAGCCCGTTGCGCCACGGCCGCCCGAAGGTGTCGGTGACGACGATCCCGACGTCCGCGCCGAGCCGCTCCCGCAGCCCGGCCCGGATCCCGCGGGCCGAGGCGTCCGGGTCCTCGGGAAGCAGCAGGACCGTGCCCGGCTCGGTGTTGGAGGCGTCCACACCGGCCGCGGCCATCACCAGGCCCTGCCGGTTCTCGACGATCCGCAGCGGTCCGCGGCGGGCCACCACCCGGACCGTCTCGGCGTCGATGGCCTCCTCGCGGGAGGTGGCGGCCGTGATCCGGCCCTCCGCCTTCGAGACGATCTTCGAGGTGACGAGCAGGATGTCGCCGTCCCGCAGCTCCGGCGCGGCCTGCGCGATCAGCGCCGCGAGGTCGTCGCCGGGGCGGACCTCGGGTATGCCGTCGACCGCCCACACCTCGTACGAGGGGCGGGCGGCAGGGGTCGCGGTCACCGGGCCTCGCCGGCCAGCGCCAGTGCCTCGCGGGCCATCGCCGCGGTGGCCTCCGCGTCGGTCATCATCAGCGGCACCGCGCGGCAGCGGATCCCGGCGGCCGCCACCTCGGCGACCGATCCGGCGTCCGCGGTGTCCACGAGCCAGCCGTCGAGCAGCCCGGAGCCGTAGTGCAGGGCGACCGCGGCGGCCGTGGACTCGACGCCCACCGCCGCGAGCACCTTGTCGGCCATGCCGCGCACGGGGGCTCCGCCGACGATGGGGGACAGGCCCACGACCGGGGCGGCGGCCTCGGCCACGGCCTCCCGGATGCCCGGGACGGCGAGGATGGTGCCGACGGAGACGACCGGGTTGGACGGCGGGAAGAGGATCAGGTCGGCCGCGGCGATGGCCTCCAGCACGCCCGGCGCCGGCTTGGCCTGGTCGGCCCCCACCGGCACCACGGCCTGCGCGTCCACCGCGGCGCGCATCTTCACCCAGTACTCCTGGAAGTGGACGACGCGCCGCTCGCCGGACTCCGGGTCCTCGATCGCGACGTGCGTCTCGACGCGGTCGTCGGACATCGGCAGCAGCCGTACGCCGGGCTGCCAGCGGTCGCACAGCGCCTCGGTGACGGCGCTCAGCGGATAGCCGGCCGACAGCATCTGGGTGCGGACGATGTGGGTGGCGAAGTCGCGGTCGCCGAGGCCGAACCAGGACGGTCCGACGCCGTATGCCGCGAGCTCCTCCTTGACGGTGAAGGACTCGTCGGTGCGGCCCCAGCCCTGGTCCTCGTTGATGCCACCGCCGAGGGTGTACATCACCGTGTCCAGATCGGGGCACACCTTGAGCCCGAACAGGTGAATGTCGTCACCGGTGTTGCCGATGACCGTGATGTCCGCGTCGGGCGCGGCGGACTTCAGTCCGCGAAGGAAACGGGCGCCGCCGATACCGCCGGCCAGAACAACAATGCGCATGCACCGCAGTCTGTCAGGCGGTGTACGCGTCCTGCTGCGCCGGGGCGGAAGCCGCCGCCGGAGCTGCCGCCGGACCTGCCGCCGCCCCCTCGGGAGCCGGCGCGGGAGCCGGTACGCCCTCCAGATGCAGCGTCCCGTACGCCGTCCCCGTCGCCGCGCTCTCGTGCATCGGCATGTGCGTGAGTCCGGGGTGGTAGACGTGCAGGCTGACCGCGGGCTCCAGCGAGTCGTTGGCGATCTCGTGGACGTGGCCGGGGGCGATGATCCGCTCGGCGCCGGCCGCCAGCGCCAGCCGGCCGCGCTCGTTGCGCTCGGTCAGCTCGCCCTGGAGGACGGTCATGACGGCGGACGACCCGCCGTGGTCGTGCAGGCCGCTGCCCTGGCCGGGGACCCAGCTGAGCAGCCACACCTCGTAACCGGGGCCGGTGCGCAGCCGGTGGTACCAGCGGCTGGTGGCGTCGTACTCGACGAGGTGCTCCCACTGGCCGCGGTCCTCGGCAAGCTCCCGGGCGAGGCCGACGAACTCGGCCACGGTGGTCGGGTGCTCCTTGGCGGGCTGCAGGAGGTGCGGGACTTCGAGGATGTCGCCGGCGATCTGGAGGTCGCTGTCGCTGTTCATTGGGGAGGGTGTCCTCGGGGGTATGTCAGGGCGCGGGTGCCGCTGGTCCGGTCGGTTGCTGTGCGCGAGGCGCGGATCCCGGGGCGGGGGATCGGTGCTGGAGCTCTGGAGGCATCAACAGCTGTGACAGCAACAGCGAACCTGGGCAGCGCACAGGAACCCACGAATGGGGGTCCGGGAGAGCGCTGCGGTCGCTGACATGGAAACAAGGAGACCGTCCGGCGGGGGCGACTGTCAACCCAATGTCCGTATTGGGCGAAAACTTTCACTCATCCGGTTAACGTGTGCGGAGAAAGGTTTGTGCATGGTGTGTCCGGGGAGATGGGCACCAGCCGGACCCGGCCGCATCGTCATGTCGTGACCGGAATGTGATCCACGCCGCTTCCGCCGTCGGAGTGCAACAGCGGTCCGCCGTTGTGCGTCCGTTACGGGTGAGGTTGACGGGCCGCGAGTTGCGCGTGGCATGTGTCACGATTTTTGGCGATATGAACACTTTCTGTATACGCTTGGTTCCGGAGAGTGAATAAGGGGCCCAATAGCAGATCTCGGCTTGACTGCCCCGGATGCACACACTTGTAATTTCACTCGTGTCGTTTGACCGCATTCGGTGACGGCATCAACACGGGGACGCAAAGAACAGACGAGGGGCGCACATGACCGAGCTGTTTCAGGAACTGCTGGTCGAGGAGGCGGACGAGGAGGCCGGGTGGCAGGAGCGCGCACTGTGCGCCCAGACCGACCCCGAGTCCTTCTTTCCCGAGAAGGGCGGCTCCACCCGCGAGGCCAAGAAGGTCTGCCTCGCCTGTGAAGTCCGCTCCGAGTGCCTTGAGTACGCCCTTGCCAACGACGAGCGATTCGGCATCTGGGGCGGATTGTCCGAGCGGGAACGCCGCCGACTGAAGAAAGCCGCCGTCTGACCCCTCCGCATTCGAGTTCGAATCACACCGCGAGCCACCGAGAGAACGACAAGCAGACAAACCGATACGAGAGCAAACGGTCCGCCTCCTGCCCCTTCCCCGCAGGAGGCGGACCGCTGTGTGTGCAGCCGTTAGTGTGGGGCGCTGTCCAGCAGCGTCCCGGGGCGCCCCACCCCGGACCCCCGGCCGGAGGGCCCGTACCGCGATGTCCGTGCACAGCCACTCGACGGCCTCCCATGAGTCGGCCGCCGCCCCCGAGTTCCCGCGGCATGTCGTCACCGCCGTGCTCGTCGCCCACGACGGAGCCCGCTGGCTGCCCCAGGCCCTCGCCGGCCTCCTCGGCCAGGAACGCCCCGTCCAGCACTGGGTCGCCGCCGACACCGGCAGCTCCGACGACTCCGCCCGGCTGCTCGCCGAAGCCCTCGGCGACGACCGCGTCGTCCACCTCGCCCGGCGCACCGGATTCGGCGCCGCCGTCGACGAGGCCGCCCGCACCGCCCCCGTCCTCACCCCCGAGGACCTCCCGTACCTGAAGCGGCCCAGCGGCTGGGACCCCGTCAGCCGGACCTGGCGCGACGACGCATACGACCTGCCCGAACTGCCCCACGGCGAGCCCGTCCAGTGGCTCTGGCTGCTCCACGACGACTGCGCCCCCGAACCCGACGCCCTCGCCGAACTCCTGCGCGTCGCCGAAGCCAGCCCGCAGGCCGGCGTCATCGGCCCCAAGCTCCGCGGCTGGTACGACACCAAGCAGCTGCTCGAGGTCGGCGTCTCCATCGCCCGCAGCGGCCGCCGCTGGACCGGCCTCGACCGCCGCGAGCAGGACCAGGGCCAGCACGACCAGGTCCGCCCCGTCCTCTCCGTCTCCACCGCCGGCATGCTCGTCCGCCGCGACGTCTACGAGGAACTCGGCGGCTTCGACCGCCGGCTGCCCCTCATGCGCGACGACGTCGACCTGTGCTGGCGCGCCCACGCCGCCGGGCACACCGTCCTCGTCGCCCCCGACGCCGTCCTCCGGCACGCCGAGGCCGCCGCCCGCGAACGCCGCACCGTCGACTGCGCCGGCCGCACGGCCGCCAACCCGCACCGCGTCGACAAGGCCGGCGCCGTGCACACCCTCCTCGTCAACACCCCCGCGCCCGCCCTCCCGTACGTCCTGCTGCGGCTGCTCCTCGGAACCGTGCTCCGCACCCTCGGCTACCTCGTCGGCAAGGCACCCGGCCAGGCCGTCGACGAGGCCGGCGGACTCGTCCGCACCCTGCTGCGACCCGAACGGATCCTCACCGCCCGCCGCCGGCGCGGCCGCCCCGCCGTCCCCGCCAAGGAACTCCGCCCGCTGTTCCCGCCGCCCGGCGCCACCCTGCGCGCCACCGTCGAACAACTCGCCGGACACCTCGGCGACGGCCGGGACACCGAGACCGCCACCGCCGGCCGGCACGGCGGAGCCGTCGAATCCGGACCCGGCGGCGACGACGCCGACTTCCTGGAGATCGAGCAGTTCGCGCGCCTCAGGCGGATCGCCCGCAGACCCGCGCCCGTCCTCTTCGCCCTCCTCCTCGCCGTCTCCCTCACCGCCTGCCGCGGCCTCCTCGCCGGCGGCTCCCTCACCGGCGGCGCCCTGCTTCCCGCCCCCGGCGGCGCCGGCGCCCTCTGGAGCGCGTACCTCGGCGAATGGCACGCCGTCGGCACCGGCGGCACCGACGGCGCACCCCCCTACCTCGCCGTCCTCGCCGCCCTGTCCTCGCTGCTCCTCGGCTCCACCCAGACCGCCCTGACCGTCCTGCTGGTCTGCTCGGTGCCGCTCGCCGGACTCACCGCCTACTTCGCCTCCCGGCCGCTCGTCGAATCCCGGCTGCTGCGCGCCTGGACCGCCGTCGCCTACGCCTTCCTGCCCGCCGTCACCGGCGCCCTCGCCGGCGGCCGCCTCGGCACCGCCGTCCTCGCCGTCCTGCTCCCCCTCATGGCCCGCGCCGCCGTCGCCGCCTACGGCTTCGGCGGCGACGACACCGCCAAGGGCAGCTGGCGCGCCACCTGGACCTTCACCCTCCTGCTCACCCTGGCCACCGCCTTCACCCCGGTCGCCTGGCCGCTCGCCGTCCTGCTCGGCCTCGCCGCGCTCGGCCTGCACCGCAGCGCCCTCAAGGCGTACGCCCCCCGCTTCCTCGCCACCGCCGCCGTCCCGCTGCTCGTCCTCGCCCCCTGGTCGCTCACCCTGCTGACCGACCCCGCCGCCTTCCTCCGCGAAGCCGGCCTCCCGTACGGCGAAGGCTCCGCGAGCGCACTCGACCTGCTGGGCATCAGCCCCGGCGGACCCAAGGCCGCCGGCGGCCTGCTCCTCGCCGGCATCGTGCTCGCCGCCCTCGCCGCCCTGCTGCGCGGCGAACGGCAGTTCGCGATCCGAGCCGCCTGGGCCACCGCCCTCGCCGGCCTGGTCTTCGCCGTCCTCCTCAACCACTCCGGCTGGGCCGGCCCCGCCACCCTGGTCTACGGCGCCGCCCTGATCGCCGCCGCCGCCCTCGGCGCCGACGGCGCCCGCGAACGCGTCGCCGCCCAGAGCTTCGGCTGGCGCCAGCCCGTCGCCGCCCTCATCGCCCTCGGCGCCGTCGCCGGCCCGCTGCTCGCCGCCGCCGGCTGGACGATCACCGGCGCCGACGGCCCGCTGGAGCGCCGCGACCCCGTCCAGGTGCCCGCGTTCGTCGCCGAGATGAGCGGCTCCCGCGACCAGCCCCGCACCCTCGTCCTCGTCGGCGACTCGCCCGCCAAGGTCTCCTACACCCTGGTCCGCGGCTCCGGCGGCCGCATCGGCGACGCCGAGTTCACCGCCGCCCACGGCACCGACGCCCGCCTCGACAAGGTCGTCGCCGGCCTCGTCGCCGGCTCCGGCGCCGACCAGAGCGACGAACTCGGCGCCTACGCCATCCGCTACGTCCTCCTCAAGGACGGCGCCCCCCACCAGATGGGCCGCGTCCTCAACGCCACCCCCGGATTGAGCCGCCTCAGCAAGCTCGACGGCATCTCCCTCTGGGAGGTCAAGGGCCAGGTCGCCCGCGCCGTCATCCGCCCCGCCCGGGCCGGCGAGGACCCCATCCCGGTCGCAGCCGGCGCCGTCGAGGCCCACACCGACCTCCCCGCCGGCGACCCCGGCCGCATCCTGCGCATCGCCGACAGCGCCGCCCCCGGCTGGCAGGCCACCCTCAACGGCAAGCCGCTGCCCGGGAAGACCGTCGACGGCTGGGCCCAGGGCTTCGAACTCCCCGCCACCGCCGGCCGCCTCGACCTCACCTACGAGGACTCCGCCGCCACCACCGCCCGGCACTGGGCCCAGGGCTCCCTCGCCCTCGTGCTGCTCGTGATGGCCCTGCCCGGCCGCCGCCGCCGGCTCGACGACGACCTGCCCGAGGAAGAGGCCGCCGTCCCCGCCCAGGCCGACGGCGAAGGCCGCCGCGCCCGCCGGCTCCGCGCCGGGACCACCGACACCGCCGACGCCCAGGCCGACCCGTACGCCGTTCCCACCGGCGGCGACGACGGAACGTACCCCCCGTACACCGCCGTCCCCGCCCAGCCCGACCACGGCCAGTGGGACACCCCCGCATACGCCCCCGCCGCCGACCCCCACACCGGCTACGACACCGCCTACGACACGTCGTATGACACGTCGTACGACAGCGCCTACGGCACGGCGTACGACACCGGCCACGACCCCTCGGCCGGCGGCTCCTACGGCACCGGACCCGGCTACGACCCGCAGCCCGCCCCGTACGACGGCCACGCCCCGGGCGTGCCCCCGCAGGCGGCTCCGTACGGCGGCCACGGCTACGAGCCCCACCCGCAGGGCGGCCCGTACCAGGCGCGCCCGTACGACCCGTACGACGACCCCTACGGCCAGGACGACCGGCGTCCCGACGGGAGCAACCAGCAGTGAACCGCGCACCCCTGACCCTGGCCGCCGTGGCCGCGGCGCTCGCCGCCGTCACCGGCATCGCCGCGTTCACCGCCCCCGACGGCCGGGCCGGCGGCGGGGCGCAGGCCGCCGCCCGGCTGCCCGTCGAGCGCTCCACCCTGGTGTGCCCCGTCCCCAGCGGCTCCGACGTCGCCGAGACCACCTACACCGCCTTCACGCCCGCCACCCCGGGCGCGGCCGCCGGCAAGGGCACCGCCACCCTCGTCACCGCCGTGAAGCAGCCCAAGGCCCTGCTCACCCTCAAGGAACCCGGCAAGCCCGTCGGCGCCACCGCCGCCGGCGCCGAGGCCCCCGCGCTCGCCGGCTCCGCCGACGGCGTCCTCGCCCCCGGCTGGACCGCCCAGCAGACCACCACCGTGCCCGTCGGCTCGGCCCGCGGCGTCCTCGGCACCGGCTGCTCGGCCCCCGACACCGACTTCTGGTTCCCCGGCACCGCCACCTCCAAGAACCGGCAGGACTACCTCCACCTCACCAACCCCGACGACGACACCGCCGCCGTCGTCGACATCCAGCTCTACGGCCCCGACGGCACGGTGAAGTCCGACTCGACAGGCACCGAGGGCTTCAAGGTGCCGCCGCGCACCTCCCTGTCCGTCTCCCTGGCCACCCTCAGCCCCACCCCGCTGCCGGACGTCACCGCGCACGTCACCACCCGCAGCGGCCGGGTCGGCGCCACCGTGCAGGTCCAGGAGGACGGCGTCGGCTCCGACTGGCTGCCCGCTGCCGCCGACGCGGCCCCCGAGCTGGTGCTCCCCGGCCTGCCCGCCGACGCCACCGACATCAAGCTCGTCGTCCACGCCCCCGGCGACGACGACGCCGACCTGAAGGTGCGGCTGGCCGGCCCCACCGGCTCCATCACCCCCGCCGGCAGCGAGTCCGTGCACGTCAAGTCCGGCATGACGACCGCCGTCTACCTCAAGGACGTCACCCGCGGCGAAGCCGGCTCCCTGCTGCTGACCCCCGCCGACCCCAAGCACCGCACCCCCGTCGTCGCCTCCGTACGGGTCATCCGCGGCACCGGCGAGAAGCAGGAACTGGCCCTCATCCCGGCCACCGCACCGGTCGGAACCCGGGCCACCGCGGCCGACAACCGGGCCGCCGGCACCACCCTCTCGCTCACCGCTCCCGGCACCGACGCCACCGTCAGGGTGACCGCCTCCGCCGGCACCGGCGGCGGCACGCCCGCCACCAAGACGTACACCGTCAAGAAGGGCACCACCCTCGCCGTCAAACCGCCCGTCCCCGCCGGACTGAAGGGCTCGTACGCCCTCACCGTGGAGACCGTCTCCGGCGGCCCGGTGCACGCGGCACGCACCCTGGAACTCCCGCACGAGGGCGTCCTCATGTTCACCGTGCAGACCCTCCAGGACGACCGCGGCACCGTCCCCGTCCCGGACGCCGTCCAGGACCTGTCGGTCCTCAGCCGCGACTGACGAACGCGCCCGCCGGGGAGCCCCCGGCGGGCCCGTCAGTCGCCGTCCGGCCCGTTCTCCCCGTACCGCGGGTCCACCGTCTCCGGCTCCAGCCCCAGCAGCTCGGCGACCTGCTCCACCACGATCTCGTGCACCAGCAGCGCCCGGTCGTCCCGGGTCTTCGTCCGGATCTCCACCGGCCGCCGGTAGACCACGATCCGCGCCGGCCGGCCCCCGGCGGCCGCGACCAGCCCGCCCAGCGGCACCGCCTCGTCGTTCCAGCCGCTGTCCGGGCCGCCCGGCACCGGCACCTCCGCGACCACGAACTCCACGTCCTGCAGCTGAGGGAACCGCCGCTCCAGCCGCTCCACCGAGTCCTGCACCAGATCGCCGAACAACTGGGCCCGGCTCGCCGCCAGCGGCACCTGCGGCGGCGCCACCGGCCCGCGCATGCCGCGGCCGTGCCGGTCCCGGCGCCGGACCCGGGGCTCACCGGTGCGCTCATCGGACCGCTGACCGGTGCTGGGAGGTACGGAACTGTCCATCACACTGCGCAGCGTAGCCCGCACCGGGCCGCTCCGAGACGCCCTGGCAAGCCGTCCGCAAGCCCCATCCGGGGCCGCTCCGAAGGCCCCTATGGCCGAGATCACGTCACGACACGGGGGAGTGAGCCGGGGGAGAGTCGTCGCGGCCCGGTCAAGAGTGCGGTACCGTCCAACGTCGTGAGCCCTGTACGTCGCTGTTCGCGCACCGCGTGCGGCCGCCCTGCCGTCGCAACACTGACGTACGTCTACGCCGACTCGACCGCAGTTCTCGGCCCGCTCGCCACCTACGCCGAACCCCACTGCTACGACCTGTGCGCCGAGCACTCCGAGCGCCTGACCGCCCCGCGCGGCTGGGAAGTCGTCAGGCTGTCCGACGGCTCCGCGCCCTCGCGCCCCAGCGGCGACGACCTCGAAGCCCTCGCCAACGCCGTCCGTGAAGCCGCCCGCCCGCACGGCCGCGCCGCCGAGGCCGGCGGAACCGGCCCCGGACCGTCCGGCGAGCCCCGCCGTCACCTGCGGGTTCTGCGCTCACCCGAATCCTGAAGCCTGCGGTTCACCCGCTACCGGTAGGTTGGTCCGACTCACCGGATCTCAGGAGGGCAGGCCACGTGGCTGCTGATCTGTCACAGCTCGTCAAGGCGTACGACGTACGCGGGGTCGTCCCCGACCAGTGGGACGCCTCCCTCGCGGAACTCTTCGGCGCGGCGTTCGTACAGGTCACCAAGGCCACGGCGATCGTCGTCGGCCACGACATGCGCCCCTCCTCGCCGGAGCTCTCGCAGGCCTTCGCCCGCGGCGCGGCCGCCCTCGGCGCCGACGTCACCGAAATCGGCCTGTGCTCCACCGACCAGCTGTACTTCGCCTCCGGCAGCCTCGGCCTGCCCGGCGCGATGTTCACCGCCTCGCACAACCCGGCCCAGTACAACGGCATCAAGATGTGCCGCGCCGGCGCCGCCCCCGTCGGCCAGTCCACCGGCCTCGACGAGATCCGCACCCTCGTCGAGCGGTGGACCGAGACCGGCGCCCCGGCCCCCGCGGCCACCCCCGGCACCGTCACCCGCCGCGACACCCTCGACGACTACGCCGCCCACCTCAAGGGCCTCGTCGACCTCACGGCCATCCGACCGCTGAAGGTCGTCGTGGACGCCGGCAACGGCATGGGCGGTCACACCGTCCCCACCGTGTTCGCGGGCCTGCCGCTCACCGTCGTCCCGATGTACTTCGAACTCGACGGCACCTTCCCCAACCACGAGGCCAACCCCCTCGACCCCAAGAACATCGTCGACCTCCAGGACCGGGTCCGCGCCGAGGGCGCCGACCTGGGCCTCGCCTTCGACGGCGACGCCGACCGCTGCTTCGTCGTCGACGAGCACGGCGAGGGCGTCTCCCCGTCCGCCATCACCGCCCTGGTCGCCGCCCGCGAACTGGCCCGCAACGGCGGCACCGGCACCGTGATCCACAACCTGATCACCTCCTGGTCCGTCCCCGAGGTGGTCCGCGAACACGGCGGCACCCCCGTGCGCACCCGCGTCGGCCACTCCTTCATCAAGGAGGAGATGGCCACCACCGGCGCCATCTTCGGCGGCGAGCACTCCGCGCACTACTACTTCAAGGACTTCTGGAACGCCGACACCGGCATGCTGGCAGCCCTCCACGTCCTCGCCGCCCTCGGCGGCCAGGACGGCCCGCTGTCCGACCTGGTCTCCTCCTACGACCGCTACCGCGGCTCCGGCGAGATCAACTCCACCGTCGCCGACCAGACCGCCCGGCTCGCCGCGGTCCGCGACGCGTACGCCGGCCGCCCGGACACCCGCACCGACGAGCTCGACGGGCTGACCGTCACCACCGACGACTGGTGGTTCAACGTCCGCCCCTCCAACACCGAGCCCCTGCTCCGGCTCAACGTCGAAGCCCGCGACGAGGCCACCCTGGCCGCCGTACGCGACGAGGTCCTCGCCCTCATCCGGGCCTGACACCCGACGCACCCGCCTGACCCCGGCCCCGGACCGCGATCCGGGGCCGGGGCCGGGGCCGCCCACCGGGCCGCGCCCCGGCCCGTCCGGCGGTACGCTGACCTGGCCCAAACCGCACCGCACCGCCCGTTCGAAGGGACACCCCACATGCCGCTCGAAGCCGGTCTCCTGGAGATCCTCGCCTGCCCGGCCTGCCACGCGCCGCTCCAGGACGAGACCAAGGCCGAGACGCCCGAGCTGATCTGCACCGGCCAGGACTGCGGCCTCGCGTACCCCGTGCGCGACGGCATCCCCGTACTCCTCGTGGACGAGGCCCGCCGCCCCGCCTGACCCGACCGGAGGCCGTCATGCTCGATGAGTCGCTGCTCGACGCCCCCGAGGCCCTCGCCCGGGCGGACCGCCGCGGACTGCTCCGCGGCGCCGCCGAGGCCGGGGCCCGGGTCCGCACCGCCGCCCGGCACGCCGCCGAGGCAGGCCTCGCCGACCTCCGTCCGGACGGCCGCCCGCGCGCCGTCCTGATCGCCGGCCCCGGCACCGCGGCCAACGGCGTCGCGGACCTCCTCGGCGCCCTCGCCGGATCCTCCGCGCCCGTCACCCGCCTGCACCCCACCGGAGTGGCACCGGCCGCCGGCGCCATGCGCTGGGCCCTGCCCGGCTGGGCGGGCCCCGTGGACCTCCTCCTGATCGTCACCATCGACGGCACCGAGCCCGGCCTCGCCGGCCTCGCCGAACAGGCCTACCGGCGCGGCTGCACCGTCGTCGCCGTAGCCCCCGAGCGCTCCCCGCTCGCCGAGGCCGTCGCCGGCGCCCACGGTCTGCACGTCCCCATGGCCAAGGCCCCCCACCAGGAGTACGACGAGAGCGCCGCCGCCGGCCCCGGAGCCCTGTGGGCCCTGCTCACCCCGCTCCTCGTCCTCCTCGACAAGGTCGGCCTGATCTCCGCCTCCCCCGACAGCCTCCAGCTCGTCGCCGACCGGCTCGACCGGACCGCCGAACGCTGCGGGCCGGCCATCGCCACGTACGGCAACCCGGCCAAGACCCTGGCCGCCGAACTCGCCGACTCGCTCCCGCTGATCTGGACCGAAGGCGACGGCGCCGGCCCCGCAGGCCGCCGCTTCGCCGCCACCCTCGCCGAACTGGCCGGCCGCCCCGCGCTCGCCGCCCAGCTGCCCGAGGCCCTGCCCGCCCACGGCGTGCTGCTCGCCGGCGCGTTCGCCGCCGGCGCCGACCCCGACGACTTCTTCCGCGACCGCGTCGAGGAACCGCAAGCCCTGCGCGCCCGGGTCGTCCTGCTGCGTGACCGGCCCACCGGCGGACTCACCGCCGCGCCCGCCGCCCGCGAACTCGCCCTCAGCCACGACACGGCCATCAGCGAGCTCGAACCCGAGGAAGGCAGCGAGCTGGAGCTCCTCGCCGAACTCCTCGCCGTCACGGACTTCGCCACCGCCTACCTGGCGCTGGCCTCAGGGGGGCGTCCCTGACCGGGACGCACCGACCGGAGGACCGGCCGATCACGCCACACGCCGGTCCTCCTCCCACCTCCCAGGAAGACGACCGATGGACCGCCTTTCGAACACCATCCGCCCCTACGCCTGGGGTTCGGCCACCCTCATACCGGAACTCCTCGGGGTGACACCGACCGGCGAACCCCAGGCCGAGATGTGGATGGGCGCCCACCCCGGAGCACCCTCCCGGCTGGACCGTGCGGCAGGCGGCACCACCCTCCTCGACGTCATCGACGCCGACCCCGAGCGCGAACTCGGCGCCCCCGCCGTGGCCAGGTTCGGCCCCCGGCTGCCCTTCCTCTTCAAGATCCTCGCCGCCGGCGCCCCGCTCTCCCTCCAGGTCCACCCCGACCTCGACCAGGCCCGCGCCGGATACGCCGCCGAAGAAGCCCGCGGCATCCCCGTCGACGCACCCCACCGCACGTACAAGGACGCCAACCACAAGCCCGAACTGGTCTGCGCCCTCACCCCCTTCGAGGGACTCTGCGGCTTCCGCCGCCCCGTGGAGACCGCCGACCTGCTCGCCGCCCTCGACGTCGACTCCCTCAAGCCGTACGTGGACCTCCTGCACGCCCACCCCGAGGACGCCGCGCTCCGCGAGGTCCTCACCGCGGTCCTCACCGCCGACCCCGACGAGATGGCCCGTACCGTCGCCGAGACCACCGACGCCGCCCAGCGGCTCGGCGGCCCGTACGCCCCGTACGCCGGCCTCGCCCACCACTTCCCGGGCGACCCCGGCGTCATCGCCGCCCTGCTGCTCAACCACGTACGCCTGCAGCCCGGCGAGGCCATGTACCTGGGCGCCGGCGTCCCGCACGCCTACCTGTCCGGCATGGGCGTCGAGCTGATGGCCAACTCCGACAACGTGCTGCGCTGCGGCCTCACCCCCAAGCACGTCGACGTGCCCGAACTCCTGCGGGTGGTCCGCTTCGAGGCCGGCGACCCCGGTCTGCTGCGGCCCGAGGGCAACGGCGAGGAGGTCTACGAGACCCCCGTCGACGAATTCCGGCTCTCCCGCTGGGTCCTGCCCCCGGGCGCCCCCGCCCACCGGCTGCCGGAGACCACCCCGCAGATCCTGCTGTGCACCGCCGGCACCCCCACCGTCCGCTCCGCCGCGGCCGGTTCGGGCAGCGGGGGCGAACTCGCCCTCGCACCCGGCCAGTCGGTGTTCGTACCCGCCGGCGAAACCGTCGAACTGACCGGCACCGGCACGGTCTTCCGCGCCACGGTGCGGGCCTGACGGGCGGCCCGCGCCCACGGCTGCAACAATGTGCGGCCGTAGCGCGGGCGGCCCCGAGCGCCGCCGCACCGAGGGAAGGACACCCCGCAGCAATGAGTGCGTCAGGCGGAACCAAGGCGATCGTGGCGGCCCTTGCCGCGAACCTCGCCATCGCGGCGGCCAAGTTCGTGGCGTTCCTCTTCAGCGGGTCGTCCTCGATGCTCGCCGAGAGCGTCCACTCGCTCGCCGACTCCGGCAACCAGGGCCTGCTGCTCGTCGGCGGCAAGAAGGCCCAGCGCGAGGCCACCCCGCAGCACCCGTTCGGGTACGGCCGCGAGCGCTACATCTACGCCTTCCTCGTCTCGATCGTGCTGTTCTCGGTCGGCGGCATGTTCGCGCTGTACGAGGGCTTCGAGAAGGTCAAGCACCCGCACGAGATCGAGGCCTGGTACTGGCCGGTCGGCGTCCTGGTCTTCGCGATCATCGCCGAGAGCTTCTCGTTCCGCACCGCCATCAAGGAGTCGAACGAGATCCGCGGCTCGCTGACCTGGGGCCAGTTCGTCAAGCGGGCCAAGGCCCCCGAGCTGCCCGTGGTCCTGCTGGAGGACCTCGGCGCCCTCGTCGGCCTGGTCCTCGCCCTCGGCGGTGTCGGCCTCGCCCTGCTGACCGGCAACGGCGTCTGGGACGGCATCGGCACCCTGTGCATCGGCGCCCTCCTCATCCTCATCGCCATCGTGCTGGCCGCCGAGACCAAGTCGCTGCTGCTCGGCGAGGCCGCCGGCACCGAGGAGGTCGAGAAGATCAAGGCCGCGATGGTCGACGGCGACACCGTCACCGCCCTCATCCACATGCGCACGCTGCACCTCGGCCCCGAGGAGCTGCTGGTCGCCGCCAAGGTCGCGGTCCGGCACGACGAGACGGCCACCGAGGTCGCCCGCGCCATCGACGCGGCCGAGGCGCGGATCCGGGAGGCCGTCCCGATCGCCCGCGTGATCTATCTGGAGCCGGACATCTACAGCGAGACGGCCGCCGTGGCCGGCGCCGACCCGGCGACCACCCCCGGCGGACCGGGCGCCGCCCACTGACCGTACGAGGAGGCCCCCGCAGCGCAGCTCGCGCGGCGGGGGCCTCCTCACGTCCCGAGGGGGTACGGGCCCGGGTCAGCGGATCTCGCCCAGCACCTCCAGGACCGCCCGCTCGTCCGGCGCCCCGGCCAGCCGGTCCCGGAAGCCGGCGTCCATCAGCTTCCGCGAGAGCAGTGCGAGGATCCGCAGGTGCTCGTCCCCGGCCGCCGCGGCCGGCACCGCGATCATGAACACCAGCCGGGCCCGCGTACCGTCCGGCGCGCCCCACTCGATGCCCGCCGCCGAGCGGGCGAAGCCCACCGTCGGCCGGCTCACCGCGTCCGTCTTGGCGTGCGGGATCGCGATCGACTCGCCGAGCCCGGTGGTGCCCTGCGCCTCCCGGGCCAGCGCCACCCGCACCAGCTCGTCGACGTCCCGCACGCTCCCGGCCGCCGCCAGCAGCTCCGCCATCTCCCGGATGGCGTCCTCCTTGGTGAGGGCGGCCAGCCCGGTCTTGACGGTCCGGCCGGTCAGGTGGCCGGACAGGACCTCGGGGGCGGGCGCGCCGGGCCGGGCACCGGTCGCCGCAGCCCGGGGGACCGCCGGAGCCGCCGGCCCCGCCGGAGCCTCCCCGGCCCTGCCCGCCCGCCGGCCCGCCAGGTCGATCAGCGTGTTCGTGGTCAGCGCCGTCACCACGGTGCCCGCGGCGATGGCGGCCAGGAACCAGACCCAGTTGTCCACCGCGCCCAGCGCCGCCACCACCGGCCCGCCGTGCGGCACGTGGTCGCCGACCCCCGCCACCCCGGCCAGGGCACCCGCCACCGCGCCGCCGAGCATGTTGGCCGGGATCACGACCGCCGGCCGGGCCGCCGCGAACGGGATCGCCCCCTCCGAAATTCCGAACACGCCCATGAACAGCGCCGCCATGCCCGTGTCCCGCTCCTGCTCGGAGTACAGCCGCCGGCGCAGCACCGTCGCCAGGCCCTGACCCAGCGGCATCACCGGGATCGCCGCCGCGCACATGCCCATCACCGCGTGGTTCCCGGACGCGATCAGACCCGCGCCGAACAGGAACGCCGTCTTGTTGACCGGCCCGCCCATGTCGAAGGCGATCATCAGGCCGAGGATCGCGCCGAGCAGGACCGCGCTGGTGCCGGTCATGCCGGACAGCCAGCCGGTGAGGTTCTCGAACACCCACGAGATCGGCTTGCCGATGACGTAGATGAAGAACAGGCCGAGTGCCGTGGTCGCCGCGATCGGGATCACGATGATCGGCATGATCGGCTGGACTACCTTGGGCACCTGCACCTTCTTGATCCACACGACCAGGTAGCCGGCCAGGAAACCGGTCACGATCGCCCCGATGAACCCCGCGCCCGCCTTCGAGTCGTACAGCGACCCGGTGTTCGCGATGAAGCCGCCGATCATGCCCGGCACCAGCGCCGGCCGGTCCCCGATGGCGTACGCGATGTAGCCGGACAGGATCGGGATCATCAGCGTGAAGCCGAGGACCCCGATCCGGAACAGGTGGTCCCAGAACGTGCCGGGAGTGGTCGCGTACCCGGACGCCGTGGCATGGCCGCCCAGCGCCAGCGAGACGGCGATCAGCAGCCCGCCGACCACCACGAACGGGATCATGTACGAGACGCCGTTCATCAGCGCCTTGTAGCCGAGACTGCGCTCCCTGCCGCCGGAGCGGCCGGATCCGCCCCACCCGCCGGCGCCTCCCGTGGCGCCCGCCGATCCCGCGCCCGAGCCGCCCGCGGGTGCCGCCGTACCGGACTGCACCGGCGCCCGCTGCACCTGCTCGATCAGCTCCTCCGGCCGGTGGATGCCGTCCGCGACCCCCGTGGACAGCACCCGCTTGCCCGCGAACCGCTCCCGGTCGACCTCCTTGTCGGCCGCGATGATGATCCCGTCCGCCTGCCTGACATCGTTGTCAGTGAGCACGTTCTCGGCACCGATGGAACCCTGCGTCTCCACCTTCATGTCGATGCCGAGCCGTTCCGCGGTCTGCTGGAGCGTCTCCGCCGCCATGTACGTGTGCGCGATCCCCGTGGGACACGCGGTCACCGCGAGCAGCCGCAGCCGCCGCCCGCTCGGGTCCGCCTTCGCCCGAAGGCCTGCCGGACTGGTCACGTCGCTCTCCTCACCGCCGGGTCCTGCCGGACCGCGCCCCGGGCCCGATCCCTCCCGATCCTCTCCTGCGTAAGGAGGGCATCAAAGGTCCGAAAGGCCTGAAACCGACCCTCCGGACGTCCCCGGAACCCGTGACGACTTGACCACGATCCGCTGGGGGTGATCCCCCGTTCGGTGTAGATTCGACACCGGTGTCAGGCGTCGCTGCTGATGGCGGTCGGGCGGTCCCACGGACCGGCCGAGAGGAGAGAGGGCCTCCGACGGACTGCGCTCTGTGCACCGGCCCGTACCCGGACCCGGCGTGCAGCTCAGCCGTACCCTCTCGCACCCATCAACGAGGAGCAGACGCATGGACTTCAAGGTCGCCGACCTCTCCCTTGCCGCCTTCGGCCGCAAGGAGATCACGCTCGCCGAGCACGAGATGCCCGGCCTGATGTCGATCCGCAAGGAGTACGCGGAGGCGCAGCCGCTGGCCGGCGCCCGCATCACCGGCTCCCTGCACATGACCGTGCAGACCGCGGTCCTGATCGAGACCCTCGTCGCCCTCGGCGCCGACGTCCGCTGGGCCTCCTGCAACATCTTCTCCACCCAGGACCACGCGGCCGCCGCCATCGCCGTCGGCCCGAACGGCACCCCGGAGAACCCCCAGGGCGTCCCGGTCTTCGCCTGGAAGGGCGAGACCCTGGAGGAGTACTGGTGGTGCACGGAGCAGGCCCTCACCTGGCCGAACACGCCCACCGGCGGCCCGAACATGATCCTGGACGACGGCGGTGACGCCACCCTCCTCGTCCACAAGGGCGTCGAGTTCGAGAAGGCCGGCTCCGCCCCGGACCCGTCGACGGCGGACAGCGAGGAGTACGGCTTCATCCTCACGCTGCTCAACCGCACGCTGAAGGAGTCCCCGCAGAAGTGGACGCAGCTCGCGTCCGAGATCCGCGGCGTCACCGAGGAGACCACCACCGGCGTGCACCGTCTCTACGAGATGATGCAGTCCGGTGACCTGCTCTTCCCGGCCATCAACGTGAACGACGCCGTCACCAAGTCGAAGTTCGACAACAAGTACGGCTGCCGCCACTCCCTGATCGACGGCATCAACCGCGCCACCGACGTCCTCATCGGCGGCAAGGTCGCGGTCGTCTGCGGCTACGGCGACGTCGGCAAGGGCTGCGCCGAGTCCCTCCGCGGCCAGGGCGCGCGCGTCATCGTCACCGAGATCGACCCGATCTGCGCCCTGCAGGCCGCCATGGACGGCTACCAGGTCGCCACGCTGGACGACGTCGTCGAGATCGCCGACATCTTCATCACCACGACCGGCAACAAGGACATCATCATGGCCGGCGACATGGCCAAGATGAAGCACCAGGCCATCGTCGGCAACATCGGCCACTTCGACAACGAGATCGACATGGCCGGCCTCGCCAAGGTCCCCGGCATCGTCAAGGACGAGGTCAAGCCGCAGGTCCACACCTGGACCTTCCCCGACGGCAAGGTCCTGATCGTGCTGTCCGAGGGCCGCCTGCTGAACCTCGGCAACGCGACCGGCCACCCGTCCTTCGTGATGTCGAACTCCTTCGCGGACCAGACCCTGGCCCAGATCGAGCTCTTCACCAAGCCCGAGGAGTACCCGACCGACGTCTACGTGCTCCCGAAGCACCTCGACGAGAAGGTCGCCCGCCTCCACCTCGACGCCCTCGGCGTCAAGCTGACCACGCTCCGCCCGGAGCAGGCCGAGTACATCGGCGTCAAGGTCGACGGCCCGTACAAGCCGGACCACTACCGCTACTGATCCGCCCCGGCGCCGCCCGGCCACCGGCCGGCGCCCCCCGGCGCATCACGCACCAGCACCGCCCGTCAGGCCCCCGGCACCCGTGCCGGGGGCCTGCCCGGTCCCGCAGCAGACCCCAGGAACCCCGATGCCCCGCGGCCGCTACTCGCTCCACGATCCACACGATCACACCCCCCTCGGCGACGAGCACTTCCACTGCGCCCCCGGCCCCTCCGGCTGGCGCTACGTCTCCCAGACCACCACCCCCGCCGGCGACCACGCGGGCTCCGTCGACCTGGCCGTCGACGCCCTCGGCCGCCCCATCCGCCTCGAACTCCACGCCGCGAGCTGGCAGGTGCGCGGCGCCGCCATCGACGGCGTCACCTGGGTGCGCACCGACCCCGCCGGCATCGAGGCCACCGAGGGCAACGTCCGCGCCCACGGTTTCACCGGCGCATCGCCGGCCTTCCTCGTCGCCACCGCCCGCCTCCTCCGCCTCACCCCCGGCGCCCCCGCGACCCGTGTCCGCCTCGTGCACTTCACGAGTCCGGTGCTCGCCCCCCGCACCGTGGACCAGGCCTGGGCCCTGCTGGGAAGCGAAGCGCACCCCACGGACAGCGGCCCGCTGATGGTGGACGCGTACCAGGTCAGCGCCCTGGACACGGGGGAGCAGCACACCGTGCACATCGCGGGCGACGTGGTCCTGTCCGCCCCCGGCATCGAACTCGAAGAGCTCGACACCCCGCCGTCGGCCTTCCCCGACCCGGCGGACGACACCTACACCGACTGACGCCCCCTACCCGGGCGGCGCGAACCCGGTCGCAGGCGGCTGCTCGACGGGAGCGGGAGCGGGAGCCGGCGGCGCCGGCGGTACGTACGGCTGCGGCGCGGCCTGCACCGGCGGCCGAGCCGGAGCGGCGTACGGCTGCTGCGGGTACGCCACGGCCGGGGCTCCGTACCCCGGAACCGCTTGTCCCGCCTGAGCCGGAGCCCGGTGCTGCTGTGCGAACGCCCGCCGCGCATCGCGCGTCTGCCGTTCGTGCACCACGGCCGCCAGGTACGCCGCGGCCGGCACCCCGGGCGGCGCCGGCGTTCCCGTGCACGCCACCAGGTCGTCCCCGAGCCGGGCCGCCATCGACGCACCCACCTGGGGATCCAGCTGCCCCATCCGCGCCAGGTACTGCCGGATCGCCAGCCACAGCCCGTCCGGTACGCCCGACAGGTCCAGCTCCGTGAACTGCCCCGCCAGCCACGCCGGAGGCGGCGGCAGCTGACCGCCCCGCGCCCCCGGCACCCGCTCCCGCACCACGAGCGTCCCGGCGAACACGTCACCGAGCCGCCGCCCGCGCGCCGACACCAGCGACGCGATGCAGGCCACCGTGCCCAGCGTCATCAGCAGCTCGACCACCCCGAGCGCACCGCGCACCAGCGCGTGCCGGAACCGGATCGGCCCGCCGTCGTCCCGCACCACCCGCAGCCCGCAGGCCAGCTTCCCCAGCGACCGCCCGCGGCTCAGCGTCTCCACCACGATCGGCACCCCGACGAGGACCAGCAGGAACAGCGCGATCTGCACGGCCGTCCGCGCCGCCTCGTCCAGCGACGCCGTCGCCGCCAGCAGCGCCACCGACACGATGACGAAAACGGTCCATTGCACGACCATGTCGATCGCGACGGCCAGCGCCCGGCTCGGCAGCCGCGCCGGCTGGAGGCCGAGTACGACCGCATCCCCTGTCACCAGACCGCTCACCGATGCCCACCTTCACCCTGTCGTGCCCTGCCCTGCCCCGTGGTCATCAAGTCTGCCAAGCTGACCGGAGTACGTCAGCCGTGGACAGTCAGTGCACCTGGGCAGGAGCAGCAGCCGGATGGATCTCGACGTCTTCGTCACCGCGCACCGGGCCGAATGGGACCGCCTGGAGCAGTTGCTTCGCCGCGGCCGCCGCCTGACCGGCGCCGAGGCCGACGAACTCGTCGTCCTCTACCAGCGCACCGCGACCCACCTGTCGCTGATCCAGTCCAGCGCCCCCGACCCGACGCTCACCGGCCGCCTCACCCAGCTGGTGGCCCGGGCCCGTGCCACGGTGACCGGTGCCCGCCGGGCGAGCTGGCGCGACGCGGCCCGCTTCGTCACCGCCGGTTTCCCCGCCGCCGTCTACCGCAGCCGCCACTGGTGGATCCCCACGGCCCTGCTGTCCACCGCCCTCGGCGCCCTGATCGGCTGGTGGATCGCAGTGCACCCCGAGGTGCAGGCCTCGATCGGCGCCCCGGAGCACCTGCGCGAGATGACCCGCCCCGGGGGCCAGTACGAGACGTACTACTCCAGCCACCCGGCCGCGTCCTTCGCCGCACAGGTGTGGACGAACAACGCCCAGGCCGCCGCGATGTGCCTGGTCCTCGGCGCGTTCCTGGGCCTGCCCGTGCTCTGGATCCTCTTCCAGAACATGCTCAACCTCGGGATCGGCATCGGCCTGATGGCCTCGGCCGGCCGCCTCGACACTTTCCTCGGCCTGATCCTCCCGCACGGCCTGCTGGAACTCACCGCCGTCTTCGTCGCCGCCGGCACCGGCCTCAAGCTCGGCTGGACGGTGATCGACCCCGGCCCCCGGACCCGCCGGGTGGCCCTCGCCGAGCAGGGCCGCGCCGCCCTGGGCATGGCCATCGGCCTGGCCGGGGTCCTGTTCGTCTCGGGCCTCATCGAAGGGTTCGTCACCCCGTCGGGCCTGCCGACCTGGGCCCGCATCGCCATCGGCATCGCCGCCGAGGCGGCCTTCCTCGCGTACGTCTACGTGCTCGGCGGCCGGGCCGCCCGCGCCGGTGAGACCGGTGACGTCGAAACCGCAGACCAGAGCGCCACGCTGCCCGTCGCGGCCTGATGTGCGTACAAGCCTGCTGAGCTGCTAGTCTCCTCGTCGTCCCGCAGAGACCGTTGACACGGTTGGCGTAGGGAGGTAGATTCGAACGGTTGCCTCGAACTGGACAGTTCGACCGCAACGGTCTAGAATCGACCTCGCTCCCGAAGTTCGGATTCGGAATCGAATTCCACGAGTCGGAGCACATCCCCGAATTCCTGTCGGATTTCGCATCGGAAAAACCCGGTGAGAACGTCTGATAGAGTCGGAAACGCCGGAAGGGAAAGCGCGAAAGCGCCGGAC
>NZ_JAJAUZ010000002.1 GCF_020532645.1 Streptomyces bambusae
CCGCCGGCCCGGGCACCGGGCGGCCACCGGTCCACGGCTGACGGTCCTCCGTCGCGACGGACGGCCCTCCGGCACGCGACGGGAGCGGGACCCGCGCGGGCGCTGCCGCGGGCCCGGCGGGGGCCGGCGACTGCGCCGGTACGGACACGGTGTGCGCAGTGCCGCGTACGGCGTCGGTGGGCGCGGCCGGGACGGCGTGGGCGGACACGGCCGGAACGGCGTCGGTGGGCGCGGCCGCCGGGACCGCGACCCGTGCGGCTCCGTCAGGCACGGACCCGGTGTGGGGGACGGCCGGTACGGCGTCGGTGAGTGCGGCGCCGGTGCGGGTGACCGCCGGGGGCGGCGTGTGGGTGGTCGGGGAAGGGGTGGGGTGGGGGGTGGTCATGGGGCGGACGGTACGCACCCCCCGGTTCGGTGAACCGTTCCGTCCCCCGGGGCTTCCTACGATCGGGGGACGGCTGCTGCGGCGATGCCTTCGACCTCGGTGCCGGCCGGGGCGAGGAGGAAGACGTTGCGGTCCACGCGGTGCATGCCGCTGCCGAGACCGAAGACCACGCCGCTGCTGAAGTCCAGGATCCGCTTGGCCACCTCGGTGTCCGCGCCGGTCAGGTCGAGCAGCACCGGGATCTGGGCGAGCAGGTACTCGGCCACTTCCCGTGCGTCCGCGAAGACCTGCACGCGGAGCACGACGAACCGCCGCTGCTCGGCGGCGAGCTCCCCGGAGCGCGGAATGGTGCGGTGGTCGACCCTCGACGGCCATTCGTTGCGGCTGCGCAGGGGCACCACCTGGGCAAGCCCCTCCCACTGCTCGTCGGTGACGTCGTACCTGCTCACCGGCCCACCTCGGCCCCACGCTTCATGTGCATCCACCCATCCTCTCGCGTTTCACCCGTTCAGCCCAACACCGACACGGCCTGTCGGGCGGGTGGCGCGAGCGGAATCCCGCTCCTTGGCCCCGCGTAAGGTCTTGGCCATGACTGACGGTGAGGGGCGGCTGCTGCCGAGCGAGATACCGGCGGCCGGCCGGCGGACTCCCCGTCGCCGCCCGCGGGCCGACGCCGTGCGCAACCGTGCCCAGATCCTCGCCGCCGCCGAGCACCTTTTCTCAGAGCAGGAACCGCACACCGTCACGATGGACCAGATAGCCAGGTCGGCCGGGGTGGGGCGGGCCACCCTCTACCGCCGGTTCCCCGATCCAGGGGCCATCGCGGCCGCCCTGCTGGAGGAGCACGAGCGGCTGCTCCAGGGCCGGCTGGCCTACGGACCGCCGCCGTTGGGCCCGGGCGCCCCGGCGGCCGACCGGCTGGCGGCCTTCTACGCGGCCTCCGTCGATCTGCTGGAGCGTCACCTTCCGCTGGCCTTGGGAGCCGAGGCCGGCGCGGCCCGCTTCGCCAGCGGCTCGTACCGCTACTGGCAGGCCCACGTACGGCTGCTGCTCGCCGACAGCGGCAGCCCGGACCCGGACGCCTGTGCCGATGCCCTGCTCGGCCCGCTCGCGCCGGAGGTCTACCGCTTCCAGCGCCACCACCTGGGCCTGGAGCCGCAGCGCATCATCGACAGCCTCACGCTTCTGGCCCACCGGATGCTCGGCCACTAAGTTACCGGCGGTAAGTCTTCGTTCCTCCCCCTCAGGAGCAGACTGTGAACGCTGGAAACGGAACCTCCGCCCGCACCGCGCACCGCCGGATCCGCCGCCCCGGCCGCCGCCTCGCCGTACTGGCCGCCGCCCTGCTGGCCACCCTGACCGCCGCCGCCGGCCCCTCCGCCGCCTCGGCCGCCGACCCCGCCGCGGCCCGGCCCGCCGGGGCCGGGCTGCGCGAGGTGCTGTTCGTCGGCAACAACTGGGAGGGCACCGCCGATGTCCTCGCCTCCTCCGGCGGCCTGGAGAAGGTCGGGCGGATCAACGTGATACCCGACAAGGAGGAGCGGCTGCGCGAGATCCGTCTCAATCCCGTGAAGCTCGGCTACTTCCTCGGCATCCGCGCCACCGCGGGCGAGGGCCACGACCAGTTCGTGGACGACATGTACACCACGCCGGACGGCACCGCGGTGGTGGTGTCGCGCCCGAGCTTCGCGGACGTGGTGTCGATCGACCTCGCCACCGGCCGCATCAACTGGCGCTTCCCGGTGTCCGGTTACCGCGCCGACCACATGGCGGTCTCCCCCGACGGCACCCGGGTCGCGGTCTCCGCGTCGACGTCCAACACGGTGCACGTGCTCGACATCGCCACCGGCCGGCCCGCGGGCTCGTTCGGTACGGGCGACAAGCCGCACGAGAACGTCTACACCGACGGCGGCCGGTACCTGTGGAACATGTCGATCGGCGACGTCACGAGCGCCCTCGACGCACCCTGGCTGGACTGGACGAAGGGCGACCGGCGCATCACCGTCGTCGACGCGCAGACGATGCGCCAGGTGAAGGTGATCGACATGCGGCAGCGGCTCGACGCGTTCGGCCGCTCCGACCTGTCGGACGCGGTGCGCCCGGTCGCCTTCTCGCCCGACGGCTCGACGATGTACTTCCAGGTGTCCTTCTTCAACGGCGTGGTGGAGTACGACGTTTCCGCGGACCGCATCACCCGGGTGCGCAGGCTGCCCGCGAACCCGGCGACCAGCAGCGACCGGACCACGTGGGTCAACGACTCGCGGCACCACGGGATGTCGATGAGCCCGGACGGCACGAAGCTGTGCGTGGCGGGCACGATGGACGACTACGCGACCGTCGTCGACCGCACCTCGCTGCTGGAGGGCCCGCTGGTGCCGGCGTCGAAGCCGTACTGGGCGACGGTCAGCGGCGACGGGCGGTCCTGCGTGATCTCGGAGAGCGGCGCCGACCGGGTCACGGCCATCGACTTCGCCACCGGGCGGGCCACCGCCTCGGTGCCGGTGGGCGACCACCCGCAGCGGGTGCGGCTGGGGCACGTACCGGCCGGCTGGAGCGGGCCCGCCGCGTAGCCGCGCGGGCCGCCCTCACGGCGCGACCCCGTAGTAACGGCGGCAGCCCCGCAGCATCGCCTCGGGCGAGAGGGTGAAGACGTCCACGAAGCCGACGCCGCCGGTCCGGCCCACCACGACCACGCTGTCGCCCTCGGCGACGATCCGGTCGATGGCGTGCGGGGCCGGCGGCACCAGGCCCTCCTGGTGGAGCCGGACCACCTCGTCACGGCCGTGCCCGGGCGGCGCGTCCGGACGGCAGAGCTCCACGTCCTCGTCGAGGAGCGACCCGTACCCGTCGACGTCGCCGGTGTCGAGATAGTGGTAGGCGAGGCGTACGTGCTCCACGCCGGCGGCCGTGACCATGCCGCCCCAGGGCCGTCCGCGGCCCGCCTGCCTGCCGTTCCCACTGCCGTCGCTGCGCTGACTGCTCACCGATACGTGTCCTTTCGTGCTGCCTCGGACACTGTGCTCCGCCCCTCCAACCCGGAACTATCGCAGGGCTATCACCGCCGGTCACCATCACGAAATATCCACACCATGGACAAGAACCCTGCAGGTCTACGACACTTGGGCAGGCTGCCAAGCCGATCTTGCTCCGAGTTCCCGGGCGACCGGCAGGGAGACTCATGCCCAATTCCTTCAGTGGAGTGCACGCTGCCCCCGAGATGCCCGCCTTCCGCATCCTCGGACCGTTACAGGTGGCCGGACCACGCGGACCGGTGCGGGTGCCGCCGGGGCGGCAGGAGGCGATCCTCGCCGCCCTGCTGCTGGAGACGAACCGGGTGGTCAGCACGGACTCCCTGGTGGACCTGATCTGGGACGACACCCCGCCGGACACGGCCCGCACGCAGGTGCAGATCTGCGTGTCGCGGCTGCGCAAGCTGTTCACCGGCGCCGGCATCGACGCGGCCATCACCACCCGGCCGCCCGGGTACGTGCTGACGACCGGCCCCGAGAGCGTCGACTCGGCCCTGTTCTCCCGCGAGGTCGCCGAGGCGCGCGCCCTGGGGAAGGCCGGGCGTCCCGCCGAGGCCGTGGAACGACTGCGGGCCGCCGAGGCGTTGTGGCAGGGCGACTGCCTGGGCGGGGTGCCCGGCGAGTCGCTGCGCAGCCGGGCGCTCCAGCTGGACGAGGAACGCCTGACGGCCGTGGAGACCCGGATCCAGCTGGAACTGGACCTGGGCCGGCATCACCAACTGGTCGCCGAAATACAGCTCTTGGTACGGGCGCACGCACTGCGGGAGCGGCTGCGGGGCCAGTTGATGCTGGCGCTGTACCGTTCGGGCCGGCAGGCGGAGGCCCTGGAATCGTACCGGGCGGGCCGGGAGCTGCTGGTCGACGAGCTCGGCCTGGAGCCGGGCGAGGAACTGCGGAAGCTGGAGTCGGCGATCCTGTCCGGCGATCCGGCGCTGCACGCGGGACAGCCGGGCGGACCGGGCGCGGCCGACCGCTTCGGACGGACCGGCGCGGACGGCGGCGGTACGGCGGTCCGGGCCGCGGCGTTCGGCGGGCCGGCGGCCGGCCCCGGGTCGGGATCCGGACTCGGTGCGGTACCGGGCGCGGGGTTGGGCTCGGGGGTGGGCGCCGCCTCGGGCGCCGGCCTGGGCGCGGTACCGGGCGCCGGGCCGGGCACGACCGGCTCCGGTGCTGTGACCGGCGGCTTTCCCGACGTGTCGGCCTGGAGCGGCCGGGCCGGTCTGACGGCCGGGGCGGGTCTGCCGGGTGCGGCCGGGTTCCTGACCGCGGGCCTCCCGGGGGCCGGAGCGCCGCGCGGCGCTGAACCGCGCGGGGGCGCGGGCCTCGCTCCCGGCATGGGGCTGCCCGGAACGGGGCTGCCCGGAACGACGGCGCTCCTCACGCCGGGCCGGTCGGCCGGCCCGGGGGCTCCGGGCGGCGGGCCGGGCGAGCCGGGCGGGGGTGTGCCCGAGGCGGAGCCCGGGCTGGGCTGGCGGGAGGAGGTTCCCCGGCAGCTCCCCGCGGACACGGCGGACTTCGTCGGCGACGAGGCGCAGATGGATGTCATCGAGCAGGCGTTGCTCGGTGACGGGGTGCGGCGCGCGGTGGGCTTCGCCGTGATCGTGGGCAAGCCCGGCACCGGGAAGTCCACGCTGGCCACCCACATTGCCCACCGGATCAGCGAAGGCAGCTTTCCCGACGGGCAGTTGTACTGCGATCTGCGCGGTACCACGCCCGGCCCCGCCTCGGCCGCCGAGGTGCTGGGCCGGTTCCTGCGCGCCCTCGGCATTCCCGGTCCGGTGATCCCGGAGACGCTGGACGAGCGCGCCGAGATGTACCGGACGCTGCTTGCCTCCCGGCGGGTGCTCGTCGTGCTGGACGACGCCGCGTCGGAGAGCCAGGTGCGGCCGCTGCTGCCCGGCAGCCGCAACTGCGCGGTGCTGGTGACGAGCCGGGTGCGGATTACCGGGCTGCCCGGTGCGCACCGGGTGGAGCTGGACGTGCTGAGCACGGAGCGGGCGCTGGAGCTGCTGGTCCGGGTGATCGGGCCGGATCGGGTGGCGCGGGAGCCGATCGCGGCGGAGGCGCTGATCCGCACGGTGGGCGGGCTGCCGCTGGCGCTGCGGATCGTCGCGGCGCGGCTGGCAGCGCGGCCGCATTGGTCGCTGGCTTCCATGGTGCACCGGCTGGCCAACGAACGGCACCGGCTGGACGAGCTGACGCACGGCGAGATGACGATGCGGGCGAGCCTGTCGCTGACGCACGACGGACTGGGTTTCGTGGAGCGCCAGTTGCTGCGCCTGCTGAGTCTGGCGCAGGGGCCGACGCTGCCGGGCTGGCTGGCGGGCGCACTGCTCGACGACGACCGGCCGTTCCCTTCGGACCTGCTGGAGCCGCTGGTCGACGTACAGATGCTGGATGTCGTCGGGGTGGAGTCCACGGGCGGGTTCCGGTACCGGTTCCACGAGATCATCCGGGTGTTCGCGCGCGAGCAGCTGGCCGCGCACGACGAGCCGGCGGTGCAGCGGGCGGCGCTGGAGCGGATGATGGGCGGCTGGATGGCGCTTGCCGAGCAGGCCCACCGGCGGATCTACGGCGGGGACTTCACCGTGCTCCACGGTTCGGCGCCGCGATGGGAGCCGCCGCGTACCGTGGTCGACGAGCTGCTCGTCGATCCGCTGGAGTGGCTGGACAGCGAGCAGGCCAACCTGTGCCTGGCGGTGGAGCACGCGGCCCGCGAGCAGATGGACGAGCTGTGCTGGAACCTGGCGACGACCCTGGTGACCCTGTTCGAGGTGCGCGGCTATCACCTGCAGTGGGAGCAGACCCACCAGCAGGCGCTGGCGGCGGTCCGGCAGGCGGGCAACGTGCGCGGTACGGCGGCCCTGCTCAGCTCGATGGGTTCGCTGCACCTGAGCCGCAGTCAGCATCACGAGGCCCGGGAGGCGTTGGGCACGGCGCTCGGGCTGTTCACGGAGCTGGGCGATGCGCACGGGCGGGCACTGTGCCGCCGGGACCTGGCGCTGCTGGAGCGGCTGCGCGGGGACGACGACCGGGCGCTGGGCCTGTACGGGCTGGCGCTGCAGGACTTCGACCGGGCGGGCGACGCGGTGGGGCGGGCGAACGTGCTGACGCACAGCTCGCACATCTGGATGCGGCGGGGCCAGAGCGGTACCGCGCAGTCGCAGCTGGACGAGGCACTGGGCATCTACCGTTCGGTGGGGTACACCGGCGGGCAGGCCCGGACGCTGCGGCGGGTCGGTCAACTGCTGTTGCAGCAGCGCGAGTTCGAGCAGGCGGTGACGATCTTCACCGAGGTGCTGGAGCTGTGCCGGCGGCGCGGTGACGTGATCGGCGAGGGGCATCTGCTGCGGGACCTGGGGCAGGCGCTGGCGGCCGTGGGCCGGGACGAGCAGGCGCGGGAGTTCTACGACCGCTCGCTGTCGGTCCGCGAGCAGATCATGGACCAGGGCGGTGCGGCGCTGGTCCGGCTGGACCTGGGACGGCTGCTGGTCCGGTCGGGCGAGGCGGCCCGGTCTCGGGAGCTGCTGGAGAGCGCGGCGCAGGCCTTCCGGGACCGGAACATGGCGCCGGAGCTCCGCGAGACGGAGCTGCTGCTCGGGCGGTGAGCGTACGGCGCGCCGTTCGCGCGTCTCTCCGAGGCCTGTCGGCCGCCGTCCGGTCAGTCCCAGGGGTCGTTGTTGTGGCTCGCGGTGGGCGAGGGAGTGGCGGCCTGCGGGGCGGCGGCGTCGCCCTCGCCGGTGCCCGGCAGCGGCTGGGTGACGCGGGTGGGGGCGGTGGGAGCCGTGGCGTCGTCGGCCTGTGCTGCCTGCGTGCCCACGACGGCCAGACCGGCGACGGCGGCGGTCAGCAGGGCGGTGCGGAAGGCCTTGGCCAGGCTCATCGGAGAGTCCCTTCGGCTGGTGAGCGCCCCGGTGCGGTGCGCTTCGTTCTCTGTGGCACCAACTTAGGAAGGCCGGGAATCCCCCCACCGTCTTCACCCCTATCCCCGCGTTATCACCGCGCGGACCGGTTTTCGGGCGGAGATAGCGGGGGCGGCGGGGCTGCCGGGCGCGATGGCGCAACCGCCCGGCGGCGGTAGGGGCGGCGGGCCGCAGTGGGGCCGCCACAAGGCCCGTGACCGGCGCTAACCCGTGGCCATTGGTCGGGGGATGCCCTGCGGATAGCGCGATTCGGACGATGGGAAGCGGAACCGGGCTGCTGCCTCTCCCACGAGGGGTGGGCGGCGGCCTGCATCTGCCTCCGGGTTCCCCACCACGACTCGCGGGAGCACACATGAGCACCACCGTTCCGGTCACCGCAGCGTCCGCGGAGCCGTCCACCGCCGCCGACAGCGCGCAGTTCGGCGCACTGGTACGGGCGCACCGGCTGCGCATCGGCCTGACCCAGCGGGAGCTGGCCGACCTGTCCACGATCAGCGTGCGGGCCATCCGCGACCTGGAGCAGGGCAAGGCACGGCGGCCGAGAACCGACACGATCCGGCTGATCGCCGATGCGCTGCGGCTGGGACCGCGGGCCCGTGCCGCGCTGGAGGCGGCCGCCCAGCAGGGGCGGTGCGCCGGGGCGGCGGGCGGGCTCTTCGACGGGGAGCCGCCGGCGCCGCCGACCGCGCTGCACGGCCTGACCGGCCGGGAAGCGGAGGCCGGGGTGCTGGTGCGGGAGCTGGGCTCGGGGTCGGAGCGGCTGGTGAACGTGGTGGGGCTGAGCGGGGCGGGGAAGACCCGGCTGGCGCTGGAGGCGGCGAACCGGCTGTACGCGGCGGGGCTGCCGGTGCTGTGGCACGCGTTCCCCGGGGCGCCGCGGGACTATCTCGCCGCGGCGGACGCAGGCCCGGCGGAGCGGCTCGTGGCGGAGCTGGTGGCGTACCTGTTCGAGGCGGGGCCGGGCGACGAGGGCCGGCTGCCGGCGCAGCCGGTGGGCGACCGGCCGGTGCTGCTGGTGCTGGACGGGGCACCGGAGCGGGCGCCGCGGTGCGACCGGCTGACCCGGCTGCTGCGCGAGTTCCCGGGGCTGCGGCTGCTGGTCACCTCCGAGCACCCATGGGGGCTTCCGGGTGAACGGCCTTTCCTGCTGGGCCCGTTGGAGGTGCCGGTGGAGGGTGCCGCCGAGTCTGCTGCCGTAGGACTGTTCCTCGACCATGCGCGGCGGGTGCGGCCGGAGTTCGCCCCGTCGGGGGGTGAACTCGCCGACGTGGTACGGGTCTGCGCGCGGCTGGACGGGCATCCGGTGGCGCTCGCGGCGGCGGCCTCCTGGCTGGCGGTGTGCGATCTGCCGGCGCTCCGCCGGTCCGTGGACGCCGATCCGGCCGCGCTGCTGGACCACCTGGCGGGGGGTGACGGCGGACGGCGCTTCCGGGAGGGGCTGCAGCGCGGGCTGCGCCGGCTCACCGACGGGCAGCGGGCCCTGCTCGCGGACCTGTGCACCGCGCCCGGGGACGGGGCCGGGGCGGACGGGTCCGGCGACGGAAGGGGCGACGGATGCGGCAACGGGTCCGGCGACGGGTTCGGGCTGGACGAGATCGTGGCGCTGACCGGACGCGGCCTGCCGGAGTCCGGGCGGATGGTGCGCGACCTGCTCATAGCCGGGGTGATCCGGGCCGGGCACGAGGCGGGCCGGTCCCGTTTCCGGGTGCTGCACCTGGTCCGTGCCTTCCACCGGAGCGCCGAGGGTGCCCCGCCCGCCGCCCTGGCTGCCGCCGGGCACTGAGCTGCTGCCGTAGTGCCGGAACAACTGCCGCCCGGGGCACGGCACCCGGGTTTGGATGACATCGGCCGGATGGTGCGCGGAACGCCCCGGAGACGGCCGGCCCCGCACCCACCGTGATCACACAAGGAGCTTCCATGGCCTCCCTGACGTCTCAGGCGTCTCAGACGTCGCAGGCATCCGGTCCTGGTACCGCCCCCGGCCCGTCCGTCGTCCGGCTGCCGCTGTCGGCGGCGCAGCGCGACATCTGGATGGCCCACGACCTCGACCCGACGGGCTGCCGGTACAACATCGGCGAGTACCAGGAGATCCGCGGCGCGGTGGATCCGGAGCGGTTCGCGGCGGCCTGGCTGCAACTGGTCCGCGAGGCGGACGCGCTGCGCGTACGGGGAACGGAGTGCGACGAGGACGGCGTATGGCAGTTGCTGGCGGACGGGCCGGGTGACCGGCGGCTGGAGTGCGTGGACCTGACCGGCGCGGGGGATCCGCCGGCCCGGGCCCGCGCGTGGGCCGAGGCGGCGGTGGCCGCACCGTTCGACCTGGCGGCGGGGCCGCTGTCGCGGCATGCGCTGCTCAAGCTCGGCGACGAGCACTTCTGCTACGTGAAGAGCTACCACCACCTGGTGCTCGACGGCATGGGCTCGGCGCTGCTGGACCGGCGGCTGGCCGAGCTGTACGAGCGGGCGCTGGCGGACGAGCCGTGGGGGCCGTCGCCGTTCGGGACGCTGCCGGAGCTGCTCGACGAGGACGCCGCGCACCGGGCGTCGGACGAGGCGGCGGCGGACCGTCTGCACTGGGCCGAGCACCTGGCGGGTGTCCCGGAGACCCCGCGGATCGCCGAGGGCCGTACCCCGGTCGCGGCGGCCGACGGGCCGGCGCTGCCGTTCGTACGGCGTACGGCCGTGCTGGACCCGGAGCGGACCGAGCGGCTGCGGGCCGCGGCCCGCGGGTACCGGACGCGCTGGTCGATGCTGATGGTGGCGCTGGTCGCGGGGTACGTGCACCGGATCAGCGGGCGGACCGAGCTGCTGCTGGGGCTGCCGGTGACCGGGCGGACCACGGATCTGACCCGCCGGACGCCGGGGATGTCGTCGAACGTGGTGCCGCTGCGGGTGCGGGTCGCGCCCGGCGACACGCTGGGCGGGCTGGTGCGGGCAGTGGTGGCGGAGACCCGGCACGGCCTGGCGCACCAGCGCACCCGGTACGAGGACATGTGCCGTGACCTGGGGCTCGCCGACGGTGAGCGGCGGCTGACCGCGCCGCTGGTCAACATCATGGCCTTCGCCCCGGACCTGGCGTTCGGTGGGCTGCCGACGCTGGCGCACAACCTGAGCAACGGGCCGGTGGAGGACCTGGCGATCGGGGTGTACGACCTGGGTCCGCGGACGGGTCTGCGGATCGACTTCGACGCCGCGCCGGAGGTGTGTGACGTCGAGGCGGTCGCGGGGCACCAGGACCGGTTCCTGCAGTTCGTCGACGAGGCGCTCGGCTCGCCCGAACTCGCCCTCCGGGACATCGGATTGCTGGATGCGGTGGAGCGGCGGCTGGTGCTGGAGGAGTGGTCCGGCACGTCGGTGGAGATCGAAGACCGTTCGCTGGCCGCCCTGTTCGAGGAACAGGCGCGGATCCGGCCGGAGCATCCGGCGGTGGTCTTCGAGGAGAAGACCGTCGGATACAGGGAGCTGAACGAGCGCGCCAACCGGCTCGCCCACCATCTGGCCGCGGCGGGACTGCGGCGCGGGGACATCGCGGGCGTACTGATCGAGCGCGGCATCGAGTTCGCCGTCGCCATCCTCGCCGTGATCAAAACCGGCGCCGGATACGCCCTCCTGGATCCAGAATTCCCGGACGAGCGGCTGCAGAACACGGCGCTGGACGCCGCCGTCACCATGCTCGTCACGGACGCCGGCCAGGGGGCGCGGCTGAGCGGGCCGTGGCGGACGGTCCGCGTGGACGAAGAGGCCGTGCACATCGCGGGGCGGCCGGCGCGCGACCTCGCCACCGTGCTGACCGGGGACGACGTGGCGTGCGTGATGTTCACGTCGGGATCGACCGGACGCCCCAAGGGCATCCTCTCCTCCCACCGCAACCTCATCTCCACCCTCACCGCCCAGACCTACTGCACCTTCGGACCCACCGAAACCTTCCTCCAATGCTCACCCGTCTCCTGGGACGCCTTCAGCCTCGAATACTGGGGCGCCCTCCTCCACGGCGGCACCACCATCCTCCAACCCGGACAACGCCCCGAACCCACCCACATCACCGAACTCACCACCCGCCACTCGGTGACCATGCTCCAACTCTCCTCCACCCTCTTCAACCACCTCACCGACGAACACCCCCACACCTTCACCACCACCCACACCACCTACACCGGCGGCGAACCCGCCAGCCCCACCCACACCCACAAACTCCACCAACACCACCCCCACCTCACCATCACCAACGGCTACGGCCCCGCCGAATCCATGGGCTTCACCACCACCCACACCATCCAACCCACCACCACACCACCCACCACCCACCCCATCGGCACCCCCCTCACCAACAAACACACCTACATCCTCGACACCCACCTCAACCCCACACCCCCCGGAACCACCGGCGAGCTCTACCTCACCGGACACGGCCTCGCCCACGGCTACCACCACCAACCCACCACCACCGCAACCCACTTCATCCCAAACCCCTACGGACCCCCCGGCACCCGCCTCTACCGCACCGGAGACCGGGCGTACTGGGACGCCGACGGCCGGCTGCACTACGCGGGCCGCACCGACGCCCAGATCAAGATCCGCGGCTTCCGCGTCGAGCCGACCGAGATCGAGACCACGCTCACCACGCACCCGCGGATCGCGCAGGCGGCGGTCACCACCCACCCGGACCGGCACGGCATCCCGCAGCTCATCGCGTACGTCACCGCCGAGAGCGGGGCCGGGGGCGGGGCGCCGGGTCCGCAGGAGATCCGGACCTGGCTGCGGACCCTGCTGCCGGACCACATGGTCCCGTCGTTCGTGACCGTGCTCGACCGGATCCCGTTCACCGCCAACGGCAAGATCGACAAGCGGGCGCTGCCCGCGCCGGTGATCGGCACCGTCGACGGCCGCGCGCCGCGCACCCCGCTGGAGGAGATCCTCTGCGGGCTGTTCACGGAGATGCTGGCCGCGCCGGCGCCGCTGACCATCGACGACAACTTCTTCGACCTCGGCGGGCATTCGATGCTGGCGGCCCGGCTGACCAGCCGGATCGGCGCCGCGCTCAGCACCCGGCTGACGGTCCGCGACATCTTCCAGTCCCCCACCCCGGCCCTGCTCGCCGAGCACCTGGGGGTCCGCGCGGGGCGCCGCGCGCTGCCTCCGCTGGCGGCGTCCGCCCGCAGCTGCGAGCTGCCGCCGCTGTCGTTCGCGCAGCAGCGGCTGTGGCTGGTCGCGGACATGCAACAGGACGGGGCGGGCGGGACGGCGTACAACGTGCCGATGTCGGTGCGGCTGTCGGGCCGGCTTGACGTGGTGGCACTGCGGGCGGCCTTCGCGGACGTGGTGGCCCGGCACGAGCCGCTGCGCACGGTGTTCGTACGGGTGGACGGCGAGCCGCGGCAGCGGGTGCTGACGGCGGGTCCGGAGCGGCTGTCGTTCGAGCACCGGATGGTCGCACCGGGGGGGCTGGACGCGGAGCGGACGGCGGCGGCCGGGTACGCGTTCGACCTGGGGTCCGAGTGCCCGCTGCGGGTGACCCTGTTCCAGACCGGCGAGGACGCGTACGAGCTGCTGGTCGTGCTGCACCACATCGCGACGGACGGGCAGTCGCTGCGGCCGCTGTTCGGGGACCTGGCCACCGCGTACGCGGCCCGGCTGGCCGGCGCGGAACCGCAGTGGCCGGCCGAACTGCCCCTGCGGTACGCCGACTTCGCGCAGTGGCAGCGCCGGGCGCTGGGGGACGCGGCCGACCCGGAGAGCCTCCTCGCGCAGGACCTGGCGCACTGGCGGTCCGCGCTGGCGGGGCTGCCGGAGGAGCTGGGGCTGACGCTGGACCGGCCGCGGCCGGCGGTGGCTTCGCACCGCGGTGGTGCGGTGCCGGTGGACTTCGGGCCGGAGCTGTACGGGCGGATCGCGGAGCTGGCCCGCGCGGAGCGGTGCACGCCGTTCATGGTGGTGCACGCGGCGCTGGCGGCGCTGCTGACCCGGCTGGGGGCCGGCACGGACCTGCCGATCGGCGCGCCGGTGGCGGGGCGAAGTGACGAGGGCCTGGCGGGCCTGGTGGGCTTCTTCGTGAACACGGTGGTGCTGCGCACGGACACCTCGCAGAACCCGAGCTTCCGGGAGCTGCTGGGCCGGGTGCGGGCGGCGGACCTGGATGCGTACGCGCATCAGGAGAGCCCGTTCGACCTGGTGCTGGAGGCGGTGAACCCGCAGCGGTCGCTGGCGCGGCATCCGCTGTTCCAGGTGTGCCTGGCACTGGAGGCGGGGGCGCCGGCGGGGCTGGAGCTGGCGGGCGTACGGACGCTGCGGACGGCGCCGGTGTCCAACGGTTCGGCCAAGTTCGACCTGGAGTTCCTGCTGTCGGGGAGCGAGGCGGAGGGGCTGTCGGGTGCCGTGGTGTACGCGGCGGACCTGTTCGACCGGTCGAGCGTGGAGCGGATGGCCGCGATGCTGCGGCGGACGCTGGAGCAGGCGGTCGCCGATCCCGGACTGACGCTCGGCGAGCTGGAGTTGCTGGATGCGGTGGAGCGGCGGCTGGTGCTGGAGGAGTGGTCCGGCACGTCGGTGGAGATCGAAGACCGTTCGCTGGCCGCCCTGTTCGAGGAACAGGCGCGGATCCGGCCGGAGCATCCGGCGGTGGTCTTCGAGGAGAAGACCGTCGGATACAGGGAGCTGAACGAGCGCGCCAACCGGCTCGCCCACCATCTGGCCGCGGCGGGACTGCGGCGCGGGGACATCGCGGGCGTACTGATCGAGCGCGGCATCGAGTTCGCCGTCGCCATCCTCGCCGTGATCAAAACCGGCGCCGGATACGCCCTCCTGGATCCAGAATTCCCGGACGAGCGGCTGCAGAACACGGCGCTGGACGCCGCCGTCACCATGCTCGTCACGGACGCCGGCCAGGGGGCGCGGCTGAGCGGGCCGTGGCGGACGGTCCGCGTGGACGAAGAGGCCGTGCACATCGCGGGGCGGCCGGCGCGCGACCTCGCCACCGTGCTGACCGGGGACGACGTGGCGTGCGTGATGTTCACGTCGGGATCGACCGGACGCCCCAAGGGCATCCTCTCCTCCCACCGCAACCTCATCTCCACCCTCACCGCCCAGACCTACTGCACCTTCGGACCCACCGAAACCTTCCTCCAATGCTCACCCGTCTCCTGGGACGCCTTCAGCCTCGAATACTGGGGCGCCCTCCTCCACGGCGGCACCACCATCCTCCAACCCGGACAACGCCCCGAACCCACCCACATCACCGAACTCACCACCCGCCACTCGGTGACCATGCTCCAACTCTCCTCCACCCTCTTCAACCACCTCACCGACGAACACCCCCACACCTTCACCACCACCCACACCACCTACACCGGCGGCGAACCCGCCAGCCCCACCCACACCCACAAACTCCACCAACACCACCCCCACCTCACCATCACCAACGGCTACGGCCCCGCCGAATCCATGGGCTTCACCACCACCCACACCATCCAACCCACCACCACACCACCCACCACCCACCCCATCGGCACCCCCCTCACCAACAAACACACCTACATCCTCGACACCCACCTCAACCCCACACCCCCCGGAACCACCGGCGAGCTCTACCTCACCGGACACGGCCTCGCCCACGGCTACCACCACCAACCCACCACCACCGCAACCCACTTCATCCCAAACCCCTACGGACCCCCCGGCACCCGCCTCTACCGCACCGGGGATCTGGTACGGCGGCGGATCGGCGGCGAGCTGGAGTACGTGGGGCGCGCCGACCAGCAGGTGAAGATCCGCGGGTTCCGCGTCGAGCCCGGCGAGGTGGAGGCGGCGCTGCTCGGCTGCACCGGGGTCGCACAGGCCACCGTCCAGGTGCGCGAGGACGTGCCGGGGCAGAAGCGGCTGGTGGGGTACGTCGTCCCGGAGCAGGGCGACGGAGCGGACGGCGACGGCGCCACCACGCCGGCCGCGCTGCGGGAGCGGCTGCGCCGGGTGCTGCCGGACCACATGGTCCCCGCGCAGGTCGTGGTCCTGGAGCGGATGCCGTTCACCGCGAACGGGAAGATCGACAAGCGGGCGCTGCCCGCCCCCGCCGTCGGTGTGGCCGACGGCCGCGCCCCGCGCACCCCGGTGGAGGAGACCCTCTGCGCCCTGTTCGCCGAGGTGCTCGGCGCCGGCTGCCGGACTCCGACCATCGACGACAACTTCTTCGACCTCGGCGGGCACTCCCTGCTCGCCTCCCGGCTGACCGGCCGGATCGGCACCACCCTCGACACCCGGCTGACCACCCGGGACGTCTTCCAGCACCCCACCCCCGCCGCCCTCGCCGCGCACCTCGCGGAGCGCGGGGCGGCCCCGGCCAAACGCGCCCGGCCCGCCCTGCGCCGCCGCACCCACACCGATCGGAGAGACTCGTGACCCACACCCCGCACCCCGCGCCCGAAGACGTCGTCTGGGACCTGCCGGGTACCGCCCCGCACCGCCTGTCGCTGCTGGTGCTCCCGCACGCCGGGGGCAACGCCCACGCCTACGCCGAGTGGCGCGAGCACCTGCCGGCCGACGTCCGGCTGCTGATCGGCCAGTACCCCGGGCGCGGCGCCCGGTTCTCGGAGCCGCTGCCGGAGTCGGTGGACGACCTGGCCGGCCCGGTCGTGGCGGCGCTGCCCGCCGATGCGGGCGAGCTGGTGGTGCTCGGCCACAGCATGGGCTCGCTGGTCGCCTTCGAGGTGGTCCGCGCCCTCCAGGCCGCCGGCCGGACCCCGCGGGCGCTGATCGCCTCCGCGTGCCGGGCGCCGTTCCTGGCGAACCCGTGCGCCGTGCACCCCGAGCTCCTCGACGACGACGCCCTGGTGGCGGCGATCAAGGAGCGCGGCGGCACCGACGACGGCATCCTCGACGAGCCGGAGCTGCGCGAGATCGTGCTGCCGTCGATCCGCGCGGACTTCGCCATCGACGACGTGTACTGCTGCGCCGACCGCGGGGTGCGGGTGGCCTGCCCGGTGACGGTGATCGGCGGCGACGCCGACCCGGTGGCCCCGGCCGAGAACCTCCACCACTGGTCCGAGGTGACCGACCACGGCTTCACCCGGCAGGTGCTGCCCGGCGGCCACTTCTACTTCCAGCAGCAGCTGCCGGCCTTCTTCGCCCTGGTGAACCCGGTGCTGGAGGCCGCCGCCCCGGCCGCCGCCGGCGCGCGCTGACCGACTGCGGCGCCTCCCCGGGCCGCGGCACCTCCCCCGGCCGCGGGGGCCGCCCCCATCGCCTCGATCGCCCTGATCGCACCGATCTTCCAGACTTCAGAATCCGAGGAAGCACCCATGACCACCTTTGCCGACGCCTCCACCGCGACCGGGATCGTCCCGGTGCGCGAGCCCGGGAAGCCCGTCGTCGTGCACACGCCGGAGTTCGGCTCGATGGCCGAGGCCGCCGCCTGGCTGAGCACGCACCGTGCCGCCATCCAGGCCGAGTTGCACCGGTCCGGCGCCGTCCTGCTGCGCGGCATGCCGGTGACCGACGCCGCCTCCTTCGCCACCGCCCGGGACGCCCTGATCCAGGAGCGGGCCGGGTACAAGGAGAAGGCCACCCCCCGCACCGACTTCGGCGAGGGCGTGTTCTCCTCCACCGACCTGCCGGCCGTCCAGCCGATCCGGCTGCACAACGAGAACAGCTACACCCTCGACTTCCCCGGCGTGCTGCTGTTCGGCTGCGTGACGGCCCCCGCGGAGGGCGGCGCGACCACGGTCGGCGACATGCGCGAGGCGCTGCGGCTGCTGCCGGCGGACCTGGCCGAGCGGTTCGCCCGGGCCGGCTGGCTGCTCGTGCGCAACTACTCGGAGCTGGCCGGGCTGCCCTGGTACAAGACGTTCGCCACCGAGGACAAGGCGGTCGCGGAGGCGTACTGCCGGGAGAACACGGTGGGTTACACGTGGCTGGACGACGACTCGATGCGCACCGAACAGCGCCGGTCGGCGATCGTCACGCACCCGGTGACCGGCGAGAAGGTGTGGTTCAACCACTTCGCGTTCTGGAACAGCCGGACCCTCGACGAGGACGTCCGCGAGGTGCTGCTCGACACCTACGGCGCGGACGGCCTTCCGTTCAACACCTATCTGGGCGACGGGACTTCGCTGACCGACGCCGAGGTCGACACCGTCAACGAGGTGTACGACCGGGTCACGGTCCGCGAGACCTGGCAGGTGGGCGACGTGATGCTCGTCGACAACATCCTGTGCGCGCACGGCCGCGAGGCCTACGCCGGGGACCGGAAGATCCTCGTCGCCATGGGCGAGCCGGTCGCGCTGGCCGACTGCCGTCCCGAGACCGCCCCTTCGACCACCCGCCACGGGGAGTGACCCACATGACCGCCGTCCTGCCCGAGCGCGCCACCGCCCCGACCGGCGCCCGCGTCACCGCCGTCCGCGTCACCGCCGCCGACGCCGCCCCCGCCGACCTGCTCGCCCGGCTCGCGCAGGTCCCCGGCGACCGGCCCGCCGTGGTGGCCGCCGACCGGTGCCTGAGCTTCGACGGGCTGCGCGGCGAGGCCGCCGCGATCGCCGCCCGCCTCGCCGCGCACGGTGTCGGCCCGGAGAGCGTGGTCGCACTGTGCCTGCCGCGCGGCGCGGACCTGGTGGCCGCGCTGCTCGGCACCCTGACCGCGGGTGCCGCGTACCTGCCGGTCGACCCGAAGCTGCCCGCCGAGCGCCGCCGCTACCTCGTCGAGGACTCCGGCGCCGACCTGGTGGTCACGGCCGGGGCCGGTGCGGAGCCGCTCGCCGCGGGCGTGCCGCACCTGCCGGTGGCCGCACTCACCGCGCCGGGCACGGAGCCGGCGGAGTTCCGTCCGGTGCCGGTGCCCGGGGACTCGCTCGCGTACGTGATCTACACCTCGGGCTCCACCGGCCGCCCCAAGGGCGTGGAGATCGGCCGGGACGCGGCCGCCCGGCTGCTCGCAGAGCTGGAGGGCGCCGGGATCGCCGTCACCGACGGCGGCCGGGTGGGCTGGAACGCCTCCCCGTCCTTCGACGCCTCGGTGCAGCAGTGGGTGCGCATCTGCCGCGGCGACACGATCGTGATGATCGACGAGGACACCCGGCAGGACCCGGCACTGCTGGCCGCGTTCGTCGACGAGCAGGCGCTCACGGACCTGGACATCACGCCCTCGCACGCCGATCCGCTGCTGGACCTGCTCACCGCGGACGGCGGCCCCCGCCCGCTGACCCTGCTGGTCGGCGGCGAGGCGGTCAGCCCGTCGCTGTGGGCGCGGATCGCGGAGCGCAGCGCGGCCGGTGTGCTGCGCGCGGTCAACGTGTACGGGCCCACCGAGTGCACGGTCGACTCGACGGCCGGGTGGATCGAGGGCCCGGGGCAGCCGCACATCGGGGCGGTCCTGCCGGGGCTGCGGATGCGGCTGCTGGACGAGAAGCTGCAGGAGGTCGGGCCCGGCGGCACCGGCGAGCTGTACCTCGCGGGTCCGCGGGTGGCGCGCGGCTACCGGCGGCGCGCCGGGCTGACGGCGGAGCGGTTCGTGCCGGACCTCGCCGGCGGGCGGGGCGGCCGGATGTACCGCACCGGCGACCTGTGCCGGCTGCTGGCGGACGGGCGGCTGGAGTACCTGGGCCGCGCCGACGGTCAGGTCAAGCTCCGCGGTCACCGGATCGAACTTCCGGAGATCGAGGCCGCGTTGGCGTGGATCGACGGGATCGCCGAGGCCGCCGTGACGGTACGGGAGGACCTGGGCGGCGCGCCCGGACTCGCCGCGTACTACCGCCCTGCCGCCGGTAAGCAGGTCGACGCGGGCCGGCTGCGGGAGCTGCTGGCGGCGGAGCTGCCCGGCTACATGGTGCCGGCGGCGTTCACCGCGGTGGACCGGTTCCCGACCACCCCGAACGGCAAGCTGGACCGGGCGGCGCTGCCCGCGCCCGCCCCGCTGCCGGCCGCCGCACCGGCCGGTCAGACCGGTGCCGGTGCCCTGACCGGTGCGGTGGAGCAGCTGATCGGCGGGGTGTGGGCCACCGTGCTCGGCGCCGAGCGGATCGGCCCCGAGGACAACTTCTTCAAGCTCGGCGGGCACTCGCTGCTCGCTATCAAGCTGGTGTCGCGGGTGCGGAACGAACTGTCCGTGGCCCTGCCCGTGAAGGCCGTCTACGCCCACCCGCGGCTGCGGGACCTCGCCGCGCACATCGAGGAACTGCTCGCCGCCCGGGACGCGTAGCCCGTCCCGCCCCTCCCCCTCCCGTCCCGCCCACCCTGAGGATGACCGTGATCCCCCTGTCCTTCGCCCAGCGCCGCCTGTGGTTCCTGAACCGGCTCGACGGCCCGTCCGCCACGTACAACGCGCCGGTCGTGCTGCGGCTGGACGGGGTCCCGGACCGGGACGCCCTGGAAGCCGCCCTCGGCGACCTGGCCGGGCGCCACGAGACGCTGCGTACGGTGTTCCCCGCCGGGCCCGATGCGGAGTCGTACCAGCAGGTGCTGGACGCGGCGGGCGTCACGCTCCGGGCCGTCGGCTGCACGACCGCCGAACTGGACGGCCTGGTCGCAGAGTTCGGGCAGGAGACGTTCGACATCGGGTGCGAGGTCCCGTTCCGGGCCCGGCTGTTCGTGCCGCGGGACGGCAGGGACGCGCCGGGCAGCGTGCTCGTGCTGCTGCTCCACCACGTGGCCACCGACGGCTGGTCGCTGGAGCCGCTGCTGCGGGACCTGGGCAAGGCGTACGCGGCCAGGCTCGGCGGGGCGGCGCCCGGCTGGGCGGAACTCCCGGTGCAGTACACCGACTACACGCTGTGGCAGCACGAGATGCTGGGCGACCCGGCCGACCCGGACAGCCTGGCCCGGGAGCAGCTGGACCACTGGCGCACGGCGCTGGAGGGACTGCCGCCGGTGCTCGCCCTGCCGGCGGACCGGCCGCGCCCGGCCGAGCCGACACACCGCGGCGGCACGGTGACGGCCCGGGTGGACGCGGGCGTGCACCGCGGCCTGCTGGCACTGACCCGGCAGCGGGAGGCCAGCCTGTTCATGGTGGTGCGGGCGGCGCTGGCGGCCGCGCTGTCGGCGGCGGGTGCGGGCGAGGACCTGGCGATCGGCACGCCGGTGGCGGGCCGGCCCGAGGAGGACCTGCACGAGCTGGTCGGGTTCTTCGTCAACTCCCTCGCGCTGCGCACGGACCTGTCCGGGGACCCGTCGGTCGGGGAGCTGGTGGCGCGGGTGCGGGCGGCGGACCTGGCGGCCTTCGCGCACGAGGACCTGCCCTTCGACCTGCTGGTGGAGCACCTCAACCCGGACCGGGCGCTGTCCCACCACCCCTTCTTCCAGGTGATGCTGACCATGGAGGCGGCGGGTGCGCCGGACGGGCCGCCGGTGCGGCTGGGCGGGATCTCCGGAGAGCTCACCACCACCGATCTGGCGGCGGCGAAGTTCGACCTCACGCTGTACTGCGCCGAGCGGCAGACCGGGGCGGGCGAGCCGGACGGGCTGGAGATCGGGCTGCAGTACGCGCTCGACCTGTTCGAGGAGGACACGGCGCAGCTGCTGCTCGACCTGTACGTGCGGGCGCTCGCCGGGTTCGCCGAGCGGCCGGGGGCGCGGCTGGGCGAGCTGGGGCTGGTGACGGCGGCGGAGCGGCGGGCGCTGGACGAGCGGTACGCGCGGCTGGCGGAGGCGGCGGCCGCCGCGGAGCCGGCTGCGGCCGCGGGCCCGGCTGCGGGGGCCGGGGCGCAGGGTGCGGCGCGCGGGCCGGGGTCGCCGCGCGAGGAGCTGGTGTGCGGGCTGTTCGCGGAGGTGCTGGGGCGCGACCGGGTGGGCCCGGACGAGGGCTTCTTCCGGATCGGCGGGCATTCGCTGCTGGCGGGCAAGCTGGTGAACCGGATCCGCGCGGTGCTGGGCGTGGAGGCCGGCATCCGCGACCTGTTCCTCGCGCCGACCCCGGCCGGGCTGTGCCGGCGGATCGGGGAGCGGGAGGGCGCGGCGCAGTCCCGTCCGGTGCCGGCGGCGGTGCCGTCCGGCGACCGGCCCGAGCGGCTGCCGCTGTCGTACGCGCAGCGCCGGCTGTGGCTGGTGGGGCAGCTGGAGGGGCCGAGCCGGTCGTACAACCTGCCGGTGGTGCTGCCGCTCGACGGGCGGCTGGACCCGGCGGTGCTGGCCGGGGCGCTGGCGGACGTGGCGGAACGGCACGAGGTGCTGCGGACGGTGTACCCGTCGGTCGCCGGGGAGCCGTACCAGGAGGTCCGGGACGGGGTCCGGCCGCGGCTGGACGTGGTGGCCGTCCCGGCGGCGGACGGGGTGGCGGCGGCCGTGGACGCGGCGGCCGGGTACGTCTTCGACCTGGCGGCGGAGGTGCCGTTCCGGGCGACGCTGGTGGAGTGCACGGCGGACGGGGCGCAGACGCTGGTGCTGCTGGTGCACCACATCGCCGGGGACGGCTGGTCCACCGGCTGCCTGCTCGCCGATCTCGGGCGGGCGTACGGGGCGCGGGCGGCCGGCGGGGCGCCGCAGTGGGAGGCGCTGCCGGTGCAGTACGGCGACTACACGCTGTGGCAGCACGCCCTGCTCGGGTCACCCGAGGACGGGTCCAGTCTGGCGGCACGTCAGATCGACTACTGGCGGACGGCGTTGGACGGTCTGCCGGCGGTGACGGCGCTGCCGGCGGACCGGCCGCGGCCGGCCGTACCCAGCCACCGGGGCGCCGTGGTGACGGCACGGCTCGGGGCGGCGGAGCACCGGGGTCTGCAGGAGCTGGCCCGGTCCCGGCGGGCGACGATGTTCATGACGGCGCGGACCGCACTGGCGGCCGCCCTGTCGGCGGCGGGCGCCGGCACGGACCTGGCGATCGGCACGCCGGTTGCGGGCCGGCCCGACCAGCAGCTGCACGATCTGGTGGGCTTCTTCGTCAACTCCCTGGTGCTGCGCACCGATCTGTCCGGGGACCCGGAGGTCGGCGAGCTCGTCGAGCGGGTCCGCGAGGCCGACCTCGGCGCGTACGCCCACGAGGACCTGCCGTTCGACCTGCTGGTGGAGCACCTCAACCCGGACCGCGCACTGTCCCACCACCCCTTCTTCCAGGTGATGTTCACGCTCCAGAGCGGCGCGGAGGCACCGGTGCGGCTGGGCGGGGCGCAGGCGGTCGCCACGTCGACCGATCTGCGGGCTGCCAAGTTCGACCTGATGGTGCACTGCGCCGAGCGGTTCACCGCGGACGGCGAGCCGGACGGGCTGGACCTCGGGATCCAGTACGCGGCCGACCTGTTCGACGAGGACACCGCGCGGCTGCTCCTCGACCTGTACGGCCGGGCGCTCGCGGCGTTCGCGGCCCGGCCCGGGGCCCGGCTCGGGGACCTCGCCCTGGTGGGTGCGGCGGAGCGGCAGGCGCTCGATGCACGGTACGAGCGCCTGGCCGCGCCGGATCCGGAGGCCGGGACGGGTCCCGGGGAGGGCGCGCCGGGTGCGGGCCGCAGTCCGCTCGCGGAGATCCTGTGCGGGCTGTTCGCGGAGGTGCTGGGCCGCCCGCAGGTCGGGGCGGACGACAACTTCTTCCGCACCGGCGGGCATTCGCTGCTCGCGAGCAAGCTCGTCAACCGGGTCCGGACGGTGCTGGGCGCCGAAGTGACCATCCGCGACCTGTTCCTCGCGCCGACGGCGGCGGGGCTGGCCTCGCGGATCGACGGGCAGGCGGACGGCGGGTCCGGGGCGGTCCGGCCGCCGCTGCGGGCGGTGCCGGCGGCCGGCCGGCCGGCACGGCTGCCGCTGTCGTACGCGCAGCGCCGGCTGTGGTTCGTGGAGCGGCTGGAGGGCCGCAGCGCCACGTACAACATCCCGGTGGTGCGGCGGCTGGACCGGCCGTTGGCCGCAGGGGCGTTCGCCGCTGCGCTGGCGGACGTCGCGGGGCGCCACGAGGTGCTGCGGACGGTCTACCCGTCGGTCGCCGGGGAGCCGTACCAGGAGGTCCGCGACGGGGTCCGGCCGGAGCTGGAGGTGCTGCGGGTCGCGGACGCGGCCGGACTGACGGCGGCCGTGGACCGGGCGGCCGGTCACGTCTTCGACCTGGCGGCGGAGATCCCGCTGCGGGCCGCGCTGATCGACTGCGCGGCGGACGGGACGCAGACGCTGGTGCTGCTCGTTCACCACATCGCCGGCGACGGCTGGTCCACCGACTGCCTGCTCGCCGACCTCGACACCGCCTACCGGGCGCGGCTGGAGGGCACGGCACCCCGGTGGCGGCCGCTGCCGGTCCAGTACGCCGACTACACGCTGTGGCAGCACGCGCTGCTCGGCGACCCCGAGGACCCGGAAGGCCTGCTGCACCGCCAGCTCGACTACTGGAAGCAGGCTTTGGAGGGGCTGCCGCCGGTGACGGCGCTGCCGTCGGACCGGCCCCGGCCGGCGGAGCCCAGCCACCGGGGTGCGCTGCTGCCGTTCGCGGTGGACCGGGGCACGCACGAGGCGCTGGTGCGCCTCGCGCACGAGAGCGGGACCACCCTGTTCATGGTGGTGCACGCCGCCCTCGCCGCGCTCCTCGGCCGGCACGGCGCGGGCCCGGACCTGGCGCTGGGCACCACGGTCGCGGGCCGCACCGACGACGCCCTGCACGGGCTGGCCGGCTTCTTCGTGAACACGCTCGTGCTGCGGACCGGCACGGGCGGCAACCCGCGCTTCACCGAGCTACTCGGCCGGGTCCGCGACGCCGACCTGGCGGCGTACGCCCACCAGGACGCGCCGTTCGACCGGCTGGTGGAGCACCTCAACCCGCGGCGCTCCTCGGCGCACCACCCGCTGGTGCAGGTGATGCTCCAGGTGCACACGGCTGCGGCCGCCGGGGGTGCGGCGACCGCACTGGCCGGCACCCAGCTGCCGGTGGGGGCGCACACCGCCAAGACGGACCTGACCTTCGCCCTGACCTCCGGCCGGGACGCGTCCGGGGCGCCCGACGAGCTGTCCGGGGTGCTGGAGTACGCGTGCGACCTGTTCGACCCGGCCACGGCTGCGCTCCTCGCGGAGCGGCTGGTGCGGATGCTGGAGGCGGTGGCGGCCGACCCCGGGCAGCGCATCGAGGACCTGCCGCTCGGTGGACCGGCCGTCGTGCTGCCCGGGTCCGGCACCCCCGGTCCGGTGCACGAGCGGGTCGCGGCCGTGGCCCGCCGCACCCCCGGCGCGATCGCCGTGACGCACGGCGGCACGGGACTGTCGTACGCGGCGCTGGACGCCTGGGCGGAACGGCTCACCGGCGTCCTCGCGAAGGCGGCGGTCCGGCCCGGGGACGTGGTGGCGGTGCGCGCCGAGCGCGGCGCGGGGCAGCTCGCGGCGGCTCTGGCCGTGCTCAAGTGCGGTGCGGCGGCGGCCCTGCTGGCGCCCGGGCAGGAGACGGCGGGAACCGGGTGCACGGTCCTGCTGGACGGCGATCCGGTGCGGCTGGCCGCGCCGGGTGCGCCGCTCGGGGACACGGCGGTGGTCACCGCCTCCGCCGCGGGGCCCGTCCGTACCGGGCACGGCACCCTGACCGCCGCGCCCCGGCTGGGCGGCCCGGTGGCCTTCGCGGCCGGTTCGGCGGCCTTCGCCCGCGAGGTGTGGGGTGCGCTCGCGGCCGGCGAAACCTGCACGCTGCTGCCCGTACGGCCGGTGGACGGGCCGCACACGGCGGGCGGACTGCTGCTGGACGCACGGCTGCGGCCGGTCCCGGCGGGCGTGCCCGGCGAGCTGTACCTGCGCGGAGTGTCCGCGGGCGACGGCTTCCCGCTCCGGCGCGGTGCGACGGCGGCGGCGTACGTACCGGATCCGTTCGGCGCGCCGGGCGGCCGGATGCTGCGCACCGGGGAGCGGGCGGTGCGCGGGACCGACGGCCGGCTGCGGCACCTCGGCACGGGCACGGTCTGCGGGTACCCGGTGGAGCCCGGCCGCGTCGAGGCGGCCCTGGCCGCGCACCCGTCGGTGACCGCCGCGGCCACCGCCGTACGCGGCGAACGGCTGCTGGCGTACGTCGTCCAGGGCGGTGCCGGGCCGGCCGACGAGGCGGCGCTCCAGGCGTGGGCGGCGGAGCGGCTGCCGGAGTACCTGGTGCCGGCGGCCGTCGTCACCCTCGCGGAGCTGCCGGTGGGGGCCGACGGGCGGACGGACCCGGGTGCGCTGCCCGAGCCGGGGACCGCCCGGGCTGCGGCCGCCGGGGCCGGGGCGCGGCCGTCCGGGCCGTGGGAGGAGCGGGTGAGCCGGCTGTTCACCGAGCTGCTGGACGGGCGGGCGGTGGACCGGGACGACAACTTCTTCCGGGTGGGCGGGCATTCGCTGCTCGCGGTGCAGCTGGTCAACCGGGTGCGGGCCGAACTGGGCCGCGAGATCACCCTCCGGGAGGTGTTCCGCTTCCCGACGGTGACCACCCTGGCGGCCCGCCTCGCCCAGGCGGCGGACGACCGGGCCCCGGCGGCCCCCGCCGGGCCGGCGCTGCGCCGGCGCACCCAGGGCGGGGTGCGGCGCGGCTGACGCCGTCCCGTGCGGTGCGCGGCCCGGGGGGAGTTGGTGAAACCCCGGGCCGCTTCCGTTCCCGCCGTGGCAAGGTTCGAGGTGGAGGGCTCCGGATCACGGTGGCGGGCACCGCGGCCGGGCGGAGCGGGCACGGGCGGGAAGGAGCGGGACGCATGACGGACGCGCGTGCGGTGGGGCTGGACCTGGCCGATGCGATCACCCTGCTGCGGGACCAGGTGGCCGAGGCGCAGCGGCGGCTGGCCGCGGACGGCGACCGGGGCGTCCGCTTCGGGCTGGGCGAGATCACCGTGGAACTCGGCATGGAGCTGACGAGCACCCGCGGCCTGGACGGCGGGCTGCGCTTCAGCGTGGTCCAGCTCGGCGGCAGGCGGGAGGACGCGGACCGGGCCACCCACACGGTCACGGTGCGGCTGGAGCCGCGGGCCGCCACCGGGGACGGGTCCTTGGACGTGAACGACATGATGGCCGAGGACGAGTAGTCGCGTGGAGCTGGAGCGCCGGGCCCAGGTCCGGATCCACCGTCAGGACGGCAGCGGTACCGCGTTCGGGTCCGGCTACCTCGTCACGCCCCGGCTGGTCCTGACGGCGGCCCACGTGGTCGCCGGTCAGGGCCGCATCACGGTCTGCCTCCCGGACCACGGTCCGCAGCGCCACCCGGCGGAGGTCCGCTGGCGCCGCCACGACCACGCGTGCGACGCCGCGCTGCTGGAACTCGACGGCGCCCTGCCCTGGCTGCCGGTGACGGACGCCGGTCCGCCGCCCGCTCAGCCGCCCGCTGCGGTCCGTCCGGCGCCCGGTGATCCGGTGGGCACGCCCGTGGCGGGACTCGCCTGGGGTCCGGCGGCCCCGCCGGCCGACGCCCCGCCGGCCGACGCCCCGCCGGGCCCTGCCGCGGCGGTGCCGCTGCCGCGCGCCGGGTCGGCGCCGCGCCCGGTGCTGCCGCAGCGCTGGGGGGCGCTGGCCGGGGTGGCCGCGCACCCCGTGACCGCGCTCGGGTTCCCCCGCATGCAAGGGGACGGCACGCAGCGGTACGACGAGCAGGTCGAGGCGTGCATCTCGCCCGGTACGGGGGCGCTGGCGGGGCGGTACGAGCTGGTGGGCCGCGGGGCCGCGGCCGGCGGCCAGGACCTGCCGGCGGGGGTGACGCGGTGGTCGGGGATGTCGGGTGCACCGGTGTTCTCGGGCGAGCTGCTGTGCGGGCTGGTCCGGCGGGACCGGCAGACGGACGGCGGGGTGCGGCTGACCGTGACCCCGGCGGCCGTCCTGGTCGCCGATGCGGGCTTCCGCGCGGTGGTGGCCGGACACACCGGAGCGGAACCGCTCGCCGAGCCCGCCGAGGCCGCCCACCTGCTGTCTCCCGCCGGCCCCGAACGCGACCTCCGCTCCCCCGCGATGCTGCTGCGCGCCGAGGCCGAGGCGGTCCCGTTCCGGGGCCGCGAGGAGGAGCTCCGCCTGCTGGCCGGCTGGTGCGCGGCCCCGGAGCCGTTCTCGGTGCGGGTGCTGACCGGGCCCGGCGGGCAGGGCAAGTCCCGGCTGGCGCGGCAGCTCGCCGAGGGACTGCGCGGTGCCGGCTGGCTGACCGGGCACCTCCGGTCCAACCTGACCGACGGCACCGGTGGCAGCCCGGACCTGGGCGCTCTGGCGACCCGGCACTGGCTGCTGCTGGTCGTCGACTACGCCGAGACCCGCCCGCACCTGGTGCGCCGGGTCGTCGAGCAGCTGCGCACCACCCGCAGCCGGGTCCGGCTGCTGCTGCTGGCCCGTTCCGACGGGGAGTGGCGCACCGACGTGCTCGGGGCCTCGGACCCGTGCCGGACCCTGCTGCGCACCGCCGAGGTGCAGCCGCTCCTCGCGCCCGGCCCGTCCGACGACCGGCCCGACGCCTTCCGGCAGGCTGCGACGGGCCTGGCCGGGCTGCTGGAGCAACTGCCCGCGGTGGCCGGCCGCGCCGCCGGCGGCTGGCCCGCCCTGGCCGCGGCCCTGCCGCCGCCCGACGACCTGGCGGACGAGCGTTACGCCTCGCCGCTGACGCTCCAGATGACCGCTCTGGCGGGCCTCCTCCAGCACGGTCCGGCCCCGGTGCGGACGGCATCGGGCGAGCCCGTCGAGGCCGCCGTCGTCGATCACGAGGCGCACTACTGGGAGGAGACGGCGGCCACCCCGGCCTTCCGCCTCGGCGGTCTGCGGACCACGTCGCTGCGGCGGGCGGTGGCCGTGGCCGCGGTGTGCGGGGCCGTCGACCGGGCCGAGGCCGAAGCGGTCGTGCGTGCGGTGCCGGGCCTGCCGGCCGACCGCGTCGCCGACGTCGCGGAGTGGCTGCGGGCCCTGTACGTGCCGGAGGAGGGCCGCCACTGGGGATCCCTGCAACCGGACCGGGTGGCGGAGTTCCACGTCACCCGGACCCTCTGCGGCACGGGCGTCCTGCCGGACCTCCTCCGCACCGCGACCGTCGAGCAGCAGGTCCGGCTGTACACGGTGCTCACCCGGGCGGCCGCGGCACACCACCTGGCGGGCCGGGTCGGCGAAGGCGCCGGGGTCGTGGCGGAACTGTCGGCCGCCCTGAAGGAGGGGCTGGTCGCGTCACAGACGCTCGCCCGGGTGCTGTGGACCATTCCGGCGCAGCCGGGCTCCCCCGCCCTCGCCGGACTGGGCCTGGAGGTCGCCGCCCGCGTCGTCGAGATCTGCCGGCGGCAGGCGGCCGCGCACCCCGGCCTGCCGGACACCGGTACCGATCTGGGAATGGCCCTCGCCTCGCTCGGCAGCCGGCTGCACGCGACGGGCCGGTACGACGAGGCCTGCCACAGCGGCGCCGAAGGCCTGGAACTGTTCCGTCGCACGGCCCTCGCACCGCCCGTGCGGGCCCGGCTGCTCGCCTCCGCGCTGTTCGCTCAGGCCCACCACATGAAACAGGCGGGCCGACCGGCAGACGCCCTCCCGCTGCTGGAGGAGGCCGTCTCCTTCCAACGCCTACTGTCTGCGGAAGGGGCGGACGATGATCAACGCAGCCTTGCCGAGTTCCTGGGCTTCCTCGCCCTGGTGCTCAGGGAGGTCGACGGCCGGGCGGAGGACGAACTCGCCGCGCTGGAGCAGAGGGCACGGATCCTCCGCACGCTCGCCGCGTCGGGCGGACGAGCCGACCTGGAGGCCGCCGCAACCGCACTCTCGTACCGGGGCATGCGCATGGAGCGGCTCGGCGCGGGCCGCGCGGACGCACTCGCCGTCCTGGAGGAGGCGGCCGCACTGTACGGGGTCATGGGGTCTTCGATGGACACACGGCAGCGCACGGAACAGGCGCACGTGCTGGCCGTGATGGCCAGGCTCCACCTCACGATGGCCGTGTCCCCCGAGAAGACGGCGCTGGCCCACTTGGACGCCGTGGAGGCCATCCGTGCCCTGCCCCCTGCGGAACAGCAGGCGATGGCATCGATCCGGGAGTCCCTCATGCCGGTGATCGAGACCCTCGCCCGGCTCGGCGGGGACGGCCCCGGGCCCGCGCTCGGGGCTGCCGCCGCCCCGGAGCGGTAGTCCCCGGCGGCAGATTCCCCCCGGATTCTGCCGCTGCCGACTGCCCGCCGGGCGGCGGCGGCGGGCCTAGCGTGACGGGGACGGAGGCGAGCGGTACGGACGGACCGGCGGCCCCCGCAGTCCCGCGTCCCGCGCCCCCGCCTGGAGGATTCACGATGCCCGCAGCCGAGCCAGAGTTCCTCGACGGCGGTCCGGCCGTGCAGCCCGCCCCGCACGTCCTGGACCGGATCGACGCCCAGGTGGCGGCCGGGCCGGACCGGCTCGCTCTCGTGCACGGCGCCGAGCGCATGACGTACGGGGAGCTGGCGGCGGCCGTCGCCGGTCGGGCCGCCGAACTGGCCGCCGAGGGCGCCGGACCGGGCCGCCTCGTGGCCGTCCACCGGCCGCGCGGCATCGCGGCGATCGTCGGCCTGCTCGCCGTGCTCCGCACCGGCGCCGCCTACCTGCCGCTGGACATCCAGGCCCCCGACGCCCGCAACGCGGCCATCCTCGCCGACAGTTGCGGGGCCGCAGCACCCGAGCCGGCCGAGGTCGCGGCCTGCGGCGAACTCGTGCTCGGCGGCCCCGGTGCGCCCGGCACCGCCGCGTACGTCATCTACACGTCCGGCTCCACCGGCACCCCGAACGGCGTGGTCGTCGGCCACGGCTCGCTCGCCCACTTCATCGCCGGCGCCACTCCCACCTACGGGATCGGCGCCGGGGACCGGGTCCTCCAGTTCAGCCCGCTGCACTTCGACGCGAGCGTGCAGGAGGTCTTCGTGACGCTCGGCGCGGGCGGCGTGCTCGTGCTGCGGACCGACGACATGCTCGACGTGCAGGATCTCCTCGCCGGCTGCGCCGCGCACGGCGTGACGGTGCTCGACCTGCCCGCCGCGTACTGGCACGAGCTGGTGTACGCCCTGGCCGCCGGCCTGGTGGAGCTGCCCGACTGCCTCCGTACGGTGATCATCTACGGGGAGGCCGCGCTGCCGGAGCGGGTGGCGCAGTGGTGCACGGCGGTCGGCGGCCGGATCCGGCTGCTCAACGCGTACGGGCCGACCGAGACCACGGTGGTCTCGACGGTCGCGGACCTGTCCGGTTACAAGGGCGGCCCGGTGCCCATCGGCCGCCCGCTTCCCGGGGTCCGCTGCACCCGTGTCGACGGAGAACTCTGGCTGCTGGGAGGCGGCCTGACGCTCGGATACCTCGGACGGGACGAGCTGAACGCCCGCCGCTTCACGGCCTTCGGCGGCGAACGCGCCTACCGCACCGGCGACGTGGTCGCCTTCCGCGCGGACGGGCAGATCGACTACCACGGCCGGCTGGACGACGAGGTGAAGATCGGCGGCCAGCGCATCGACCCCGCCTCGGTGGAGTCCGTCCTGTCCGGGCACGCCGGTGTGCGGGAGGCGGCCGTCGTCGCCCAGCAGGCCGAGGACGGCGTGAAGCGGCTGGTGGCCTTCGCGGTCGTCGAGCCGGGCGTCGGCGCCGAGGAACTGCGGGACTGCGTACGGGAGAAGATGCCCGCGGCGGCGGTGCCCGCGGTGGTCGCGCTGGTGGCGGCGCTGCCGAGGACCAGCTCCGGGAAGATCAACCGGAAGGTCCTGCGGACCACCGACCCGCAGCCGGCACCGCAGCCGGCACCCGAGACCGCCCCGCAGCCCGGGCCGGACCTCCTCGACGAGGCGGACCGCGTCCCGCTGTCCTTCGCGCAGCGCCGGCTGTGGCTGCTGAACCGCCTGGAGGGACCGTCGGCCACCTACAACATGCCGGTGGTCGTGGAGCTCGACGGGCTGCCCGACCCGGCGGCGCTGGCCGCCGCCCTCGGCGACCTCGCCGAGCGGCACGAGGTGCTGCGGACGGTGTTCCCGGCCGCCGACGGCGAGCCGTACCAGCACGTGCTGGAGGCGGCCGGCATCCCGTTCGCCGTGGAACGCTGCACCGCGCCGGAGCTGCCGGCCAAGGTCACCGCGTGCACCACCGAGCCCTTCGACTTCACCCGCGAACAGCCGGTCCGGGTACGGCTGTTCGACACCGGCGACGGACGGTCCACGCTCGCCGTCCTGCTGCACCACATCGCGGGCGACGGCTGGTCCATCGCCCCGCTGCTGCGCGACCTCGGCACGGCCTACCGGGCCCGGCTGGCCGGCACCGCCCCCGGCTGGGAGCCGCTGCCCGTCCAGTACGCCGACTACACGCTGTGGCAGAACGAGAGCCTGGGGAGCGCCGCCGACCCCGCGTCGCAGCTCTCCCGGCAGCTCGCCCACTGGTCCGGGGCGCTGGCCGGGCTGCCCGCCGAGACCCCGCTGCCGCTGGACCGGCCCCGGCCGGCCGAGCCCTCGCACCGCGGGGCGACGCTCATCGCCCGGATCGACCCGGACGTCCAGGACCGCCTCGCGCAGACGGCCGCGGAGCGCGGCGCGAGCATGCTGATGGTGCTCCAGTCGGCGCTCGCCCTCACCCTGGCGGCGACCGGCGCGGGGACGGACGTGCCGCTGGGCACCCCGGTCGCCGGCCGCTCCGACGAAGCCCTCGACGACCTGGTCGGCTTCTTCGTGAACACCCTGGTGCTGCGCACCGACCTGGCCGGCGACCCGGCGTTCGGGGAACTTCTGGAGCGGGTGCGGGATGCGGACCTGGCGGCGTACGCGCACCAGGAGCTGCCGTTCGACCTGCTGGTCGAGCACCTCAACCCGGAGCGGGCGCTGGCCCGGCACCCGCTGTTCCAGGTGATGCTGACCGTCCAGACCGGCGGCGCCGGAGCCGGACCCGACGCCGAACTCGGTCCGCTGACAGGCACGTTCGTATCCGCTGGGCTGGAGGTCGCGAAGTTCGACCTGATGGCCTCGTGCGTGGACCACCGGGATGCGGCCGGCGCCGCGGCCGGTCTGGAAGTGTGGCTCCAGTACGCCACCGACCTCTTCGACGAGGGGACGGCCCGGCTGCTGCTGGACGTGTTCCAGCGGGTGCTGCGGGCGGCCGCGGCCGACCCCGCGGTGCGGCCGAGCGCCCTGGCACTGCTGTCCGCGGACGAGGAGCTGGCGCTCGCCGGCCGCCGGACGGCGGTCGCCGCGCTGGCCGCCGAGCAGGCGGCGCGGGCCGCACGGGCCGCTGCGCCCTCAGGCCCCCCGGCCCCGCACCAGGAGGCGTTCCAGGAGCTGTTCGCCGAGGTGCTGGGCATCGAACGGGTCGGCCCCGACGAGGACTTCTTCTCCATCGGCGGCCACTCGATGTCGGGTGTGCGGCTGGCGAACCGGATCCGCGCCCTGCTCGGCGTGGAGGTCCGCATCCGCGACCTGTTCCTCGCGCCGACCCCGGCCCTGCTGGCCCGGCGGATCGCCGGAGCGGGCCCGGACCCGGCGGTGCCGGAGGAGTCCGCCCCGGCGCGGACCCCGCTGGTGCCGGCCGCCCGCCCGGAGCGGCTGCCGCTGTCGTACGCCCAGCGCCGCCTGTGGTTCGTCAACGAGCTGGACGGTCCGAGCGCCTCGTACAACATCCCCGTCGTGCTGCGGCCCGGCCGGCCGCTGGAGCCGGCGGCCCTCGCCGACGCGCTGGCCGACGTCGCCGCCCGCCACGAGGTGCTGCGTACGGTGTACCGGGCGGTCGAGGGCGAGCCGTACCAGGAGGTGCTGACCGGGGCGCGGCCCGCGCTGGAGGTGCTGGACGTGCCGGCCGGCGGGCTGGACGGGGCGCTGGCGGCTGCCACCGGGTACGTGTTCGACCTGGCGGGTGAAGTCCCGTTGCGGGCCTGGCTGGTGACGCCCGACGACGGCAGCGGTCAGGTGCTGGTGCTGCTGCTGCACCACATCGCGGGCGACGGCTGGTCGACCGGCCCGCTGCTGGCCGACCTGTCGGCCGCGTACGGGGCGCGGGCCGCCGGGCGGGCGCCGGGCTGGGAGGCGCTGCCGGTGCAGTACGCCGACTACACGCTGTGGCAGCTCGATGCGCTGGGCGGCGACCGGGCGGCGGCCGCCCTCGCCTTCTGGGAGGGGGCGCTGGCGGACGCACCGCCGGTGCTGGAGCTGCCGGCGGCCCGGACCCGGCCGGCGGAAGCCTCGCACCGGGGCGCTCAGGTGCCGGTGTCCGTGGACGCCGCCACCCACGCGGCGCTGGCCGGGCTGGCCCGGGAGACCGGGACCACGATGTTCATGGTGGTGCAGGCGGCGCTGGCGGCGACCCTGACCCGGCACGGCGCGGGCACCGACCTGCCGCTGGGCACGATGACGGCGGGCCGCGAGGACGACGCGCTGGCCTCTCTGGTCGGATTCTTCGTGAACACGCTGGTGCTGCGCACGGACACCGCGGGCGATCCGACGTTCCGCGAACTGCTGGGCCGCGTGAGGGATTCCGACCTGGCGGCGTACGCGCACCAGGAGCTGCCCTTCGACCGGCTGGTGGAGCACCTGAACCCGCGCCGGTCCGCCGCCCACCATCCGCTGGTGCAGGTGGTGGTGCAGCTCCACCAGGACTACACGGCCGGGGTCGCCGGCTCGGAGCTGGCGGGCACGCCGGTGCCGGTGGACTGCGGGTGGACGAAGTTCGACATGACGCTGGCGCTGTGGGAGGCGCAGGACGCGGCAGGTGCTCCGGGCGGGCTGTCCGGCAGCCTGGAGTACGCGACCGACCTGTACGACGCGGGCACGGCTGAGCTGCTGGCCCGGCACGTGGCGGCCACCCTGGAGGCGGTGGCGGCCGACCCGGGGCTGCGCATCGGCTCGGTCGGGCTGCTGACCGCCGCGGAGGAGCAGCGGCTGCTGACGGCGTACAACGACACCGCCCACGACCCGGCCGCGGACGGCCCGTTCGCGCCGGGCCCGGTGCACGAACTGCTGGCGGCGCAGGCCCGCCGCACCCCGGACGCGCCGGCGGTGACCTTCGGCGCGCAGACCCTGACGTACGCCGAACTCGATGCCCGTTCGGATGTGTTGGCGCACCGGCTGGTGGCGGCCGGGGTGACCCGGGACGCTGCGGTCGGCGTGCTGCTGGAGCGCGGACCGCTGCTGGTCGTGTCGGCGCTGGCGGCGCTCAAGTGCGGCGCGGCGTACGTGCCGCTGGACCCGCGGCTGCCGGCGGCCCGGATCCGGATGATGCTGGCCGACTCCGGGGCTGCCGCGCTGGTCACGGACGGGGCCCTGGCGGTCTCCGAAGTGGCTTCGGCGGTGCGGGAGTCGGGACTGCCCGTGCTCGCGGCGGACGCGCAGGCCCCGGCGGACGTCCCGGCCGGCCCGCCCGGGGTCGCGGTGGACGGGCGGGCGCTGATGTACGTGATGTTCACGTCCGGCTCGACGGGCCGCCCCAAGGGTGTCGGCGTCACCCACCTCAACGTGGCCGAGCTGGCCGCGGACCGTGAGTGGAACGTCGCCAACCACCGCCGGATGCTGGTCCATTCGGCGATCGGCTTCGACGCCTCCACGTACGAGCTGTGGGTGCCGCTGCTGCACGGCGGCGAGCTGGTGATCGCCCCCGGTGACGGCGCCGACCTGGCCGAGCTGGACCGCACGATCCGCGAACACGGCGTCACTGCCGCCTACTTCACGATGGGCCTGTTCCACGTGATGGCCGACGAGGGCCTCGACACGCTGCGGCTGCTGGCAGAGGTGTGGACGGGTGGCGACACGGCCGCCCCGAGCGCCCTGCGCCGGGTGCTGGAGCACTGCCCGGACACCGCGCTGGTGCACTCGTACGGGCCGACGGAGACCACGTTCGCCTCGCACAACCAGCGTTTCCCGGCCGGCCCCCGGGAGCTGCCCGGGGTGTACCTCGGGCGGCCGATGGACAACACCCGCAGCTACGTGCTGGACGGGCGGCTGCGGCCGGTGCCCCCGGGCGTGCCGGGTGAGCTGTACATCGCGGGCTCGCACGTGGCCCGTGGGTACGTGGGCCGGCCGGCGCTGACCGCCGAGCGGTTCGTCGCCGACCCGTTCGGCGCGGGCGGCGGCCGGATGTACCGCACCGGCGACCGGGTGGTGTGGACGCCGGAGGGCGAGCTTCGCTTCCTGGGGCGGGCGGACGGGCAGGTCAAGCTGCGCGGCTTCCGCATCGAGCCGGGCGAGGCCGAGGAAGCCCTGTCCCGCCATCCGGCCGTCGGACAGGCGGTGGTGACCGTCCGTGAGGACCGGCCGGGCGACAAGCAGCTCGTCGGGTACGTCGTCCCGCGGGCCGGCGGCACGGTCACCGCGGCCGAGGTGCTGGCTGCCACGGCCGCCGAACTCCCCGCCCATCTGGTGCCGTCGGCGGTGGTGGTGCTCGACGCGATCCCGCTGACCGTCAACGGGAAGCCCGACCGCCGGGCGCTGCCCGCGCCCGCGCACCGGCCGGTGGCCGAGGGGCGGCGGCCCCGCAATGCCCGCGAGGAGGTCCTGTGCGGCCTGTTCGCCGAGATCCTCGGCGTGCCGGAGGTCGGCATCGACGACAACTTCTTCACCCTGGGCGGGCATTCGCTGCTCGGTGTCCGGCTGGTCAGCCGGATGCGCACCGTGCTGGGCGTGGAGCGCGGGGTCCGCGACCTGTTCCGCACCCCGACGGTCGCCGGGCTGCTGCGGGCCCACGAGGAGGAGGGCGGCGACGGCGGCGCCATGGGCGTGCTGCTGCCGCTGACCACGCGGGGCCGGGAGCGCCCGCTGTTCTGCATCCACCCGGGCACCGGCGTCGGCTGGTCGTACGCGGGCCTGGCCCGGCACCTGGGCGAGGAGCAGCCGCTGTACGCCCTCCAGGCCCGGGCGCTGAGCGAGCCCGGCCATGCGCCGCGGAGCGTCGAGGAGATGGCCGCGGAGTACGTGGAGCGGATCCGGCTGGTCCAGCCGTGGGGGCCCTACCGGCTGCTCGGCTGGTCGTTCGGCGGCACGGTGGCGCACGCCATGGCGGTCCGGCTGGCCGAGCTGGGCGAGCGGGTCGAGCTGCTGGGCCTCATGGACGTCCACCAGACCGGGCCCGGCAGCCGGCTGCACGCGCAGGCGGCGGCACGGCCGGCGGGTCCGGACGGCCCGGACCCGGACGGCCCGGACCCGGACGGCCCGGGAGCGCGGGCGGCGGCGATCGAGGCCATGCGGCGGGAGGACCCGGTGCTCGCCGGGTTCACGGACGCCGAGCTGCGGGCGGTGGCGCGGGCGTCGCGGACGCACGCCGAGCTGATGAGCCGCTACGAGCCGCGGCCGGTGGACACGGACGCCGTGTTCTTCACCGCGCGGCGCCCCGGCGAGCCGGCGGGCGAGCTGGCCGGCACCTGGCGGCCGTTCGTCACGGGCGCGCTGGAAAACCACGCGGTGGACGCAGGCCATCTCGAAATGACCGCACCGGAGCCGTTGAAGCACATAGGGGAAATCCTGGCGGCGAAACTCGGCACGTCATCGATTTCGCACGCGCACTGATCGCAAAATTCACCCGAAACACGCAGTCGAACCATCCCACCCATCCTTCGATGAATTCCTGGAGCCAGTCATGACGAACCCGTTCGACGACACCGAGGGCACCTTCCACGTCGTGGTCAACGACGAGGGGCAGCACGCGCTGTGGCCGACGTTCGCCACCGTTCCCGCAGGCTGGAACATTGTGCTCGGCGAGAGCAACCGCGCCGACGCGCTCACGTACATCGAGGAGAACTGGACCGACATCCGGCCCAAGAGCCTCCTCGCACAGTACGCTTAAAACCTGCCGGAAATCCGGCACCGAGGGTCGTGCCCCGCAGCATCATGCGGGGCACGACCCTTTTCCGTAACGGGCTCTGCAAGGGACCGGCACTTCCCTCTTTCTGCCGCCGGAACTTCCGCTCGGGAACCCCGGGCGGCCCTATTTTTGAGCCATGAAGATTCTGCTGACCGGCACCGCATCCGATTCCCACACATGGAATCTGGTCTATCTGCAGCTCTTTCTCGAAGAGCTGGAGCACCGGGTCGTCAACCTCGGCCCGTGCGTGCCGGACGACCTGCTGGCCGCCGCCTGCCGCCGGCACGGACCCGGCCTGGTGGTCATCAGCAGTGTCAACGGCCACGGCTACCGCGACGGCCTGTCGGCGGTCCGCCGGCTGCGCGGCGAGCCCGGCCTCGGCGCGGTCCCGGTCGTCATCGGCGGCAAGCTCGGCGTGGCCGGCGCGCAGGACCCCGAGCGGGCCGCGCTGCTGCGGGCGGCGGGCTGCGACGCCGTGTTCGACGACGGTGACGTGACGGCGCTGCGCGACTTCGTGACGGCCCTGGAGGCGCTGGACGTCTTCGACGCCCTGCCCGACCGGGCGACGGCATGACGGGCACCGTGCTCGCGCCGGCGGCCGGCCGCCCGGCCGCCCGGTTCCGGCCCGCCGCCGCACCCGGCACCGGTGCGGGTGCCGCTCCGGTCCCCTCGTTCGGGGCCTTCGTCGCCGCCGCCGCGGCCTCCGGCCGGCTGGTCGTACAGCCGCGGATGGGGTTCTGCGACCCGGCGCTGATGCGGACCGGGCTGGAGCGCACCAAGGCGGCCGCGGCGACCACCGTGGGCACCCTGACCATCGACAGCTACACCCGGGTCGGCGACGAGGCCGCGGCCCGCGCCTCGCTCGCCGAGGGCGTGCCGCTCAACGGCTACCCGATCGCCACCCACCCGGCGGCCCGGACCCGGCGGCTCCTCGACGGGCTGCTGGACGACACGTTCCCGGTCCAGGTCCGGCACGGCTCCTCCCGGCCCGAGTCGATCATCCGGTCGCTCGCCGCGGCGGGGCTGGACGCCACCGAGGGCGGCCCGGTGTCGTACTGCCTGCCGTACGGGCGCACCCCGCTGCGCGAGTCGGTGGACAACTGGGCGCGCGGCTGCGAGCTGCTGGCGGCCCTGGTGCCGGCGCCGCGGGTGCCGCACCTGGAGAGCTTCGGCGGCTGCATGCTGGGCCAGCTCTGCCCGCCGGGGCTGCTGGTGGCGATCAGCCTGCTGGAGGGGCTGTTCTTCGCCCAGCACGGCATCCGCAGCGTCTCGCTGAGCTACGCGCAGCAGACCGACCCGGCCCAGGACGAGGAGGCCGTACGCGCGCTGCGCCGGCTGGCCGCCGAGTTCCTGCCGCCCGAGGTGGACCGGCACGTGGTGCTGTACACGTACATGGGCGTCTATCCGCGCACCGAGCACGGCGCGGCCTCGCTGCTGGAGGCCTCCGCGCGGCTGGCCGTACGGGCCGGGGCGCACCGGCTGATCGTGAAGACGGCCGCCGAGGCGCACCGGATCCCGACCGTCGACGAGAACGTGCGGGCGCTCGAAACGGCCGCTTCCATCGCCGTACTGACGGAGCGTCACGGAATGCCGGACGCGGACACGGCGGACAGCGAGGTGTACGCGGAGGCCCGGGCCTTCGTGGAGGCGGTGCTCGACCTCGGTGCGGACGTCGGGCGGGCGCTGCGGACGGCCTTCGCCCGCGGCTACCTCGACGTGCCGTTCTGCCTGCACCCCGACAACGCGGGCCGGTCCCGCAGCTTCGTCGACCGCGGCGGCCGGCTGCGCTGGTCGGACGCCGGTGCGATGCCGGTGGCGCCGTCACTGGTGGCGGGCGGCCGCGCGGCCCTGACCTCGGACGGCCTGCTCGCGGCGGTGCACGGCCTCGCCGCCCGCTACGACACGGCGGCCGAGCCGGCCCTCACGGGCTGACCCGCCTTCTTCCCCTCTTCTTCTTCGGCTCCAGACCTTTCACACCCCGACACCCCCGAACGGGAGCAGTCATGGAACAGTCCTCAGTCCCGATGCCGCCGCCGCTCGGCGAGCACCTGCGCTCGCCCGAGCTGCGGGCCGCGATGCTCGTGCAGCAGGAAGCCCTGTACGCGGCCCGGGAGTTCCTGCGCGGCCAGGGCTTCACCGAACTGCTGCCGCCGCTGGTGGGCCCGGTCACCGACCCCGGCGGCCGCGGCGCCAAGGCCCTGGACGTGGACTACTACGGCCATCCGTACAAGCTGATGACCAGCGCGATCCTGTACAAGCAGGCCTCGCTGCGCGGGTTCCCGAAGCTGTTCTACATCGCGCCGAACGTGCGGGTGGAGCCCGAGGAGACCGCCGGCACCGGCCGTCACCTGGTGGAGTTCCACCAGATCGACGTGGAGATCGCCGGGGCCGGCCGGCAGGACGCGCAGGACGTGGCCGCCGGGATGCTGACGCACATCGTCGAGCACGTGTGGACGGCCGTCCCGGACGTGCTCCGCGAACTAGGCCGCGAGGAGCTGGACTTCGCCGAGCTGCGGTCCGGGAAGTTCGACGCCTGCACCCACGAGGAGGCGGTGGCGCGGCTGGTCTCCGGCGGCCACCCCCAGAGCCCCGACGCCGAGATCGACTGGGCGGGCGAGCGGATCCTGTCCCTTGAGGCGGACCGGCCGTTCTTCGTCAACGACTACCCGAAGGGATCGCGCGGCTTCTACGACCGTGAGGACCCCGAACACCCCGGCGTGCTGCGGAACTTCGACCTTCTGGCGCACGGCGGCTACGGCGAGCTGGTCAGCGGCAGCGAGCGCGAGTCGGACTACGCGACGATCGTCACCCGGATGCGGGAGAGCGGCGAGAACCCCGCCAAGTACGCCTGGTACCTGGACCTGGCCCGCGAGGGCATCCCGGCCAGCGCCGGCTTCGGCATGGGCCTGCAGCGCCTGGTCCGCTTCCTGACCGGCCTGGACGCCCTCTGGCAGGTCAGCGCCTACCCGAAGCTCCCCGGGGTGGTGGCGCCGTGACCGGGCTCAAGGCGGCGGGCTTCCCGGAGCGCGCGGTACGCGCCCGGGCCCGCAACGGGACGGCCGAGGTGTTCCCGCCCGCGGACGGGTACGGCGCCGAGCTGTACGGGGCCGAGGCCGCGAGCGGTACGGACGCGCTGGACCGGGCGCGGATCGCGCCGCCGGTGTTCATGCCGCGGCGGCTGGAGAAGCTGATCGAACTGGGCCGCGAGCCCGGTCACGACGACGTGGACCTGCGCACGGAGGTCGGCGGGTTCGCCAGCGAACTCCCGCTGTTCCTCTCGGCGTTCGGCTCCACCCGGGCCGGCAGCGGGGACCTGGGCGTGGCCGCGAGCCGGCAGGCGGCCCGGCTGGGCATCCCGATGGTGATCGGCGAGAACATGGTCCCGGTGCACGGCTACCGGCGGGCCGGTGCGGACGGGGCCGACGGGGCGCGTTCCGCCCTGCTGGCGCGGATCGCCGCGTACACGGAGGCCGTGCCCGACGGGGTCGGCGGCGTGGTCGTCCAGCAGTCCACGGAGGACGCCGACTCGGAGGTGTGGAACCTCGTCTACAGCGACCCGGGCACCCGCCCGCTGCTGGAGTCGGGCCGGCTGGCCTTCGAGCTGAAGACCGGGCAGGGCGCGAAGCCGGGCCTGGGCGGCATGACCGTCGTCGGCCGGGCCGAAGGGGCCCGGCTGGCCGGACGGTTCACCGTACGGGACGTCCTCGGCGGCGGCTCGGCCGCGGACGCGGATCCCGCCGGGGCGGAAGGTGCGTACCTGCTGCGCTGTGCCACGCCGGGGACGTTCACCGAGGAGATCGTGCGCCAGCAGCTCCGCTTCATGCGCAACAACTTCCCGAAGGCCCGGACCTGGGTGAAGTTCCACCCGGGGCGTGACGTGGCGCAGGCCGCGGCGACGGCCTGGCGGGCCGGGGCCGACGCGGTCACCGTGGACGGCGCGGAGGGCGGCACCGGCTGGGCACCGCGGGTGTTCCTCGACCAGGTGGGGCTGGGTCTCGCCGACTGCCTGCGGCTGATCGCCGCCCGGACCGCCGGGGCGGGAGCGGACCGGCCGGACGCGGCCGTGGACTGCCTGCTGGCGACCGGCCGGATGTGGGAGGGCGGCCGGGCGGTCCGCGCCCTCGCGCTCGGCGCCCGTGCGGTGGGCCTGGGCCGGGCCGCGCTGATCGCGGTGGACGAGGACCCGCAGGAGGGCCTGGTGCGGCTGGCCGGGGCGCTGGCCCTGGAGGCGCGGCTGCTGATCAGCGCCCTCGGCAAGTACACGGCGGACGCGCTGGACGCCGAGGACCTGTGGTGGCCGGGCGGCGGCCGCACCCCCGTCGGCGCCGGCACGCCGGCCGCCGTTCCCGGGGCGCTGTCGTGACCCGGAACCGGCCGGAGCCGCGGACCCGGCCGCGGTCGGCGGCTCTGCGCCGCCGGCCGGCGGCCCCCGCCGGCGGCACGGTCCGCGCCCGTTTCTCCCTCTCCGAACTCCCCGTGCTCACCGTCCACCCCGCGTCCGCCGCACCGGCCGCCGCAGCCGCCGTCCGCACCCTGGCCACCGCGGGCCGCGGCTACCTCGGCGGCCACCTCGAACTCCGTACGAGCGCGCCGGCCGGCCGGTCCGCAGCCCTCACCGCGGCCACCCGGCGCGCCACCGCCCTGGCCGTCGCCTCCGCCCTGCGGGGCGGCCCGGGCACCGCCCGCGTCCGCATCGGACCGCACACGCCCTGACCCGGCCGCCCGACCGCCCGTACACCGGTGCGCCCGTGTGCCCGTTCACCGTGCGCCCGTTCACCGCGCTTCCCGACCAACCGGCCACCCGGCCTCCCCGCCTCCACAGAAAGAGTCCTCCATGGCTACGACATCCCCCGCGGCCCCGCCCGGTACCGAGCGGCCGGCCGCCGTGCAGTGGGGCAAGGTGGGTGCCCTGGTGAGCGGGCAGGCCGCGGTGCAGGCCGGCAGCTTCGCCCTGCTCATCGCGATGAACTGGACCGCCGTGCAGATCGGCGGGACCGGCGCCCTCACCCTGGTGCTGCTCGCGGCCACCGTCCCCCGGGCCCTGATGCTGGTCTTCGGCGGTGCCGTCGCCGACCTGCTGGGCCCGCGGGTCGTGCTCCTGCGCGCCACCTCGGCGCGGGTCGCCGTGCTCGTCGCCGGCGCCCTCGTCGTCGCGGGCACCGACCGGCTGTGGCCGCTGGCGCTGGTCGCCGTGGTCGAGGGCGCCCTGCTGGGCCTGGCCGGACCCGCGTCCGGCGTGCTGATGCCGCACCTGGCCACCCGCGAGCACCTGGCCCGCGCCAACTCGCTGTACGGGATGGTGCTCCGGGTCGCGCCGATCGCCGGCGCCCCGCTCGGTGCCTGGCTGATCACCGTCGGGCACCTGTGGGTGGCGCTGGCCGCGGCCGCCGCCGGCTGCGCGGTCTGGCTGGGATGCGCCGCATACGTGACCCACGGGTTCGCCCGGCCGCGCCGCGAGCCGGGGGTGTCGCTGCTGCGCCGTTCCGGCGACGGCTTCCGGCTGCTGGCCGCGCACCCGCGGCTGCGCTGGATGTTCCTGGCGTCCTTCTGCATCGACCTGGCGTTCAGCTGGCCGGCCGAGGTCGCGCTGCCGCTGCTGGTGTCCCAGCGCGGCTGGGGTGTCGGAGCCGTCGGTGTGGTGCTGGCCTGCTTCGGGGCGGGTGCGCTGGGCTCCAGTGCGCTCGGCGCGGCGCTGGCGCACCGGATCCCGGTGTTCGTCCGGCTGGTCGCGACCGGGGCGGGGCTCGCCGCGGGCATCGCCGTGATGGCCCTGATGCCGTCCGTGGTGACGCTGGCGGCGGTGGCGGGCGCGGTGGGCCTGCTGTCCGGGCTGAACGGCCCGGCGATCGTCACGGTCTACCAGCAGGCCGTGCCCGAGGGCCGCATGGGCGCGGCCATGTCCACCCTCTCCCTCGCCGGCATCGGCACGGCCCCGGTCTCGATCGCCGTGTTCAGCACCGTCTCCCTGGGCCTCGGCGTCCGGCAGACCTGGCTCCTGTGCGGCGCGATCGCCTGCCTCTCCCCGCTGTTCGCCCTGTACGCCCTCCGCAGCCCGGCCCCGGAGGCCGCCGAGGGGACGACCGGCGCACCGTCCCCGGAGGCCGGCGCCACGGCCGGCAGTCCGGCAGCCGTCCCGGCGACGACCGGCGAAGGGCCGGCCCCGCGGGCTGCGGCAGCCGGGTCCGCCGCGCCCGCCGGCTCCGCCGACGGCACCGCCGACGGCACCGGCCGGAGCGTCCCGGCCGCTCCGGCCGCCGACACCCCGGCCGCGCCCCTGACGGCCAACTCCCCCGCACCTGTGTGAGGTTGCCATGACGACGGAACTCCCGACCGCACCCCCCGCCCCACCTCCCCCGACCGCCCTCGCGCCCGCCCTGCTGGCGCCCGCCCCGCCCGCCGTCGTGTACGTGGCGCCGCCTCCGGCCTCACCTCCGGCGTACGGCAGTCCGCAGGTGTGGCTGGTGGACACCGCCACCCACCGGGTCACCGCCGCCCGGCACGCGCCGTACGTACTGGACCGTCAGGAACTGCTGCGTGCAGCGGAGTTCCTGCACGACGCCGACCGGGACGCATACCTGTGCGCCCACGTCGGCCTGCGCCGGCTCCTCGGCGGGTACCTGGGACTGCCGCCGCGCGGTGTGACGGTGTCGCGGGCCCCCTGCCCCGGCTGCGGCGAACCGCACGGCCGCCCGGTGCTGCCGGGCGACTCCCTGCACTTCTCGCTCTCGCACTGCGAGGGGCTCAGCCTGCTGGCGTTCGCCACCACCCCGGTCGGCGTGGACGTCGAGGCGGTGCCGCCGCTGCACACCGTGGCCGAGACCGCCGACGTCCTGCACCCCCGGGAGGCGGCGGAACTCGCGGCCCTCCCGCCGGCGGAACGCGCCCTCGCCTTCACCCGGGTGTGGACCCGCAAGGAGGCCTACCTCAAGGGCCTCGGCGTGGGCCTGTCCGAGGACCCGGCCGCGGACTACGTGGGCTCCGGCCCGGTGCCCGCCCCGCTGCCCGGCTGGTCCCTCACCGATGTCGCGGTCCCGCCGGGCCACTGCGCGGCGGTGGCCCTGAACCTGCCCGCGGCGGCTCCGGGGCAGCGCCCCGGAACGCCCCCGCACGGCCGCGGATAGCATGGGACCCCATGACCAGGATCGATATCCGGCCCGCGTCCGAAGCCGACCTGCCCGCCATCGTGGCGATGCTGGCCGACGACGAGCTCGGGGCCGCCCGCGAGACCCCCGACGACCTCACGCCCTACCTGGCGGCCTTCACCCGTCTCAAGGACGACCCGAACCAGAAGGTCGTCGTGGCCGAGCGGGCGGGCCAGGTCGTCGGCACCCTCCAGCTCACGATCATCCCCGGGCTGTCCCGCAGGGGTTCGACCCGGTCGGTCATCGAGGGCGTACGCGTCCACCGCTCGGCCCGCGGCGAAGGACTCGGCGGGCAGCTGATCGAGTGGGCCGTCGAGGAGTCCCGCCGGCAGGCCTGCCAGCTGGTCCAGCTGACCTCCGACCGCCTCCGCGAAGACGCCCACCGCTTCTACGAGCGCCTGGGCTTCACCGGCTCGCACGTGGGCTTCAAGCGCGCGCTCTGACCCGCGGGCCCGCGCGACTCGCGCTCCGACCCGCCTGCGCCGGCGGGTCAGGTGCGCAGCAGCCGGTCGAAGAAGGAGCGGTAGCTGCGCAGGGCGAGCCGGAGGTCCTCGGTCGGAGCCTCCTCGCCCTGCCGCCACCGGCCCTCCAGCTCCTGCTTGTGGTCGGCGAAGGTGCCGGCCAGGGTCTGCATGACCTCGGCGACCAGGGTGTCCGCGTCACGGACCGCTCCGCGCGGGTCGTCGACGAACCGGCCCTGGATGTCGCCCCAGTTGTGCCGGAACTCCTCGGCCCGGTCGCCGTCGAGCAGCGCCATCCGCGGGCCCGCGCCGTCGTCACCGGCCGTCGCGCCGACGGCCTTCGGCCCGTCGTCCGGCCCGTCGTCCGGCCCGTCCCGGCCCTCCTCGAAGGCCGCCTCCCTGGCGTCGGCCTCGTCCTGCTCCCGGCGGGCCTCGGCAGCCTCGTGCCGTTCCCGGCGGGCCTCCGCGGCCACGTCCTCCCGGTCCCGCCCCGGCGCGGGAGCGTGCCCGTCGCCGGTGGCCTCACCGGGGTACTCGGGCGGCCGGCCGGCCGTGCCGGATGATTCCTCCGGCCCGGCCGTGGCGGCCAACTCCTCGGTGCTCGGCCTGTGTTCGCCCGACGTCGTCATGCCGGCTCACCTCGTCCCGATCAGTTCGTCGAAGAGGGCGCGGTAGTGGACCATCGCCCCGCGCAGCTCCTCGGTGGTCGCCCGCCCCTCCCCGCTGCGCTCGTTCACCTCGTGGGCGGCCCGGTAGTGCTCCAGGGTCCGCCCGTGCTCCACGGACAGCTCTCGGAGCTGGTCCTCGTACCCGCGGGTGGGGTAGCCGCGGTCCTGCATCAGGTGGGTCAGGAGGCCGTCGGCACTGTCCACCGCCGCCTTCGGGTCGTCCACGAAGCGCTGCTGGACGGTGATCCAGTCCTCCTCGTAGCGGTGTCGCCGGTCGGCCGGCAGCTCCCTGATGTCGAGGTGCTCGTGCCGCTCCTCGCGCTGCCGCAGCTCGGAGTCCGCGGCCCGCTTGCTGCCCTCGTCCGCCACGGTCCGTTCGTACTCCGGCCCGAACCGCTCACGGAGCGCCCTGCGCCGCCGGAGCAGCCACAGTGCCACCCCGGCGGCGATCAGGACGACCGCGACCGGGATCACGATGGCGAGCAGTGTGCTGGTGGCCATGACCGCCTCCATCCCTGGGTCCCCAGTGACTTCAGCGCCTGCCCGCACCACCCGGCCGCAAACCCGCAGGGCGGCCACGGGGCCGGGGCATCCGCGACCGGCCCGAACCGCCTGCGGCCGACGGCCTCCCCGGGGCGCGGCCGAGGCGACCGGGGGCGACCCGGCATCCGGCCCGCCCGCGGACACCACCGGCCGACGTCACCAGCACGCTTCCAGCCCCGCACGAGGCCACCGCACGGCCCGACCTGCTCCACCATCGCCCCGGCCACGGCCAGTCGGACACAGAGGCCGCGATCCGCGACCACGAATCCGACGACGCACCAACGCACCCCGCACCAGCGGCAGGCAAGCGCGAGCACGCCCGCACAGCACCCACGGAGCCACCCACCAGAGCCTCGCCGGGCCGGACGCCGCCGCGGTCGCGCAGGCCGCGCAGGACGCCGGCGCGGAGACCGCCTCCATCCCACCGTCCCGGACACGGCGCACCCCGCGCCGCCCCCGGACGACGCCGGCAGCACAGCTTCCGCTCCCGCTCCCGCCCTGGGTCACCGCACGGCTCGCCTGCTCCACCCCGCGGCCACGGGATCGCACGACGCGCCGTCGCACCCCGCACCAGCGGCAGTCGAGCGCGAGCACGCCCGCACAGCACCCCCGGAGCGTCCCCACCAGAGCCTCGCCGGGCCGACCGAAGCGGCCGTCAGCACCCTCGCCGGCCACAGGTCCCGGACGGGCAAGGCGAACAGGGGCGGCAGCGGCGGCACGTCCGCCCTGCGCCGACTGCCCGGGCCCGGCCGGTGCCGGCGGTGCCGGTGCGCGCACCCTCCTCGCCCCCGGGGGCGCCCTTCCACCGACCCACTCACTAAGTTAGGTTAGGCATGCCTAAGTAGATTTGCTGCCCCTCGCCCCAGGAGCCCCCATGCCCTTCCGCCCCGCCGCCGCACCGCGCCCCACCCCCGCCGAGCGGATGCGCTCGATCGTCACGACCGCCCACTCCATGACCGTCACCGCGGACGGCCACCGCCACGAGATCCACCGGCTGAGCAGTTCACCGGCCCTGGGACGCCTGCACCTCCACGACCCGAGCGCCCCCGCGGACCCCTGCCCGCACCCCAACGGGCCCCGGACCGCCGGTGACCCGACCCCCCGCGTCCCGGTCCGCGTCGAGTTCACCGACGTCGCCCCCACCCCCGTACGCGACCGGGTCCGCGCCCGGGTGACGCTCACCGGCCTGGTGCCGGCCCCGTACGACCCGGAGACCACCACCGACACCTGCCTGTACCTCGGCCAGGCGGTCATCGAGGACGCCGACGGCCGCACCTACGTCACGCTGGACGAGCTGAACTCGGCCGATCCCGACCCGCTCGCCGGCTCCGAGGCGGCCATGCTCCAGCACCTCACCTCCGCCCACCCCGACCTCGTCACCCTCCTCCTCCGCCTCGTCTCCCCCCGCCTCAAGCACGGCCTCACCCGCGCCCTCCCCGTCGCCCTGGACCGCCACGGCATCACCTTCCGCCTGGAACACCCCACCACCACCCACACCACCCGCCTCCCTTTCCCCAGCCCTCTCACCGACATCGACCAGGCGACCCCCCGCATCCACGCCCTCCTCGCCGCCGCCCGCCGCACCACCCACACCCACCTGACGGCCTGACGCCCGCCCCGCCCGCCACCGGCGCATCCCGGCCACCACCCCGAACGCCCCGAACGCCCCGACCCGGACGAGCCGTTACGTTGCACCGCGGGCCCTGTCCAGCCTCCGGGCCCGCAGCACACCACGCCCGGCTCCACCAGGAAGGCGCACGATGCAGCAGCAGACCGTATTGGCGGCGGGACAGGTACTCGCGGGCCCCGGCGGCGAGGTGATCCGGAACGGAGCCGTCCTGGTCCGGGACGACACGATCACGGCCACCGGACCCCGAGTCGAGGTCGAGCGCCTGGCCGAACCGTCCGCCGTACGCCTCGACTTCCCCGACGGCACCCTGCTGCCCGGCCTGATCGACGCCCACGTCCACCTCGCGCTCGACGCCGGCCCCGACCCGGTGGCGAGCCTGCTGGCCACCTCCGACGACGACCTGTACCCGCAGATGGCCGCCCGCGCCGAACGGCTCCTCGCAGCCGGCGTGACCACAGCTCGGGACCTCGGTGACCGCGGCGGCCTGGCCGTCCGCCTCCGCGACGAGATCGCCGCCGGCAACCGCCCCGGACCCCGCCTCCTGTCCGCCGGCACCCCGCTGACCGGCCCCGGCGGACACTGCTGGTTCCTCGGCGGCGAAGTCGAGGGCGAGGACGCGATCCGGGCCGCCGTACGCCGCAACGCATCGAACGGCGTCGACCTCATCAAGGTCATGGCCACCGGCGGCGGCATCACCAAGGGGGGGCCGCCTGTCTGGCAGGCCCAGTTCACCCCGCACGAGATGAACGTCATCGTGGCCGAGGCCCGCCGCGCCGGCCTGCCGGTGGCCGCCCACGCCCACGGCACCGAGGGCATCGAGGCCGCCGTGGCCGCCGGCGTCGACACCATCGAGCACTGCACCTGGATGGCCCGCGACGGCTTCGACGTACGCGAAGACCTGGTGGCCGCCCTGGCCGACCGGGGCATCGCAGTGTGCCCCGCCGCCAGCCCCGACTGGCGCGGCTTCGCGGAACGCTTCGGCACCGAACGGGCCGAGGAGATGTTCCGGCGCATCCGCTGGATGGCCCAGCGCGGCGTACGGCTCCTGCCCGGCACCGACGCCGGGATCTCCCGCGCCGTTTTCGACGGCTTCGTCGCCAGCCTGGAGTTCTTCCTGCACATCGGCATGACCCCGCCCGACGTCATCGACACGGCCACCGTCCACGCCGCAGCAGCCCTGGGCCTCGCCCGCCGCACCGGCCGCCTCGCCCCCGGCCACCGCGCCGACCTCCTGGTCGTCGACGGCAACCCCCTCACCGACCTGACCGCCCTCCGCGCCCCCCACCTCGTCGTCGCCGCGGGCCGCCCGTACACTCCGGCGACCCCCGCCACCCCGGCCCCGAACGCGTAGCCGCACGTTCCACCGCATCGCCCGGAAGCAGCAAATGCGAAACCAGAACGACCGGAACTCGTCACAACAGTTCACTTGCCGCGAATAAGCGGGCGACCGGCCGCCCGCCGGGAGATCCCCCTTTAGGGTGAACACCACTTCCCGGGCTGACGTGAGCGGATTTCGGTTTCCGGGAAATCCACGAAAAGCGCGGCCGATTGCAGGGGAATGCCAGAAATCGATGTACCGGCCCTCAGGAAACCGTCCCGGCTGATGGGTCAGGAAGTCGCCAGGACCCTGGCCGAGGCACCATTGCACCGGGTTTCCGGAACGCTGCTGGTCGCCGGGGACCCCGGCGGATCCTTCCACCTCCGGGACGGCGCCATCGCCGAGGTGGCCTCGCCGGGTGCCCCCGGCGCGGAAACCCTCCTCCTGCGGTCCGCCCGCATCAGCGAAACGGACTGGGCCGCCGCGACGCTGTCCTGCCCCGCGGAACGGCCCCTCGGCGCCGAACTCGTCGAACGCAAACTCGTCGGCGCCGCGGAATTGCAGCTGATCTGCGTGGCGGCCGCATTGGACGGCGCGCTGGCCATCGGAATGGGCCGGATCGACGGTTTCACCCTCGAACGGGACACGCACGACTGCCGGGTCCCCGCCCTCCGGCCCATCGAGCCCGACTGGCTCGTACGGGAAGCGGAACGGCGCATCCGCGCCCTCGCCGCTCGCCGCCACCCCTTCTCCCCGTTCCGCACCCGGCTCGGCCGCACCGACGCCGGCACCGCCGCCCTGGACACCGCCGCCGACGGCGAGCGCCGGGAGATCCTGCTGCGCGTCAACGGCCGCCGCAGCACCAGGGACATCGCGTTCCTCCTCGGCCGGAGCCTGTACGCCGTCGCGGTCGAGGTCTCCCGGCTGCTCGGCGAGGACCTGGTCGAGGCCGTCGTACCCGACGCGTCCACGGCCACGGACCCGTACGCCGGGCCCCGCACGCCCACGGACGGCCTCCCGCGCCGCCTGCCGGGAGCCAGCGGCATCACCAACGTCCTGCCGCTCCGCCCGGCCGCCGGCCTCTAGGCCGCCCGCCGCCCATCACCCGCCACCCCGCCGCCCCCGCCGGCGGCGGCACGCACGCCCTCGCACGAACGAACCCGACAGGAGCGCAGTGACAACAAGGAAAGCCCAGCTGGCGGCAGAGGTGAGGACCCTGCGGAACCGGGTCGTCGGCGTCACCGACGTCGTCGTGGCGTCCGTGGACGGTCTGCTGATCACGGCGGAGACCGACGACACCGCGGAGCCCGAGAGCCTGGCCGCCCTCACCGCGGCGACCCTCAACATCGCCCGCCGCGCCGGCTCCATGACGCACCGGGGCCTGCTCCACCACACCGTGTCCCAGTTCACCGACGGCTACCTCGTCACCCACTCCCTCGGCGACATGGCCCTGATCGGGGTGCTCGGCGACGCCGGCATGGACATCACCCGCCTGCACACCGAGGCCCAGGCCTCCGCGCAGCGCATCACCACCCTGCTCACCGAACCCCCCGCGGACGCGGGCCACCACGACAGAACCGGAGAAGGAGCGCGATGAGCGGGTCGGAAACGCACGGACCGCAGAGCATGGCGAGCCGCGTCACGAGCACCGTCAAGGCGTTGCGCGCCGAGGTGCCGGACTGCGTGGCCGCGGGAGTCATCGACATGTCCACGGGCATGCTGCTCTCGGTCGAGACCGTCGACTCGCACCCGCCGGAGGTCCTCGACATGCTCGCGGCCGCCACGCTCGACCTCTTCCAGGGCCGCAACGTCCTCATGATCGAAGGCATCTTCAAGGAACGCCGCGGCGTCGTCAGCGACGAGCACTACTTCCAGGAAATCCTGGTCAACAGCGACAACCTCGCCCACCTCTTCCTCAGAGTGGACAGCGACGACGAGGTGGTCGCCGTGGTCGTCTGCCGCAAGACGGTCAACGTGGGCATGCTCTTCGCCCAGGCCCGCCGGGTCCTGAAGGACCAGGGCCACCTGTAAACGGGTCCCGCCTCAAGGGCGTGACCAAGAAACCCCGGCCCCAGAACTCCGGCACCCCCAATCCCACCCAGGGCCTCCCAACCGGCACACCCACGCCAACCCACTCCAACGGGAGGCCCTGGCTCCCGGCCCAATTCGGCCAACTATGCAGGCTGCCCGCCCATACGCAGGAGGGGAGGGCTCAACACCCCTGCGTTCCCCGTGCGGTAGAGCGCAGCCGGACGGCCCGTCGAAGGCATCCTCTGTCCACCTGTCGGCTCCACGAATCCTGCGGTCCCCAGCACCTTGCGCCGAAAGTTGCTCGGATCCAACGGCTGCCCCCAGACCACTTCGTAGACCGTGCGCAAGTCGCTCAGAGTGAACTCAGCTGCACAAAAGGCCGTGGCGACAGGGGTGTGCTCGAGTTTGCGGCGGACCTGCTCCAGAGCGTCGGCGAGGATCTCGGAATGATCGAACGCCAGCCTCACGCCGTCCCGGTCCAGGTCTTCCACCGATGCCCAGTAGGCGTGGTGCGCATCCGTACCACCCACGGGCGCGGGCAGGTCAGGCCCCAGGGCCAGGTACGCGACGGTGACCACCCGCCCTCTCGGATCTCGTCCAGGGTCACCGTAAGCACCCAGCTGCTCCAGGTGGAGGAGACCGCCGTCGATGCCGGCTTCCTCCCACAACTCACGTAGCGCGCCTTGCCGTAGGGTCTCCCCTTTTTGGACATACCCACCGGGGAGCGCAGGCCGACCCAGGAACGGCTCCAGTCCCCGGTCGATCAGGAGCACCATCAGGCGGGTGCCCCGCAGCGTGAAGATCGCGAGGTCCACCGTCACCCACGAGGCCTCCACCTCATCGGAGTCTTTCAGCCAGTCATCCAAAGGAACCCCTAAAGGTCACATTGACTTGAACACTCTCGCCTCTTATGGTCACTCAGACCTTAACCCCAGGACGGCGAGGGCAGGACATGGCCACTCTCCCCGCACCACCCGCAAAGGGCTCCGGCGACGAACTCACCGCCGTAACACGTCACTTATGCACGGGCGCATACGTTGACGAGCACTTCCGCGACCTCGTGATCGACAAGGTCTGCACGTCCCCGCACCGCAGGGTGGCCCCTTCGTACGGCTTCGACATCGTCCCGGTCATGCGCCATGCATGGCGCGCCGCAACCCTTACGGCCGTGCTGCGCATCACGCTGCTCGGTTCGGTCATCGCGCCGACGTGTGCAGGTGCCCTGCCCGCGAGCGTTCTCGTGGCATGCGGCCTGGCTCTCCTGTGGCTCCTCCGTCTGGGTCTGCTCATCCACCGGGGCGACCGCGAGCTCCGGATCGACCGAAAGACCGCACCCCGCAACAAGGAGCGGCAGCACTGGCAGCGTGTGCATCAGCGCCGCCTCCAACAGATGCTGCCGAGAAGGAGATCGGAGAAGTCACTGGCGCTGCAACGCGTCGGCAGCATCGCGCTCGCTGTCGCGACAACGGGCCTCGCACTCGCGCTCATCCACCCCCGCGACGCCACCGCAGCCCTCCACGTGGGGGCAGCTCTCATGCTCATGTGCCTCGCCATCGGAGCCATACGCCAGCTGCAGCTCAATCGGATCCTCCGGGCGCCGACCCTGCGCCCCGCGCGTCTTTCCCGCCGGCAGCGGGTGGCCGACGTTCAACAGGAGGACGTGCACACCGTGTACCGCCGCCCTCGCCACAATCAGGACAAGGGAGTGACCGAGGACGATCTGACCGTGTTCACGCTCTTCGGAAGAGAGTCTCCCTTCATCGGTGCCGGAGAGATCGTCTACCAGTGGAACCCGCCGATGAGCGTCCAACTCCTGCGTCCCGTCGACGACGATGACGCCCCTCTGCAGGAGCGAGAGCATCTCGTGCCCCCTTTCCAGGCACACGAGCTCGTCGAGCACTTGCGCCAGGCAGTACGCCTACTCAACACCGACAGCCACGAGGTACGTCTGCCCGCGCAGGTCAGGGACCGCGTCTACGTGTCCGAGACCGACGTGGCAACCGATCGCTCCCTGCTCCCGCAACAGCTCACCGACGCGGATTTACGGGACATCATCAACACACCAGGGTCAAGGGGGCACCATTTCCTCGAGGTCACCACACCGCTGGAGGGTGCGGAGTACGTGGCGACCGTCCTGCTCCACGTCAGCGTAAGAGGACGAACCCTGATCATCTCCACGGCAGCGTGCGTCCTCGCGCACACGCCGAGGTCGTTCCAACGGACAGCCGAGTTCGGCCAGCACGGCCTGACGGCGGTTGTATCGGCTGCTTTCCGTGAACTGTTCGCTCTCCCCGAACAGGTCGAGCGCTCGTGGCGGATCATCCGGTATCTCCAGGCTCTGGTCAGGGCTGCCGTTCTCCCTGCGGATCTCACCTCCACCCCGATACCCAATGTCCTCATCGGCAGTCGTGTGAGCATCCGGGAGGAATCGGCCCAGGCGTGGTCCAAGGTCCAACTGGAGAAGACCGACATCCTCGGCCGGATGAAGACGATCGAACAACGCCTGCTTCGAGCAGCAGGCGACTTCCTGCTGACCAAGGATGTGGACGCATCCGAGTTCAACAACCGAGCGCTCAAAATCATCAACAGCGGGATCTTCAACTTCGGTGACAACAACACCATCAGCAACAACGCAGTAGGCGATGCAGCCCAGGTCGGCGCTCTGGCGCACCCTGCGACAGCGGCCGACGGCCCCGGCGAAGGAGGAGCTCAGTGAACACCAACCGAGGCATCAGCTCTCATGGAAACGGCAACACCATCAGCAACAACGCCGTGGGCAGCCACGCCCGCGTGGTCGCAGCGCCCCCGGCGGAGCAAAGCGGCACACCGGTCGCCGGCGCCATGGCAGCGGCTGAGCAGGACACGTGGGACGTCGGAATCGTCACCATCCTCAGCGAGGAACTGCGCTCTCTGTGCGCCGAGTTGAAGCTCGAACGGCACAAGGCGCCAGGCGGCCTCTACTTCTACCGCGGAGAATACGCCACTCCGGATTCAACCGTACGCATCGTCGCCACTCAGACTCAGAGCCAAGGGCAGCGGTCGACCATGGCGGCCTTGGAGAACCTGCGACGCCACTACGCTCCTCGGATGTGGGTCCTCGTCGGGGTGGGGGGCGGTATTCACGACGAGCACGCCCGCATCGGGAACGTCATCGTCTCGACCGAAGTCGTCTACTACGAGAACCGCAAAATCAATCCGCTCGGTGACGTCCGCAGACGCGGGGAACACCGACAGGCCCCGGCCCCGGTGGTGCACGCCGTGAACGCCTTCTTCACCGAGCACGGCACACCCGCCCGCATCCACGGTCAGCTCGCCCCACAACCCTCGGGGGAATACGAGGTGTATCCGGGACTGATCGGCTCCGGTGAAGCAGTCATCGCCGACCGCGACAGCGACATCCGTCGATACCTCGCGCAGTACAACGAGAAGGTGCTGGCAGTGGACATGGAAGCGGGAGGACTGAGCCAGTACTGGCAGGAGAACTCCGTGCACGACGAGACGAATCCCGGCTGGATCGTCATCCGAGGCGTTTCCGACAACGCAGACGAAGCGAAGGGACACGCACACCACGAACTCGCGGCCCGCAACGCCGCACACGTTCTGCGACTCCTGCTCCCCTTCCTCTGTTGACCCAGTCGTGGGCCGCGCCGAATCCGACTCGACACCGGAAGAAGGCTCCGCATGACCGAATTTCTGCTCGGAATCCTCGGCTCTCTTGCAGCCAGCGCGATCCTCCTCGTCCTCGGCCTGCTCCGCGGCGCCCGTCCCCTGTGGTGGCTGCTCGCCACCTGCTCCCGGTACACGGGGACCGGCCTCGGACGCGTCTACCGCCACCAGTCCTCGTCCGAACGGGACCTCGCTCGCGATCTGCGGAGAGCCCGCTGGGTCAAAGTGCTGGCGGGCCGGGGAAACGTGCTCACCCGTGAGGTGTTCTCACCCTTGTGGTCGGCAGGTGCCTCCCCGCAGTCCGTCCAGATCCTCCTGCCCGATCCCGACCCCGACCCCAGAGAGGACTCGTGGCTCGACAGGCGCTCCGAGGAGGTGGCCCGATTCGATCCCGGTTTCGCGGTGGGTGTGCTCAGAAGCCAGGTCCGGACGAACATCGACTACCTGGCCCGGGTGACACAGGCGAGGGACGACATTGAACTGCGCACCTTCAACCTGCCGAACAACTGCCGTGTGATCGCGACGGACCGTGCCGCCTACCTCACCTACTACAGTGCGTCGGCCCATGGCAGAAACTCCCCGTGCCTGTACGCGCGAGCGCCCGGCTTCCTCTACACCGCCGCCCTGCGACAGTTCGACGCAACGTGGACACACGCCACACCACCCCTCCCGACACCCCTGACCTGAACCCCAGATCAAGGGTTTCGATGTCTCTGCTTCCGTGCAGAACGGCTCCTTGCGCGCTGTGGCCGGCACCGTGATCCCGATGAACCTCATGCGGCGCCGGGAGCCCCACGGCAAGCCGCTGCATCTGGTCAACAAGAAGGCCAAGGAACCGGCCGGGCCGATCGGGCAGGACGGCAAGCGCGTGTGGGTGGCTGAAGCGGTCTGCTTCACGGGCCGACCTGAGCCGACTACAACGCCAAGCACAGCGAGCTGCCCGAGACAGCCCGGGTCCGCATCGACTTCCGGGAACGCAACTCCTCCGCGGCCTCGCGGCAGTCGGTCGACTACGCCGCCCACCGGGAGCCAGCCGTACTCCAGCGGTTCAGTCACCCCGGTGTTGTCCAGTACCGGCAGCACTACCCGTCCGAGCACACCGCCGGCCCCGTCGTCGTGTTCGACTACGACCGGCAGACCCTGCGCCTGGACGACTACTTGCACCAGTGTGGCGACCAACTGGACATCCTGGCCACGTGCGCCTGCGGGAGAACCTGACGCCAGACACCTGGCGAGCACCCGGCTGGCTACAGCCGTACTGGCGCCAGGCTCGCCGACTTCGACGGCGCGCGCCGGACCCTGGCGGTGTCCGTACGGTTCGTATCAGACCAGCGGCGATCTCAGCACGCGTCGTACCCGCCTGAATCCGCCGCTCACGCCTCGTCCTTCACCGGCTCCAGAATCGCCACGCACTCCACGTGGTGCGTCATCGGGAAGATGTGGACCCGTGGGGTGGTAGTCAAAGCCGCAGGTCAGAGGCGGTTTTCCCCTACTCTCCAACGGGCCGTGCGTCAAACGAGCGTCACCAGCGTCGGCGTGCGTCACGGGCTATCGCCACTCTTGCCGTGCCGCCCTTGAGGGGCGCCCTGGCCAGGGTAGCGGAAACGGGTACGGCGCCGCCGGCCACACGCGGAAAGGGGTGTGGCCGGCGGCGCCGGGGAAACGCTATGTGCGAGGTGGACGGGAGGTTACCTACCGTCACCGACGGCGAGCATCCGTGCCCGGGCTCGGGGTGGCCCCGTCTGGAACGATCAGTTGGGAGTCCAGCCGCTGCCAGGCTCCGAGGACCGCTTGGTGAGCATCGGGGGCGAGGTGCGCGTACCGCTGCGTGGTCTGGTAGCTCTCATGCCCGAGCAGGTGCTGCACCTCGTACAGTGACACCCCCTTCTGAACCAGCCAGGACGCACAGGTGTGACGCATGGAGTGCGGCGGGTAGTGCGGAACCGGCCGGTTCGTCCCGTCAGGTTCTGCGTAGTGCGCGCGCTTGACCGCGGGCCACCATGTCTGGGTCCGCCAGTTGCCGTCGTCGAGCAACCGACCGGACCGGCCCTTGGTGACAGTGGTGAAGACGACTCCCGCGCGGTCGCGCCCGCGCATGTGGCGGGCAAGGGCGTCGAGAACGTGCTCGGGGATCGGGACCTCGCGGCGGCTCTTCGAGCTCTTCGGGTACTCCTTGATCCCTGACTTCGTGTTGACCTCCACGACGAACAGCCGGCCCCGCCGCCAGTCGATGCGGTGCCCATGGAGACCGGCCAGCTCTCCCCACCGCAGGCCTGTGTAGAAGGCGAGCAGCACCATCGTCTGCCACGGCTCTTCGAGCTCGTCGAGGATGGCTTGGGCCTCCTCGACGGTGAACCACTGCGGCGGCTTTACCGCCTCCCGGGGCAGGTCGATGCGCCTGCAAGGCGTCACGGAAATGAGGTTCTCGTCGACCGCCGCTCGCATGATGGAGGACATCAGGTTGTAGGCCCGCCGGATCGCCGAGGCCCCCTTCTTCTCCACGACCAGCTTCCGGACCCAGGACTGCACGTCCAGGCGGGAGATCGCGCGCACTTCCCAATCAGACCAGTACGGAGTGATGTGGGTACGTATGCATGAAGCGTCTCCTCGCTGCGTATGGGGTTCCACGACGCGGGCTTCCCACCAGCGGTCGTGCCACTCCCCAAACTTGATCTTCCCCGCCTGCGGATCCTGATACGCATTCCGGCGGAGTTTCGCCTCCTGGTCCAGGCCCCATTCGCGGGCCTGCGACCGAAGGGGAAACGTTTCAGTGAACCGCTCGCCAGTATGGTTTCTGACAGTGGCCTGCCAATTTCCGGAGGCCAGCTTGCGCAGGTACGGCATATGCCCTTTCCGATTGTCTTGGGTATGACGACGGCTCTCGCCTCAACACGTATGGGGTCGGACTCAGCTCAGCGCCGGGGAGAGGCGGCCGTGCGCCGCCGGACCAGTTCATGCACGTCCTTGCTCGGGATGCGGACGCGCGAGCGTTCGTTGCCTGTGCGCAGGTCAACAACCGACAGCTCGCCCGAGGTGATGTACCGGTAGACGGACCTCCGGCTGATGTCGAGAATCTGGGCCACGCGGGGGACAGAGAGCAGGGTTTCGCACATGGTCGGGTCTTTCACTTCGCCCTGGGCTTCCGACGACGCCCGCGCGCAGTGACTGCGCAGGGCATGGCTCGGGCCGCAGCGGATTTTGGACAGGGCAGCCCGCACCACGCCACCGCCGCGTAGTCGGTGCGAACTACGTCAATGATCTGGAGGATCCCCGGTTTGGCTAACCGGGGATCGTCGGCTATATATGTACGCCGCTGTGTGAACCTCAGGCGCTGTCCGGAGGGGTCAGAGGGCCAACCGAAATGACCGAGGCGATCGCCCGTCGGCGTCGTTTTGCGCAGCCACGATCCCGTCGCGGACAAGGCAGTCGAGGCTTCGGGTCGCGACCTTCTCCGAGACACCCACCGCGCGGGCGACCTGTCGGACATTCACGCCCGGGTGCACGGCGACGTGAGCGAGTGCAGCTAGATCGCTTCGGTAGCAATCCTGGAGAAAGTCTTCGGCGAATAGGCCAGCCGCGCAGACACTCAGGCAGAGCGCCGTGGCGATGCCGCCATAGTCAACATGCTGCTTCTCAGTCCATGCGCACACAGCGCCGAGCGTGAACAGAGGAGGAGCCGTCAGGCGCAGAGAGAGCAATACAGACTTGGACAGAGGATCTCCTGGAGCCATGGCTCGATCGAGAGTGCAGTGAGCCCATGGGCCGCCTGGAGCACGCACGAGGCCTTGCTGACCTGGTGTTTTCGGGGACGTTGTACGTTGGCATGGTCCCGGAGAGCGTTCCAGTCCTTCGCGTCTCTTCCATGTCTGCCGTGGGCGAATGCTCCGAGCCGGGCGCGTTTCCTGCCTCGAACGGGAAACTCCCTGCGGCATCGGACCAGACTTGGCACGATCACGAGCATGATGCCGCATCCTCTCCTTGACGTCGCCCACGTGGCCAATGAGCGTTTTCAGCGTGGCCACTGATCGGGTGACGGGGCCGGGGGTGAGGGAGGGGTTCGCAACGCACAGGGCTCCCGTGCCGTTGAGGGAGGTGTTCGAAGTCTCAACCCATCGGCACAGGAGCCCTGTTGGTTCCGTATCCTGCCGCACTCGACCTCCCGCACGCCCTGGTCGAGTGGGTCACGATGCTCATAGTCACCCGCGAGGGTGACCGACGGTGCAAACTCCCGCCGCACCGGCGTGCGCTCGTCGCTCTGGTGTACTTACGCCGCCACGACACCCTCTCCCGCATCGCATCCGGATTCGGGATATCCGTCGGCACCGCCCACGCGTATGTCACCGCCGTGACCGGCCTGCTCGCCGAACGGGCTCCCGGCCTACTCAAGACTCTGCGCGAGCACGACCCGGAGTTCGTCCTGCTGGACGGGACCCTCGCCGAGTGCGACCGCGTCGGCGACAGCCGGGCGGACTACTCGGCCAAGCACCGCCGGCACGGCGTGAACGTCCAGGTCGTCACCGACCCCTCCGGTGAGGTGCTGTGGATCTCGCCCGCGCTGCCGGGCCGCACCCACGACCTGACCGCCGCCCGCACCCACCGCATTATCCAGATCTGCGAGCGCCAGGGCGCCCCGATCCTCGCCGATCGCGCCTACACGGGCGCCGGCCCCTGGGTCGCCACCGGCCTCAAACGACCGCCCGGCGGGGAGCTCACTCCCACTCAGCGCACTGTCACCGCGCCCTCGCGCAAACCCGGGCCCCTGTCGAACGCGGCATGGCACGGCTGAAGTGCTGGCAGATCTTCCGCAGGTCCCGCGTCAGCCCCACCGCATGACCGTCATCACCAAGGCCGTCCTCACCCTGGAGAGGCAACGCTGAAAAGGCTCACTCCGTGCCGGCGGTGCTTGGCCGAGTAGTCCTCCCGGCTGTCGCCGACGCGGTCGCACTCGACGAGGGTCCCGTCCAGCAGCACGAAGTTGGGGTCGTTCTCGCGCAGGGTTTTCAGCAGGCCGGGTGTACGGGCCGCGAGTAGCCCGGTGACGGCGGTGACATAGGCGTGGGCGGTGCCGACGGATATCCCGAAGCCAGCCGCGATACGGGTGAGGGTGTCGTGGCGCCGCAAGTACACGAGAGCGACGAGCGCGCGCTGGTGCGGCGGGAGTTTGCGCCTTCGGTCACCCTCGCGGGTGACGATGAGCATCGTTACCCACTCGACCAGGGCGTGGGGCAGGTCGAGTGCGGCAGGATAGGGAACCAACGAGGCTTCTGTGCCGATGGGGTTGAGACTTCGAACATCTCCCTCAACGGCATGGGAGCCTCGTGCGTTGCGGCCCCGCCTCCACCACACTGGCATCACCCGATCGGTGACCGCGCTGAAACGGCTCAGTGGCAAAAAATCGCCAGAGATTGAGAAAGCAGATCACGGACAGCTGGAATTGGCACTGATGATACTCGCCAATCCCAATACTCTATCGACAATTCACCTTTTAGGTCTTCTATGAGGGCGGGGTCGCCGTGGACGGCAACAGCGCGCAGTATTAGGCCGACAGCGGTCGGACTCCACTCTTCTTCTATCATGGCGACTATCGCTGTGTTCGAGGGGAGGGGAGCGGGCGGATGATCGACACCCAAATAGTTCGCTAGGCCCAGATATGGCATGTAAGTATCGTCATCTAGGCGAGGAAGCAAAGTTCCGCTGGTTTGCCGCATAAAAACCGCGGCACTCTCCTTGTCGGCCTGAGACGCGTTCCATAGCAGCCAGAAGCGCGCTTTCCAATCCGCCCGGTCCAGCATCTTTTGCAAGGAATCGCGATTTCGGACGATGAACTGCATGACGATTTCAGGGTGCTCAGCCTCATTCATCCGATAGAGGATTGAGGAAAAGCTGCCCGGCTCTGCATTCTCCATGACCAAAGCAAGGTCGGCGCTCAACACCTTCTCAAGGAATGGCGCAGTGCACCCTTTTTCTAGTCTCTCTAGATTGCCGATGAGGCCGCTCAGGCTACTCATTGAAGTCTGGCATTTTGTGAGAACACCCTGTAGATCGCCAGAAGAGAGCGCCCTTGCAAGCGAGTTTGCTGCAGGATTCAGACGGTAACGGAGGATGGAGTAGGCGAGGCTCTTTAGGCTATTGATGGAGGACTTGTTAATTGTTGTCTGCCAGTCTTCAATGCCCCAACCATCGAAAACAGTGCATGGATTGACAGTTGAGCACAGGACTCTCATGCCCTGGTCTACCTGATAAGCGGGAGCCCCCTTCAAGCTTTCACTCAACAGCGTAGTCGCTGAGGGCGTGAGGAGGTCCTGGAGGCGCCAGCGTTCATTTTGGGGAAGGGAGTAGAGGACGGGGTGCAGTATTTTCCTGAGCATCGCCCCCGATACGTTTTCCAGAGAGCTTCGCAGCCTTGGGGTTATTTTCTGGTCTCTCAGAATCCGAAATACTAGTTCACGCTCCCGGCGTTCAGCAAACCAGCGCAGCGCATAAATTCCTACTCCCCCGGTCGCGATGGAGCGTTCGTAGTACTCATGCACAATTGAGTCGTCGGTCGGTATGATTGTTTTGCAGTGCCGAGACAGCGCACGCAGAACCCAATCGCAAACCTTTATGTTGCTGAGCTGGTAGCGTCCACGTCTGGTCGGACTCTCACTGACCAGGCCCTCAGCCAACAATTTTTGCATCGCTCCAGAGAAACGGGTAAGCATCTCCACAGGTGTGGTGTATTCCCGCGCCCCAAGGACGGCCAAGACGTGAAGCGCCTTGCAGCGATCGCCACTGAATGGGGCGATCCCATATTCTTCTTTAATGAAATCCAGGACGGCATTTCGATCCACTTGCCTTAGCGATATTTCTGGCTTCTTGTTCCACACTTCCAAAGATTCCACGATTCCCGCCAGGTCAAAACCAGAATGCCGTACGAGGGCTTTCATGTCCTCCTTGGTGGCGCTTCGTTCGACTCTGCGAGTGTATTCCTTTACTACTTCCAAATCCAATTGATGATTCCGTGTGAGCAAGACAACATCGGAACCCGCCGTCCTCTCTTTCAACGCCAAAACCCATCTAGGCAGTTCAATGAATGAGTTGCCCCGGAAGCAAAATAGAACGACTACGCCTGGAGGACTCGCTTTCATGTAGAGATTCCTGGCAATGTCTTCGTTCAAGTGGCAGTCGTCCAAAATGTACAGCGTTGGAGTTTTGTACCTCCTGTACTGTTGGTCGGCTATCGCAAGATCTTCTAGATCCTCATTTTCGAGCTCGCTTGCGGAGGCATACCGAACAGCGGGATTGCCGGTCCTGGAGATATCATGCCAGAGCCTCCCAGCCTGATATGAGAAGAAAGTCTTCCCGCGGTTTGGTCCACCAAATATCACCACATGGGCTTGCTCGAGCCTCTGTGCCACACGGCTGAGGAGCTCTTCTCGTCCTGGGAGTCCGTGGAACGAAACGTCCTCCCATGTCGGTTTCCCTGGGAACGTCGGCCATGACTGACTTGCCAAGTGTCGCTGTAGGTCCTCGAATCCCATACTGCATCGCCTCACCTTAGGAACAGGACCCCAATTGCGCTGGCCAAAACTGAAGTTCCAGATATCAACAGGATGCTCAATTTGCGGCTCACGCTGGAAAGTGTAATGAGGCGCTCGAACTCGGAAGCGTCCCGAGAATCACCTCGAAACCCTTCAAGGTTGAGGCTAAACCAAGCAAACAAAATAGCCGAAAGTATTAGAAGAGCTGCGGAGGCGATGATGGTCCCTTGAAGCGGCTTCGCAGTCTGCGACACTTCCGACGTTAGGATGTTGATAGCCGCTCCGGCTATCGTGCCAGCCAACAGGGACCATGCACTTGGTGCAATCAGAAATATCCTCCTGATGCTCACGCCACACCTCCACCACCCAGGATTCTGGTGAGTATGTAGAGAGGGTAGAACGATTGCTACCAAGTCCCTGCCTCAGCGAGCTCTTCGCCATCAAGGCTATTTGCTTCTCAATCAGCTTGCACCCTGACGCCAGGCGTCGTCATGCAGGCCCCGAAGTGCGGTGAGCCAGTCTTCCGGCACGGTCAGGACTGGCCGGTAGGAGTCCAGCCCGGCTGGGCTGCTGCCTGGATCCGGTACAAGTTCGAGCGCGTGGCCCGCGACCCGGACGCGCTGGCCGAGGCTCCACCGCTGGTCAGCCCAGCCGTGTACCAGCGGCGACCGGGCAGGTGCTGTGGATCTCGCCGGCCTTGCCGGGCCGGCGCCACGACCTGACCGCGGCCCGCACTCACGGGATCATCCGGGTCTGCGAACGAAAAGGTGTCCCAGTCCTGGCCGACCCCGCCTACCAGGGCGCCGGCCCCTGGGTCACCACCGGGCGCAGACGGCCGCCCGGCGGGCAGCTATCCCCAACACAGCAGACGGTCAACCGGGCACTGGCCACATCCCGGGCACCCGTCGAACGGGGCATGGCACTGCTGAAGTCCTGATTCCGAAGATCCCGGATCTGCCCCAACCGCATGACGTCAATCGCCAGGCCGTACTCACCATGGAGAGGCAACGCTGAAAATGCTCAATCTCGACGCCTACGTTGCGGACATCGGAACGATCTTTCGCGCGTTTGCCGATCAGGACTCCGGATGTGTCTCGTACGGGGTCCTGGTGGAAGGGCGGAGATGGTTCGTGAAGAGCGCTTCAGTCCCTGCAGCTGTGTCGTCGCTGCGGCGAGCCGTCAGCGTGCACCTGGCCGTCACTCACCCAGCCATCACGCCCCTGCTGCACAGCATCACGACGAATGAGGGACTGGCCCTCGTCTACCCCTGGGTGCCAGGCGAGGTTCTCTACCACCCCACCAAATCCCACCAGGGGGGCAGAACTGCTCCGGACAGCCCGATGGCCCGTTTCCGTGGCCTTCCACTCCCCGAGGTCCACGCCGCCCTGGACATGATTCTGGACGCCCATCTCGCGGTGGAGTCCGCGGGGCTCGTGGCCGTCGACCTCTATGACGGCTGCATGTTGTACGACTTCGAAGAGCAGCGGATGAGGCTGTGCGACCTTGACGAGTACCGGCAGGGGCCGTTCACGCTGGACGCCAACCGGCTCCCCGGCTCCAGCCGATACATGGCACCGGAGGAGTTCGTACGCGGTTCGCTGATCGACATCCGGACCACCGTATTCAACCTCGGCAGGGCCTTGCGGCTCCTGCTGGACGCTGGCGACGATGAGCATCAATGGCGCGGCACCGCCTCCCAGCTGGCAATCGCCAAAAAGGCAACATGTAAGGAACCAGACCAAAGATTCCCCTCCGTCAACGCACTGACCGAAGCGTGGCATGAAGCCCTGTAAGCACAGGATCGAGGCTAACGCTGACCAGCTGGACGTAACGGTCACATTCGCCAGGCAATATTAGTGCGAGCCAGGAGGGAGGATTTCGAGATGAATGGCAGAACCGCCAAGAGTAAAGCCAAACAACGCGAGGCACGCGACGAGAACGAAAATCTGGCCAGGCTCTATGAACAGGTGACTTTCGAGGAAGTACACCGCCAGGTACTCCACCTACTTCCGACGGAGTCAGTCAGGGTCTTGGACATCGGTGCCGGTACGGGCAGGGACGCAGCCGCCATGTCCCTCCTTGGGCACTCGGTGATCGCCGTCGAACCTGCCGAAGAACTACGGTCCGTAGGACAGCGCGCCCATGCCGGTCACAATATTGACTGGGTGGATGACGCACTGCCCGAGCTAAGGAGCCTCGGTCGACAGAACGAGCGCTTTCAGCTGGTGATGCTGACAGCGGTGTGGATGTTCCTCAACGAGGATCAGCGCCACAATGCCCTGATCCGCATCGATGAGTTGCTGGAGGACGGCGGCCGGCTGGGGATGGTCCTACGCGCCGGACCGGTACCAGCCGGCCGCGTCATGTACACCGTGTCCGCAGCTGAGACGGTCTCTCTGGTATCTAGCCGGGGACTCCGCCTAATCCACCAGAGCCAGCAGGCCGACGCCCTCGGGCGCGACGGCGTGGTCTGGAACAACCTGTTCTTCGAGAAGCCATAGAGCTCGTAACACGATCACGAGTCGGGCTTGTTGAGGCGTCGCCAGCAGATGAGGCTGCAGGCGAGGGACATGAAGGCGTCGTGGAGCTCGGTGCGGCGTTCCCATCGAACGGCGAGTCGTTTGAACTGGTGGAGCAGGGCGAAGGTCTGCTCCACGACGTAGCGGAGTTTGCCCATGCCCTTGATGTTCGGGACTCCTTTGCGTGAGATGACGGGCAGGATCCGGCGTTTGCGCAGTTCATCGCGGTTGGGGTTGGAGTCGTAACCCTTGTCCCCGAGCAGGGCCTCGGGACGTCGGCGGGGTCGGCCGGGGCGGCCTACCACAGGTGGGATGCCGTCGACCAAGGCGAGAGTCTGGGTGACGTCGTTGACGTTCGCCGCAGTCGTGATGACTTTGAGCGGAGTGCCGCGTCCGTCGCAGATCAGGTGGTGTTTGCTGCCCGTCTTCCGCCGGTCGACCGGCGACGGACCGGTGTCGGCTCCCCCTCTTTCGCCCGGATGTGGGAGCCGTCGACGCAGGCCCTGGACCAGTCGAGCCGGCCGGCCGCGTTCAGCTCGGCGAGCAGGATCTGGTGCAGTTGGCCGAAGACACCGGCCTGCTGCCAACGCTCAAGGCGCCGCCAGCAGGTCTGCCCGGACCCGAATCCCAACTCAGGCGGCAGGAGTTGCCAGGCGATGTCGTTGCAGAGCACGTACAGGATGCCTTGCAGACACAGCCGGTCAGCCACCGGCCGCGGCCCTGGCGACCTCGTCGGCCAGGGCGGCAGCAGCGGCTCGATCAGTGCCCACAAGTCGTCGTCCACGATCCACGGCTGAGTACTCACACCACCACGAACGGCCGAATCGTCACACCGGTCACGGCTGACCAGGGCATCTCATCAAGATCGTGTTACGAGCTCATAGGCTGCCTGCCAAAACGACAGCAGTTGCGGCGCAGTGCCAGGACTTCCGGGCCGGCTGGCCGCTACCGCAACCAGCCACACCCCGTGAAGCATCAACCCAGCTCGCGACCACGGCGTAGTTCCCAGGAACCCACCTCGGTGTAGTACCTGTCGAAGTGTTGGAGCCAGGCTGCGATGTTCTCCGTTCTCCGGCGGGCCAGAGCGTCGGTCACACCCGAGTGCTGCGCAATGGCAGCCGCCAGCTCTACGTTGCTGAGACTCTCGCCCTCCTGCAGCTTCCGTAGTTCCGGTATGGCGTGCAACCGTGTCCGAACAGAAGCGTTGAACTGAGCCTCTTCCAGTCCGGCTGGAACGTTAAGCAGGGCGAGATCCCGCACGATGCCGGCCTCTACGGCGGACGCAAACGTTCCGCGCCCGCTGTAGAGGGCGAAAAGGTTCTCCGGTCGCCGAGTGGCCGGGTACCAAAGCGTGGTCGCCTCCGCACCTTCCGTTTGCGACGGACCGGTCTCGGCCTTGAGGAGTTCGGCCTGTTTACGGATGAGGGCTGCCTGTTGCGGTGTCGCCTCACTGGAGGCGGCTTCGACTTGGTCCAAGACTCGCTGGACCTCAGGGTGTGCCGCGGGGGTCTCAACCAGTAGCTCGAAGTTGCTGTTCGGGCCGCGACCAGTGGCCTTGCCCGTCAGGTTTGCGGAGCCGACCAGACAGCGGTCGTCAGCGAGGTAGATCTTGGCGTGTAACGCAGGGCAGAGATCGACCTGGACGCGTTTGTCACTCTCTGTCAGTTCCATGATCTCCGGGTCGGAGACCCCGGCGGCTACCTCCGCCGGGGTCCACCGTGTCACGCAGCGAACGCGCTCCACGGATGCGGGCACGGCTGCAACAGCCGCTTCGAAGATCGGCTTCTTGATGAACGGCGCGATCAGGGTCACGCTCCGCGAAGCGCGCTGCAGCAGCCCCTCGATCTGCCGCCAGACGTGGTCGTACTCCGTCACGCCCCGTCGTCCTCGCCGTCGATGAAGTCGCGGGCGTAGCGGCCCCAGTCCTGCCGCGCATCTGCGATCTTCTCGCGCTGCCGGTCGCTGGGGATCTCGTCCTCCATACGGGCCCATGAGAAGAGGAGGAGCTTAAACGTATCGGCCGCCCGGTCAAGGCGGTGCCTCAGTTCATCCGGGGTGGCGTCTTCCGGCACCTCTTCGAGCACTGCCAGCAGGTGGGCGTGCAGCGGGTGCTTTTCGTTGAAGATCACCTGGAGCATGCCTGCCATGAGGTCCACGCTGAAGAACGCATGCGAGTCCTGGTAGCTGGAGATCCAGCGCACGCGCCAGTCGTTCTCCAGGGCCTCATCGACCAGGGACTGCGCAGTGTCCTCATCGAGGTGGTGCCGCTGGGTCAGGGCATCGAACTGTTCCTGCCGCTTGTCTTCACGAGTCGCGCCTTCCGCCAGGTCGTCGGTCTTGCCCGTATGCCCGTCCTCGCTACGTCGCTTGACAGCGTCCGTGGCCTTGGCGTTGACATCGTCGTCATGGCGCTTCTTCGTCTTGCGGTTGCCCACCGTCTGCTGCCGCAGCTGCCGCCGAATGGCGGGGAGCAGCTTGGTCTCGAGGTAGAGGGCAAGGTCGATGAGCCGCAAACGAGGATCGCCGAGGTCCGCGAGGCGATCCTTGAACGCCTTGAACGTCTCGTCAGCCTCCGCTTCAGACCTCCAGTCAAAGTGGGCGAGCGAGGAAAAGATCGTCGCAGTCTGCTTGTTATTCGTGACACCAAACACGTCATCGAGGGCCGGAGGGAAGTCGATCTCGACACCCCACCAGCGCTCCACAGGGTCATAACCGATGGCCCAGGAGGAGTCGAGGTCGAGTTCACGGCCGTGACGGACGAGCGAAATGCCGATGTTGTGGCGGGCGTGCTTGCCCCAGGGCTGCGCGCCGGCGTCCTTGGTGGCCTTCGCGCTCTCCGGCCAGGGCTGGCCTTCGATATCCGGGCGGCGAGCCTCGGGGCGCGCGATGGAGGCACGCACCTTGACTACGTGCTGCTTGCCATCGACGGTGATGGGGAAGTGCGCAACACCGGGCTGATCTTCGGTGCCCATGTTGAAGGGTTCGAACATGGGCTGCTCATCGAACGGCTTCGGGGTGCTGGTCGATGCCATCAGGTACAGCGGGTCGTTGGGCGCGGCGTAGTACTCGCCGTCGATAACCGCTCCGTCGCGGACCGGAGCCATCCTGATGTCGACAGTGCCGGCATCCAGGTAGTGCCGGTAGACGCGACCGATGATGTCCGACGTATTACGCAGTGTGGCTGCGGCACCGTGCCAGTTGACGCGGTCAAGATTGGTCCACACCACGAGGGTTCCAGTACTGCCCAGCCCCAGGCTGAGATTACGCCAGTACTCGGGGAGCGGGCTGAACTCTGGAGCGGGGACGTCATCCCGCCCCTTGTTGATCTCTTCGAGATCAAGGTAGCTATACATGGCGTTGCCAGGGCCATTGGTCCAGGACCACACTTCGAGCTTGGTGCACTGGGACATGCTGGAGTTGGGCAGACCCATCCCGAAACGACCGATGCGCTTACGGTCGTCACCGCTGCCGTCACCAAACTTCAGCGCTCGGCGCAGAGCCTCAGCGTCCATTCCGGTGCCGTTGTCGAGCACGGCGATGGTCTCAACGCGATGGCTTGTACGAGCGGCCACCTGCACCGGGCTCTCACAGGCGAAAACTTCTACAAGCTTGGCCTTGGCATCGATGCTGTTGTCGATGAGCTCGGCGAGCGCGTACGCCGTGTTCTTGTACCCGCTGTCGCGCATGGCCTTCACGGTCAGCGAAGGGCTGACGATCCGGTAGTTGTTGCCTTCGCTGGTCACGCGGTCTCCCATACATCTTCCCAGTTGATGAATGCCTCGGCGACGTCTCCGAATCCGGGAAGTTCCGGGTCGACGACGGTGACGATCTCGCAGGTGGCGGTTCCGCCAGCCTTCGGGCCGCGGATGACCCGGCCGACCATCTGGCTGTAGAGCACCAGGGACATGGTCGGGCGGGCAATGACTGCGGCGCTGGCCGCCGGCGCGTCAAAGCCCGTCGTCAGAACCCCGTAGTTGCACAGGATCATCGGACGGGGAGCAGCGCTCTTGAAACGGGTGATGACCTGGTTGCGGTGCCGGGTCGAGGATTCGCCCGTGACGAACTCGGCGTCGAGGCCTACGGCGGACAGCACGGCCGCAATGAGGCGGCAGTGGTCGACGGACGCCGCAAATACCAGGATTCTGCGGTGCTTTCGCTCCAGCAGATCCATGATGGTCTGGACAACCTTAAGGTTCCACTGCTCGTCCCGGGCGAGCTCGGCGATGATCCTGGCCGGGATGTCGAACGAGTTGGCCAGCAGGCGCTGGTCCTGTACCGACAGGTGCAGGCCAGCCTCGGACGCCACCGTCTTCATGGTCGGCTTGGAGAGATAACCCTGGTCGATCAAGGCCGTGACCGGGTTGCTGTAGCCATCGATCTTCAGCATGACCTTCTGGCGCGAGAAGAAGTCGGACAGCCGCTCATCCTGGGCAATGTCTGCCCAGGTACGTCCCGGTGTGGCCGTGAGTCCCAGCAAGCTCGCGTCCGGGCGGATGGTCAGTGCGTCCACGACCCGCTGGAAGGTGGGCGCGATGATCTGGTGCGCCTCGTCGAACACTGTCAGGCTGCTGCGGGCGGCGAGGAGCCGCAGAAACTCCGGCCTGCTCTTTGCTGCCGAGACCGCCTTCTCCAGGCCAAGGATGACCACGCCATCCGTCACACCTTCCAGGTCAGTCGGCGCATCAGCCCACATGCGGACCACGGATACCGGTCGGTCACCCAACTTGCCCCAGGCCCGCTCGAACTCAGCAGCTGCCTGCTCGAGGAGCTCTTGCCCATGGGCCAGCCACACCACGAGTGTCGGCTCATGCTGCCGCAGGTGATCGCAGATCAGGTTCATGCCGGTGCGGGTCTTGCCGACCCCGGTGGGCAGATGGAGAACCACCCGCCGCGGGCCGTCGTACAAGAGCTCCTTCACCCGGGCCGCCGCGGTCCGCTGATGCGGGAAAAGGGCGTACTCCGGCCCGCAGTCCTGACGGAACAGCGGCTGCGCCGCCGGCGCCCGGTCGATCGTGAACCCGAGGAACTCGAGCAGCTCCCGACGCTGGTCGAGCGACCACTTCAGGGACTTGAGGTATACGAGCGGCTCGATGCCGGCCTCCTCAGAGCCCAGCCGCTGCGCCAACTCCCGCTGCTTCACGGCGGGCAGCAGCGCGAACAGCTCCTCCCGTTCCGCCGCATCAGCGACCAGCGCCTCGGCATCGATTGCCACGGACGCCACGGCGCGGAGTCGCTCGTCTTCCGCCGCACCACCGTCGATGAGGTCCAACAAGGCGCACAGGTCCTTGCCGAGCCGCTCACGGATGTACGACATCGGGGCAGCGTCCAGGACCGCCTGAAAGGCCAAGCCAGGCGACCACGCAGTCAAGGGGCCACCATCCCGTGAGTGCCCATCGCAGCGCCGCGCGACGCACGCACCTGACCAACCATCAACATGAAGCGCCCCCACCTCAGTACAGCCGACGCCAAGCATCGCTCCAGCGATGAGTAGCCCCAGCGCAACAGCGTGCGATCACCTTAAACCCGCCCACTGACAATCGGGTTCACGTCCCGCATATCAGCAGATCAGCAGACGTCTTTCGGGCATCCGCCTATCGAAATCACGCCACGAAACGCTTGACGGGTGGCAGCGAGCCCGGCGCACGAGTGAATAGAAATTATGTTCGATTCAGCACGCCGCTCACTCTGCCAGCCCCCATCCCATATGGCTGGCAGAATTCGACTCCTGGTGAAGGCCAGAGGCATGCGCCCCGCATTCACCAGGAGTGCCGACTCAGACGGAGATCACAGGGGCGTCCGGCCCCGTCATCGACCGAGCGCAAGCGCGGAGACTAGGCCGGATCGATCCACTCGGTGACCCGGGGAGTGCGCGTTGTGCTCCGCGCCACACCGGGCCGGTTGTGGCGAGCCTGTCCCGGTTGTCTCAGGCGTTCGTTAGGATCTCAGTGCACTCCTGGTGGAAGATGAGAGCCGGCCGAGGAGAGCCGCCAGGAGTGACCGGAGCGCACAGCAGCAAATGGGGGCAGAACATGGCAGGTGACCTGCGAGACGCAGACGTGGTCTACCTCGACTACAACGCCACCGCGCCCCTGCGACCCGAGGCCTTTGAAGCGACCCTCGGCGCACTGCAAAGTGTCGGCAATGCCTCTAGCATGCACCACCCCGGCCGCGACGCCGCGGCCCGAGTCGATGCGGCCCGCCGAGACCTCGCTGACCTGCTTAATTGCACTCCCGGCGAGATCATCTTCACCTCCGGGGCCACCGAGGCGAACAATCTGGCCCTGCGGACCAGCTATGCGCGCGGCGGCTTGCTGGTGACCACCGCCGCTGAGCATCTGGCCGTGATCGAAACCGCGCGCGCCATCACGGCAGAGCGCCCCGACTCCCTCCTCGTCCTGCCCGTCGACAGGGACGGTGTGGTTGATCTTGAGCCCCTGGATGCAGCGCTGAGCGACGGCCCCGTGGCTCTCGTCTCCCTGATGATCGCGAACAACGAGACCGGAGTGCTGACGGACCTGGCCCCCGTCTGCAAGGCGGCCCACGAAGCAGGCGCCCTGGTCCACACCGACGCCACGCAGTACGTCGGGCGGCTCCCCCTGGATCTGCGCGAGCTCGATGTCGACCTGCTCTCCCTCTCGGCCCACAAGTTTGGCGGGCCGCAGGGCATCGGGGCCCTCTTCGTCCGTCGAGGGACACCCCTGCCGCACCGCCCACTGCTCGTGGGTGGCGGGCACGAGCGGGGATGGCGGGCCGGCACGCTTAATGTGGCGGGAATCACAGGCCTCGGAGCGGCTGCACGAGCCGCTCGACAGCAGCTTGCACATGAGGCAGAAAGAATCGCTGCGCTGCGTGACGCCCTCGAAGCGGCACTGACCGCCGAGGTCGCCGACTGCCGCATCAATGGAGCTCGGACCCGTCGCCTCCCCGGCGTCACCAGCATCACCTTCCCTGGCCTGCCGGCAGACGCTGTCCTTGCGGCAATGCCGCACGTGGCCGCATCTGACGGAAGTGCGTGCTCATCAGGAGCCCCGAGCCCAAGCCATGTGCTTCTCGCCATGGGGCACAGCCGCGACGACGCCGACTCCACAGTGCGCTTCTCTCTCGGCTACGCCACCACCGAACGCGACATCGAACGGGCCGCCACTGCGGCCGTGAACGCCGTACGGCACGTCCGGTCAGTCATGGCCGCGACGGCCGAGCCCTAGCCGGCGTTATCCCCTCATAGACGTCTTCCTCTCGTTCTTGTTCACTGAAAGGCCCCTCGCATGTCAGACAGCCGGCTTCCTGAAGCCGTGGAACTCTCCTTCGGGCGCCACGAGACGTTTGCCCCGCGTTTCGGTTGGCTGCACAAGGCGTACATGCAGGTCAAACACGACAAAGAGATCTTCCATCGCGAGGATGCCCCGGTTCTGCTGGGTGTGGGCAAGAACATGGTTCATTCCATGCGGCACTGGTCCAAGGCCTTCAAACTCACCCAAGAACACGCTCACGAGGACCCCTCCTACCGGGCCATGGCCGCATCCCCTACGTGGCGTGCCCGGTGGCTGCTCGACGAGGAGGGAGCCGACCCCTACCTCGAGGACACAGGCAGTCTGTGGTTGCTTCACTGGTGGCTGCTGTCGGGCGAGCCTGAGGCCAAGTCCTGGGTTCCGAGCTGGTACGTGATCTTCAACCACTCGCCCCGCTCCAGGGTCACCTCAGCAGAGATGACCAGCTTCATCACGCGCACCATCCACGAGAACTTCAAGGAGAAGGACTGGCCTGCAGGGGAGTCCATCTCGCGCGACGTGGAATGCATGATCAAGATGTATGCGCTGGACCAGGAGTTCAACCCGCTGTCCCCCGGCAGCTTCGAAGACCTCCTCATGTCCCCTTTCCGTGAGCTCGGTCTGCTGGAAGGCCAAGGCAAGGGCAGGGACCGGACCTGGTACTTCACCAACGGATCCCGCTCAAATCTTCCCGCGCCCGTACTGGCCTATGCCTGCCTGGACTTCGCCGCGCGGTTCTCGAAGAACGCCGGCTCCATCTCCTTGGCCCGGCTCGCTCAGGACCCGGGATCCCCAGGCCGTGCCTTCCGTATGCGGGAGCCCGAACTGACGAAGGCCATCGAGTCTCTCGTTAGCGACCACCCGGACCTGCAGATCGTCGAAACTCTCGGCCAGGGCAGTCTCGCTTTCTCCAAGGCTCCTCTGGAGCTGGCCTGGGACATTCTTGACGCGCACTACGGACGTGTCCGGGAGCGCGAGGGGTTCCCCACCCCCCAGGAATGGACCAAGAAGTACCCCGGACTTGATGGCGACGTTCCCAAGCGGACGCGCAAGAAGCCGCCGCAGCAGGTCGAGGCGCTGGACCTGATCGAGGAGAACGCGTAACCATGGAGATGAAGACCAACCGACGTCCTCACCAGGCCGCTGCCGCCCAACTCCCTGCTGGTATCACCCTGGTGGGCTCCGAACTGCGCTCAACCAATCTTGAGCGCGACGTCCACGAGAAGCACCTCAACAACCCCTACGTCGGGGTCCGCGCCCTCGATGTCCTTGATCGCGTCACGAACGCCGTGGCGGATCTCCGCCGTACCCGTGCCTGGTCCTTCACTGGTCCGTATGGCTCCGGCAAGTCCACCCTTTCGAACCTCTTTGACGCCTTCCTCGGTCACGACGAAACCCGCCGCGGCGAGGCCGAGGCTGCGGTCAGAGCCACCAACCCCGGGCAGGCAGCTCGGCTCGCCCGGGTACGCGACGAGCTCACCGACAAGGCGGGCTTCCTCGGTGCGGTCGCCACGGCTCGCCGCGAGCCGCTCGCCGCCACCGTGTATCGCGCGCTGCAGACCGCGGTAGAGCGCAAGTGGAAGAAGCGCGTCCCCAAAGAAGTCGCTCAAGCGCTGGCCGTGTGCGCGGAGCGCGAGGTGCCGAGCACCCAGAGCATCATCGATGCTGTCACCATCCTGTGTGACCGGCACCCTCTCCTGCTAATCATCGACGAGTTCGGCAAGACGCTCGAATACCTCGCCGCCAGCGGCGACTCGGGCAGCGCCGAGAGCGACGTGTTCCTGCTGCAAATGCTTGCCGAAAAGGGTGCCGGGCCCTCGGGTATGCGGCTGTTCATGTTCACCCTGCAGCACCTCGCGTTCACCGATTACGCGGCTCGCTCCAGCGCCATCCAGACTCAGGAGTGGGCCAAAATCCAGGGCCGCTTCGAAGACATCACCTTCGCTCCGAACCTCGGCGATGCCATCCATCTGATGCGTCGACGCCTGGACTTGACGGGAGTCGCAGAGCCGGGTCTCGAGCTGATCCGCATGCAGGCCGACGCCGCAGCCCGGGCATGGAGCGATCACGCCTTGAGCGCCGTGGTGAGCATCTCCCCGGAGACGTTGGCTGGCGTCTACCCGCTGCACCCACTCACCGCCGTTGCTGCGCCGCTGCTCGCGTCCCAAATCGGCCAGCACGACCGCAGCCTTACCGGCTTCCTCGCCAGCGACGAGCCCAACACGGTCCGCCGGACGCTGGACACCCTGTCGTCTGACGCACCCGAGCGAGCATGCACCATTCGTCTGCCGCAGCTCTACGACTACTTCTTCGCGTCAGGCCGCACCACCATCCTTGCTTCGACCAACGCCGGCCGCTGGCTGGAGGTCGACAACCGCCTCAACGAGGCTCACGGCCTGCCTGCACAGGACCAGGAAGTCCTCAAGGCGATCGGCATCCTGAACCTCATCGACGCCGACGGCCTGCTGCGCGCCACTCCATCCATGATCCAGTTCGCGCTGCACGACCCGGCGGACGCACCCGACCCTGAGCGCTACACCGCCCTGCAGCAGCGGCTGAACAAGCTCGTCGACGACGGCTTCATCGTCCACCGCGCCTACAGCAACGAATACCGGGTCTGGCAGGGCTCCGATGTCGACATCGACGCGCGTGTTCGGGAGGTCGCCACCCGCATCGCCCCGGCCGACGTCATGGGCTATTTCAGCAAGCACCTCGGGACTGTGCTGCCTGCGGCTGTCGTGGCCGGTGGGCACAGCCAGCGCACCGGCATGTTGCGCTACTTCTCCACTGCGGTCAGCCACAAGAGCGAGAAGCTCACCGGACCCCAGGTTGTCCAGGACGCCGCCGACGGTCTGATCGTCTACCACCTCGGGCCGCTCGAGAGTCGTCCTGTAGTGCAATCACCGTTGCCCGTACTCATCGGCACCACCAAGAACCCAGAAGCTGTTCTGCAGGCTGGCATCGACCTCGTCGCTCTTGAAGAGCTCCTGGACGATGACACCATCGACCACGTTGCCACCCGTGAGATCGAGGAACGCGCAGCACACATCTCCCAGACCATCGGCACACTGCTGGACGAGGCATTCAACCCCCTCAGCCCGCAGTCCAGCTGGTACCTGTGGCACAAGGGAACTGAGGTTGACGGCGGCGAGAGCGAGCCCATCGAGGCGCGCAGCTACGCCAACCTGGCCTCCCAGGCATGCGACCGGGTGTACCCCTACACCCCGCACATCCGCAACGAGATGGTTGGACGCCACCAGCTCACGAGCAACGGTGCCCGGGCCCGCCGCGAACTGCTCACCTCCATGCTGCAGCGGTCCGGCAACCCTCTGCTCGGATACGACAAGACGAAGTACACCCCTGAGCGGGCCATGTACCACGGCGTCCTGGAATACCTGGGGCTGCACCGGGCTGCTGGCGAGACCGAGGCAGGCACCGACTCCACCAGCATCCTCACCCACGGCCTGTCGCGCCCCAACCCCGAGAAGAACCCCAGCATCAGCAAGGCCTGGGAAGCCCTCGAGGAAGCGCTGACCGGCGCGAAGCAGGCTACGCCGATCGTCGACATCTACCAGCAGCTCATGGCGCCGCCCTACGGTGTCAAGGCCGGCGTCGTTCCCATCCTCGTGGTTACCGCACTCATCCTGCGTGCTCAGGACGTCGCCCTGTTCGAGGACGGCAACTACTGCCAGCGGCTCACTCCGGAAATCGTCGAGAGGCTCAACGTCCCTTACCCGGACCGCTTCACGATCAAGGCTTCCCCGACGGGCCGCGGGCAGCGCCTCCTCGTCGTCAACGGTCTGGCCAAGGCACTCAACGTCGACACCCCGCGCTCCCGGGCTGCGCGTAACCCTGCGCTACTCGGCGTGACGCGGGCGATGCTCGAACGCGTCATGGTTCTGGAGCCCTATGCCCTGAAGACGCGTCGGCTGAGCGCCGAGGCACTCGCGATCCGCGACGTGCTCTCCCAGGCCACCGACCCCGACGAGCTGGTCTTCACCTCTCTGCCCATGGCGTTGGGCTTCGAGCCGATCGGGGCTACAGCACCTCGGGACGACGAGGCAGCCAAGGCCTTCGTCACCAGCCTGACCGCAGCACTTGACGAACTGACCGGTGCCGGCGCCGCCCTGCGCCAGGAGGTCGTGGCCACGATCGGCCGCGAGTTCCGTCTGCCGGCCGAGATCACCAGCCTCCGCACCGGACTAACCGAACGGCTGCTCGGTTTCGCCAACGCGCCGCTCGAGCTCAACCTGCAGGGCTTCGTCTCTCGTGTTCTCAACGAGAGCCTGCCGGACGAGGACTGGCTCGACCCGATCATCATCCGCCTGGCGAACCGAGCTCTGGGAGACTGGACCGACAAGGACGCCGCGACCTTCCCGCGGCAGGTCAAGGAGGTGGCCCGCGCTCTCGACCGTGTGAGCCACCTGTACGAAGCCCACACGGCTACCAATGCGGCCAAGGACGAGACGACCGTCTCCCGGCAGATCGACACCCATCTGCTGACACTCACCACACCTCAGGGGACCGAGGAGCGCACCCTCATCCACGTCCCCAAGCAGTCCCGCCAGGTGGCCGACGAGCTCGTTGTCAGTGTCATCAGGCAGGCTGAAGAAGCACTGGGTCCCGACGGCGCACGAATCCTTCTCGCCGCCCTGGCCGAGCGCCTGGCCGTGCAGGACGCCGACGCGGCCCCGACGACGAAGGAGATGCTGTGACCGACACCAACAGCCCGGCGGGGAAGAAGCGCCACGTCCTCGGCCTGTCGGGAGGCAAGGACTCCTCTGCTCTCGCGATTCACATGCGCGACCGGGTGCCGGAGATGGAGTACTTCTTCTGCGATACCGGCGCCGAGCTGCCGGAGACGTACGAGTACCTCAACCGCCTTGAGGCCGCCGTCGGCAAGCCGATCGTGCGACTCAACGCGACCCGCGATTTCGACCACTGGCTCGAGGTCTACCAGGGCACGCTGCCCAGCCCTCAGATGCGCTGGTGCACCAAGAACCTGAAGCTCAAGCCCCTGGAGGAGTGGGTCGGCGATGACGAGGTGATCTCCTACGTCGCGATCCGCGCCGATGAGAACCGCCTCGGCTACGTCAGCACCAAGCCGAACATCTCCGCCGTCTTCCCCTTCCGGGAAGACGGCATCGACCGAGCCGGCGTCGACCGCATCCTCGAGGAAGCTGGCATCGGTCTGCCGGCGTACTACGAGTGGCGCACTCGCTCGGGCTGTTACTTCTGCTTCTTCCAGCGCAAGCACGAGTGGGTGGGCCTCAAGGACCGCCATCCGGAGCTGTTCGAGAAGGCCATAGCGTACGAAGAGAAGGTCAACTACCGGCGCACTGCGATGCAGGGCCGCGAGTACACCTGGTCCCAGGGTGAGTCGCTGCACGAACTGATCGCCCGCCGGGACGAGATCGAGGAAAAGCACCAGGCCGCGCTCGACCGCGCAGCCAAGCGCGTGAAGCCGAACCGCCCCCTACTCGAGATACTCGCTGACGCCCACGACGAGGATGACGACGAGGCGGGCTGCGCCGTGTGCCACCTGTAGAGCTCTCACACGTTGAAGGGCCTTGCTGATTTCGGTCTATGCCGAAGTCAGCAAGGCCCTTCTCCTTTGCCTACGATCCTCAGCAGTCTCCCCCCTTCCCGAAGTGCCTCTTTCAAAGGCATACCGCCAGATTTCTACCTGCTGAATCCTCCACTCCGTCACATCCAGGGCAGATCTAAATTTGCTAAATAACCGGGCTTGCCGGTAACTCAAGAACTCCATACAACTCATCGTTGACTTCTCCCCCATACGTGGGTTTGGTTGTACAGACCGAGACCACGGAGGGGCCCAACTTGACCGATTTTGCAATTACACACGACCTCGACCCAATTTTCGAGCGTGAGCCGCAGAGCGCACTGAAGGTCATCTCATATGGAGGTGGCGTGCAGTCCACGGCCCTCCTGGCCCTAGCCGCAAAAGGAACGATCGACTTCCCCACATTCTTGTTCTCCAACGTTGGGGACGACAGCGAGAACCCAGACACTCTGCAATACATCAGGGAGGTTGCCTCCCCTTTCGCCCAGCAGTACGGCATCTCCCTAGAGATCCTGCAGAAGGTGCGGCGAGATGGGCGCACGGAGACACTTTGGCAGATGCTGCACAGGCCAGAAGCGCGCTCCATACCAATCCCTGTGCGGATGGCCAATGGAGCTCCTGGGCGCCGCAATTGCACAGGCGACTTCAAGATTAAAGTGATCTCCAAATGGCTCAAGACCAATGGCGCATCAGCAGACAGGCCCGCTACTGTCGGCATCGGAATATCTGTCGACGAGATCCATCGCGCAAACAGACGACGATCCGAACCCAATCAGAGGGTCGCGTACCCTCTGCTCGACCTCGGGCTACGTCGCGAAGACTGTATCCGACTGATCAGAGAGGCCGGACTTCCCGTACCCCCCAAGAGCTCGTGCTTCTTCTGCCCATTTCACACTGTCGACGAATGGCGAGCCCAGCGAAAATTCGCGCCTGAGCTATTCAGCAAGTCGGAGAACCTGGAGAGGTTCATCAACTCTCGTCGCGCTGCGCTGGGCCGTGATGATGTCTATCTCACACGATATGGAACCCCTCTGGGGACTGCCATTCAGATTCCAGCCGGCGACGACCTCGGGGAAGGCAACTGCGACTCCGGCTGGTGCATGACGTAAAGGCTGCACAAGCCTGCCACTGAAGTTGATCGAGTCGTGTCGTTGAGAAGGCCGCGGCGCCTGCCTCGGATGGCCACTTCCGTTCCATGCACCCGCTCGTCGGTGGATGGCATGCGACAGCCCGAGAGTGTGCCAGCTCATCCCGCGCCCCCCTACGACGACTCGTCCAGTCCCCCGAAGCGAACTCCGGCGAGCCCTGCGCCTCAGACTGTGCCGACCGCAAGAACGTGCGAGGAGGCGTCCACGAGCGCGCAGTGCTCGTCAGCGAGGCGAGCCGTCGTGATCGCATCCGCGAGCAGCGCTCCTGCTACCTTCTGGCTCGCATAGCGGTCTGCCGCGACTACGTACGCCCACCCCGGACCCTCGATTCCGTGGACGCTCACACCATTGAGTCCCGCCTCGGTGGCCTCCTCGGCGAGCTCAGCTGCGGTGTGGAAGTGAATCACCGTGAATCCCCTACTGCCGTCGTAGGAGCCTGTGCTGATGACTTGCGCGACCTCGCCAGCCAGCAGCTCCGGGGTCAGGCCCGCGCTGACGGTGTAGTCCTGCATCAGCGAGTAGCGGGAGATCCCTGCGGCTGCCACCAGGCCGCCCGGCACCGTGACCCGGCAAGCCTCCCGGAGAGCCCTGAGGCGATCCGCGCGGTCCGCCAGATGGTATAGAGGGCCCAATAGCAAAACCGCCTCGAAGCAGTCGGACGGGAAGGCTAGATCGCGAGCGTCGCCGAGCTCGGCCGAACAGCCCGGCGCGTACGCGCGGGCCTGCTCGACGTGCTTGGGCACCGGATCTACGAGCAGCACCTCATAGCCGTCCTTGGTGAGCCAGCGGGCATGCGTACCCGGGCCACCGCCCACGTCCAGCACCCGGGCCGGCGCCACGGGCAGGTGGCGCCGCAATAGCTCACGGGTCCTCTCGAACTCCAAACGACCGACTGCTGTGGCGTGCAGCCGGGATGCCTCGTCGTACTCGGCGTAGAAGTCGGCGATCCGGGCATCGATGCTCTTCATGCCCTGCGAGAGTAGGGCCGGCGAAGCAGATATCCGGCCGCGACAGGGCCGACGCGGGGACAGGAGATCCGGTTGGGGGTCTGTAGGCCCCGTCGCAACCAGCATCGCGCTGCGGCTCGCGGCAGGATTCCGGAAATCGTGACGCTTCCGGGATCCGCCATTGTTAACCGGCGGCGCGATGGAACGTCGATCCGGCCACACCGCCATACCGATCGATCTCGTACGGCGCCGCGCCAGCAGAAGTCTGCCGATCCTGTCCCGTCGTGCCGTCCAGGACGATCGGTTCGCCGCCCACCTCCCCGTACACGGCACCGTGCCAAAATCCGTTGACCTTCGGCACTTTCCGTCCGGACCCGTCTGGCAAGGCCCACCGCTTCTGAACCGAAGCGGTGTCGAACACCGTGATCCCGCGGTCTGCCTCCCTGTAGCCGTATTTGGAGCACAGCACCAGGGACTGGGCGTCGTGGCGGCACCGCCAGCCGCTGCCATCGAGCGCCACGCGCTGCTCACCGCTGACGGCATCCACAACGAGCGTCTTGTCTGCGAGGGTTGCGCTCAGCAGCCGGGGCGCGGCGGCGGCCGGCTGCCGCGCCTCCGCTACTGTCCATCGTTGTTCACCCGTGGCCGCGGCAACGCCCAGCAGCCTGCCCGCGCCGAACCCCGTCTTCTCGCCCCCGGCAACGACGCCGTCAGCGAAGGTCACTGCACGGAAGTCCGGCTTCGACCAGCGAACGGTGCCCGCAGAGAGTTCAACGGCGTACGTGGTGTCAGCCGCGGTGACGAGCGCTGTGCCCGAGTCGACTCCGATGACCTGTGGTGCGAGGATCTCGTCGGCCCCGATGGCCGTGGCGGCGAGCCCGCGGGAGCTGGGAGCAGCCGCGATCTCGGCCGACCATGCCGTCTTGCCGGTCGCCGTCTCGACGGCCAGCACCTCGATCACGGCTCGATCCGGCGTTGTCCCTTGCCCCTTCACATCCCTGTTCCAGGCGGCGTACACGGTTGCACCGTCAGGCGAGACGAGGGGGGCAGCCCGGTTGCTTCCGAACCCACCCTTGTCTGCCGCGTACTTCGTGGCCACATCCCACCGCGGTGCACCGGTCTCGGTGTCGATCGCCTTCAGTCCGTCCTCAGCAGTGATGAAGGCGACCCCGCCGGCAAGCGTGACCGCGGGCCGTGCCGCTCCCCCGCTCGTCGTACTCGGCTGGCTGGCGTCCGGCAAGTCGACCGTAGGCCCGGCGAAGCGCACGGGCGGGTCGAACGCCGGACGGCTTGGCTTCCCGGAAGTCGCGTGGGACGGTTCCGCGGACTTACCGGACGACTTCGCATCCGATGAGCTGCCGTCTCCGCAGGCGACCAACGTAGCTGTCGCCAGCGTCACTCCGGCCGCAGCAGCGGCCCATCGTCGCGTCCTGCCTGTCCAGCCCATCGCTCCCCCTGCTCGTGATCTTCGTGATCACGACGACCATAGCGGTTGGGCTCCCTGGAGAGCGGCAAGTTCTCCAACCACCCACGGCGAGCCGGTGCGGGGGAACCAGGCCGTCTCCGAGCCACCTCACCGTCCTCATGAATCTGGTCGGTGGTGATCCGAAAGAAGCGTCTTAACCGTCGGTTGGTCCAAGGCGAAAGCCACCGTCCGCAGTCGAAGGGTGCAAGTAGTGTCGATCACCAGGCGAAGTGCGAGGGCCATCCTGTTGCACGGCGATGACCTCGTGCTGATCATTACGAACCAGGCCAGGGCGGGAACCGTACTGGGTAACAGTCGGCGGCGGTGTCGAGGACGGGGACCCGAGCATCGAGGTCGCCCTGCACCGGAAGGTATTCGAGGAGGTCGGCGGCAAGCTGAGCAGGGCAGAGCTGGTGTTTCTGATCACCGATTCGTTGGACGGGAGTGGAGGTGTCCAGCACATCTTCGCGGCGCGTCTGGAGCGGTTGGACATCGAGGCAGGCACGGGCACCGAGTTCGACAAGCCCGAGCGGGGCAGCCACGAGGTCGTGCGGATTCCGTCTACCGCGGAGACTATCCGGCAGATCAAGCTGATGCCGCCGGAACTAGCAGAGTTCGCCGCTGGCAACGTCGAAGCCCTCACGGCCGTGCTCGACGCGCAGATCGCGTCCGTCCCCGTCACACAGACAGCGATTCGCCCCACCGAGTGAATCGGTGGGGCGAATCGAGGTACTCAGCTGCCGGCGGCGTCTCTCCTCAGTGCCGAGTCGCCTGGCCTGCCGTCAGGCGTCGATGCGGGCAATCTTGCGGCCAGCCTTGAGGTAGAGGTCGGCGCCATCGGCCGCGCCGGCCTCAGTCAGGACGGTGGCCAGCGTCTGCTGGACGGCGGTCTCGGTGAGCGGCGTGGCGTTCTGTTCTCCGTCGGATTCGGCGATCAGGCGGAGCCCGTTCTGCTGGGCAATGCGACGGACGGCCGAGAGGCTGGGGGCGAAGTCCAGCGTCTGGCTGAGCAGAGCGCCCAGGGAAGTCTCCGCGTGTTCCTTGAGGGAGATGACCGGGAGGTTCTGCGTGTCGCCGAAGGAACGCTTGGAGAAGCGGGCCGTGAACTCGGCGCGCGCAGCCCGGGCTGCGTCCAGGCCGTGCAGGGCAGCCACGACTTCGCCGGCGAGGATGCGCTTGACCGCCATGGGGTGGGCAGTGCCGTCGGCCAGGCGCTTGGTGACCACCTGGATCTCTTCGTCCGTCCACTCGGTCAGCAGTTTCAGGTACGGCTCGGTGACGTGGTCGGGAATGGACATCAGGCGGCCGTAGACGTCGTCTGGGGTGGCAGTGAGGCCGACGTAGTTGCCCTTGCTCTTGCTCATCTTGGCGCCGGTGCCGTCAGTGCCCTCGATGAGCGGGGTGGTGATGACGACCTCGGGAGTCTGCTCCGAGATCTCCATGACCTTGCGGCACATCTGGAGGTTGAGGAGCTGGTCCACGCCGCCCAGTTCGACATCGGCGGTGATGGCCACGGAGTCCATGGCCATGACGACCGAGTAGACGAACTCGGCAACGGACAGGCCCTGCCCCTCCGCGAGCCGGGTGCGGAAGTCCTCACGCTGGAGGGACATGGACACCGGCACGCGGGCCAGGATTTCCACGAGCTGGGGCAGGCTGACCTTGTTGAGCCACTCGCCGTTGAAGCGCAGATCGGCTCGCTCGAAGTCGATGAACGGCGTCACCTGCTGCTGGTAGGTGCTGAGGTTCCGCGCGATGTCGTCGTCGGTGAGGGCGGGACGCTCGGACGAGCGCCCGGAGGGGTCGCCGATCTTCGCTGTGACGTCACCGATGATGAAGACGACATGGTGCCCCATGCGCTGGAACCGGCTCGCGATGATGATCGGCACCGCATGGCCGAGGTGTACGTCGGGGGATGTCGGGTCGATGCCGTACTTGATGACGAACTGACGACCTGCCGCCTGAGCGGCGGTGATCTTCTCCGCGAGTGCCTCGGCTGAGGGAATCATGTTGATCGCGCGCCCTTCGACCAGGGCCGCCTGCTCCCGAGGGGAGAGGTCGGAGAGGTCGAGAGAGCGCCGGGCTGTTGTCTCGTCCAAGAGCTGAGCGACCGTATAGTCCGCGCCCAGGTCCGATCCCTCGAGGATCTGCATGACGCGGGTGACGGACTCGCTCAGACGGCTCATGGTGCCTATACGCTCCTGGGTCTGACAACTGGCTTGGTGCCAGCGTGGGTTGGTTGGCGACTTTATCATCGCTGCTCACGCCGTCGTATTCGAATAGTCACTCTCAGCTTCGCCGTTCCTGATCACTGGAAATGGCTACCTGCGGTCGTCCGGTCAAGGCACTCGACACCGCCCTGGCCCATGGGGCGAAAGACCGCCGGGAGCAGGCTGTATCGATCAGCATGGTGATGAGAGGACGCAGACATGTGCGCCGGCGCCCGAGCTGCACCTGTGCCTCCACGAGGTGCCCGGCGCCGAGTGCGCGGAAGTGCCGGGACATGCGATGGAGGTCGCGGCGCGCCGTCCAGGTCGGCGGGTCGGCAGTCAAGGTGCGCAGTCGGCGGGCGAGGGCTGCGGAGACCTCGGCCCGGTACAGCTGTGACACTCCGCGGTTGTGCCGGTCGGTCATGCTGAGCGGGTGAAGCCGGTAGTACACCAAGGGGACACGCAGGGCGTGGCCATGGCCGGCCTCGCGCAGAGCATGGAAGAAGATCTCGTTCGTGACCGGGAGGAGGGTGAGGGCCGCCTCCCGGTGTACGAGCAGGGTGCTGGTGTTTCCACCAGGGTGTGGCTCTGCGAGGAACGGGCGTCCGTCCGCGTCGACCACGTGCTCCCAGTGCTCGATGAAGAGCCGGCCGTCGGTGACGGCGTCGGCACAGGTTCGCAGCTTGGATGCGTGGAACCAGTCGTCGGCGTCGAGCGGGGCCACCCAGTCGCCGCTGCTCAGGCGGAAGGCGTCAGTCAAACTGGGGCCGAAACCTTTCGTTTCTCGCCGGATTACGCGGACGCGGTCCTCGTAGCGACGGCAGACCTCCACGGTCTCGTCGGTGGAACCGTCATCAATGACGATAACCTCGTGCAGGACGTATCTCCCGGGCTCCTGTTCCAAGCAGCTGCTGATGGCCCTGTCGAGGTAGCGCCCGTAGTTGTGGCACAGGATGACGCACGATATTCGAGGCAAGTCGTTCACCGGTCGCCTCCGTATATCTGAGCGTAGGCGTCGATGACAGACTTGTGCTCCTGGGCGCGGTAGTCGAGAAACGTGCGGTCAAGACCACGCGATGTGGAGGATGCCATGCGTGCTGTGGCGTTCTCGACGGCGGTGAGAAAGCGCTCGCCGAAGAGGTTGGGGTGTCCCGTTGACCAGTCGAACCACTCGGGCTCGCTCACCAGTCCTTGGTGGTGGCGGTACTGCTCGGGCAGGTGGCCGGTGCGGGAACAAACCGGCAGCAGGTTGAGGTCGAAGGCGAGTTCCAGCTGACCCGAGTGGCTGCCCCAGAGGTAAGGGAGCAGGAGGACGTCTGCGGCGAGGCCGGCGTCGACCACATCGTCGTCGCTGGGGTACGGGCGCATCGACAGCCGGATCCGGGGATCGTGGCGGGCCGTCTCCAGAAGGAGAGGGATGCGGCTGTCCGGGGCGAAGTCAACAGGGCTGAACGCTCGGAGCAGGAGCCGGAGGGTGCTCCTGGGGTCCGTTACGCCCAGGCTCCAGTTGATCACCGGGGAAAGCTGGTCGCGGCTGGCCCGGGACGCCCCGTACATGAGAAAGCGGGCTGAGGGAGAGCCTTGCTCCCGCTCTCTGCGGAGCAGTGCATCCGGCGGGACGACGTACCCATGAGGGATGACCGTCGCCGGAGGCCGGTCTCCCAGCAGGCAGGCCAGCTCGACGAGGGAGCTCTCCGTCAGGCATACCCACTGCACATCGGCGGCGAGCAGGAGCTGCAGACGGGCGGCGAACTCCATCGCGGACCCGTACATGGGGCGGGTGTCGTGGGCTGTGAAAACGACGCGGACCCCGGACCTGGCGCAGGCGTCGAGGAGCCTCTCCAGAGTGGGGAGGTCCTCGACGTCGATGTGGTGCAGGTGCAGCACATCGAGCCAGTCGAGCGGGGTGTGTGCGAGTAGCCATGACGCATTCACTGCCGCGGGGACAGTGACTCCGGAGCGGATCGCGGTCTCGTTGAGGATCAGGATGTCCTGGCTGTGCAGCTTGCGGGCGTACGGGGTACGGGCCGGCAAGTGAACAACGCGCAGGGCCGGTGAGCGCGTGGCTGCCATCATGGTGGTCACCCGTTGTCTCGCCCAAGGCCGACGAGTACCAGCTGGGTGGACAGGCCGTGGGAGACGTCGTCGCTGCGGGTGAGCCCGGCGTAGTGGATCTCGAAGCCGACGGCGCGGAGCAGGGCCTGGAACTCGTCGCTCGCCCACTCGCGGACGTGGCTGGGGTTGCGGGGCGGACCAGGGGCGTCGTAGCCGCTGCGGAACTCGCGGGCGGGTGTGGAGAGAACTGCGGCGGCGGAACCCTCGGCGAGCAGTCCGCGGATCAGCGCGAGCGCCGGCCCGGGGTTGAGCAGGTGCTCCACGACGTCGGAGCAGACCACGACGGAACGGCGGATGAGGGCGGGGGCGATCGGGAGAACGTGGGTGGACTCCAGGTCCGCCTCGACCCACCGGCCGAAGGCGTGGTTCTCGCGGCACCAGCGGAGGTTCTCGCCGAAGTCGACGCCGACGTAGTTCCAGTCGGGACGCGCAGCGGCCAGAGTGGCCAGCTTGCCTGCCCGGCCGCAGCCGATGTCGATCAGTACGTCACGGCCGAGCTCCTCCGCTCGGGCCGCAGCGTATGGGTAGACGTCGGGCTGCCAGACGGTGGTGTCGTCCGTCTCGTCGGCGAAGTACTCCACGGTGTCGCGGCTGAGGTAGCCGTTCCTGATGAAGTACGAGGCGGCGTCGCCTATGGGGCGACTGGATAAGGCGGGGGCGGTGTGCATCGAATAGCTCCTTCGGTTACTTCGGCCAGAGGGAGAAGATGGTGATCAGGCGTTCGGTGAGCTCCTCGCGGAGCACCTGCCACTCGGGGGCGTTGTTGCGGCGTGCTGCAGCGGCGCGGTCGTAGTCCGGACCGTCGACCTCGGGGAGGCACGCGTACATCTGGAGCATGGCTGAGCCGTCGTCCTCGGGCGCGGTGTCGCTGTCGGCGGCGAGCAGTGCGCGGATGTCCTGGCCGGGCATCGAGGCGTCGATCCCGGAGCCAGGGATGCTCTTGCTCATCTTCGGGAGGCCGCCCAGGCCGGGGATCATCTTGGTGTAGATGCCGGACAGGCGGTCCGCGGGCAGTCCCCAGCGTTCCGCTCCGCGGCGGGCGAGAGCCACATACTTGTGCTCATCGACGCCGAGGGAGACCAGGACGTGCCGACCCTCGGAGAGGAGCTGGACGAAGTCGGCGGCCATGAGGAGCGTCGCTTGCTTCATGCCGTACGACAGGTGATCGAAGACACCGTGGCTGCGGTAGAGGCCGGAGAGGTCCTCCTCGGCCCACTGGAAGTCCGCGTCGTCGAGGTGGCGGGAGAGCAGGAAGGCAGTGGCCAGCACGTCGGTGTGTCCTTCCTGGCGGCGCAGCACACCGCGGTGCTCATCGAATCCGAGCCCGCGCACGAATTCCTCGTACTGGTCCGCGATGCGGCGCACGGTGTCCAGGGGGGTTCGGCGCGCGTTGTACGAGTCCAGGTCGCCGAGCACGATCTGCACGTCCAGGCCCTGCTGCTGGAGTTTGATCGCACGCAACAGCTGGAACACCGTGCCGGCGTGGGGAGGGCCACCGAGGCCGACACCGGTGGTCACGATCGCGGGCTGGCCGGCCGCGACCGCCTCGGCGAAGTCGCGGGCGCCGGTGTGGCACACCCACTTGGTGCGCAGGTCGTCGGGGCTCATGCCGGCGAGGGCGAAGTCGATGGCGCCGAGACCGAGGCGCTCGTAGCGGTGCTGGTCGATGACGCTGTCGTAGTAGGCGGTGTCGAATTTCACGAGGTCACTTCCTGGTGTGAGGAGGCGTCTGCGCGAAGCGCGAAGGCGCGGCGGACGAGCGACTCGAAGCCGTCGGTCAGGATGTTGCCGAGCACGGCGTTGCGCGGTGCCGAGACGCTGCCGAGGTCAGCTGTGACAGTGCCGTCCGCGAGGACCCAGACGCGGAACGGGTAGGCATCGTGCGGGGCGCGTGTCGGCTGGGCGAAGACAGGGATGTCGGGGACGAGGGCACGGACATCGTTAACGGCCTGAAGGAAGTCCTCGCGTCCGAAACCGTAGATCTCCGCCTTGTGGGGGTTGGCGCGGCCGATGGGCCGGTACTGGGAGATCAGCCAGTACTCGACCGGGGTGGTGACGGCCAGGTCGCTGATGAGCCGGGCCAGGTCCTGGAGAGTCTGGATGGAGTGCGCAGTGGTGAAGGTGTTGAAGGCGAGGCGCCGCCGGTCGGAAGTGAGCATGGCCGTGTTGGCCTGGAAGCAGTCGAAGTAGCCCTCTCCGCGGAACCAGTCGGCGGTCTCCGCATCCGGGCCGTCGATCGCCAGGGAGTAGACGGATACGTGCTCGCGGATTTCGGGGTAGCGCCCCTTCAGGAGAAGACCGTTGGTGTGCAGGTTCGTCTCGAAGCCGGCGGCGCAGGCGTGCCGGAGGGCGAGCTCCAGATGGTTCTCGTACGGCATCACGGGGTCGCCGCCGGTGAAGACGATTCGGTGCGCCTCCGACTCGCCTCGGAGGCGGTCGATGACACGGACGACGGTGCCCGGGTCTGCCTTGACTCGGTTGCGCTCGCGGTAGCAGAAGCGGCACACCCCCGGGGACGACGGCGTGGGGGCCAGGTCCCAGGCGTTGCAGTCTGTGTTGAGAACCAGGTGGATGATGCCCAGTTCGTCTCGGGTCAGCATGCGGCCTTCTCCTCGAGATGTGCCTGGACTGCGGGGCCGGAAGGCGGGACCTGGCGGAGCAGTACGTCGAGCGTGCGTGGCGACCCACCGGTGAGGCGGACGAAGCACAGGAGCGTGTCCAGTCCAGCGCCGTTGCGGAGGATGTTGAACGCCGTGTCGAGTCCGGCCTGGAACGTCGGGACCACCCGGGCCGTCAGCAGAAGCAAGGCTGCGTTGAGGGCGACGGCGTCCCGCGCGGGTGAGGTGTCCTGGCCAGCCAGGACGCGGACCGCGGCCGCCACGTTCACGTGAGGCTCGGCGTGCTGGGTGATGCAGCCCATGTCGCGGGGCATTGACGCTGCGGCGCGCATCACGTCGTCGGCGAGGGTGCGGTCTTCATGGCCGTCGATGATCCGGCAGGCACGGGCCGTGGTTCCAGGCAGGAGTTCGTCTACCTGAAGCGTCGCGTCGTCGGAGGAGTTGACGACGGTCGCATCCGACAGCCCGAGCCGGGACAGAAGTTGCGCGGAGACGTGGACCGCGGTGTGGGAGAGCCCGTAGACGTACGCGGGGCAGACCACCGGACTCAGCAGCGCGGGGAAGGCCAGGCTCAGCGCGTGGACCGCTTGGAACCTGCCGCCGTAGCGCCTGTCGAACTCGGGCACACGGTGCTCGATGGAGAAGAAGCCGAACCCGCACTCGGCCGTGATACCGACCATCTCCCCCTGCGGCACCGTTTCGGCGTTCGCGCCAACGATGTCGATGAAGTCCCGGGACCCGGTCTTGGAGGAGGCGCTGCGTGAGCCGAGCTTGGCGATGTGTGCCCCACCAGTGGCCGCGACGAGCGCGGCGGTTGAGCTCAGGTTGATGGTCTTGAAGGTCTTCTTTCCGCTGCCGGTGTAGCCGACGAAGCGAATTCCCTCGGGCGGCTGGTGGAAGTCCCAGGCGGCGCGGTCGAGGTGCGTGGCGGCGTGGATGGCCGCCTCGACCTCTCCGATCCTTGGGCCGCGTAACAGCAGGCCGGTCAGAACGCTGCCGAGCATCACGTCGCGTGTATGGCCGGCGGGGAGTTCGAGGACGGCGAGGATGCCGTCGTGGACCTCATGCGGGTCAATCTCGGCAAGCGAATTGATCTTGTGGACCAGTGGAGGGATGGAGACGGTCACGAGCATGGCTCCCGGAGCTAGATGTTCGAAGTGAGCAGGACTTTGAGCGGGCGACAGTGGTCCTGACGGCCCAGCGCCGCGAGTGCTCGCGGCAGTTCGGGCAGCGGATATCGGTCGCGCGTCAAGAGGTCAGCCCAAGCACCGCCGTGGGTAAGGAAGGCAAGTGCGTCGCGGAAGTCGTCGTGGCCGCTGCCGCGGCAGTACGAGAAGGACCCGCGCAGGGTGACTGACCGACGGAAGAGGTCGCGTAGAGGGAGGGAGAGAGTGACGTTCGGTGCATAGGCGTTCTGGACGAGCACTGTGCCCCCGTCTCGGACCGATGCCACAGCCTGAAGCAATGGGGAATCGTCGTATCCGGAGGCGGTGTCGACGACCGCGTCGCACGGAGGTAGGGCGCGGTGGTGCACGCTGAGGCGCGGGCCGACGAGGGCTCGTTGCAGCTCCTGGTGCCTGGCGGCGGATCGGACCGCAAGGTGGACATCCCACCCGGTGGAGGCTGCGCAGACCGCCGTGCAGATCCCAAGGGCTCCGGCCCCGATAACGCCGAGGCGCCCGGACCCCGCCTCCAGTCCGCAGCGAATGCCGTGCAGGGCAACTGCCATGGGGTCGGCCAGAATGCCGTGCGCGGGATCTCGGAGGTACGGGAGCTTCACGATGCTGGACTCCGGCACCTGGACCATCTCGGCCAAGCCGCCGGGCAGATCCCATCCGACGCGCCGCAGATCGCGGCACAAGTGTGTACGTCCGGATTGGCATGCACCGCATGAGTGGCATGCGATCAGGGGGTCGACACTGACCCAGTCGCCCCGAGCATCCTTGCCGACGATCTCGTGTCCGGGGAACCAAGGCGTGGGCAGGGAGCCACGCCAAGTGGGAAGGAGCTTGGGAATGTCACTGCCGCACACACCGGCGTAACGGACTCGGACCAACGCCGAATCGCGACCGGTGCCGCAAGGCGCCGAGCCGGGTCCGATCGGGGCCTCCGCGAATCGAGGAACACCGTCTCGCACCGTCCAGGCACGTGCCGCCGCGCTCATACGGGCCACCCACTGGCCAAGGCCGCAGGCAGAGCCTCGATGCTGGGAACCGATGCCCCAGACCATGGTGTCTCGCCGAAAGCGAGGCGGTGTGCTCCACCTCGGCGTAACACCCGTAACGGCCGCATCCCTAACCGTTGGGCCCCCGTCAGTTCGTCCCCGCCGCCGTCGCCGCAGTAGACGGCGTTGGCCGGGGCGACTCCGAGCCGCGCCAGCAGACCGCCGTAGAGATGGGGGGCCGGCTTCACCGCGCCCTCCCAGCAGCTGAACGCTGCCACCTCGAAGTAGGAGGCCAGCGCCGACTCGCTCCAGCATTCCGCGATGTCCGGCGAGGCGTCACTGAGCAGTGCCAGACGTAGCCCCGAGCGTTGGAGCTCGGCCAACGCCCTGCAGACCGACTCGTCCGGACGCAGCCGGGCAGTTGCGAGCCGACGGAGCACCGATGCTGCACGGGCCGTGCGGTCCGCGGAAGCGCTGCACCTCTCAACAAGGTGGCCAGCGACAGCGGCTGCCGATCGCAGTTCCCCGTCGTGCCGTACCCGCCAGCTCGCGGAGAGCTCTGCCTCGACGGCCCCCGCCGTCACGCCGAGGGCAGAGGCGAGCTCGGCCACTGCGACGCCGCGTTCGGCGATGTCCGGAGCCGCGACAAGAGTCCCGAAGAGGTCAAGCACCAGGGCTTCGGAGCCGTTCGCCGCCTGCGAGTTGGCCGACCGGTGGGGCGCCACTCCCCTATGACCGGTCGCAACGGCGGACAACTGCGATGGCAGCGACTCGTTGCTCGAGGACATCGCGGACAGATAGCGCAAGTCAAGACTCCCTCACCTGTGTCGGGCATGCCTGTACGGGGGTGCGGAAGCGCCGACATACCGCGTCGTCATTGGGGAGACGGGGAGCGGGCAGGGGGCGCGTTGTCAGGAGACGATTCCACCGACGAGGGCGTGGACAGCGGACAAACTGTCCGCAGCGATCTACTACATAGATCTTGACTGAGCGTCACATGACATGTATTAGCCAGGGCTCACCTTTGGCTGTGCATCTGGGATGAAATGTGCGCTGCCTGGCGAAATCGGCAATCGCCGTGGGTGGCCCACGGACCGTTGGTGGGGCTCCGCCATGAAGTGGCGCGGAAGTTAACTCTTTCCGCAGCCCGTCGCAGAGCTGGACATCGAACGTACGCTGGACGGAGTGCTCCGTCGCGAAGGGACTGTTCCGCCCATGAGTGAAAACCTGACGTTGGGAGACCGTCTCCGTATCGCCCGAAAGACACGGAACCTGTCTGCCGCCCAACTGGCGCAAAGAGTCGCCATATCACCTAGCTACGTGCAGAAGCTCGAATCCGGCGCGCGCAAGGCGTCACCCTCGTTGGTCCTGGCGCTCGCGAAGGCGCTGCACTTCGGGCCTGAGGTCCTGACCGGGCAGCCTTATTACGGGGAACCCGAGTCCGAAGACGGCGTGCACGCTGTGATCCCCGAGCTGCGCAGGATCATGCTGTGCTATGACACGCCGGACGACTTGGAAATCGCTCCACGGCCGCTGCCTGTACTTGCATCCGAAGTGGATCAGGTTGCCGCCCTCCGCCGCGATGCCCGCTACGCCCCCATGGGCCCGCTTCTCCCGGCGGTCATTACGGAACTGACGCACGTCGCCCTGAGCGGCACCAACGGCGAGCGGGAGAAGGCCTTCGGCCACCTCGCCCGCGCCTACCGGGCGGTCAACTCCCTTGCGCACAAGCTGGGACACCACGACCTGTCCAGCACGGCGCTAGAGCGCGTCCGCTGGGCTGCCGACCGCTCCGGTGACCCCTTGATGCAGTTCACCGCTGGGTACCTCGTCGTTGGGGCGATGCTGCGGCAGGGAGCATACGCACCGGGACGCCGCAAGTTGCTGGCCCTGCGGCACGAGCTCGAGCGAATGCAGCCGGAGCACTCGTACACGAACGATGCCCTCGCCGTCGATGGCGCGCTCCTGCTGAAGCTGGCCGTGTTGGAGGCCCGGGAGAACAACCCGGACGGTGCTGACACATACCTCCGTGAAGCGGAGAGCGTCGCGCGCTTGGCCGGCAACCGCGACTCCCTCGCCTACGAGATGTCATTCGGCCCCACCAACATCCGCATCCACGAGGTGCACGCCCTGATCGACATGGGAGACGTGGAGCAGGCCCTCGCCCGTCTCGCCGAGTGGTCCGATGCACCGGGGCAGGAGTGGACACCGCCGGCCTCGACCGTGGGGGAACGATCGAGCCACCACTTCATCGACGTAGCCTCGGCGAAGCTGGCCGTCGGCGACAGGCGAGGCGCTTTCACCGACCTCCGCCGAGCGCGAAAGGTTGCCCCCAACCACACGCGCTTCCACCCGTCCGCCCGAGAGACCTCAGCAGCACTCTTGCGCCTGGACACGCATCCCTCCGCCGAACTCACGGCCTTCGGAAGGTGGGCAGGGGTTATCACAACCTAGCCCTCCTGTACGGCAGTTCACGGAACTCCCCCGCAGACAATCTGTCCGTACACGGCTCTGGCCACATGGAATGGTCTTCTCACCAGCCTTTGTGAGGAGACCATTTTCATGTCCGTGGACCGCCCCTCTCCCTCCGGGATCCCGCCCCGCTGGATGCCCATCGGTGACGACCCCGAGGTCTGCCCGGCCGGACAGTGGTGGGACGTGGTTCGAGTGTCCGAGGAGGTCGGCCGGCGCGCCATCGAGATCCTTCAAGCGGAGGGCGAGCCCATCGGCCCAGTGATCCTCTGCGACGAGGTCACGGAACTGCGCATGTGCCTCCTGGTGCCGGTCGGCACCGCCGCCACTTGGCAGGAACCGGACACCGTGGCACTGGGTTCGCGATGCCACCTCGTCGTGCCGCCCCTTGAGGCCACCGACCCGCCCGGACTGCACTGGCATTCCTTGCCCGCCAGCCCGCGAGTCCTCACCCGCGCAGCTGCCCTGAGCAGGGCAATCGGCCGGGCGCGCAGGCAGTTACGCGGCCCCTCCCGGAGCACGTGATGCCTCGCCACAACTCCCCCGATCTGCAACCGCGCGCTACCCCGGTCCGGCCCATCCCGCAGACACCCGGCGGCCCGGTCAGGGCAACGCCGCAGCCGCTCCAGGTGCGGGCGCAGATCCGTTGGAGGGCGTCCCGTGGCCGTTAGCGTCTCCGCTGTCGTACTGCTGGCGGTGATCGTCGTCCTGCTCGTCAAGAAGGGCGGGTTGAAGGCCGGGCATGCTGTCGTGTGCACCCTCCTCGGGTTCTACCTGGCCAGTTCCTCGCTCGCACCCGCGATCTCCGAGGCCGTGACCAGCGCCGCACGCTTGATCAGCGGTCTGAAGTTCTAAACCGGCCGCCCAAGGTGCCGCAGTTTCCCCTTCCGCCCAGGCCACACTTCCTGACTCGACCGGCCATATCTACCAAGGGATCATCCGGTGATCGAGAACTCCGTGCCCTTACCGGGCAGCATGATCGAGCTCTTGCGTTCTCAGCCTCCCTTTCCGCGCGCCGCCGTCGGCAGCCACCTCCCTGGGGCACACTGATGCGCCCGGTGTATCACCCCGCTGGCGGAGACGAGGCACTCGCCTTTGCCCTGGTCGAGTTACAAGCGGGGCGATGGAAGCCAGCACGAGCCTTACTGTCTGCGACTGGAAATCAATGGGCACTGCGGACCTCGCGAACCCAAGTGCTGGCAGTCGCAGCCGCGCACTCCGACGTGATCGGTGTGTGGCTGGCCGAGGAGCCTGACGGTTACGACGCGCAGCTAATGAGGGCTCGCGTGACGGTGGAGCGCGCCCTTCGCGCCCACCACCAGCGGCACGCCAGCGCCGTGGTACTGGAGGAAGCCGCCCGGCGTGCGGCCTTGATGGCAGCACGCCGAATGCCAGAGGATCCGGTGCCTTGGGTGTGCATGCTCGCGCTTGCCCAGATCGACGAGCGTCAGGTGCGGCGGGAGCACCGAGAAGTCTCGACGGAGCCGATGCTGCCGAGCGGGCCGTGGGGCCTGCTGCACGGCGTCAACCAGCGAGACCCGTATAACCGGGAGGCGTTTCACCGGGTGTCGCAGTTCCTACTGGCCCGCTCCGCGCCCCCGGCGGCTTCGGTCGCGGCAATGTTCGACTTCGGCAGGTGGGTCGCCTCCTGGTCGCCAGCAGGGTCCCCGCTGCTGCTGTTGCCGTTGTACGCACTGGTCGAGCAGTGCCGGCAACAGTCCGCCTGGCGCCGGTCCGATCCGCTGTGGCGAAGGCAGTGGGCGGAGGAGCCGACACTCACGTACGCGCTCAAGGCATTCCACCACTGGTTCCGGCAGGTGGAAGCCACGCTGCGATCGGTGACGGACCTGCACCACCTGGCGTACGCGCTGTGGGCCGGGCACCGGTTCGTGGAGGCCGCCGAGGTGTTCACGGCCGTGGGCGCGTACGCCTCGCGCGAGCCATGGGCATCCGTCCACAGCAGCTCCAATCACCCGGACGGCGGCGAGGCCCTGCTGCTGCGTGCCCGCCGGGAATCCCTCTCCTTCGCCCGCACCCACGCACCCAGCTTCGGCCCGCCGAGCTGACTACCAACCATTTTCAATCACGTGACATGCACCTGACCATTACGTCCCTTCGTCAACCCCTGTGGAGGATTTCCAGTGTTACGAACCCGCCCGGCTCACCGCACGGCCGGAGCCCAGGCCGACGACGCGTTCCTGCGGGAACTGGGCTATGAGCCGGTGCTGGCCCGCCGCATGGGCCCGTTCGGCAACTTCGCCATCAGCTTCTCGGTGATCTCCGTGCTGAGCGGCTGCATGACCCTGTACGGCTTCGGCCTCGGAACCGGCGGCCCGGCCGTGATGATGTGGGGCTGGGTCGCGGTCGGCGCGATGGTGATGCTCGTGGGCGCCGGCCTCGCCGAGGTCACCTCCGCGTACCCGACCTCAGGGGCCCTGTACTACCAGGCCGAGCAGCTCGGTGGCCGCAAATGGGGTTGGTACACCGGCTGGCTCAACCTGCTGGGGCTGCTCGGCGCGATCGCCGGCATCGACTACGGCGCCGCGCTGTTCACGGGCGCCTTCCTGAACCTGCAGTTCGGGTTCGTCCCGACGCCGGGCAAGATCATGGCGATCTACTTCTGCATTCTCGCGCTGCACGCCGCCCTCAACCTCTTCGGTGTCCGGCTGGTCAGCATCCTGAACTCGGTCAGCGTGTGGTGGCACCTGGGCGGGGTCGCCGTGATCGTCGGGGCGCTGGCGATCGTGCCGGGGCACCACCAGTCGCCGTCCTTCGTGTTCGGGGAGTTCGTCAACAACACCGGCTGGTCCAGCTCGCTGTACGTGGTGCTGATCGGACTGCTGCTCGCCCAGTACACCTTCAGCGGGTACGACGCCTCGGCGCACCTGTCCGAGGAGACCACCAACGCGCAGGTCTCCGCATCCCGCGGGATCATGCGGGCGATCGGATGGTCGTGGCTGGCCGGGTTCGTGCTGCTGGCCGGGCTAACCTTCGCAATCCAGGACTACGCCGCCACCCAGGCCACCGCGACCGGGGTGCCACCGGCGCAGATTTTCCTCGACGCCCTCGGCGTCGCCGGCGCGAAGGCCCTGCTGCTCGTTGTGATCGTCGCGCAGCTCTTCTGCGGCAACGCCGAGACGGCCGCCGCCAGCCGAATGGTGTTCGCCTTCTCCCGTGACGGCGCCCTGCCCGGCTCAAGGCTGTGGAGGCACGTCGATACCCGCACGGGCACCCCGACCCGCGCGGTATGGCTGTCCGTCGGCGTGGCCGCGCTGCTGGCGCTGCCGTCGCTGTACAGCCCGACCGCGTACGCCGCCGTCACCGCGATCAACGTCATCGGGATCACCCCCGCGTACGCGATACCGATCTATCTGCGGATCCGCAACCGTCACCGCTTCCAGCCCGGTCCCTGGAACCTTGGCCGCTGGGGCGTGCCCGTCGGCGTGGTCGCCGTGGCCTGGGTGGCGTTCGTGACTGTGCTGTTCTGCCTGCCCCAGACCCGCCCAGAGACCGGGCTCGTCTCCGTGGCGACGTTCAACTACGCGCCCATCGCCCTGCTGGTCGTCCTCGCCCTGGCCGCCCTGTGGTGGCGGAAGTCCGGGCGGGACTACAAGGTGCCGACCGCGGCCGCCGACGCCGGCTCCGACATGGCCAAGATCCAGGAAGAAGTCGTGTGATGACAGCCCAGCCCACCTCCGCCGAAGCGGCAGCACGCCCGAGCAGCACGGTGCAGCGTGGCAACGAGACCGCGTCGGCCTCCCGACAGCGGCCGGCCCGGGCGTTCAACGTCGACGAACTACGCAAGGCCGTCGGCGCCGGCCTGATCGACACCGTTCTCCTCGCCGTGCCGGACCTGCAGGGACGCCTCAAGGGCAAGCGGTACGGGGCGCGGCACTTCCTCGACCGCGTCCTCGACGGCGGCGCCGAGATGTGCGCGTACATCCTGGCCACAGACGCCGACATGACGCCGTCCGACGGCTTCGTGCTCACCTCGTGGGCGACCGGGTACGAGGACATGACGGTCGTGCCCGATGCCTCGACGCTACGGATGCTGCCGTGGATGCCGCGTACCGCGCTGGTTCTCGGCAACGCCGTCGACCTCGACGAGGACCCCATTGAGGTCGCACCCCGGCAGGTCCTGCGCCACCAGCTGACCCGTCTGGCCGCCCACGGGCTACACGCTCAGGCCGCGTTGGAGACCGAGTTCGTGCTCTACCGCGGCAGCCACACCTCTGCCTCCCGGGTCGGCCACGAGGGACTCGTTCCCGTGACCGAGGAAAACTTGGACTACGCCCTCGACCACACGCCGGAAGCCGACCGGTTCTTCCGGCGCCTCCAGGGCTCACTGGCCAAGGCGGGCATGCCCGTGGAGGCGGTAAAGACGGAAGGCGCGCCGGGCCAAGTAGAGGTCACCTTCCCCTACGGCCCCGCGCTGACCGCGTGCGACAACCACCTCGTCTTCAAGCACGCGGTGCGCACCCTGGCCGGCCGCTCCGGCATGACCGCCACGTTCATGGCCTCCCCCCAGACCGGACTGGTCAGCGGCCTGCACCTGCACATCTCCCTCACGCGCAGCGGCAACCCCATGCTCAACCATCCGGACGGACGGCTCTCGGAGATAGGTGAGCAGGCCGTCGCAGGACTCCTGGCCGCCCTGCCCGGGCTCGCACCCCTGTACGCGCCGAACACCAACTCGTACAAGCGGTACGTGCCCAGCTCGTTCGCCCCTACCTACATGACATGGGGCTGGGACAACCGGACGTGCGCCGTACGCATCGCCGGCCACGGACAGGGGCTGCACTTGGAGGTCCGCGTACCAGGTGCGGACGCCAACCCCTACCTCGCTCTCGCCGCGGCCATCGCAGCGATCACCCACGGCATCGAGCGGCAGCTCAAACCGCCGGCACCCTGCACCTCCAACGCCTACGAGGCCACTGACGCGCCCAGGCTGCCCCTCACCCTCGACCAGGCTCGCTCAGCCTTCCGGCACAGCCCCGTCGCCCGCGAGGCGTTCGGGAAGACGGTGGTCGATCACTACGCGCACCTCGCGCAGCTCGAACTCGACCACCACCGCGGCACGGTCACCGACGCGGAGCAGGCCCGCTGGTTCACCCGCGCCTGACCACACCCGCCCCAAGACCAGGCCCCGGCCGAGCTTCCCCCCTCGGCCGGGGCCTGCCCAACGCCCGCCCCCGGCCGACACCCATCGACTGAAAGTGATCCACTGATGCCTGCACGCCCTGGTCCGGCCGCCTCGCACCCGACCCCCGCCCAGGTGAAGATCGTCGGCAAGCTCGCCCAGGGGCTCAGCACCAGCAAGGCTGCCGCCGAACTGGGCCTGTCCGAAGGCACCGTCGCAAATCAGATGTCGCACGGCAACCGGCGTGCCGGAGTACGCCACCGCCATGCCCTGGTCCACGCGTGCTACGTCACCGAGCAGCTACCCCGGCCGGAGCCGACAGCATCACCCCCCGGCGGCATCGACGACACTGAGACCAAACTCTGGTCGCTCGCGCTGGACGGCACGTACGCCGAGATCGCGCAGCACTGCGGCCTCCCCCACGACGCGATGAAGAAGCGGATCCGAGCGCTGCGGGCGCGCTGGGGCGCCGAGCACGACCCGCATCTGATCGCCCTCGGCTGGATGTTCGGCGTACTCGACGGCTCCTATGGAACCGGCGGCGACCAGGTTGCATGACTGCAGACCGGCCAGACCAGGCGGCGGTGGGCCTGGACGCTCGTCCTGGAGCGCGATGCCGTCCGGCCGCCGCCAGGCAGCCGATGGTCTGGCCGCGGGGTTCAGCTGGTGGCGGCCGAGGCGGTGTCGGCGTAGCTGTTGAATACGTCGAGCTCGTTCTGCTCGAAGCGGCGGATGCCGCCGCGGATGGAGTCGTAGCCGGCCACGACAGAGGTCGCGGTGGCATAGACGTGCTTGTCGTCCTTGACCTCGAAGTGGAAGGTGAGGGAGACGCGCTTGACGTCGGTCACCCAGGCTTCGACGCGGACCGGGGTCTCCCAGGTCTCCAGCGGGTGCCTATAGCGGATGGTCTGCTCGCGCAGGAGGAAGTTGCGGGCAAGGCGCTCGGCGGGATCGGCAGGAACCAGCATGCTGAACATGCGCATGCGGGTCTCCTCCAGGAGGGTGCCGTAGCGGGAGCTGTTGAGGTGTCCGTTCGCGTCGAGGTCCGACCAGCGAACGGGGCAGTCATAGATGTGTCGGGACACAGTGACTCCTGAGAGCTGTGAGATCTGCCGTGCCTTCAAGGCACCCGGCCGATTCAAGGGCGTACTGGTACACGCTCCCTCGCGAGCGCCAGGGGCATCGGGAGGTCTGGCCGTCCGGACCCTCTCCGTGGTCCGGACGGCCGCGCCTCGGCCCCCACACCTGGGAGAGAGAGCCCGCACCAGTCGTGACGGTAAGTTACCTTTTGCGGCCAATGGGCCAGCCACCAGCTAGCCAGGCAGGGCCTCACCCTCTTGGAGATCGTTGAAGATCTCCCGAAGGAGCGCTGCCCTCAGGTCGACCTGGGGCAGCTGTTCACGGAGCCGGCTGATGGCCGCCGGGTCGGAGTCCGGCAGCGAAGCACGCAGGAGTAGCTTCATCTCCGCTCGGGCCTGGGGGTCGACGATCGGCACCTGGATGCGGTCGACGACGGCACCCGCCCCCAGCTGCGTGACGCCCCACTCGCCAGCGGATTCCTCGATTGCCCACACCACAGAGTGGTTCTCGGGCGACAGGGTGAGACGGCACCCGGGTCCGGCCAGGGCGCTGAGTGCCGGGAGCGGGACACCGTCGGGGCCGGCGAGCGCCGCGGCTCCGTCAGCGCTGTCGACGACGAGGCGGGCAGTGAGCGCCCGGGCTGCGCGGCGGCGGGCGGCGTCGGCTTCGGCCTGTGCAGAGGGCTGCGGAGTCGTAGGCGAGCCGGGCTCGGCGTGGGCCCAGGCGTTGCGCTTGCCTCCCAGGGCGTCGGTCTCATCATCGGAGGTCTCGGCCTCGACCCAGGTGATGACCACGAACCGGCAGTGCGGCATCGACGCCGGGTACAGGACGTGGGAGACGACCTCGACGGTCTCCCAGCCCAGGGCAGGGATGATCATCCGGAAGACGTGGCCGTCCCTGTCGGCCTCCAGATCGGCCTCGGTGCGCCAGATCCGCTCGACGTCCGGGTTCTGACGAACCTCGGCAATCAGTTCGACGAGCTCGGCGTTGTCCTTGTGGGTGGCCTGGGCGAACTTCAGCAGGCGGACGTAGGCTGCGGCGTGCATGTCCCAGTCGTGGTACTGGGTGCGGGCCTCCGGGTTCGTCAGAGCCCAGCGCATTAGGTTGGCGCGCGGTTCCATGACCCAGGGCCACCACTCAGCCATTGCCGCGTTGTACGCAAGGACGTTCCAGTTGCGGTCGGTCAGATACGTCGGCGAAGGCATCTGCCTGTCAATCAGCAGGCGAAGGGCCCGGCGCAACTCCGGGCTGGCATCGATCTGCGGGTCACCGTCGAGCGAGGTGCCGATGTTGTACAGCAGCAGGGCGTGACGCTCACTCTTGTCGAGCCCGAGCAGGTCCGCGAGCGCCTCGCACTGAGGCTTGGTGAAGCGGGGCGGCACGGCCCCCTTCTCCACGTTGCGGTAGGTCCGGACCCCCATGCCGAGGGCCTTGGCCACCGGGGCCTGGGTAAGCCCCGCCGCCTGGCGCCATCGCTTCAACCAGCCGCCGAACCCCATGAACTGACCGGCGATTTCTCCGCCGTGTGCGCCCTTGTTCTCGGCGCGGTCATCGCCGAAGGGGACGGTCCCCTGAGCAACCATGAGGCTCTTCCTTTGTCTCCGCAGTGTGCAGGACGACATCCGGACGAGGGCATGAAAAAAGAGGGGCAGCACGAACGCTGGCCCCCCGGCCGGGTGTCTCCTACAAAGACGATACGACGACCCTGAGGGCTTTCCGCAATTTGTGGCCTCAACCACAGAGCAGGTGGTTAAACGTGAAACCACGTGGCGCCACACCAGATCCGCCTTTCGTGACGAATCTGGACATTCCTACGCCCGAACTGCCCATGATCGGGAAAGCGGCAAATCCTTGCCGTTTTTTGTTGCAAGGGATTGAATGATCATTCATGCAGTTGGCTCCTACCCCAACTAAGCGGAGCGGAACTCGCCAACTCCCCTGAAAACCAGGAGCGTTACTCATTCCTTTACGTCGCCTCCACGCTTCCCACACCTCCGTCTACGCGCGTGGATTCGCCTGTGAGATGCCGTTGACGAAGGCTTTGCCTGCGGGCTTAAATCCAGACCTGACCAGCCGGTAAAGCGCGACAGCCTGCCGGTTCACAGCAGGTCAGAGCATGTGCGGGAAGTTGTATGAGGTCGTAGAGCTATCTCTGGACCTTGGCGCAGCCTGCCCATATGTTCGTCGTCGCTCGCCGGGCAGTCCGCCCGGCCAACGGGGGATCGGGGGGAGGGACCATATGCAGTGCGCGCACCAGCCGCGCGGGTTAGACCGCAGAAACAGCGACGGCGCCTGAGAGAGGCAACTCTCAGACGCCGAACGCTCACGGTGCTCCCGCCCATGCAAGGGCCGGAGACCACCTTCATCCGCACCGATCCTTCTCACGGGACCACCGGTGCGGCTTCACTGCACAGGAGAGTGTTGCATGATGCCTGCCCAGCGCAAAAGACCGAGTTCTTCGGCCCGCGCAGCAACGGCCCCCCTTCGTAACCCCGCCCGTGGGGGTGCCGTCTGATGGCCCGCATCCGGACGATCAAGCCCGAGATGTTTCTGTCGGAGGATCTCGCCTCGGTCGACATCAGCGCGATGGTGACCTTTATCGGGCTACTGACGCAGGCGGACGACAATGGACGCTTCCTTGCTCACCCAGCGATCATCGCCGGGTTCCTGTGGGCGCTGCGCGCCGAGCACACCCCGGAGCACGTAGCCAACGACCTGGAGCAGCTGGAGGCAGCCGGGCTGATCTGCCGCTACATCGGGTGCGACGGCAAAAAGTACCTGCACATCGTGACGTGGGAGAAGCACCAGAAGATCGACCGGCCGTCCGCCTCGCGGCAGTCGCGATGCCCGAAGCACCAGGCGCACCAGCGGTGCGGCGGGTGCGCGGCGGAGAAGCAGGCGGCCTGCCCGGCGGTGGAGTCTGCCACGGTGCAGGTTCCGGCGACGCCGGCGGGGATCAGCGGCCCGGTCCTGCAGGGTGTGGCGCACCCTCGTCGAGCCCTCGATCACCCGGTTTCACCCGAATTTACGCCTGCGGACGGGTACGCCGCAGCACCGGTCGAGGCCGGTCTCCGGTCGGGGCAGGCTCGTGAGACCGTCTCGGATGCTCCTACGGCTCCGGCTGAGGAAGTTGCAGGTCAGAGGGCACTCGCCGAGCCCTCGTCGCAGGCTCGCGAGGGCTCGGCGCCTGGATCTAGGATCTTGGATCCTGGATCTTCCCCTAAGGGGGGCGAGGCCCCCGCGCCCCAGTCGGCTCCCGATACCGCTTCGACGAAGCACCTGGTGGCCGATTACGTCGGCGGGCACGTCCAGCGCCCCCCGAAGGCAGTGATCGGACTGGTCGGGCGGCACGTCAAGGGCCTCCTGGAGGAGGGCTTCGACCCCGAGGTGATCCGGGCAGCCCTGGAGCGGCTGCGGTTCAAGAACCTGCATCCGAGCGTTCTGCCGAGTTTGGTCAACGAGGCCCTCAATGCCTCACCGCCGCATGGCGCCGCTGGGGTGTCGTCCGCCTCCGGCGCGGGGGCCTGGGCCCACACCTCGGGCTACACGCCCTACATGAACCCGACCACGCCGGAGCCGACCACGTTCGGGGGCAGCCTGTGACCCGCGCCCGCCTGACCGACCCGCTGCCGGCGGTCTCCGACCGGCTGCGTGAGCGCCTGGCCTCCCGCCTGGCCGAGCGCGGCATTGACCCTGCCACCGCACCGGTGCTCCCGGACACGCCAGAGCCGATCCCGGCACTGGAGGCCGCCCAGAAGCGGATCCCCTACGCCTACCGAGAGGCGGCGCCCCAGCATCCACAGGTCGCCGCCTGGGTGCGGACCATCGCGGACGCCTCAGTCGCCCCGGCCGCCGAGGACCTCAACTCCCAGTGGGGAAGGCCGGGTCGCCGGCGGATCGCGCACGGCCCGTCGCTGCTGCTGTGGGGCGGGACCGGGATCGGCAAGACTCACGAGGCGTACGGGGCGATCCGAGCCCTGACCGCCGCCGGGTGCGGAGTCGAGTGGCACGCGGCGACCGCCGCGGACCTGTACGCGGAGATGCGCTACCGATCCGGCGTGGACCCCGAGCACATGCTCCGGCGGATCATGCGGGTGCCGCTGCTGCTCCTGGACGACCTCGGCGCCGCAAAGACGTCGGAGTGGACGGAGGAGATCACCTTCCGGCTGGTGAACTGGCGCTGCCAGAACCGCCTGCCGACGATCTTCACCACCAACCTGCCGCCGGTCCGCGACGACCGCATAGACAAGCACCTTCCGGTGCTGCGCGACAAGGTGGGCGACCGGGTCCTGTCCCGCCTGTCCGGCATGTGCACCCCGGTGGAGTTCACCGGCCCCGACCGCCGCTTCCAGCGCGCCTGACCGGCCCCACGCCCGGCGCACCTCCTCCCCGGCGCGGCACCGCCGCCGTCGCCCCCTGCTCCGCCTCCCACCGGCACCCCAGCCGCACCCCGCCCGACCGCAGGTGCCGTGCTGCCCTGACCGCCAGCCGGTGAGGCGTACCCGAAAGACAGCTCCCGATGCACTTGATCACCTCGAACACCACTCCCCCGCCGACGCTACGGGCCGTCTCCGACCACAGCTGGCACGCCCGGGCCGCCTGCCACGGCATGGACCCGGACTCCGCCGACGGGCTGTTCTTCCACGCCCCCCGCGACCGCTGGGCCATCCGTGAGGCCCTGGAGACCTGCGGCATGTGCCCGGTCCGCCAGGAGTGCTTCAACTACGCCCTCGACAACGAGCAGAAGGAAGGCATCTGGGGCGGCATGACCGCTGACGAGCGCGTCCACTGGCACGACATGACCGAGCACCGTCTCGACTACGACCGCGTGCTGTCGGTGATCAACGGCCGAAGCATCCAGCTAAGCGAGCAAGAGCGCCGGACTCTGATCCGGTACGCCGCCGCCCAGGGCTGGAGCCCCGAACACCTCGCCTTCACCCTGCAGGTCAGCCTCAACTGGGCCCGCGACGTGCTGCGCGAAGAAGCCCGCGCCATCGAGGACCGCGACAACTTCAACGTCGTCATCGACACCAACCCCATCGCCACCGCACGCCAGGCCGAAGCCGACGGCACCGAGCCGTCCGGTGCGGGCACGCGCCACGACGGCGATGGTCCCGAACGCGACCGCAGCAAGCAGACCCCCGAACCCGTGCCCCGGCAGGTCCACACCGCCGCCCTGATCAACGACTTCCGAAAGGCCCCATGCCTCCCCGCCCCTACCACGTCGGCGCCATGCGCCTGAGCGTCCGGCGCACGGCACCCGCCACCGTCGGCATCTCCGGAGCAGCCGCCTCCTACAACGACCCGCACCAAGTGGCCGACGCCGGCACCACGACGAACGGAGGCACCTCCCGATGACCACGCAGACCGCTGAGCGCTACGTCCTGATCGCGGCCGGCACGGTCATCGTGGTGCTCACCGCCGCCGGATTCTGGCTCTCCTACGCGCACCTGGCCGAGGTCGCCGGCCTGCACGGCCTGGGCACCTCCCCCATCCGCCAGTGGGCCTGGCCCGCCACGTTGGACGCGTTCATCGTCACTGGCGAGCTGCTCATGCTGCGGGCCGGCCTGCGCCGTATGACCGACTGGTGGGCGATCACCCTGACAACCACGGGGTCGATCGGCTCGATCGTGCTCAACGTGGCTGGCGTGAGCGGCACTGGCACCGCGCCGGTGCCTCTGCTGAACTACGTGGTCGCTGCGATACCGCCGACCGCCGCCCTGCTGGCCTTCGGTGTCCTGATGCGCCAGCTCCACCAGCTCGTCGCCACCCCCCATCCCGGCCAGAGCCCGAACGGTGACCGTGCCCCCGCACACGCCGCACCGGGACCAGCCGCACAGGACGAGGCGGTTGGGGACCGGGCGGCCCCTGGCTGGGGCGAGGGCACCGAACATGACGGGAACCGGGCGTACGGGACCGAGGCCTCCATCGGCGGGGACCGTCCCCACACCGCCACAGGGACCGACCACGGCCCCCTCCGAGACCGCATCACCACGGTCTCCAGCACCGGTCACGGTCCCCACACGGTCCCGGTCCCCAACGGGGGCCGTACGAACGGGACCGGCCGTCCCGCCGAAAGGGACCGAAGCGCCACGACCGGGACCGTCCCGCATGGCAGCGACCACGGTCCCCGATCGGTCCCCAACGCCGCCGTCCCCCAGGGAGACCGTACATACGGGACTGGGGGTTCCGCCGCAGGGGACCGTCCCCACACTGAGGGGACCGCCCCCGGGACCGGCCACGGTCCCCTCCGGGACCGCGCCACCGCGGCCCCCGACACCGGCCTCGGTCCCCAGACGGTCCCAGTCCCCAGGGCCGCGGTCACCAGCGGGGACCGTCCCCGGCACGAGCGCACCCTCGCGGTCCCGGGGACCGGGGACCGCCCGTGGACTGGGCTGGGGACCGACGCTGAGGGACCGCGTCCCCACCCGGTCCCCGACGGGGACAAGGACGGGGAGGGGGACCGGGATGACGCTGGGGACGGGGACCGAGGTGACGGCGAGGACGAGCCCGCCGCCGGGGAACGGGGACCAAACCCCGCGGCCACGCGCACTCCGGACCGGGACCGCTCCCGAACACCACGGGGAACACGGCCCCGTACGGGACGGGTACCGCGGTCCCGAACCCGTCTCTCCGAGGACGAGATCGTCGACTTGCTGCGCCCCCATGTCCCGGCGGCGCTCGAGCGCGACGGCAACGAGTCCATCACACGGGTGCAGCTGCGGCAGATCATGCGCGAGCACAGCGTCCCGATCCGCAACGACCGCCTGACCCCCGTCCTCGCGCGCCTGCGCGACGAGAACGCCCCCTCCACGAAAAGGAGTTCCGCCCGATGAAGATCTGCCCCCGCTTCACCCGCATCAAGGCCGGATTCGAGACGGAGATGGGCCTGATGGCCAGCCACTCCGCGGCATGCCGGCACCCGGCCGGGCAAGGCCAGCGCCGGGATGGCGGTCGGCACCAAGCAGCGCATGGCCAGAGCCCTCACCCGCCACTATGCACACTGCCCCGAATGCGGCTAACGCCCACATAACCGCAGGTCAACCACCTACTTAAGCGCCACCTGGCACCCGGGTGGCCCGGTCACCGGCCGGGCCACCCGCCCGCCTTCCGCCCGTCCACCCGTACGACAGGGGCAGGCGGCCACCCGACAGGCACCCCACACCACCGGCCAGCCCAGCAACGAGGACCCCAGCCCCATGACCAGCCCGAACACCACGCCCGCGACCGAGCACTCTAGGTCGAATTCCAACCCGACCTCGACGCGAGCAAGTTGGGACGGAAGCGTAGCTTCCGCCGAACCCGCCCCCGAGGGGGCGGGCCAGGACCTGCACCAGGGGGCGCAGGTCCTTCTGGCTTCGACCGGGGGCGGATCGAAGCCAGAGCAGGAGGAGAAGCCGTCCGAGCGTCGCAGCCGCCGCGACCGCGCCGACCGCGCCCGACAGCGCCCGCGCCAGCCGCGCGAGAAGAAGCGCCTGCACCAGCCCAATACCCGCTTCAACGAAGAAGAGTTCGCCCTGATCAAGTCCGCCGCTGCCCGGTGTCGCCTGTCCGTCGCCGGCTTCCTCGCCCGCGCCTCTCTCGCCGCCGCCCGCGACCTCGACCGCACCAGCGCCGAGATCGCCGACGAGCGCGAAGTGATCACCGCCCTCTTCGGCAGCCGGCGCAGGCTCGGCTGGGCCGGCAGCAACCTGAACCAGGTCTCCAAGGCCCTGAACTCCGGTGCTGACGTCCCCCAGCTCGGCGCGGCCCTCGCCGCGGTCCAACGGGCCGCCGACACCGTTCACGAGGCCGCCTCACAGCTGATCGCGCAGCGCACCTCGTGATCCCCAGCGTCAACGCCCCCGGATCGCGGACCATCGGCCTGCTCGCCTACCTGTACGGGCCCGGCAAGCACGAGGAGCACACCGACCCGCACCTCGTCGCGTCCTTCGACGGCATGTCCCCCGACCCCGGCCGGGACCCGAACGCCACCCTGAAGGACCTCCAGCAGCTCCTCGACCAGCCCGTCCAGGCCCTTCCCGAGCACGCCCGACCCGCCAAACACGTATGGCACACCTCCGTGCGTGCCACCGCGAACGACCGGATCCTCTCCGACGAAGAATGGGGCGAGATCGCCCGCCGGATCGTGGCCGCCACCGGCATCGACCCCGGCGGCGGCGAGCCGGGCTGCCGCTGGGCAGCCATACGGCACGCAAACGACCACATCCACATCATCGCCACCCTGGTGTGCGAGGACGGCAGCCGCCCCGACGACTTCCGCTCCGGCAAACGGGCCCAGGCCGAGTGCCGCCTCCTCGAGAAGGAACTCGGCCTGCACCAGGTCGCGCCCGGCGACGGTACCGCCGCGCAGCGCCCCACCAGCGCCGAACGCCACAAGGCCGAGCGCCAGGGCCGGGAGCGCACCGCCCGGGAGGAACTGCGCGAGACCGTACGCCGCTCGGTCGCCGGAGTGCGCAGCGAGGAGGAGTTCTTCGCCCGGCTGGCCGCCGCCGGTCTACTCATCCGCAAGCGAGTCGCCCCGTCCGGTGACCTCCTCGGGTACAAGGTCGCCCTCCCCGACGACCGTAACAAGGACGGCGAGCCGGTGTTCTACCCCGGTGCGCGGCTCGCCCCGGACCTGTCCCTGCCCCGCATCCGCGAGCGCTGGACCGTCGCTGCGCCCTCCAGCCAGGAGCGCGAAAGCGCTACGGCCGACGCTCCGCTGCGAGCCATGCGCGGGCCCGCTTCCGCACGCCGGGCCGCGACCACCGCCGCCTGGCAGGCGGTCCTGGTCCTCGACGACGGCGACGACGGCGTGATCGCCGCGCACATCGCGGCGGCGGGCGAGGTCCTCGACGCGCTCGCCAAGACGTCCGCCGCCCACACCCGCAAGCAACTCGGTGAGGCTGCCGTCGCGTTCGAGCGGGCATCCCGCTCCCACGTCCGGGCCGTCCGCGGGCACGACCGCGCCCTGCGCCAGGCAGCCCGCGACCTCGTTCACGGCGGACCGGCCCTCGGCCGTGGCGAGGACGGCGCCACCACCGCCATGCTCATCGACATGGCGTTCTTCCTCGTCACCGCCGCCGCGCACTGGCACAGCAAGAAGCAGCACGCCCAGCAGGCCGAGGCCGCCCGCCAGGCCGCCGAACACTTGCGTGCCGCCTACCAGGCCGCAGCCTCCCAGCCCATGGCCGTCCTCCACCAGCGCGGCCGTCTCCTCCCCCTGCCACTGCAGCGCCGCCACACCCTCCTCGTGTGGGAGGCGCTGCCGGAGCTGGCCGAGCAGATCCTCGCCGAGGCGGGGTGGCCGGCGCTCGCGGCCACCCTCGCCGATGCCGAGGCCGTCGGCCACGACCCCGCCGTCCTGCTCACCGAGGCAACGGCCCGGCGGGAGTTGAACAGCGCGGCCTCTGTCAGCGATGTCCTCGTGTGGCGGCTGCGTCGCGCCGTCGGCCTCCCCGCCGACGCCTCCGCCCATCCCCTCCCCGGCGCCGCCACGGCCCAGGCATCGTCGCAGTCGCGTACAAGCGGGCGTACGCAGAGCCGCGACGACCGTCGCCGGGGCCGGTGACTATTCATGAATTTGCTAGTTGCGGCAGGTCACGGGGTTGGTGCACGATCTCCCGTGCCCGGCTGGATCAGGACGAGGGGGAACTGATGCTTCGACGCAGACGTGAACGACAGCAGCGGCTTCAAGCACAACAGCAGTGGGAGGTCTGGAGCGCCATGCACGTCGAACCGGACCCGGCACCGTCGTCGGCCGCGGCGGCAGCCGTCGCGGTGGTGGACGACTATTTCCTGCCGCCCGACCTGCGGATGCCGAGCCGTGACGAGCTGGCCGGGATCCTGATGCCCCACGAGGCGCCCCTCGTCATCGACGGCGAGGTCCACGCCTGCGCCGACTGCGGTGCGTACCGGCAGTGGATCGTCGCCAGCACCCGCGACGGCGTGTGGCTGCGCTGCCCTGCAGGCCACGAGCGGCCCGAGTCCCGCCTGGATGCGGCCTGGTTCAACCGGGTCAGCGGCCCCATCACCGCCCAGCACGCCTCCTACGAGGAGTGCCTGCGCCACCTCGGCCACTGAGCCCCCGGCCCATGCCGGAGGAGAACCTCTTGCGGGACCGGTTGTTAGACCCGCCACACCCAGCAAGGGTTCCCCTGCGTCGTCGCACCATCATCGCCATATCCCTGGCCTTGACCGCCTCCGCCCCGCTGTCCGGCTTCTCTGGCAGACCCGCACCATAGTCGACTGGGCGGACTCCGCCGACGGGCAACTGGCGCTGCCTCACCCGCGCGCCGCGGTGTCCGGCCAGGGAGTGGGTCCTTCATCCGGCTTTTGCGCTCGACCGGGTACGTGGTGCGGTCGGCTGGGCGTGGCGGTCCCGCCGAACCACTCTGGTCGTTGCGGCGGGGCTCGTGTAGAGGCTGGTTCCGTTCCCATATTCTCCGCGCTCGGTGGCCTCGTCGGTCTTATAGGCGAGAGCGTCCCGGACGCCGAGTGAGCGGAGCGCGACCAGGACGCGTCGTACGTCCTGTTCGTCGTGGTGGTTGGCGGTGTAGATGATGACCGGGCGGCGTGTGGGGTCACCGTCGAAATCGTTGCCCAGGGTAGCAACCTTCGCTCCGGGTCCCAGCTGTCCGGCTTCCACGGCCGTCTTGATGAGTTGCCAGCCTGCGTTGAGGGCGCGGACGGGCAGGAACCACAGCCATTTTCCGGCGTTCGCGTAGTCGCTGGCAGCGCTCGGGGACAGGAAGTCGACGCCCGGGGCCATGACCCACTGCCATGGATGGCGGGTGTCGGCCGCTGGAGGGAGAACGTCGCTGGGCTGCTGGCCTGTGCGGGTGGGCTTGGTGTGCATAGATTTACGATATGCCGCATTCTTTGCGTTTTGGTTGCTATGTGTTCTGGTGTGGTTGTCAAAGATGCTGCCGTTGACGAAGGGCGGCGTGACCAAGCCTTGATGGCGTGCTGCATGGCGGCTGTCGCGGAGTGCGATCCGGCCCTTGCGCCCGCTCGCCGGAGCCAGGTACTGATGGACTGCCTAGCGGTTCTTCGAGCTGCTCACCCCCCGGAGCGGGCCGCGGAGCTCGGGATGAAGGAGTTCCGTCAGGGTCTGCGTGGCACGCTGGGGCCACTGCTTCCCCCCGCTCCGGGCAGGTCCGACCGCTTCGACAGCATGAAGCTGTTCGACGTAGGGGGACTCGTCCGGGACGCGGTCCAGGACCTGTGCAGCGAGCACCTGGTCCCGCAGACTGCCCTAGATCAGTACTGGCCCTGGGCCCGGGTACGCGCCGAACAGGAAGAGCAACGCCTGTTCGACCTCATGAGGCGCCTGACCCCCGAGGACTACCGCCGTGCCCGTTTCCTGCTGGGACGGCATGCCGCGGGTCCGGTACGAGAACTGAGCCGGCAGTGGGACCGGCTGTGGATGCGATTCGACTTCTTCGAATCGGTGGCCGACTGGCCGTGGTGCCAGGTCGATGGGTGGTGGTATCCGTGCCCGATCTGCCGTTGGCCCATGCGGGCTGTGCGCTCCGGGGCATTGTTCGATGTGCGGTGTGAGGCCCACGCGCCCCGAGGCGTGCACTACCGGTACAGGCTTGGGAAGGGGTCAGGCCCGGGCGAGCTGACCGGAACTGGGAAGGCAGCGGTACCCGTCACTCCCCTGCCGGCCAGCTCCGACCATCTGGCGGTCAGCCGGCCCGTGTGGCGCTACGGCACCCTTCCCGTCCTTCTGGAACTCCAGCTGCACGACAAACTTGCTGGCCTGCCGTTCGTCGACGTGGAGATGTGGCCGGGGGAGCAGCGGCCGGACGAGTATGACCTGCACATCAGCGTCACGGTGCCGGGCAGGCGCACGCGGCACTGGCGTGTGGACGCCAAGGCGTGGGAGTCGGTTGTCGCGCTCGGGAAGGCTCTGCATGACCGTCCGGGACTGCGGCGCGGACTGACGATCGTTCTGCCTGACCACCAGGACAGCGAGCGGCATTTCCTCGGCGACCAGGTAGCCCACCGGGGTGTGAAGGTGACCACCGTCAGCCGTCTCGTCGAGTGCGTCAAGACCGCGTGCGGAGCGCTGAGGTGACGCCGGAAGAGTGGGAGCTGCGGAAGCTGTCCGTCACGGTGCCGCTGGCGCTGGCGCAGGAGTACTTCGGCTTCCGTGATGCAGACGGCCGCATGGTCGTGCCGCTGGACATGGCGTACGTGTTCGCGGCCGCTCGCGCGGACCTGTGGGAGCGCTGGCCGAAGGTCCCCAGGCACGTCAGAGAACTGGCCGGCCGCTACTGGCGGGTGCGCCCCGACGATCTGGCAGGACGCAGCATGTTCGAGGGGATCGCGCGGGCCTGTGCGGCCTCGGGAGGCCTCTACCGGCTTCCCGACGACGTGCCGCCCCGCGAGGCCACCTACCTGCTGGCCGCCCATGCGCAAAGGCCGCTGGAACTGGCACGGGAACTCGTGCGTGAGGCCGAGCAGTACTACTACAGCACTTGCAGGCCGCTGCCCGTAGCCGGCCCCGGGAAATGGCAATTCGGTGGACCTGAGCCCTCCGTGGTGACCATCCCCGACACTGAGGAAGGCGCTCATGTACGGCCTGTGCGGCTGACGACCGCCCCGTACGCAGCGCTGACGACGGTAACCCGCAAGAAGATCCTGCGCCTGGCCCGGCGCCAGGCCAAGGCCGGGCCCGAACGCCACGGCTGGAAGCCGGGCCTCCTCACCTCCTTCATCGACCGGCTCCAGGACGCTTCCGGTGCCCCTGTCACCCGTCTGAACCTACCGGCCGGGAAGGTCACAGTCGCCAACGCGCCCACGGGCGTGGGCAAAAGCGTCCTGATGAACAACCTCGCACCGCTGCTGGCCGCACGGGGCCAAGGCCCCGTCGCCGTGGTCGTCAGCACGATCCATGACGGCCTGACCAACGCCGAGAGGATCGAGGCGGACGACGCACTCGTCTTCCAGGTCGCTGCTCAGCTGGCCCAGGCCACCGCCCGCCACAAGCTGCGCTGCGTGCCGCTGGTCACCGAAACCCGCATCGCGGAGCAAGCCCAGCGCGCTGCCGAACAAGGCCACGAGGACCGACACGACAAGCTCGCCTACGGATGCGACCTGTCCGCATGGGTAACCGATGGCCCCAAGGTGACCCGCGGCCGCGAGCCCTGTCGTGCTCTGACCCAGGTCACCGATCCCGCGGCCGACACCGCAGACGCGGAACAAACGGGCCCGCACGCCTGCCCCCGGATGGCCGTATGCGGGAAGTACGCCCTGTTCCGTCAAGCGGCGCAGGCGGACATCATCGTCACCAACCACCACAACCTGCTGCGCGGCCTCATCCAAGTACCGGTCGACACTGGCCGGCACGTCCTTCGGCAGATCACCGCGATGGAGTTCGTCCAACGCCACTGCCGCCAGATGATCGTCGACGAAGTCGACAACCTGCAGAACAGCTGGTGCTCCACAGGCGCCCACGACTTCTCCCTGGCCACGCGGGGCATCAACAAGACCTCGCTGCTGGTGCAGGTGGACCACCAGCGCCAGAGCCTGGCAGCGGCGGCAGACCGCCGGGTGATCAACGCCCTGTTCAAGGCCAGAGGACTGGGCGAGCAGTTCCTCAACTACGTGCTGGACGGCGAGCTCTGGCTCGAACAGGACACCCAGGAGGACGAGCGTCCCGGATCTGGATGGCACGTACCAGGCATCTGGGACCGCATCCTGATCAAGGACCTCCTCGGCCTCGACGAACACGCCCGCCTCGATCGGGACACCCACAAAGCGTTCCGGGCGATCTTCCCTGATGCCGATAACAACACCGCTCCCGACCCACGCTTCAAGGAACTGTCTGGCATCCTCGCCCGTGCCGTCAGCCGTGACACCGACGAAGACGAGCTGCCCCTCCTCAAAACAGAAATCGCGCGAGCCCTCAAACACCTCAGGATCCCCAGACGGCGCCACCGTGACGTCAGCAACGCACTGCTCGTCCGCGCATGGCTGGGCTGCCTCCACCAGAGCCTCACCTACCTTAAGTCCGTCATCGCCGGACTCGGCTCCCAGCTGACAGCCGGCCGTGAACTGGCCCGAGCACTCGGCTCCTTCACGCAAGGCGGCGCCCTGCCCTACGGCCCCTTGGGCTACCAGCTGTTCGGATTCAAGGTCAACAAGAACAACCGGGGCGGCGGAGAGCTCTTCGTTCAGTCCCTCGGCGGCGACCCCCACACCGGGACCGTCCAGCTCGGCGGCACCATCGCCCTCGCCACCGGCGGCTTTGAGCGCAGCGTTCTTGCCCTGTCCGCCACCGCCTTCTTCCCCCGAGCAGCCTGCGAGCACCTGCACACCGAACCCGCCTACGTCATGACTGACGCCACCCCCGGCGCGGTCACCGCCCTGGCCGGCACCGTCTCCGACTCGGACACCGCATGGAACCCCATCACGGTCGGAGGCATCGACGAAGCCTACAAACCGGAAAGGATCCAGGAACTCGGGAAGAGACTCTGGCAGACCCGGCTCTCCGAACACCTGAGACAGCTGGAGATCGACGACCACGACCGGGCCAGAGCCATGGTGGTCTCCAACTCCTACAAACAGGCCGCCCTCCTCGCGATCGGCATCGCCTCAGCCGCATTGCAGGCCTCCTGGATCGCCGTGGTCATCCCCAAGTCCGGAATCCCGCCGGGCATTCACCTGCCCCCAGGCGTAGTGACCATCACCATCGACCAGCTTGAGGACCTGCCCCGCACCCACCCCCAGGTCAAGGTCATCTGCGCCCCCCTGTCCCTGGTAGCCCGCGGACTGAACATCCTCGTCCCCGGCACCGAACGCTCCGCATTGGCCTCCGTGTGGGTCGGCCTACGCCCCGTCGCCGACCTGCACTCACCCGCGGCGATGTACGCCAGCATCAACGCGACCGCCATCGCTGCAGCCTGCCCGGGCCCCGACCCCGCCCGCATGCTCGCCATCCAAAGGCGAGCCGCCCGAAGGCACCTCCACACCCTGCTGAGCAGCGACCCGCGCTTCAGCAGACTCCCCCGCTACCTGAAAACCGAGATCCTGGCAGGAATCCTGGTCGACCTCATCCAGCTCGCCGGCCGCGCCCGCCGCGGAGGCACCCCCGTCCAGCTCTACCTCGTCGACAACTCTCTCCTCGACACCCGCCTGGGCTCCGACTTCCCCTCCCTGGTCCGCTCCTACTACGCCGGACTCACCGAGGACGAACAGGCAAGCCTGCGCCGCGTCTACGGCTCCACCTTGACCGCGTGGCTCGACTTCGCCCACGCACCCGACATCCCCCCGCTCTCCCACGTCCCCCTGCCCCGCAGCGAAGACCTTGATCACGAAGGCGTCTGATGAGATGAGTACGGACCAGACCCAGCTGTCCCTGCTGGCCTGCCACACCGACGAAGAACTTCTGGGCTCGGTATTGCTGTACCGCCTGCCCGAGGCAAAGATCGACACCGCCTGGAGAAAGCTGCGTGAGGAATACCGCGGCATCACCGGCTCGAAAGCCAACCTCCCCTACAGCGGCCTGCTGACGGTCCTACGCGCCATCGGCTACACCAGCGCCGTCCTCGACCCCACGTCCAAGGCCAACCCGCCGAAATTCCTCGCCACGGCACGGCCCATCGACCGCGACGACCTGCATGCCGCCATCACCCTCTGGGAGCAGGCGCTGCTGCAGACCCCCGCCGACAGCTTCACCTTCCAGCACCCGAGCCAGATCGCCGACCTCATCGCCGGCACCGCGCCCGAAGAGGTCAAGCTCTGGGACCAATTCACCCGCACCACAGCCTGCGTCGACGCGCCGGGGTGGGTCTGGAGGGCCGCTGGCTGGATCCTTGCAGACAAGCTCGCCGCCCACACATGGAAGATCGACGGCAAGACCGTCGCTTTCCGCCGGGATCTCGACAACTGCCTCCAGGTGTGGGATCCCACCCTCCTATGGAGCAACACCTGGCTCGCCGCCCGTGGTGAAACCCTCGAAGACACCCCCAAGCCCGACCAGGAAGACCACGCCTGGAAGAAGGTCACCCGATACGCCACCCTCCGGCTCGACGTCAGCATCAACTCCCACCCCGGCCTGACACACCCGGTGGCCGTCGTGCAACCTTCCGTCTCCCGGCTGAGCAAAACGCTGCGCAACGCACGGACAGCCTGGTTCGAGCCCCGCAATGCCCAAGGCCCCCTCCTCAACCTCGAGCTCGGCGGATACGGCGAGTACACCCACCTCAACCACACCACCCGTCTGGCGTTGGACGCCTGGACCCGCCTGCACGGAGAATCCGTCTTCCCGCGTGACGAGGACAATGAGTTCCTCGCCCCCGCCGCCCTCGACCTGAGCGGCCCTCCCGGAAAGCTGCGCGCCCTCGTACCCTTCGCCACGAGCTACCCGGTCGGCAGGGGCCTGGGCATGTACGGCCAACGGGAGCTCGCCCGCCACGTCAGTACCGCCCTCGACCAGTCATTGGTCAAGTGCGCACAGGTCGCGGGCCGACGCCCCTTCGGCAACCGGCGCACCACCATCGAAGGCCGCGACGCGATCCTGTGGGACGACGAGAACCTGCCGCACATCATTGCCGCATCCGGATGCCGGAAACTGCGCATCCTCGCCCTCTACAAGAGCCAGGACATGCGCACCCGCATGCAGTCCCTGCTGGCCTACCACTTCAATCGCCCCGACCTTGCCGCCAGCGGCATCGGCGAGCACAAGGTCGTGCCCCTCAACGAATACGTCGAGGTCCTCTTCCAGTCAGCACCGGAACTGCTGGCTCACGGCGAGCACCACGATCAGCGCCCCGCACTCGTCAGACAACTCAACGGCCTCGACGCCCCCGAGGACACCCGCCTTCTCGCCCTGTGCGAAACCGAGTACGACCCCAAAACTTGGGCCCGCCAACGACGCGCCTCGAAGAAGACCGACTCCACCGTCGTCAACCCCGACACCCTCGACGCAAAGCACCGAGTCAACGGCGAGCTCGCCCGACATCGAGTCCTGGCACAGTTCCTCACCCTGTACAAGCCCGGACGACGCAACCCCCGCAAGAAGGACCGCGAACTCACCACCGACCTCGAACTCCTGGGCCTGGAACTTCAAGGCCACCACCGCGGCCACATGGCCGTAGCAGACCTGTCCCGCGTGGCAGGCCTCGTACACCCGCGACTGACCAAAGCACTCGCCTCCGGCCCCAACGGCCTCAAGGAGCCGCTCGTCCACGTCGGGCTCCACCTGCGCCAGCAGCGCGGTGAACGGCACGTAGGCACCGACGAACCGAAACTGATGTGGACCCTCGTCGCCCTCGTTCCCCACGGCCCTTACTGGCGAACCCTCGCCTACCTTCCCGCCGAGCACGCCGGCCCTGGCACCTGGCTCGACTACGCCACCGCCAACCACCAGTTCCGGGCCAGGCCACTGCCGGAAGGCAGACGCCGCGATGACCTCCTGCCCCGGCACATCGACCACGCACTCTACGACCTGGGCAGGCACGCCGGCCGATCACAGGGATACATCCTGTATGTCTCCGGAGCCGAAGCCCGCAGCATCTGGCCCCTCCTCGCCAACAAAAACCTGGGCGAAAGGCCCGACGCCGCCGGCCTCATCAATGGGCGGCCGGCGCTGCCCGGTTTCACACTCGCACCCGACCAACGCCCCCGAGCAGTCATCCGGGTCACCTCTGGAAGCGACAACGTGGCGAGGCCAGCCCTCATCGAACGCCTCCTCCACGACCCGGAGCACGACGAAACCTGCACCGAGGAAGGCAAGCTCGCCACCGGCCTGTTCCAGATGGAAGACGCAGAACAGACATTCATCCTGTGCAACCTTCCCCACCAGTTCACAGGGGGCGCACGCTACGCCCGAGCAGGCGAGTCCTACACCCGGTGGGGCAGCAGCGACCCCAAGGAACAAGCCGAAACCTGGTACAGCCACACGGCAACGGAGATCACCGTGCTTCACCATCCAGCCGACCAGGCCCTGGTCACCTACGGCCTCACCGCTGCCCGTCTATGTGACCACGCCCTTCACTGGGAACACCGCACCCAATACCCCGCACCGATCCATCTCGGCATCCAGATGGACAAGAACCACCCCGAGTACCGCCGGACAGTCGACAACCCCGACACCGGCGATGAGGCCGAGACCTAAGCCACGAGGCAGCGCGAAGCCCAGCTGTGCCCCGCACAGCTGGGCGACACCTCCCGCATCGACACATGATGCGAAAGAGGCGGTACGGCTCGCCGTGGACCCGGAAGACCCCGCGGAGTGGAACCACTGGCTCGAGCACTTGGTCGACGGCGTCCCCGTTCAACTCGTACGCCCCATCGACACAGACCGCCCCTCCTGGGCCGCCTACGAGAACGCTCGATACCTGGGCACACTCCATGCCCAGATCGACCTCGACGGACGCTGGCACGTCCAGCGGCTGAACGAGCGCCACCTCAGCCTCGACGATGCCGTCCGCGCACTGCGCCGCCCCGATGACTAGCTAAGCAAGGCAACCGAACGCCTAAACCTGCCGCGCCGCGACGCTGGTGCTTGGTGCACCGGGCAACGCGGCACGGCAGGACGCTGGCCGGGAGACGCCGACGGGCCGCGACCCTCCCCCAGGGCGACGTGTTCGGCGCGGATGCCCGGACGAAGCCGGAATCATCCTCGGGCGAAAGCCAGCATGTGGGCCGAGGAATCCGTCAGGGCCGGGTAGGGCTCGGCGACACGTGCAGCAGCGAGCGCCGCTTCGTACATGGGGGTGCCGATCAGGTCGATACCCGCGTACTTCGTGATCGCCTTGACTGCGACCCAGCCCGGCCCCTCCACCCCGTAGACGGCGTGCTCGGCAAGCCCTGCCGCCGTCAGCTCTTCGCTGAGCTCGGCGGAGGTCTGGAAATAGGCGTGGGTAAACCCGCGGGAACCGGAGTAGCGACCTTCGTCGAGGGTGGTGCGCACACCGTCCTGGATGGCGCGCTCGGCGATGCCAGTCGTGGCAATGTAGTCGAGCAGCGGGCTATAGCGGCTGATCACGGCTGCGGCGAGGAGTCCGCCGGGCCGCAGGACGCGACGGGCCTCGCGCAGGGCGGCGAGTCGGTCGGACTGTTCGTGCAGGTGGTAGAGCGGGCCCAGGAGCAAGACGACGTCGAAGGAGTCGTCGGCCGCGGTCAAGGTCCGGGCGTCGCCAAGTTCGGTGGTGACGCCCGGGATTTCGGCGGCCTGGGCGATGTGCTTGTCGACGGGGTCGATGAGGTGCACGGTGTGGCCGTCCTCGGTGAGCCAGCGGGCGTGGGCGCCGGGCCCGCCGCCGACGTCGAGGATCCTCGCTGGTGCGGGTGGCAGCTGCCGGCGTAACAGCTCCCGGGTGCGTTCCAGTTCGAGCATGCCGGTGGCCGTGGTGTGCAGGCGTCCGGCTTCGTCGGACTGGTCGTAGAAGGCGATGATCTCCGGGCGAACGGGCTGGAAACTGGACATGAGGCCCCCCTTGTCGGTATCGGATGGCGAGCAGGCTAGGGCACTCCACAAACTGATCGCCTCGCATTTCTGGCCGGCGCGTCCCCTCGCCATCCCGCGCCCGCCTGCCTCGGCCGCCCCCGGATGGTGTCCGCCTTGTCGGCAAACGCAACAGGCCCGGAACCCCCGTTGAGGGAGTCCCGGGCCTGAAGTCATAAGTACCGATAGAGCGGCATGCCGTCCGGGACCGCTTGGACCAGCAGTCCGGGCCGGTGCCTTCATCCGCACGCGTGCCGTCTACGGGCGTCGTCGGGTACGACTCTGAGACTAGCCGTTCAGGTCCATCCGCAGGTGCAGACTGCTTCCCATGTGGCGCGGCCGGTGCAGCCTTCCGTGCGGGGGTAGCCGCGTGGGGACAGACGGTGCCGGTCGGGGCCGACGGTCGGGCATTCAGTGCCGTCGGTGTGGTAGGCGGTCAACTTGGGCAGGCTGCGAGGCAAGGGATCCTCCAAGACGGACGTGCAAGTGGGTTGGTGTCCGGGTTCAGAGAGCCCGGGTGAGGATGAGGCGGCCCTCGGTGCCTTCGGGCAGGTTGCGGCGCAGGACTGGGGCAGGTGAGGCCAGGGAGGCGGCGAACACGGCGACGAGGTCGTGCGGGACGCTGGGGCTGAACGTGGCGGCCCACTGGTACGGGGCGCCGAGTACGGGCTCGGCCCACGCCTGCCAGCCCATGAGGTCCGGGCGAGGGTCGGCGTCCTGGATCTCTGCCGGGGTGGGGCCCCAGGTGAAGCCGGCGGACAGTCCGGGGTCCCATGCGGTGGTCTCGGGCCGGTCCACGTCGCGGGCCCAGCCGAGCGCGGTCAGCGCGCCGAGGACGGCTTCGGGGCCGTCGTAGTTGAGGGCCGGGTCGGTGCGTGCCTCGACGGCGAGGAGGAAGTCCGCGACGGCTTCGTGCGGGGTGCCTGCGGTGAAGTAGGCGTTCCACTCGGCCAGTGCGCTGTCGGCGGCGGGGCGGGCGGAGACCTGCCAGGCGACGGGGAGGTCTCCGAGGTGGAAGAGGTTGTCGGTGAGGATCCATTCGGCGCCGCACAGTCGGCCGGGGCTGAGGAACAGCCAGGTGCTGCGGGCGGTGGTCCAGCTGGTCCAGCCTGCCTCGGTGAGCAGGCCGGTGATCCGGTCGGCGAGGATGCCGTCGTCGCCGGCCAGGTGGCGTGGGGTGACCCAGTACGCGGGGTCGGCGGGGTTGGGGGTGGACGGGTAGCGGGGGTGGTGCGGGTTCAGCAGCGCCTCCAGGCGGTTGCGGTACGGGTCACTGGCCGGCGCCTGCAGTGCCGGTGGCGGGGCGGCGGCGCCGCGGGGGTGCCTCGTTGGGCTCGTGCCAGGCCAGGCCCACGGCGACCGCGGGCGGAATAGGGCCGAGCTGTTCACCGCGTTCGGCGATGTAGGCGACCGTCCGCCCCTGTGTGTCCACGGTCGTGGTGATGCCGGCGATCGTGTGCTCCAGCGGGAAGAACGGGTTGATGGCCAGGCGCACAGGTGCGCTGCGGTCGAAGGCGGACAGGCGGTCAATGAACTCGCCGACGGTGATCTCGCGATCCAACAGGTTCTCCTTCAAGAACGTGAGTGAGACTGCCCTGCAGGCGTCGCGGGCGCTGTTCAGCCCAAGGTCACAGGGCAGGAAGTGGCCAAGACGTGCGAGACGGCGGCCGCAACGACCTCTGCGGGCGTGTCGACGTCGAACGACACGTGGTATCCAGGGAAGTCGGCGAGACCAGTGACCGCGAGTTTCCAGCCCTCGCCGTCGGTGCCGGGGCGTCCGGCGGGGAACCAGCCGAGGTAGAAGCGGCCGTCCTTGCTGCTGATGTGGAGATCGGCCCGGTCGTCCACGATGAGGTTGAAGTCCTCGGCGGTGAACTGGTCGATCACACTGGACGGCTGGCCGGGGCCGAGCTGCCAGGAGCGGAGCCTCAGCGCCTCGATCGTCGTCGCGAACCCGTGTTTCGAGCCTTCCGCAGCCATGAGCTCACACCTCTCTGACCTGGGGTTTCTTGGGAAGGTGTCCACGTTGACATCGGTTGCCGCGCTCCACCAGTCCTTTGCCGATCTTTCCTGTCTGCCCCAGGCGAACTGGGGCACCGAGGCCCACTGCGGGACGCCCGAATCTCACGATTGATGGACCCACGGCCTACCTGCCATGGAACCCCCGTTGGTCCGCCCTCAGCCGACGCGACGACGGTGGGCGCTGTCAGCGGCGGGTTCTAGGATCCCGGCATGATTTCCCCCGAAGAAATCGAGCAGATCATGACTCGGATCGAACTCGAAGGGGACGGTGAATTCTGCGACTGCGGGGCATGGGCGGCCCGCCTGGTACGGGGCCGTGAGTGCCCGGGGTGCTACCGGATGCGCCGGGGCATCGAGAAGTACGGGCTCACCATCTCCGAGTACAACGCCATCTGGCGCGCGCAGGGTTTTCGGTGCGCCCTCTGCGGGGACAATGACGAGCCCTGCGACGGCGGTATCCCTCACGTCGAACCACGCCCCTGGCAGATCGATCACAACCATGAGTGCTGCGGCATGAAGGGCTCCAGCAACCGTTGCTGCGTTCGCGGGATCCTCTGCCGCCCCTGCAACCTGAATGAGCTGGCGCCGTATGAGCGCAAGCGCCGTCGCGGCGCCGGCTTTGCCGTCCCGGACATCGACGCCTATCTCGCCAACCCGCCGGCGCGCCGCCCAGAAGCCCGTGTCATCCGCGGCCGCGACGATGCCTACCTGCCGACCTCCTGGGCCTTCATTCACGATGCGGAGGTGGTTAAGCACGGGTATGTGAGGTAGTCGTGAGCATTCCACCACTGATGCCCGCCGCCGCACAGACTATGGGGAGGCGTCTAGCTGGCACGCATGCACGTCCTTGGCCTCCTCTAGGAGGGGCGCGGACCGCTCGATAGGGTGATCCTGCCGAGGGCCACCTCGGCCCCTGCACCCGATCAATACGGTGTACGTGGTCTGGGACGAGCAGGGGGTTCGGGTGGCGGAGGTTTCTCCCGCACAGGCGCTGGCCCGAGCGACGGCCGTCGGTGGGCGGGTGTCAGACCTGGTACGACGGGAACCCCGAGGAGACGACCAGACGTGCCGCTGGGAGCTCGTTGTAACCCTCAGCGGCAGCCCCGAGGACCGGGCTGCCGCCGCGTGGATCATCGCCGACGAGATCATGCGGGAACGTACCGACGGGCGCCCCCGGAGCTACGGAAAATGGCACGAGGCCGCCTTGAACGGGGTGAAGCTGACCGGGAAGGATCACGTCCTGGTGGAGCACTTCGCGAAGCCCGTCTTCGAAGCGGCAGCCGCGAAGAAGGAAGGCAACCACGGGTTGGCCGGGTACGTGGGCGAATGGCTCTGGTACCTCCTGACGCGCGACCTGCCCCAGGACCCAGCGCGTGCCGTGGAGATCCTCGGACCGCCGAAGGCCTCCGTCAACGATGGAGGCGGCGACGGACTCATCGTCTACCGGGAAGACGGAACGGCCCGGGGCTTCTCCTTCCGTCTGTGGGAGATGAAGAAGTACACCGGGAAGACGAACCGGCCGGACGGGGCGATCTACAAGGGCTGGACGCAGCTCAGCACCAAGGGGGCGACCTACCTGGGAATGCTCTCCTGGGGCGACAAACTACTCGCTGACGACACCCGTGAGTTCGTGGGGAGTCTGGCCGAGCAGTGGGTCGATGAGGAGGAGTCGGTCGGCGCCGGCGTCAGCGTCGCACTGAATACCACGGCGATCCCGAAGAAGGCCTTCCACCTCGCGCACGAGCACTTCACTACCCACAAGCACCCCGGCGCGCTGCAGGGCCTGGTGGTGGCGATCGACGATCTGGAGGGCTTCGCCCATCAGGTGAGGAAGTACGTGTGGACCGCACTCTAGATCCGGCTGTCCTCGCGACCGCCCTCGGCGAGTACCGCCCCGGCGGGGTCCTGCCCTCGGCGCAGGAACTGCTGGCGGCCATCACCCAACTGGAGATCGCCGCCTTCGGCAGTGACCAGGAGATCTCGGATGACGTGCTTGCGACGGCGTGGCTCCTGCACGGACTGGCCGCAGTCGAGCCCGAGAGTCCTGGGTTCGACCCGATGCGGACCCGGCAGGCCCTCGCGGTCAGCGCGCACGTGATGGATCTGGCCCTCGCCGACGAGCGACACTCCCCGACCGAGCGGCTGAGGATCGCCTTCGCTGCCCAGGCCGGGTACCGCAGGTGCGAGCAAGAGCCCAACGCCACAGCCGTCTACCGCCAGGTCAAGAACCTGGTCAGCTTCACCTCCTCGCTCCCGGCGCATATCGACACCCTGGCCTTGGAGGCCGGTGTCGTGTTCCTGGCATTCGATCGGCCCGACCTAAACCGGGTTTTGTCCGCCTGGCGCCGGCAGTTCGCGGAGCTCCGCGAACTGATGGACGGCGATCCGCTCGCGGGCACGATGTACGGACCTGCCGAAGCCGTCGTCGATGCGGTCCACCTCTTGCGCCTGTTCCTCTCGTTCGGCGATCCGGACCATCTGCAGGACGCACGGGACCTGCTGGGCAGCGTCCTCGACGGCCGGGCCGGCCGTAGTGACCCGTCGGCCCGGTGGGTTGCGGCCCACCTCCTCGGCCTGAGCGGCGAAATGGCCACCAGCAGCTTGTACACGTTGCTCCCGGAGGGAACTCCGGACGCGGTCGCCCGGACTTTCGCGATGTCCGATCCGCCGGTGATGACGCTGTGGCCCCCGCAGCGCCAGTTGCTGAACCTGGAGCGGGGCAACCCGGTCGACCCCGCTACCGGCCGGAGCCTGATCAGCGTGCCCACCAGCGCGGGTAAGACTCTGATGGCCCAGCTAGTGATCTGTTCCCACCTGGCGCAGAAGCCCGGCCGCGTGGTCTATGTGTCGCCGATGCGCAGCCTGGGCCGGGAGATGCGGGCCGCACTGCGGGGCCGGCTGCGACTGCTGGAGCGCAAGCTGGTCGCCGAGCAGCCGGACTTCCCACTCGCCGACGGCAGTGGCTCCCTCGTCGGGGACGTGGACATCGTGACCCCGGAGCGGCTCATGCACGTGATCCGCAACGACCCGGGAGCAGCGCTGAACGAGGTCAGCCTCGTCGTCGTCGACGAGGCCCACCACCTCGCGCAGGGCCGGCGTGGTTTCGTGCTGGAGAGCCTGCTCGCCCTTCTGAGGACCCGCCCCGACGTCAGGCTGGTGCTGCTGTCCGCCGCTGTGGGTAACCGGGGTGCGCTGGCGTCGTGGCTGGACCCGGAGCGGCCGGCGGAAGAGGTGTATTTCACCGGCGACTGGCGCGGGCCGAGGCGCCTGCACGGCCTCATGTACCCGCGGCTACTCAAGGGCCAGGCCGAGCGCACCCCGCGTAAACCGAGCAAGAACCAGCCCTCCACAACCCGGGCCACAGTGCCGGTGGCTCCCCGGCTCGACGTCCGGCCGACCGCCGCCAGTGGCATCTTCGGCCGGACCTTCCCCGGTGTCGGCACCAGAGCGTATGCCTCTCCCGATTCCTGGCAGTGGAAGGCTGCCACCAAGCTCAGCGGCGGCATCGCGGACTACGAGGTATTCGCCGCCGGGGCCGCCGCCCTGACCCGGGCTGGCAGCGTCCTGATGGTCGTCGCCAGCAAAGTCATGGCCAGGAACGCCGCGCACGCCATGGCCGATCACCTGGACGTCCGCCCCGAGGCTGCGGCCCTCACCGAGTTCCTGGCCGAGACCCTCGGCGAGCACCACCCCTTGGTCGACTGCACCCGCCACGGCGTCGCCTTCCACCACGCCGACCTTCCCGACGACGTTCTCCATGCCGTCGAACAAGGACTTCGTGACGGAGACCTGCTGGCCATCGCGAGCACCACCACCCTCACCGACGGCGTTAACCTCCCGGTGCGCACCGTCATCATCAATCACACAGTCGAGGGTGATCCCCCACGCGGGAACCAGCGCGGACTCAGTCCCGCGAAACTGCTCAACGCTATCGGCCGGGCCGGCCGGGCTGGGCGTGAGAGCGAGGGGTGGGTCATCCTCACGCGCCCCTACCCTCCTGGGGCCGCGGAGTTCGAGACGCTCAATCCCGACAGCGAGCGGCTCACCGTCACCTCCGAACTGCTCAGCGAAGACGCCCTGCGGTCATTGGCTCATGCCGAGTGGCAGCTCCAGAACTCGCTCGACGGTCTGTTCGGTGTGGTGGGAACCGTCGCGGCCGACTTCGCCACGTTCGTATGGCTCGTCCTGCAGACCCACGCCGAAATCCTCCACGCACCCGGCGGCCGGTTGGACCCGGTGCGGTCGCTGCTCGCGATGGAGCAGGCCAACGACCCTTCGGTCCCGGCCCGCTGGATGGCGCTCGCGGGAAAGGTCTCCGCTGTCTACGACGCCACCGACCCTGTTTCGACCCGCCGGTGGGCCAGTACCGGAACCAGCATCGGATCCGCCCGCTTCCTCGACAAGGTCGCTGGACGCCTCGCGGAGCAACTCGTCGCCCGCGCGGTCCCCGAGGACGCCCCGAACGAGATCAGCGTCTTCTTCGAGCCGCCCGAGTGGCCGCTGGAGCAGACCTTGGGCTTCCTTACCGAGCAGGGCGCCTTCACGGACCTTCTACAGACGCCCGAGACCTTTGGGAGCTGGAAGCTCACCACCCAGCAGACCCCAAGTTTCAACGGCGACGTGCCGATTGGCGACGCGGTCCGGGACTGGATCTCCGGCACCTCCATCCCGGAACTGGCCCGTACCTGGATGCCGGACGGCATGCCGCCCCACCCCCAGATGCTGGAGCTGACCGTCCAGAGCATCAAGCAGGCCTTCGAGCACGCGATCAGCTGGACAGCCGGAGCCCTGATCAACCTCGTCAACACCCATCCCCTGCTGACACCCACTACACCGCGCCTTTTCGCGCAGACGGCCTGGCACATCCGGCACGGTGTCGACACCGACCAGGCCATCACGCTGTTGACCTCCGGCATCACCTCCCGCCGCCTGGCACATCAGATCGGCCGTGCCGCGGCGGAGGCGGGCATCGGCTCCGGTGAGCTCCGAACCTGGGTGGCCGATCAGCAGATCGACGGATGGGTCAATGCGTACAAGGCCAACGCGTACGAGGTCGAGGACCTCCTCGACTACGTGAGCAAGCCAGCCAATCCGCTCAACGAACTGCTGCGAGGTCGCCCCGTGACCATCCCTCTTGCACGGGTAGGACCGGGCACCGGAGACGGGCCGGTCACCCTGGCCCACCCGGGCAAGATGCCGGCGACCATCAGGGTCAAGCGCGACGGTAACCAGATCGCCGCCATCCCCGCCGCCTGGCATCACGCCGTCCTCACCATGATCGACAGCGGTCTCGACCTCACCCACCACCTTGAGGCCGAGCGACTGGTGACCACTTCTGCCATGGCCAGCCGGTAGGGCGCCGAAGTTGGCCAGCGCCGGACGGGCTCGGCCTCGCGGACCTGTCCGGCCGATCATGTGACTGCCGCCTGATCGGATCGCTGTCCCGTGTATGAGGCGGGGTGAACGTGGTGATCTGTCGGGCCGGTTCCTGCCCGTCAGCAATGATCGATGCGGGCGGTGGCGCGACCTTCGTCACGTGATCGACGGGATCTTGCACCGGGTGCGGACCGGGGTGCGGCCCCTATTTGACTCCTGAGCGCGTCTATCCCCCGCTGTCCGGCCCGGTTTCCATGGCAGCGTTCGGGCAAGACGCCACACCCACCGGCCGGATGCGGGCAACGCAACTGGCCCCAGGAACCTGCGGTTCCTGGGGCTTGGCCTGGGTGTTGTTCAGCTATGGGGCATGCGTACGGGATCAGCCGTTCGGCTGGCTTTCCTGGCTGGCATCCCGGCGACGTCGCAGGGCGAGCAGCGCTCCGCCGCCCGCACTGATCAGTAGTCCGGCGCCGGCGAGCAGCCACGACGTGGAGCCGCCGCCGGTCTGGGCGAGGGAACCCTTCGGTGCGGGGGATGCGGTGCTCGACGCGGTTTCGGTCGGCTGCGGAGCAGCCGAGGTCGGCGCAGTCGTGAACGTGGTGGGCGTGCTGGTCATGGTGGGGGTGCCCGACGGTGTGGTCGGTGCGGTGGGTGTCGGGGTGGTGGGTGGGTTGGTGGGCTGGTCCTTCTTGGTGTTGGTGAAGGTGGCGGTGGTCTTCTCGCCGGGCTTGGCGCTGATCTTCACTGGGGTGGAGTTGAGCTGGTAGCCGTCGGGGGCCTTGGTCTCAGTGGCGGTGTAGGGGGTGCCGGTGCGGGTGGAGACATCGATTTTGGTGGTGGCGGTGCCGTCCTTGCCGGTGGTGAGCGTGAGCGGCTTGCCGCCGCCGGTCTGTGGGGTGATGTTGATGACGGCGCCGGCGAGCGGTTTGCCGGTGTCCTTGTCCGTCTTGGCCACCGTGACTTCGGCGGGCTTGAACGGGTCGATGACGGTGAGCTTCGCACCCTGGCCGGGGGTGACGACGATGTCCTGGTCCGGGGCAAGGTCGTGGATCGGGCTGCCGGAGTTGGTTTCCTTGAGCCGCCACACGCCCGGGGTGACGCCCTCGAAGCGCAGGATGCCGTCCTTGCCGGTCTTGCCCTGAAGGGCCTTGGTGCCGTTGAGGGTGTCGAGCAGGGAGAACTCGGCCCCGGCCAGGAGGTCGCCGCCGGGGTCCTTCTTCGTGATCTCGATGTGGCCGGGCTGCGGTTCGGGGGCTTCGGCCCAAGCGGACGGTGCCCAGGTCAGGGTGCCGGTGGCGAGGGTGGCTGCGGCGGCGACGGCTGCCGGTGCGGTGCGGCGAGAAGTGGTGCGGGTACGCATGCGGTGGAACGGTCTCCTGATGTAGTGGTGGGTGCATTGCCGGGATCCCTTGACGGGGCCGAGACGGACGTCAGGGGGTGCGGCCCGGTGCGGGTGCCAGGGCTGGCAGAGCGGGCCGGCCTGTGGGCGCGGCGGTCAGGGCCGGTGGTGCCGTGGGGGTGCGGTAGCGGTGGGCTGCGGCCTTGACCAGGGCGTGCTGGTCTTCGGCGCTGAGTGCGTCGATGCGGGCCAGGGCCGCGGCGGTGCCGGGCCCGTACGGGCGGCCGGCGGTCTGGGTGATGTGGGCGACGGCCTCGGCCTCGGCGAGGACCCCGTACTCAATGGGCAGGCCGAGCGTGTCGCGGACGCCTTCGCGGGCGTAGCGCAGGTTCCGCGAGAGGGGGATGCCGTCGAGGGTGCCGTACTCGGCGAAGTCGAAGACGAGGAGTGTCGCCTGGTGGAGCAGGTCGAGGAAGTCGGTGTCGGCGGCCCAGAAGCCGGCCGGGTGATGCAGCCCGGGCGCGTCGAAGGTCGGTGTCGTACGCGGCTCCTCGCGCTGGTGTCCGCTCGGGGGTGCGGCTGGGGCGTGGGTCCACATGGTGGTAAAGGCGGTCACGGCCTGCCGTAGTCCGGTGAGATCGGCGCCTTGCCAGGGCGGTGGGCCTGAAGGGTGCCAGTCGCGGATGCGGGCGTACCCGTCGTGGCTTGGGGACTTGCCGCGTGCAGTGTCCCGCTGGGTGAAGGTGTGGTGTTCGGCGAAGGTGATGTTCTCCACGTGGAGGGCCCCGCGTTGGGGGTGGATCACGGTGAGGCGCAGTCCGTCGTATTCGCCGTGGCGGATCGTCGGGGCGAAGTCGATGCGCAGCCGCAGCGCAGAGTCGGGGGTGAGGGCGGCGTAATAGCTGTCGCCGACGACGAAGCCGGTGGCGAAGGGCGCGTCGAGTTCGGCGAAGAACTCCTGGGCGTGCAGTGGCACATGAGCTCCGGGGCGGGGTTAGCGGCGTACGGCGGGGCGGGTGCTGGTGGTCCAGCGGGGGACGCTGGTCGTAATGAGGGCCGGCCGTGGCCTCGTCCCGGTGCGGCGGTGTACGTCCAGCGGGGTCGGTGCCGGGGGCGGGGGCGGGACGACCGGGGTGAGCTGGACGTGCGGGCGCAGCAGCGAGCTGAGGAAGCTGTCCCAGCGGGCGACCGGTGCGGGGTCGGCGAGCGCGGTGGTGACGGCGGCGACCAGTGTTACGGGGGTGCCGGTGGAGGCGGTGGCGTACCAGCGGGGCCCCTTGGGTCCGCCTTCCATGTACCAGCGCGCCTGCAGCGTGGTGATCTCCTGGGCCGGGTCGAGGCGGCCGGTGGCGTACTCCAGGCCGGCCATGCCGTCGGGGGACCGTAGGGCCAGTGCGGCGCCGTAGCCGGTGTACGGGAGATTCCAGCCTGCGTTCAGGAGTGGGGCAACGGCTGTGAACCGGTTCTGGTGTGCGCCGTTGTGGAGGTAGGCGTCCGGTCCGGTGGTGTACGCGGCGGCGAGCGCGGTGGTGAAGGCGGTGACCAGTTCGGTGGGGGCCGTGTCGTTGAAGCAGACGCCCCAGGCGGGCGCGGCGAAGGGATCGGTGTAGGCGGTAATGCGCCACAGGCCGTCGTCTTCGCCTTCGGGGAGGAAGCCGAGGCGGACCTTGCGGTCCGAGGAGGCGAGGTAGAGGTTGCCGTACTCGTCGTTGTGGCGGTCGAAGCCGAGGGCGAACAGCGGCTTGAAGGCGGGGTCGACGTTCGCGGCGCTGCCGGCGAGGTAGCGGGGGGATACCCACACGTCGCCGTCGATGTCGGAGGTGTCGGTCAAGGGGCTCCAGGTCTCGGGGTCAGGCGGCGGGCGCGACGGTGATCGTGATGTTCCGGGTGACCGTGTCCAGGCGCTCGTGGGCCTGGCCGGCGTCGGCGGCGGTGACGACGACAAGGCCGACGCGGGCGACGTCGACATCGCCTTCGGGCGGCAGGGTGACGCGGTCGCCGACGTCGAGGATCCAGCTGGTCTGGTGCACCCAGTCGGCTCCGGCGAGGGCAGGGTCGATGCCCCGGGCGGTGACGGTGCCGGAGGTGTCGGGGTAGAGCAAGGCGATGGCCGCGGCCTGGTGCCGGGTCGGGGTGAGGGCGGGGCGGCGGCCGAGGGCGAGGTCGGCGGCGGCCCGGGGCAGGTCGATGCCGGTGGCGAGCAGGACGAGCTTGCCGATCAGGTCACCACCGATGCGCGCGTTGACCTCGACGATCCGTGGTCCGCTCGCCGTGAGCCGCATCTCCACGTGCTGAATGCCGGAGGTGACGCCCAGGGCGGCCACGGCGGCCTGGGCAATAGGGCCGACCTGAGGCAGCAGCGGGTCGGCGGCGTCCACGCTGTGGCCGGTCTCCTCGAAGTACGGGGCGAAGCCGACCTCCTTGCGGGTGACCGCGACCGGGGTGGTGATGCCCTGGTGGGTGACGCACTCGACGGAGATCTCCTCGCCGTCGAGGTACTCCTCCACCAGCACCACCGTGGACTCCCCGCCGTGCAGCTGGGCGCCGGTGGTGGCGAAGGAGAAGGCGTCCGGGAGCTGCTGCGGGGTATCGACGCGGATGACGCCGACGCAGGGCGCGGCTGGTGGCCTTGTCGCGGCAGGCCCGCATCACGCCGGGCCGGTCGCCGGGAAGGCCGAGGTGGCGGGCGAGGCGGGCGGTGTTGACTAGCAGGGTCTCGTTCCAGGTGAGCACGCCGACGACCGGACGGCGCGCGGCCAGGGCCTGCCCGGCCGTGAACAGGGCGTCGAGGTCGTAGGGGTCGGCCTGTTCGTGGTCGATGACGTGGGGGTGTTCCCAGGTGAGGGGGGTGGGGGTGATGACGACGGTGTCGTAGGCGGCGGCGACGGAGGCGAGGCAGTAGCCGCGGTACAGCTCGTCGTTGGGGGCGACGACCAGGACGACGGGGCGTCCGGTCGGCTGGCGGAGCGGTCGGGGATCGGTCAAGACGGGGTCCTTGTCTGCGGGGGCGGGGTGGTGGGCGGCTTCGAGGAGGGTCTGCATGTCGGTGGCGAGGCCGCCGGGCGCCTGCAGCAGGCCGGCCAGAGCCGCCGCCTCGTGGGCGGGCAGAGCATGAAGGCGGCTGGTCAGGGCGCGGAGCAGTGCGGCGGCGCAGGCGGCTTGGTCGGCGGTGTAGGCCGAGACGGGTGCTGGCTGGTCGTTGGGCATGGGCAGTTCCACGGGGGTCAGGGGGTGGCCGGGTGGCGGTCGCGCATGGCGGGTTCGCGGCGCAGGCGCCAGAACGCTGCGGTAAGTCCGAGGGCCTGCAGGGCGGCGCAGGCGGTGAGCACGTGGCCGAGGAGGGCTGGCGGGGTGAGGGCGACGAGGATGCCGGCGAGCGGGAACGGCAGAAGCATCACGAGGATGGTGATGCTCAACGTGGCGCCGAAGACCTGTTCGGGGATGAGGTGGGAGCGCAGGGTGCGCAGCACGACGGTCATGCCGCCCTCGCCGGCCATCAGCACGGCGGTGAGCACCAGGAACTGGGTGTAGGTCCCAGCCTGGGAGACGGCGAGTCCGGCCGCGGCGGCGACGAGGGCGCTGGCTGCTCCGGTGGGCCACAGGCCGACGCGGTCGATGGCGAAGCGGCAGCAGGCCACCGTGAGGAGGGAGGCAGCTGCGGCTGCGGACCAGATGACGCCGACGGCGGCGCTGGAGTACCCGAAGTGCTGGACGACGATGATCGGGGCGGCGGCCTGCAGCATGCCAGTGGCCACGTTGGAGACGGTGAGACCTGCGATCAGCCAGGCGAGCGCTGGCAGGGAGATGAGGGTCTTCCAGCCGGTGGCCAGTCCGGTCAGGGCGGAAGCGGCCAGGTCCACCTGGCGGGGCTCGCGGTGCCAGGGGGCGAGGAGCGCGCCGAGGAGGGAACAGGCGGCGATGGTGACCAGGGTGCCGGTCACCCCGGCCCAGTGCAGCAGGAATCCCGCGGCGGCGGGGCCTGCGAGGGTGGCGGTCTGGTCGATGCCCAGGAGCACCGACTGCACGCGGTGGGCGCGCTCGCCCGCGTCCCGGCTGGCGGTGGCGCCGGCGGTCTCGGCGGCGATGTAGGAGAACTCGGTGACCACGCCGGTGACGGCGGCGAGCGCCATCACCGTGACCGTCGCAGCGGCACCACTGACCTGGGGGAGGACGAACGCGGCGGCCAGCACCACCAGGGCGCGCAGTACGGAGGCGAAACGGAAGACCCTTTTGGTGCCTTGCCGGTCGACCATCGCCCCGGCCAGGGAGAACGCGGCAAGCCTGGGTACCCACTCCAGTGCGAACGCCAGGCCGGTCAGGGCCGCCGAGCGGGTGGTGGCCAGCACGATCAGCGGGATGCCGTACGTGGTCATCGCGAACGCTGCGGCATCCGCGGTGCGAGGGAGGTAGATCCGGCGCAGCAGGGACAGCTGCGGCAGGAGGGCGTGCCGGGGGCCGGCGATCACAAGCTCGGTGGTCATCGTCGCTTTCACACAAGAACGGCGCCCGCCGCAGCGAGCTGAACAGAGAGAAGGAGGAGGAGCGAGGTCAGCGGCGCGGGCCGCGCGCCTGCGGCGGGGAGTCCGCAGGATGCGCCGGACCCGCTGTCCTCGTCGGCCCGGCAGTCGGCTGGGGCCCGGAGTTGGCGGCCTGGTAGAGGGCCAGGTGGGCATCGAGGCGGCGCAGGAGTTCCCCGCGGCGGACAGCCAGGTGCTCGATGCGGGCGCCTCGGTCGCCGAGGAGGCCGTCGGTGGCCCGGAGGCTGCCGGTACCGGCCGCGGTCTTCGAAAGCTCCTCGATCGCGCGGACCGCGTCGTCGCGGAGGTGCCGCTGCACGGCGTCCAGTTCGTGGGCAGTGTTCATCACCGCGAGCACCACGGCCTGCACGTGGCCGGGCGCGTCCTGCATCGCGGTGAACGCCCATACGGACGGGTCGGTGCCGACGGCCTCGGCCACCGTGCGGGTCCCCAGACCTGCTTCGGTAGGACCGTTGGAGGTAGTGCTCACGCCGCCAGTTCCATCCCGTCCTGCGCGCGGGCGGACACCGGGTCCGGGGCGAGGGCGTCGCCGTGGTCGCCGGACCACTGCGACAGGGCGGCCCGTACGGAGTTCAAGGTGCGCGCGGCTTCGTCATCCGGCCCGGCCTCGGCGGTGGTGCCGGGGTGCTGGGCGAGCTGGCGCCCGGTACGCAGCAGTCCCAGCCGTCGGCCGGTTGTGGTGGCGTGGGTGAGCTGGCGACGGGAGAGGCCGTGCAGGGTGGTGGCGAGCATGCGGCGCTGGAGGGGGCCGTTGTCGTCGATCTCGCTGATGAGACGGATGAGCCCGTCGTGGGCCAGCGTGTCGGCGGCCTGCGACGTCTTGGAGGCCGGGGTACGGGAGGTGTTCATCGGGTGCGGCCTCCTGCCGGTGCGGGGGTGATCGGGCGGGCGGGGGTGGTGTGGGAGAACACGTCGCCCGGCTTCCAGACGGTCTGGGTCGGCCGGGGTGCTGCTGCTGGTTGGCGGGGCTGGGCGGTGAGCCACACACCGGGCCCGGCGGTCGTGGCCGGGGAGGGTGCGGGGGCCGGGCCCCAGACCGCGTGGTCGCCGGCCTCCGCCGGTGGGCGGCCTGCCGCCCAGGCGGACAGGGCCCGGTAGACCGGTGCGAGGTTCCGGCCTGCCGCGGTCAGCGCGACGTGGCCGTCGCGGTGCCGGTCGCGGGTGATCAGGCCGTCCTCGGCAAGCCGCTGCAGGGGCTGGTAGATCACGGAGAGGCTGGAGTCGGGCATCACGCTGGCGGCGATGGCCTTGGCGCTGGACGCTCCTCGCACCTGGAGCGTCCACAGGATCGCGGTGGCGTGCCGGGGTGCGAGCAGCGTGAGGGTGTCTTCGATGTCCTGGGCCTGTGCCACCGCCTTGGGTACGCGCTGGCCCGTGACGGCGTCCAGGACGGTGTCCTTCTCCAGGTGGGTACGGCCCCAGTGGGCCAGCTCCGGGAGCACCGGCAACACCGCCTTGCCGCGGGCGGACAGGCCGTACAGGACGTTGCGGCGGTCGAGGGCGGTGCGCTCGACCATCCCGGCGTCGGTGAGCTTGCGGAGCTTGGGGTGGAGCTGGCCGTCGACGAGCCAGGGCAGGCGGGTCTTGATGTCGCTGTAGCGCAGGGGCTGTTCGGCCAGGGTCATCAGTACCCACACGTTCCAGCGCGGGGCGAGCATCTGCAGGCTTTCGGTGACGCGGGACAGGTCGGCGGCGACGTTTTCGGGCATGCCGGGGGTAGGCAAAGTGGTGCTCCTGGAATGGGTGGAGGAGGGTTCAGCGCGCCCGCGCGGCCGGGGCAGCGGGTGCGGGAGCCGGCAGGGCGGGCGTGGCGGGGGCTTGCTCGGCGGGCGCGGGGGCGCGGTGCAGGCTCTGCAGGACGGCGGAGGTGTGCCGGGCCTGGGAGTCGCGGATGGCGACGGCTTCGCCGATGCGGCGGGCGCAGTCGAGGAGGTGTCCGGCGGTGAAGCGGCCGATCTCGCGGTCGGGGTGGGTCAGCTGGCGCAGGCGCTCGGCCTGGAAGGCGATGTCGCGTTCGGCGAACTCGACCGCGGACAGGGAGCCGAGGAGCGCGGCCAGCATGCTGGGGTGGCCGGTGGCGTCCGCGTGGGCTTCGAGTTCGGCGCGGGGCCGGCCGTAGAGGGATTCGATCCGTTCGGTGATGGCTTGGGAGGTGCGGTGGGGCAATCAGCGGCCTCTCGTTGCGGGCTGTGGCGGTAAGGCGGCCGGGGCTGGACGGGGACTCAGCCGGGCTGCGAGACGAGACTGGTCGAATGCGACCGGCCGGCGGGGAGGGTTGGTCGGCGCCGGCATGGTCTTAAGGAGCCAGCCCAGAGCGGTGAGGTACTCGCCGCGGGCGGACAGGGCGGCGTCCATCCACTGCGAGTCCATCCGCAGTTGATCTGCGGACAGCTCGTTCATGTCCCGGTCCGGGGCCATGGCGGCATAGACGCGGCCCCGGACCCGGGCGACCTGTTCCTCGGTCAGTGCGAGGAAGGAACGCAGCTCCAGCGCCCGCGACACCGACGGCGGCGCGATCCCGGCCGCCGCCTGCTCGTACAGCTCGCCGACCGGGGCGCCGAAGACCTCTTCGAGACGGATGTCCTGGCTGGAGGGCTTGGTGGAAGCGCTCATCGCACAGCCCCCCTCACCGGCACCGCAGTGGCGGCGGGCCGGGCAACCGGCGTGGTCCGGACGGCCGGAGCCAGTCCGTTGGTGCGTGCGGACCAGGCAGCGCGGTTGCCGGGGGCGTTGCCGTCGAGGAGGTAGCGCACGACCATGGCCCGGCCGTCGCGGACGGCGACCGCCGCGTTCACCTGGTGGGCCAGGGCCATGGCCGGGTCGTCCAGCTCTCCCGGGGTGCTGCCGAGTTCCTCGACGAGCGCGTCCTCGGCGCGGGTGAGGGCTTCCTGGGCATCGGTGAGATGCCCGTACCAGCGCAGGATCGTGGTCGTGCCGGGATCGGCGCCCGGTGCCGCCGTGACCGCGGCCCGCAGCTCGTCGGTGGTCATTCCGTAGCGGGCTTCGATCTGCTGGGTGATGACACCCACGACGTCGTCGGACTCCAGTGATTGGGACACCGTGGACTCCTCTCCAGGAAAAGTGGGCATGCCTCGCCCAAGGCGACAGGCAGGGGTGGGAGGCCCGTGCGGCGTTACCCGCCGGGCTGATTCAAGAGTCCGGACAATCCCCGGTTTGGCTAACCGGGGATGTGCTGTTACCTTCTCCGCCCGCAACACGGTCAGCGGGACCGTCCCGGATTCGGCCCTGGCGCAGGGGCCGGGGGGCGTGCCGGTGCCGCAGGCGTGCGCGCGACCGATGCCCGAAGCGCCGGCGGGGCCGGGAGCGGGGTGTCGCGGTCCTCCAGCCACGCGTCCGCCGCCTCGAAGGTCTCGAAGCCGCCCTCGCGCAGGGTGTGGGTCCAGGTGTCGGTGTCCACCTCCTCCAGCAGCACCCGGTACGGGTACGGCGCCAGTTCGTCGAGGGCCCGCAGCAGCACCGTGATCTCCGGCTTCGGGCCGTCGTCCTCGGTGTAGCTGAACAGGACGGCGAAGTTGTCCCCGTCGCCCATCAGCCGCCGCTCCAGGGCGACGGTGGTCTCGTCCGCGGGCCTGGACCCCATCCCTTCCGGCAGGCCGATGGCATCGGTGGGGCAGCCGCGCTTGATCAGCCAGGGCTGGGTCATCGAGACCAGCGGCAGGCGGACGAAGTCGGCCGTGAAGGTGCGGGCTGGGGTGTCGCGTGTGAGGTGGAGGGCGATCAGCTGCGGCTCGCCGGGGATGCCCCAGGTCGCGGTGCGGTCGTGGAGTACGAAGAAGCTGGTGCGCCCGTCCGGGCTGTGGTGGGAGGCCAGCACACTCATCTCGTGGGATTCGCTCTCCACGGCGTCCCAGAAGCTCTCCCCCATCGCGGGGTCCGAGGGCTCAAGGCCGTCGAGTCGGAAGTCGGGCTCGTCATCGGTCGGTGGCAAGGAGGTCCGTTCGTCGTGCGTGAGGTGGGCGGGCGGGCGGAGTCAGCGATGGGCCCGCGCGGCGGGCGGCGGCCAGGCACCGGTGCGGACGGCCGGAGGGGGCCCGGGCGCGTTCGTGCGCCGGGGGCCGGTGAGCGTGGCGCGTCCGACCTCGGTCAGGGTGAGGGGGACCCCGGCGTGGACGGGCCGGGAGGCATCCCGCGCGACCAGGCCTGCTGACTCGAGGCGTTGGAGTGCCGAGTAGGCGATGCGGGTGCCTGAGGAGGTGATGACCGACAGCCGCTGGGTGAGCAGGTTTTCGTGGAGTTTGGCTCCGCGGGCGATGGCCAGGAGCGCGGCAGTGTCCGGGGCCGACAGGTCCGGTGCCGCGCTGGTGTCCGGCTGTGCGGGGCTGGCGGACTGAAGTTTGACCAGGGCGGCGAGGACGGCGTCGCGGTGGGTGTCGCGGGTGGCGGCGGCCTGCCGCAGGTGGCCGATGGACCGGTCGATGCGGTCCGCGAGCGTGGTGTCCACGACAGGCTCGTCGAACAGGAGCCGGCGCAGGTGTTCGCGGTGGTAGTCCACGGCGTGCTGTGCCTGCCGCATCAGCCGGTGGGCGTCGGCCAGGGCCGCCGTCGGCTCGCCGAGCAGGCCGCGTTCGTGGTATTCGGCGAGGCCGGTCACGCTGTGACCGGTGACGGCCTGGATCTGGTCGGCAAGCGCCGCATCCGGCGCTGAAGAGGAGGCGGGTGTGGTGGAGATGGGCGGCTCCCGAAGGTGAGGGAAACGGTCGGAGGTGGGCCGAACGGCGTGCGTCGGCTCCTGAGCTGTACGCGGACGTCCACGTGGCTGCCGTGCGGTGTCTGCGTGGCGGGACCGAGGCGGTGCAGGAGGCGGAGTATCGGTGTGTTCGACGCCGCGGTGTAGACCGACAGGGTGTGGGCGCCGCTGCTGCGGGCGTGCGCGGCGGCGTGGTAGGCCATCAGCGTCCCGATGCCTCGCTGCTGCTCGGCGTCGGCGACCTGCAGGCCGAGATCCACTACCCTCGGCTCGCCGCTGAGGCGTCCGGCGGTGGCCACTGCGGTCAACTGCCCGGTGGCATCGAGGCCGAGCCATGTCGTACCAGCGGCCAGCAGGCGTTCGATATCGCGGATCGCGACGCGGGTCCGCCCCCACCGCAGGTGAAGACCGGCAGGTGAGCAGCGACGGCGGAACGCGTCGATGGGGGCGATGTCCGAGGTCCCAGCCCGCCGGATGCTGGCGAGCACAACGGTGTGGGACGGTCTGGGGCGTGGGGTGGTGGGGCGGTTCAGTAGAGGTCTTCGCCCCACGCCGCCGAGACGAAGGCGGTGCGGCGGTAGGACTTGCGGCGCCGGCCGTCCGGCAGGGTGATGTCGCGGGTCTGTATCTCGTACGGGGCCAGGAGCTGGGCCAGTCGGGGCTGAGTGAGGTCGGCGTAGGACCAGCGGCCCTCCGCGGTGCCGGGCAGGAGGCGCAGTCCGTCCACCAGGTCCGCCGACGCCAGCGCGTCCGGATCGCCGAGCGTGCAGAACACCACCAGGCACGCATCCAGCAGGTCGGCCGGTTCCGCGCCTGCCTGCCGGCAGGAGCCGTTCTCCGGACCCTGCCCGCACGGGAGGCACTCGGGTTCTGCCGGGGCGTCTCCGCTCGGGCGGCAGCAGTCCGCGTCCGCATCGGACTCGCCCTCGGCGGTCGGGGTGCTGCCGGTGACCGGGGCGCAGGGGGCGGACAGCAGGAGGGACAGCTCGACGCCGGCGGCGAGGCGGTCGAGGAGGAGCTCGGTGTACTCCTCGACGTACGTCTGGGGCGAGGTGTTCTCGGGCAGCGGCCGGGAGAACCTCTCCAGGAGCTGGCCTTCGAGGTGCTGGACGGTGGTGTGGGCGTCCAGGAGGGCCCGGTGGTGGGGGTTCTCCGGCTTGGGCTGCGTCCCGAGGAGGGTGTGGGCGAAGGCGTCGAGGAGGTTGGGGTGGGTCGTCAACGGGTGTGGCCTTTCGTGGTGAGGGGGGTGGGTGCGGGCTGGGGCAGGCCCGGCAGCGCGTACGGCGCAGGGCCGGGTTTGGGGACGGGCCGGTAGCCGGCCAGCTGGGGGGAGCGGGCGCGGGCGGCGTGGGTGAGCGCGCTGACCGGGCGCCGCTTGATGCCCAGGCGGGCGGCGGCAGTGTTGTAGACGTCGTGGCGGTCCCGCGGGCGGATGGCGACCACGTGGATCTCGGTGCGGTGCGCGGAGCCCGCTGGCGCCGGCCGCTGGGCGTAGACGATGCGCCATGCGGCACGGCTGTCGACGTAGAGCTTGCGCAGGCCGGCGAGGTCGCCGGTGAGCTTGCCGCCGAACAGGCTGGCGTTGACCACGTCCTGGAGCTGGGCGAGGGCCAGGTCGCGGATGTCGCCGGGGGCGGCGAGCAGGTCGTTCAGGGCCCGCGGGTCGAAGCTGAGGCCGAACGCAGGCCGGGGCTCGGGCCCGCTCACGACTCGCCCCCGTCCGGTGCCGCTGCGCCTGCCGGGTCCGGGATCGAGGCGCGGCTGGATCGGCCGGGGCCGCGCAGGAGACGGTGGGCGGGCCGGTCCGGATCGGTCTGGCAGGCCGAGAGAGGTCCGCCCGGTGCGCGGACGGCGGCCATGGTGTGGGTGAGGAAGTCCCGGTGCCACACCGCCATCCCGGACTGGCCCGCGTCGGGTTCCTTGTGCTGGAGGTAGGCCATCCACAGGGCGTGCAGCCAGGCCACCACGTCCAGGTGCTCCTGCCACTGCCCGCACCACGGCGCGGCGGTGGTGACCTCCGCGCCGTAGACGCGTATCAGGAAGTCCTCGACCCAGTCCGTGAGCGTGTCGAGTTCGTTCTCGTACTCCTCGCCCTCCAGTTCCAGGATCGGCCGCGGCTCCGGCGGGAGCGCAGGCGGTACGGGCATCCCCGGCATGCCGGGGAGCGAGGGCATGGCGAAGCCGGGGAAGGACATCGGGTCGGGAGCGGTGGCCAGGCTGTCAAGCTGGCGGGCCTGTTCGGCGGAGCGGTCCAGGAGTTTGAGGACGCTGGCCTGGATGCTTTCCAGCTCGGCTTCCGGTATCCGGACCGGCTCCAGTTCCTCGCCGCCGGTGGCATCTGGTGATTCGTGCACGGGAAAGGGATCTCCTCGCAGCCGTAGAGGGCATGGGGAATTCGGGAAGGGACTTCAACGATCCACGGGATCCCCGGTTTGGCTAACCGGGGATCCCGTGTTACAAAGCCCGGCAACCGGACAGGAACGGGAGTCGAACCCTCGGGAATCCGCCCCCGTGAGAGGGTGGGCGGTATCAGGCGGACAGGGTGAAGTCGTCCTGGGTGAGGGTGTGCTGGAGTGTTTCGGTGAGCCGGCCGGTGGCGATCTCGGCGTAGTGCTTGGTCTTTTCCACGCCGATGAAGTCGCGGCCCTCCAGCAGGGCGGCGACGCCGGTGGAGCCGGAGCCGGCGCAGAAGTCCAGCACGGTGCCGCCGGGTGGGCTGATCTTGACCAGCTCCCGCATCACTTGCACGGGCTTCTGCGTGATGTGCTGACGGTTCTTGCCCGAGGGCTGGGAGGCCGAGTACAGGCCGGGCAGGTAGACCTCGTTCCGGTCCCCGTCGATGGCTCCGTTGGAGCCCCAGACGATGAACTCGCAGTTCTGGGTGAAGCGGCCCTTCTGCGGCCTGGCCTGCGGCTTGTGCCAGGCAAGGACACCGCGCCACAGCCATCCGGCGGCCTGGAGCGCGTCGGTGGTGACGGGCAGCTGGCGCCAGTCGGTGAACAGCAGCGCCGTCCCGCCGGTACGGGTGAGGCGGTGGGCCTCGGTCATGATCTGGGTGAGCCAGAAGCCGTAGGAGCGCTGGTCCATGTTCTCGCCGGTGAAGTCCGGCAGGCTGTGGCCCGCGTCCGCGGAGGTGTACTTCTGGCGTGCCGTCCGGGAGGTGCGCTCCTTCGCGGTCCGCCCGCCGGAGTTGTACGGCGGGTCGGTGATGACGGAGTCGACGCAGTCGTCCGGGAGGGTGGACAGGACGCCGAGCGCGTCACCCTGGTGCAGGGAGAAAGGCAAAGAGAGACCCCAATTCAGGTCGGGAAAGGGATGGGACTCCCCAGAACGCGCCAATAGGACACACGCCAGCCGGGCAGTATGCGGGCATGGCAAGGCCACGGCAGAAAGCGCCGGCAGTTGCAAGGGGGAGTCCCAAAACTGTAGGGCACGATCCCCGGTTGACCACGGTCGCCGCCAAAACCCTTGAAATAGAGCCTTGATCATCAATTTCTTGGTCAACCGGGGATCGGCACCTACAGTTTTGGAACCGCCCCGGCACGCACCGACTGCCGGATGGCCTCCCCCACCCATGCCCTCACGGAGGATCCCTGTGCCCAGGCACACCTGACCCCAGGCCCTGCCACGCCGGAACGAGAGACAACTCGAACCGGCCCGCCGCAGGGCACCAGATCACCCATCACCCGGCACGACGCGCCCTTCTCACACACACCACGGACCGCACGGCCGGGCTTCACTCACCAAGGACACCGTTATGACGCACGCCTGCCCTGACCTGCCTGAATCCCGGCCGCCGGCACCGACCGGCGAGCGGGGAGGCGCACCGGATTGAAGGCCGTAGCCGCCGCTCTCGGCGTCGTCTGCCTCTCCCCTCTCCTCCTCGCCGGCACCGCCGCCATCGCGGCGGCCGGAAGCGCCGGTGCCTCCCGGTCCGCGAACTGCACCCCCGGCGGCGGCACCGTCGACTCCGGTGCCGTCGCCCGGCAGGTCGCGGCCATCCTCGGCGGCCAAGGCGCCGACCAGAACGTTCGCGTCGAAGGCCTGGAACTGCCCGCCGAGCAGATCCCGCACGCCAAGACCATCGTGGCCACCGGCATCGCGATGAAGGTGCCCGAGCGCGGGCAGGTCGTCGCTCTCGCCACCGCCATCCAGGAATCCCGCCTGCGCAACCTCACCTACGGTGACCGCGATTCGCTGGGGCTGTTCCAGCAGCGGCCCAGCCAGGGCTGGGGAACCCCCGAGCAGATCCGCGACCCCGTCTACGCCTCCACCCGCTTCTACAAGGGGCTGCTGGAGGTCAACGGCTGGCAGCAGATGACGATCACCCAGGCCGCCCAGGCCGTACAGCGCTCCGGCTACCCGGACGCCTACGCCCAGTGGGAGCCTCTCGCCCGGGCGCTGCAGCAGGCCATCGTCAAGACCCTCCCGAACGGCGGCCAGAACGGGCCCGGCCAACCCGACACCGGAAGCGGCGCGGGCACGGCAGGATCCGGCGGCTGCCGGCCGGGCGAGGACGGGTCCGGCTGGGGTGAAATCCCCGAAGGCGCGGTCCCCGACGGGTACAAGATCCCCGCCGATGCCTCTCCGAAGGCCCGCACCGCGATCGACTGGGCGATGCACCAGCTCGGCACGATGTACCAGTGGGGCGGCACCTGCCTCGCCCCGCGCGGGCCCGACCCGATGGGTCGCTGCGACTGCTCGAGCCTGATGCAGCAGGCGTACGCCAAGGCCGGTGTCCAGCTGACCCGCACCACGTACACCCAGGTCAAGGAAGGCGACCCGGTCCCGGCCAGTGCCCTGAGGCCCGGTGACCTGCTCTTCACCCGCGGCACCGCCGCCGTGCCCGAGCACGTCGGCATGTACATGGGCGCCGGGCTCGTGATCAACGCGCCGAAGACCGGGCGTCCGGTGCGGATCGAGAAGGTCGGCGACTGGCAGATCCTCGCCGTCCGCCGCATCCCCGCGCTGGGCAGCTGACCGCCGGCTACGCCCCGGCCTGATCCGGGCTCCCTCACGCGCCCCGAGCGCCCCTCGCGCCCCGAACGCGCTCTTCCCTTCCCCGTATTCCGCATGGCCGCTTTGCCCTGCGTACGCAAGGAGTTCCGCTATACCCATTCCACTCGCAGACCGCGTCAGCCACCTCGCCTTCGACCCCGGCATCACCCCGAAGGGTGGCGGCCTGCCGGGACTTGACGTCCTGCGCAACGTCGTCAGCTCGATCAACATGTTCGGCATCATCGCCGTGGTCGGCGCCCTGGCCGTGTCCCTCGGCGTGTGGGCCTGGGGCCACCACAGCGGCGGTCACCAGGCCGAGGCCAACGGCAAGAAGGGCGCCGTCGTGAGCGCCGGCGCGGCCCTCGGTCTCGGCGCCGCCAACGGCATCGTCGCCTTCTTCTCCGCTCTCGGCACCCAGGTGCGCTGATGGGGAGGCGCTCTCTGTCCCCCCTGCACCGTGCCACCTCCCGCTGGCCCGCCAAGCGGCGGATCACCGTCCTGGTGACCGTGACGGCCCTGCTGCTGGCGGTCGCCGCCACCGCGGCCCTGTTCACCAGCCGGGACCAGGGCAAGGCCCGCGCTCCGGCGGCGCCGGCCTCGCCCAATCCCTCCACGTCCACACCGGGCGCGCTCAAGCCTGGCGCGGGTACGGGCTCGGTTCCGTCGGCGCCGCGGCTGGCGGATCCGCTGGCCTACGCGCGGGCGGCGGCGGTGATGCTGTGGTCGTACGACACCCGCACCACCAGCCGCGACCAGCAGCTCGCCGGCATGCACGCCTGGATGACCGCCGAGAAGAAGTACACCGACTGGACGTCGCTGTCCGCCCAGGTCCCGGACCCGGTGCTGTGGTCGCGGATGGGCGACAACGCCCAGTACGCCACAGCGACCGTCACCGACGCCCGCTTCCCCTCCGCGTTCAAGCAGGCCTTGGCGGAGAACCCGACGGCGATCACCGAGGCGTACATCTACGCGGTCACCGTCACCGGCAAGCAGTCCATCGCCTGGAAGGACGGCGGTGGCGGGGCGGAGGACCGTGCGGTCACCCTCGCCGTCCAGTGTCGGCCCGGCGCCGACTGCGCCCTGGTCTCCCTCGCCCCGAGCGTCGCCCCGTAGCACGCCACTGAACAGATAAGGAGGTATCCCTCCAGTGGACTTCTGCTCCCTGCCCATCGCGAGCAAGCTGTGCACGGCGGCCGACGCCATCGACTTCGTCAACGATCCAGGCAAGGCCATCACCGAAGGCATCGGCAACTGGATCGCCAAGTCGGTCGGCGAGTTCGCCGCGGGAGCGGCCGAACTGGCCGCCGAGGCCGTTGACACCACCACCAAGGTCGACCTGCGGGCCGGGTGGTTCGTCGACAACTACGAACTGCTGCTGCCCATCGGCCTGACGATCCTCGTCGCCACCTTCTGCGCCCAGCTCATCCGAGCCGCCGTCAAACGCGACGGCCAGGCACTGGCCCAGGCGTTCACCGGCACCGCCAGCGGCGTCCTGTTCTCCTTCGCCGCCATCGCGCTCACCACCGTGGCCATCGAAGTCGTCGACGCACTGTCGGCCGGGCTGTTCGCCGCAGCGGACACATCCATCCAGGAAGCCGTGCGACGCATGGTCAAGGCCAGCTCGGTCGGCTCGATGGTGCCGCTGGGCTGGATGATCCCCGCCGTCGTCGGCCTCGGCTCCGCGATCGGAGCGCTGCTGTACTGGTGCGTGATGATGGTCCGCAAGGTCGGCATCCTCGTCCTGGTCACCCTCGCCATCTTCGCCGGAGCCGGCGGCGGCTGGGAAGCCGCCCGCAGGTGGCGCCGCGGCTGGATCGAAGCCACTGCCACCTTGGTGGTCAGCAAGCTGTTGATGACGATCGTCTTCCTCCTCGGTGTCTCCGCCCTCGGGCGGACCGAGCCGAAGGACGGCATGGCCGCGCTGGCCGACTGCCTCGCCGGTGCCGTGATCATGATGCTGGTGCTGCTCTGCCCGTACGCCACGTTCAAGTTCGTGCACTGGGCAGCCGAAGGCACCGATGGCGAATCGATCCACCGGGCCGGCGGCGCGGGCGCGCAGATCGCCAAGCAGCACACCGAGCAGGCTGCCCGGAAGGCCGCCGCGATGGCCGCGACCGGCGGTGCCGGCGGCGCCGCCGCCGGTGCCGCCCCGCAGGGGCCGGCCAGTGTCCCCGGCCAGTTCCCCGGCGACGTCGCCGCCAGCCCCACCGGCGGCAGCGGCGGGGAGAAGAACACCGCGCCCCTGCCGTCCACGGGCGGCGGGCTCACCGATGGGCTGTCGAAGGTGGTCCAGCCTCCGCCGACCCGCGTGAACCAGGACACCAGCGGCCACCTCGGCTCCAGCCCCGGCCCGCAGTCCGGGCCGCCCTCCCCGGGCCCGGGTGCCGGTGCGGTACCGCGCAGCACGCAGCAGGTGCCGCCACAGGGCGCCCCGAGCGCGACAGCCGGATCCGCCGGCAGTCCGTTCACTGCTTCGCCGCCGCCCAGCGGTTCCTGATCCGTTCGCCCCCGCCCGGGCGGGACGCCCACACCGCGTGTCCCCCCGGGCGCCAGCCCCGCGCCCCGAAAGCGGCCCCTGCCTTGTCTGATCTCTCCCTGTCCCCCCTGACGATCAAGTTCCCCCACCGGTCCCGGCGCGGCATCCTGCTCGGCCTGTCCCTGCCCCAGCTCGTCCTCACCTCCGCCACGCTCGCCCTGCTCCTGGCGACCGTGGTGTCCACCGGCCTTCTCGGCGCACTCGCCCTGACCCCCTTGTGGGCGGCCGTCGCCGCCCTCGTCGCGATCCGCCGCCACGGCCGCTCCCTGATCGACTGGGCGCCGATCGTCCTGCGCTACGCCCACCGCCGACGCACCGGCCAAACCATGTGGCTGGCCCGCGCGGTCTCCCGCCCCCAGGTGGACGGCCTGCTGCACTTGCCGGGAACCGCGGCCTCGCTGCGCGTGGTCACCCCGGCCGGATCCCAGGCAGCCGCCGTCCACGACCCCCACCACCAGACCCTCACCGCCGTGGCCCGCGTCACCAGCCGTGCGTTCGCCCTCCTCGACCCCTCCACCCAGAACGCCAACGTGAGTGCCTGGGGGCGGGCGCTGGCCGGCATCGCCCGCACCGGGCACATCGCCACCGTCCAGGTCCTGGAACGCACCGTCCCCGACTCGGGCGACACCCTCACCCGCCACTGGACCACCCACGGCCACCCGGCAACACCGGTGGCCGGGCAGGTGTACGCCGACCTCGTCGCCTCCGCCGGCCCGGCCGCAGCACCGCACGAGACGTACCTGGCGATCTCCCTGGACATGAAGGCCGCCAAGCGGCTGATCTCCCAGGCCGGCGGCGGACTGCCCGGCGCGTTCACCGTGCTCGGGCAGACCACCGCCTCCGTCGCCCAGGCCGCCCGCAGCGCCGGCCTAACGGTCACCGGCTGGCTGACCGCCCGGGAGATCGCCGCCGTCGTCCGTACCGCCTACGACCCCAGGGCTCTGGCCGGCCTGCAGCAGTGGTCCAAGCACGGTCGCGCCGAGGCCGACCCGGCAGCAGCGGGCCCGGTCGTCCAGGTCGAGGAGTACGACCGGGTCATCACCGACAGCGCCCGCCATGCCACCTACTGGGTGGAGAACTGGCCCCGCACCGAAACCGCTCCGGGGTTCCTGCACGGGCTGATGTTCACCGCGGGCGTGCGCCGTTCCTTCTCCCTTATATACGTGCCCCAGGAGCTGGAGTCCGCGCTGCGCGATGTCCAGCGCACCAAGGCCACGATCATCGCCGACGCCAACGAACGCGCCCGCCGCGGCCAGGTCGACTCCGAAGCCGACTCCGTGGAGTACACCGACGTCAAGGAACGCGAACGCCAGCTCATCGCCGGGCACGCCGACGTCGCCCTCACGGGCCTGCTCACCCTCTCCGCCGAGACCGACGCCCAACTGGACGCCGCCTGTGCGCAGATCGAGACCGCCGCTGTCACCTCCCAGGTCGACCTGCGCCGCCTGGCCTATCAGCAGCCCGACGCCTTCACCCTCGCCGCCCTCCCCCTCGCCCGCACCGCCCTGTAACCGGCACGCGGACCGGGCATCGCCTACCGCCCTGCCGCCGCTGACCCGCCCAACAGAAAGATGCCCTGCTTCTTGGCTTCCTCCCTCACTGACTCCGGCGACGCGCACCCCTACCTGCGGGCCGCCACCGCCGGCGTCCGCCACCACTCCCGCCAAACCGCCACCGCAGGCGCTCCGGCCGACCGCGCCCACCTCGATGTCCTGCACGGCCACCTGACCGGACTGCACCTGCTCCTGGACCAGCTTGCCGAGGCCACCCGGCCCGCCCACCCGGCGGCCGGACGCCACCTCGCCGCAGCGCACCTGCGGCTGTGGCAGGCCTCAGCCGGCGTCCACGATGCCTTCCACACCCTCCCCGCCACACCCAAGGCCGACGCGGACCCCGTCTGCCGCCCAGAGACGCTGCCCGAGGGGCCGCCCGTCCTCACCATCTGCCAGCGCCACCTCGCCTCCGGGCACTCCATCCGCCGCAAGACCACCCCCAGCGACCACGGCCCCCGCTCCGCCGGCACGGTGTGAGCGGCGCCCACCGCAGAATCGATCCGCTCCATGCCCCAGCAGCACCGTCCCGGCCGCCGCGCCCGCCGTGCCAGCGCCTCCCCTCTGTTCACCCCGCACGGCACCGACCGCGCCAGTCGCCGCGCCGCCCGCAAGCAACTCGCCGAAGCCGAGGCCAAAGCCCGCGCAGCCGCCGCAGTCCACGGACCCGAGCCCGCCGAAGCGCAGATGCCGACGCCCACATACCCGTCCTCCGGACGGTCCGGCGCAGCCTCCGCCCGCGGCAGCGTTCTGCGCCTGCCCGCGCACCGCATGACCACCGCGGTCGCCGCCGGCGCGTATCCGTTCCTCGCCGAGGGAGGACTCGGAGCCGACGGCATCTACATCGGCCGCGACGTCCACGCCGAAGCTGCCTTTGTCTTCGACCCGTTCACCCTGTACGGCAAGGTCGAAGGCTTCACCAACCCGAACATCCTGCTCGCCGGTGTGATCGGCCAGGGCAAGTCCGCTCTGGCGAAGTCCTTCGCGCTGCGCAGTGTTGCATTCGGCTACCGCGTCTACGTGCCCTGCGACCCGAAGGGCGAGTGGACTCCCGTCGCCCAGGCGCTCGGCGGCACCTCGATCACCCTCGGCCCAGGCCTGCCCGGCCGCCTCAACCCCCTGGACGCAGCACCGAGACCGCCTTCCGTACCCGAAGCGGACTGGGCGGGCGAGATCCGCAAGCGGCGCCTGCTCCTGCTCGGCTCCCTGGCCCGCACGGTGCTGGGCCGGGACCTGATGCCGATGGAGCACACCGCCCTCGACATCGCCCTCGACGGCGTCGTCAAGGCCGCCGCCCACGCAGGCCGCACCCCGCTGCTCGGCGACATCGCCCACACCCTCGCCCAGCCCGCCCTCCTCGACCAGGCCGCCGGCACCGTCTCCGGCCACCTCGGCGACGCCGCCCGCGACCTCGCCCACGCCCTGCGCCGCATGGTCCACGGCGACCTCGCCGGCATGTTCGACGCCCCCTCCACCGTCGCTTTCGACCCGAACACCCCGATGCTCAGCATCGATCTGTCCCGGCTCGGCGGATCCGGCGACGACACCGGCCTCGTCCTCGCCATGACCTGCGCCTCGGCCTGGATGGAATCCGCACTCACCGACCCCCGCGGCGGGCGCCGCTGGATCGTCTACGACGAGGCGTGGCGCATCCTGCGCCACCCCGCGCTCCTCCAGCGCATGCAGGCCCAGTGGAAGCTGTCCCGCGGCCTGGGCATCGCCAATCTCATGGTCGTCCACCGCCTCTCCGACCTGCTCTCCGCCGGTGACGCCGGATCCCAGGGCCGGGCCCTGGCCGAGGGCCTCCTGGCGGACTGCTCCACCCGCATCGTCTACCGGCAGGAAACCGACCAACTCCACGCAGCCGCCGCCCTGCTCGGCCTCACCAGCGTCGAGACTGAGGCGATCTCCCACCTCAGCCGCGGACGCGGCCTGTGGAAGGTCGCAGGCAGATCATTCATCGTTCAACATCTCCTGCATCCGGCCGAGCAGCACCTGTTCGACACCGACGCCCGCATGCACTGAGGTCTGCCCACCTCGCCGGGCCACCCCTCACAACCGAATCCTCTCCAGGAGGACCCCCATAGAATCCCACCCGACCACCGCCCTCTTCCCCATGCTCGATGAAGAGGAACTCCAGGCCCTTGCCGACAGCATTCGCGAACTCGGCCTGCTCCACCCCATCGTTCTTGACCCCGCCGGCCGCGTCCTCGACGGCAGAAGCCGCCTGCGGGCCTGCGAACTCACAGGTACTGAAGCGGCATTCACCAGCTACGACGGCGACGACCCCCGGGCCTACTCCCTGGCGGTCAACAGCCGCCGGCGCCACCTGACCAAGGGGCAGCTCGCCATGATCGCCGCCACAGCCTGTTCAGTTTCTGAACATCCAGGCCGTTCAGAGACTGAACAGACGGCCCGTTCAGTTTCTGAACAGGCTGGGGTCTCCCTCGCCCGGATCGGACAGGCCCGCACCGTCCTGCGCCACGCCTCAGATCTCATCGACCGCGTGATCTCCGGCGTCGTATCGCTGGACGACGCTTATGCGACCGCTCGCGAGCGCAAGGCGCAAGCCGACTCCCACGAATCACAGCTCGCTCGGCTGCGTAAGGAGGACCCCGAGCTTGCCGACCGGGTGGTGGAAGGCGAACTGACCATCCAGGGCGCCTGGGCGGAGCACAAGGCCCGCTTGGAGGAAGAGGTACGCCAGCGCCGGGTAGCCACGCAACTGCTGTGCGAGATCGTGCCGGCTCTCGCTCAGATCCCCGGCAGCCGCACCTTCAACCAGTACGACCCCGAACTCGCGCTGCCGGGCCGCACTGTCACCCGCGAAGTGATCGCATACGCCACCGAGGCGCTCGCCGAGATGGCGACCGTGTGGAAGGAGCGTGACCTGCCGTGAAGCGTATCTCCGACCCGAAGCTGCGCCAGCTCGCCCTCGACGCGGCTCATGAGGCAACCACCGACATCGGCCGCATGCACACCAACGACATGCTCGACATCCTCTGCGGGAAGCTGGACAAGCATCCGGACCTGCACAGCGTCCTGCTCAGGAAAGCGGCACAAGGCGCGCTGCGCGATCTCGGCGAGCGCCGCAGCCCCCGTCGCAACCGGACCACCGGCGGGCTCTACCACCCGGACAGCATCATGAAGCTCGGCCATGGGGTCTGGGTGTGGATGAAGGATGCCACGTTCACCCACATGACCGCGTGGGGCCGTGTCGCCGCCCAGAACACGATCCGGACGATCACAGCGGACGGGGCGAAGCAGAGGTACGTCTTCGAGCGCACCGACGCGTTCCGGCAGAACCCGACCTTCGAACGCCTCGCTCCCCAGGAAGCAGCGGTCTTCGACTACCAGCACGTCTCCTTCGATGACCTCGACGTCGAAGACGACTGGGCCGCGTAACGCCCGCACACCGGACCAGAAAGCCCCTGCCCTGAACCCCGACTTCGAGCTGTACGACAACGCCGGCCGCGACGCCGAGCAGATCCACTCCCACGCCACCGGGTCTGCAACCGCGGCTGACCTGGACCGGTGGGCGCGCAGGGATGCCGCCGGATTCCTGGCCCGCCACCGCTTCCCGGAACCGCCCCTTGACGCACCCGACCTTCGCCCTTACCTGAAGGCCCTGGACGAGTCCGCCACCCCCGTCGAGGCCGCCGTCGTCACCAGCGCCGTGCTCAACGCCTCCGAAGCGTTCGTCGGAGCCCTCAGCGACTACCTCCTCGCCGCCGGCCACCGCTACGAGTACAACGCCCCGTCCTCGGCCGACTCCCCACGCACGGCGGCGTGGAGAGCCGCGAGCGGTCTGCTGGCCTCCATGGGCGAGGCCGCTCGCGCCATCGAGACCACCCTCCGCCAGGAGTACGACACCCCAGCCCGACCGGGCAGCCACCCCGGACAGCAGCCACCGGCGCCTCCGCCGAACCCCGCATCCAGCCCCACAGCGCCCCGCCGCTAGAACCCCCAGACAGGAGGCAGCACGCACATGCTGCACCACCCCGTGAGCATCCACGTCGGAGCCCACACTGCCGCACCCATGACCCACCCGCGCACCGACCCCGTCCACCGCCTGCTGTGGGGGCGCGGCTTCTCCTACTGCCCCCGCCTGAAGGCCTACGTCGCACCGTCGGAACTTCCCGGCGACCAGCAGGAGCATCTGGTGCACCAGGCCGTCCACGCCCTCACCGCACTCGGCCATCCGGTCGCCCACTTCCACCACCAGCAGACGGGCGTCTGACCCGCCCGGCCGACCAACCCGGAGCCACCCTCTGCCCACACCGTCCACGCCCGCTCCCGCGGCCCCGAGCCCGCCGAACCTAACCACCCCTTCCGATCCGGACGGCCCCTACGCCTACGGCCTGCTGCTGCTCGACCTCACTGATCGCCTGAGCGGCGCCCCGGACCTTAACCGTGCCGCCGCTCTCGTTGACCAGATCCTCGACCCCGCCGACGGGCTGCTGGCCCGTCTCGCCGACTTCTTCGAAGCAGCCGGGGAGAAAGCGAAGGAGTCCGAGGACGACGACTCCTTCGACCTCGGCGCCGACTTCGAGGAAGCCGCCGCCCAACTCCGCGACATCGGCGAGACCCTGCACGACGCCACCGAGCGCATGACAGCCCTCGCCCCCACACCCTCACCCGTGCGCGCCCCGCGTTCCCTCGGCTCCGCCGTGCCCGTCGGCATCACCCGGCCCATACCTGGCCGCTCCCGCTGACCACCACCCACCCACTTCCTCCCGGAGGATCCCCTGGCCACCCGCTCCTTCATCGCCCGCCCCACTGAACCCGGCAGCTACGAGGGCATCTACGTCCACTGGGACGGCTACCCCAGCCACCACCTGCCCCTCCTGCTGGCCGCCTACCAGTACCGCTTCGCCGGCAGCCTCGACGCCATGACCCGCCACCTGATCGACGATGTCCCCGTCGGCTGGTCCGCGCTCGGCACCGACCTCCTCGACGGCGCCCCCGACGAGCTGATCACCGCCCTCACCCGAGGTGAGCGGTACTCCAGCGACCACCTCGACGTCATCACCCCCGACGGATCACCCCCCACCCGCGCGACTGTCCGAAATGGGCAGGCATCCGGCCTGGACTGGGGCTACGTCCTCCACGAACAAGGCATTGAAGTCATCAGCCTCCGCGAAGAACAGCACGGCCCCGTCGTCGGATGGGCGACCGACCCCCGCACCCGGTTCAGCGACCACCCGGCGCTGTGGCAGCCGACCGGACCGGTCCCCGGCCGACCGCTCTTGCCCGCTCCGAAGCTGGCCACCACCGCCGTGCTGCCCGCCGCCGGGGCGGCAACCCCGCACCCCGCACGCCGCTGACCCGTAAGGAGTCCGCCTCTGTCCGGCCAGTTCGTTCTCGGCACGCACCCGCAGTACGGGTACGTCGCCTCCTCCACCTGCATCCCCCACCACATCAGCCAGTGGTATCTCACCCGCCTCGGCTTCCAGCCGCTCTATGGCCTGCACGGCGTGTACCTGCTGAGCACCCCCGGCCACGACGGTGCTCGGCGCACCCGCGAGGCCGTCGCCAGTCTGCGCGCCAGCGGATACCCGGTCCACGCCGACTACTCCCTCGATCCCGCCAACACCACACAGGCGGCCCCGGCGCCCGATCCGCGGGCGTGGTACCGCACCATCGTGGCGCAGGCCGCAGCCGTCCGCTCCCCGCAAGACCGGCCCGCCGCGCCCGCCCGCCCCGCGCCCGCTGCCGCCACCGGGCGGCCGGCGAACACACCGACAGCCACCGGGCCGGGGCGAAGCCGTTGACGAAGGACACCGCGATCATCTCCATCACGCGCGGCTGGGGCGGGCAGGTCGAGGCCGAGGGCCCCATCGACGCGCTCGCCTCCGCCCTGCTGGACCGTGCCGGGTTCATCCGGCAGCCCACCCTCAGCGGCACCTGGCACCGGCTCCCCTTCGACATGGGCGAGGCGTGGGAGGACGAACACGCCTTCTACGCAGCCGAGATGCTCCGCGCGGCCCGCTACGCGATCCGCTTCGACCCTGCCCTGACCCCCGGCGGCCGTCCCGTACCGAACAGCCCGCGCCAGGGCGCCGGCCCCATCCCGGTACCGGCTGTGCCCGCCGCGGTGCCTCGTACCCGCTGACCACCAGGACCTTCCCATGACCACCACCCCCCAGCCCGGCCTGCCCTCGCCCAGCGAGCTGCGGCGCCAGGCCCGCACGGAGGCTGGATCGTTCCTTGACCTGCCGGAACTGTCCGATCCCGCCGACGCCCTGCGGGACTGGACACGCCGGCTGGCCGAGGCCGAGACACCCGCCCAGTTCCACGTCCTCGTCGACACCGTGACCGGCACCCACGACAGCACGCTGCTGGCCCTGCGGGACTTCCTGCTCACCGCCGGCACCTGGTGCCGCGAGCACGGCCACGCCCGGCTCGGCGAGCGCTACGAGCGCACCAGTGACCTCCTCGACGTCACCGACCGGCTCCTTCACCAGCTCGGCGTCGGCCACCTCGCCGCCACCTGGCCCGGCCAGGCACCCACCGCCCCCTCCCCTGGAAGGACACCTCACTGAACTCGGCCGAGATCACCCTGTTCACCAGCAAGCACGACGGCATCGTCGCCCTGGTCACCGGCGACAACTGGCGCTGGGCCCGCAAGATCCTGCTGGTTGCAGGATTCGCCAAGGAGGGTGACGGCAACTACGCCCTGCCCCTGGCCGACCTCCCCCGGATCCGCGCGGCCCTGACCGACGTCCACGAGCTCGCCCGCGCCTGCCAGATCAAGGTCACCGCCACCCACCAGCCCTATGTCGGCGACTTCGCCCGGGACATGGCTGAGCACCTGCCCGGCCAGTGGAGCGTGAAGGTCGAAAACTACTCCCTGCCGGTGTGGCAGGAGGACCTGGCGGCCTACCTGTGGGACACCAGCCCCCGGCCGGACGCGAAGTTCTACGGCCCTCTGCTGCACACCGTGGAGAAGTACCGGGTGCCTTGGGCAGCCGTGCTGCGCAGCGACACCGGAACCGAACTCTCCGTTGTCCAGGCCCCGCGCGACAGCCTCTACCACGTCGGCGCGCTCGCCCCCAGGGACATGTACCTGGACGAGGAGGTAGTCCCGCCTCGCAGCATCACCGTGCAGCCTTCCGCTGTCACCGCAGCGCGCCGGGTCGCCTCCGTGCTACTGGCCGACTACCGCCGGGCCGTCCTGCAGTCCCACCTCAACCACCTGTCCGATGATCTCGCATGGGCGCAGGAGGCGTTCGAGTCCGGCACTGTGCAGAGTCCGCCGCAGCCGGACCTGGCCGCCGCCTTCGCCCGCTTCGCCACCCACGCCCCTGACCTCATCGCCGCCCTGCGGCAAGCCGCCCCCGGCACGTTCGGCAGGCAGGAGGCGGTGTTCCTGGACCGTATGGACTCCGCCTTCGGAACCCATCCGTCTGGCAGCGACCCGGACAGCCTTGCGGCCGTGCCCTCTGTCGATCCGCTGGCGCTGTGGCTGATGGAAGGCGGCGAGCTGGTCAGCCTGGCCCGCACGGCCCACCCGGCGCTCATCCCAGGGCCCGCTGCCGCCGTGTCCGGCCGGTCTCCGGCCGTTGCGGGTGCTCTTCCCGCTGTCCTGCCGCCGCGTTCCGGGGCCGTCCCGAGCCGCCGATAGCCCCGCCTCCCTGGAGTGCCCATCACCTCTCGCCCGGACCCGACCCCACAACTGCATCAGGCGGTCGACTCCCTGACCGGCTACGCCGCCCACTATTCGTCGATACGGCTGCGCCTCGAAAACTCCCAGAAGGACCCGCGCAGCGCGTACGGGCTGATCACCGTCCCGGGCGCCGCCTTCGAGGGACGCGTCCGCGATCTCGCCGAGGCCTTCAAGCGACTACTGCCTCACGTTCCCGTGCTGCTGGAGTCCGCTCGCGCCGGTATCGACGCCATGCCGCCCGCCCACCACCACCCCGGATGGCGGCTGCGGCTGGACGACCTCGCGCACGCCGCCAACCAGGCATCACGCCCCGCCAACATCACCGACGGACTCGGTGACCGGCTGTGGCCGTACCTGCAGACCTGGGGCGAACGCGCCACCCTGCTGCGCGACCTCTCCCTCCAGCCCCAACAGCCGCACACGAACCGCCTCCTGAGCGCGCACGAGGAGGAGCTGTGGACCGCGCACGCCCGCTCGGCCCGCCTGCGGGGCCTGCTCCAGCCCATGGAGTCCCGCTACGACGCCGCGGGCCAGCAGATCACCGTGGCCACCGCCCTGCACCCCGAAGACCCCGACGAGGAGATCGTCCTGGTCCTGTCCGGGGACATCGACAGCCCCGGCATGCAGGTGATCGGGCACTACGACAGCCACGACGACGCCATCGCCCACCTGCCGCCCGCGGTCCCGCCCGGCGTGCTGTACCCGGCCGGGCCGCCCACCGTACGGGACACGCAGGTGCCGTCCCTGGCCGACCTGACCCGCGACGTGGCCGCAGCCCGTCATAGCGGCGAGGTCGCCGAGGCGATCTCCTACGTCACCGAGCACCCGGTCGAGGGCGGGCACCTCGGCGAGCTCACCGCGTTCCTCGACACCTGTTCGGCCTGGGCGAGCGCCATGGACACCCGCGCCGGCCACGACCTCGCTGCCCGCCTGCGGATGCTCGGCGCCCAGACCCGGCAGCTCGGCCACGAACTGCGCCTCGTCGGCTACGACATGGACGCCGCCGTCGCCGTCCTGCCCCCGCATCGCACCCCGGCCCCCCCGCCACCTCAAGGCGCCGACCACACCGGCGCTGACCACCACGCCGCTGCCGGCCACGCCGCCGGCGAACGCGATGCCCGCCCAACGCCGGTAGCGGCCTGGCCCAGCTCTTCCACCTCACCTCGTACGCCATCTGACGGAAAGCCCTGCCCTGTTGACCCTGGCCGCCACCCCGACCGCAACGCCGCCTCCCGCCACGTATAGTGCCGTTCTCGGCAGCCGGCACGTCGCCCGCCTTCTCGCCGGCACCCTGACCGGGCGCCTGCCCAACGGCATGGTCCCCGTGTCCCTCGTCCTGTGGATCACCGCAGCTGGGGGGAGCCTGGCCTTCGCCGGGATGCTCGCTGCCCTGTACGGGCTGGCGTCGGGGCTGTCCCAGCCGGTCAAGGGCAGGCTCATGGACCGGTACGGGCAGACCCGTGTCTCGGCCCCGGCGGTCCTGGTCAACTCCGGCTGTCTGCTCGCCCTCACCTGGATCGGGGCGGGCGGGCACCCGGCCGCCGTCACTGCGGTGGTCGGCGTGGCGGGGGTCTTCACGCCGCCTTTGGAGGCCGGGCTGCGGGCCCTGTGGCCGAGCGTGCTCATCGACCCCGGACAGCGTCGCGTCGTCCAGGCCCTCGACACCGGCTCCCAGGGGCTGCTCTACATCGCGGGCCCCCTGCTCGCCTCCTGGCTGGCCACCACGTACGAACCCGATGCCGCGCTGGCCGTGACCGCCGTACTGGGCCTGGCCGGCACCGTCGTGGTGCTGACCGCCGCCCCGTCGCGGACCTGGCGCCCAGCCGCCCCGGACGGCGGGGCGGCGGGCAGCGGGCGGCTGATGAACACTGCCCTCGTCCTGCTGTTCCTGGCGCTCGCCGGGACCGGCTTCACCCTCGGCGCGATGAACGTGTGGGCCGTCGGCATGGCCACCACCCACCACCAGCCCCTGCTGTCCGGGGTGCTGCCCGCGGCGTTCTCCACCGGGTCCTTCCTCGGCGGCCTGATCTACGCGCGCCGGGCCTGGCCCGGCACGACCACCACCCAGCTCCTGGCCACCAGCGCGCTGTTCCTCCTGGGCTGGCTGCCCCTGTTGGCCCAGCCCGGCCCCCGCACCGCGATCGGGCTCGCCCTCCTGCCGGGACTGTTCCTCGCCCTGGTCATCACCTGCGGATTCCACACCGTGGACACTCTCGCCCCCGCCTCCCGCACCACCGAGGCGTACGCGTGGCTGATCCTGTCCGTCGGCGTCGGCCAGGCCGCCGGCACCGCCCTCGCCGGAACCCTCGCCGACCACCCGCAGACGCTCGCCGCACTGCCCGCAGCGGGAGCCGCCACCGCCCTGCTCGTCCTGCTCCTGGCCCGCCCGAAGCTCGGGCCCGGACGCCGACCCGGACGCCACCGCCGCCCACGACCCACCCCCCGCTCGCACTCGAACTCCCATACGTCCGAAGGAGATACCCCTATGGCTGTACGCACCGCATGGAAGATCGTCCACAGCTGTGGACACGAAGTCACCCACGACCTGTCCGACCGCCCCGCCGACCGCCGGGCGTCCTTCGCACGCTGGCTCGCAGGCCGCGACTGCACCGACTGCTGGAAGGCCGCCCGCGACGGCGACAGCGCCGCCAAGCAGGAGTGGCTGGCCGCGCGCCGCGCCGAGGAGCAGGCCGCCGCGAAGGCATGGACCGAACAGTTCGACATGCCGCCCCTGGAGGGCCCCGAGCGTGCCCTGGAGTGGGGCGAGCGCTCCCGCTACCAGCTGGCGACCGCCGCCTACACCGCGCTGGTCACCGAAGGGACCTGGGACGAGGCGGACTGGGCCGTACTGGAGGAGAAGGTCCGCACGGTCACTCGGGCCGGGTGGTGGATCGACCAGCGGGAAGCCGAGGGCACCGACCTGCCGGAACTGCTCGACGCAGCAGGCGAAGCGGACCGCGGCACGGAGAACCCGTTCCGGTAAGCGCCGCGCCGAGGCGACGACAGGGGCGGACATATATAGCGGACGATCCCCGGTTAGCCAAACCGGGGATCCTCCAGACCATTGAAAGTGCTGGCCCCACCGCCAGCCGTGCTCTTCGCAGAGAGGATTTTGCCGTGCCCGAAGCCGTCTCCCGTGACGCGTGCATACCCGCCGACACCATCACCCCCGACCGGGACGTCACCCATGCCCACTTCTCCCCGGGCGACCAGATCGTGGTGATCAAGGGCGTCGCGGACGGTGAACTGTGGGGCGACGCGATGACGGTGGTCACCCCGTCCTGGCACACCCCCACCGAGGAGGACGGATGGCGGCTGCGCGACCCCAACGGTGGCGCGCTGTCCTTCATCACCGCACACCCCCGCTACCTCGTCCACCTCTCCAAGCGCTGCCCGGACTGCCTGATCTACCAGCGCGCCCTGCGGGACTACCTGCTGCCGAAGGCCGACGGGGACAAGCCCCTGGACGGAGGCTGGTACTCCATCACGGACCGCAACCAGCTGGTCCACACCGCAGACCAGCGGAGCGCCCGGTGATCGCCCGCCTGCACCGCCGGCAGCACGCCGCTACGGCCGCGCTGGGCAACGCGCTGGAGCGTCCAGTCAGCTTCACCCGCGAACTCAGCCACCGCATCGTGGCGTCCTGGGACCGGCTGGACCCGCGCTCCGGGTTCGCCGAGCGGGAGGCATGGAGCGAGTTCCAATGGGCCGCGCACCTCAGCCAGGCACAACCGCGCTCCGAGGCGGGCGATTCGCCGCTTTTCCTTCATTTCAGCGTCCGGTTGCACCGCATGGACCGGCCGCTCGCCCCGGCGCAGTGGTCGGAGATCGCCCACCGGCTCGCCCGCACCGCAGCCCTGGCCGCGCCTGCGGACGGCGAGCCGTGTCGGTGGATTGCTCTCCAGTTCCGGCACGGGCGACTGGATGTGATCGCCAGCCTGGTCCGCGAGGACGGGACCCTCGCCCGCACCCCAAGGCGGCTGGCCGAGGAACTCGCCCGGCAGGCCCGGATCCTCGAGTCCGAGTTCGACCTCATTCCCGCCCGGCCCCCGGCCGCCCGCGAGGACCAGGTGATCGCCGACCCCCTGGTCGCCGCGGAAGCCACGCCCGCTCAGATCGCCGAGCAGATCCGCGCCCTCACCGACGAGGTGAACGGCAGCCTTGCCCAGGCCCGGCGCCTGGCCGAACAAGCCGCCCACCAGCTGGCGACACGGCCCGAGGTGTACGCCCGGCGCGGCGCGCACCAGCTGGAGTGGGCAGCCGGGCGTCTGTACGGGCTGCTCCACGACCTCGAAGGCACCTCCGAGACGCTGGCCGACCCGCCCGCACTGCTGCGCAACGCCGTGGTCCGCTCCACCCGGCGCCCCGCCCACGCGGCACGGCGATCCCGCTGAACCACCTTCGAAGGGAGCCTGTTTGCCCCTGGCCGAACGCCACCTCGCCCTGCGGCGTGACCCGCGCTCCGGTGAAGTCCTCGCCCGCGGCGGCGACGCCGTCGCCCGCAGCATCCTTGAGCGCACCGGCTTCGTCCCCGTCATCCGCTACCACGACCGCTACCACCGGCTGCCGAAGAACCTCGACCGGTCCGAGGAAGAACGCCTGGCCACGCGCGCCGTGGCCCGCCTAGAGGCAGTCGGCTACCACATCGAGGCGGACAGCGCTTTCGCCACCGAACACCGTGAGCCGTACTACCTGCCCCTCGGCGCCCAGGTCGCGCACCTCGCCGCCCGTATCCGCGAAGCCGAATCCACCGAAGACCTCGCGGCCGTGCTGACCGAGCTGACCGCCGACCACGACGGCATCCTGCCGGCCCTGGCCGAAGTCCTTGCCGCCGCTGCCGACTTCTACGAGCACCTCGGCGGCCCGGCCGACGCCTACACCGCGCAGCGGCTGCGCTACCTGTCAGGGGAGCGGCTCGCCGCCGTCGACGCCGACCTGCGCGCCACACGCAACGAACTCGCCGACCGGAACACCCCGCACCCCCACCGCCGCCCCTGCACCGGCGAGGTCGGCCCCGGCGAGACCGAGGCGTCAACCGTCTGCCCCTGCCCCGCCCCGGTCACCACCCCGCTGCCCTCCGCACCGGCCGCGCCGCCGCCCGCCCCCGTCGGCCGACACCGCTGACCACACCATCCCGCCCCGGCCCGCCCCGACTTGAGGAATCCATGCCCGCCCACCACCACGAAGAGCTCGGTGCCTTCGCCGCGATCCTCACCCAGCTCCTGCCCGGCACCTGGACCCACCAGCTCCGCCGGCACACCGCCCACGACGACCAGGTCTTCCTCACCGCCGACGTGTGGGACATGAACCAGATCGCCGAAGCCGTCGCCACCACCGCCCTCACCCACGACGCCATCCTGACCCGGGACGACGGCCTGCGTCTGTTCCTCATGGACCACCCCCGCCACGAGGACACCTTCCTCATCGCCGCCATGGCCCCTGCGGACACGGCCGCCGAAGCCTTCCGCGGCGTACCCGAACCGGACGGCATCGCGATATCCGACGACCCCGAGCAGGCCGCCGACGCCATCACCACCCGCCTCCTGCCCCGCCACGAAACCGCCCTCGCCCACGTCCGCGACAACGCCGCCCGCCTCACAGCCACCGCGGCCGGGCCGCACACCGTCGAGATGACCTGGACCGAGGACGGCGCCCTCACCGCCGCGGCCACCAGCGATAAGGCCGCCGGGATCCTGGCCGCCAACGGGTTCGTCCACGACCCAGACCGGCAGGCGTACGTCCTCTCCGGTGACGACACCGCCGTCCAGGCCCGCCACGTACGCACCGCCGGCACCCAGCTCGCCGCCCTCGGCATCGGCGTCGCCCTGCGCCGCCCCACGCCCATCACCACCGTGGACACCACGCCCGTCCCGGTCCCACGCCAGCACGCAGCGGGCAAGGCCCGGTCCCGGTGAAGGAGCCCGACGGCTCGCCGGACCCCCGCACGAACCTGATCGCGGCGGTGGGTTCCCCTCGCACCCGCTGATGCCCTGGGCACCCGCCGCATCCTTCCCTCCCGCCCGAGGAGCCCATGCCCCCCGCACGCCCCGACCTGGCCGCCTACGCCGACGCCCTCGCCACCCGGCTGCCCGGCACCTGGACCACCGCCTACAGCCGCAACCCCGCCTACGCCGACCAGCTCCCCACCACCGCGGCAGTCTGGGACGCCGGCGCCGTCGGATACGCCGCGTCCAACTTCGTCCTTGGCCACCAGGCCGTGCTCGCACGGCCCGACGGCGCACGCCTGCTGCTCTTCGACCGGCCCCTGCGCCCCCGCCAGTTCATGGTCGCCGCCCTGGAGCCGGAGGCCCACCACGACGCCTTCCACGGCGTGGCCGAACCAGGCGGCATCAGCGTCCCCGTCGACCCCGCCCGAGCCGCCGCCCAGGTCGCCCGCCGTCTGCTGCCCCGCTACGAGGCCGCCCTGCGCCAGGTCCGGCACAACACAGCGCACCCTCCGCCGCGGCGGCCGGCACCACCCGTGATCGCCGGAATGGTGAGCATCGCCTGGTATCCGGACGGCGTGGTCGGCGCCGTCACCGGCGTCCGCGACGCCACCTCCGCCCTGTACGGCGCCGGGTTCCAATTCCACCCCTACCAGCGGATGTTCCTGCTGCCCGCCTCCCTGGGCGACCGCGAGCAGATCGCCCGCATCGACATGGCCGCTCAGCACCTGGCCCGGATCGGCGTCGGTGTCACGGTGCGCCCCGCCCCGGCCGCCACTCCCGCGACGCAGCCCGCCCCCCGCCCGACCCGGCCGGCCTTGGCCGCACCAGGCCGCTGACCCCAACCCCGCCGCCTTGAAGGAGTCCCCGCCTTGGGCAATCTCGCCGATGAATCCGGCACCGACGTCGAGATCTACCGCCGGGCCTTCACCCCCGACGCCATCCACATCGTCAGCCGCACCGACGCTCCCGAAGAACTCTTAGCCCTCCTCGACAGCGCCGGTCTGGAGCGCAAGACCGAGGCCATCTACACCTGGTACGAAACCCCCCAGGGACTGAGCGAGGCCGCACAGAAGCAGCTCGTCACCCGCGCCGTGCTCCCGCTGCTGATCGCCGACTACAAGGTCAACATCGACCCCGACGTCTACGACGTGACCGCCTGGGCGCAGAACCTCCGCGAGCACCGCGCCGCCCAGGCCCAGTCCGCGGGAGCGCCGGCCCTTCCGCCCCCGGGGCCGGCAGGCCCCCACCCAGGCCGTACCCGCTGACCCCCAGTTCTCAGCCAAGTGTCCGGCCCGGCCCGGCGGGGCCGGGCCGGGCCCCCACCTCACCCACCGGAGCATCCACGATCCCCAACCCCTCGCGGCTTCCCGCGCCGATCACGGCAGACCGCCGTCCGCGCCTGGCCGTTTTCCTGATGCGCCGCTACCTGCGCGCCGTGACCGCCACTAGCGCCGGCCGCCACCACGTACGCGCCACCGGACCCCTCGGCGCGCTGGATGAATCCCGGCACCGATCCCCTCGCCCCTGACAACAACCGGGAGGACCATGACAGACCCGACCCCCGATCCCGTACTGCTGGCACGGCACATCGCCCAGCAGATCAGCCGACTCACTGACCACCTTGCCGTCGCGCCGCCTCGGCAGGCCGCCCAGATCCTCGGACACGTCCTGGCACCCGACGGTGTCCTCGACGGGATTACCGGGCTGGTCGCCGCCGGATCCCGCTTCGTCAAGGACCGCGCCACCTCCGGAGCTCTGCCGCCGGAGGTGTGGCTCGCCCTCGGCCGCGCCTCGAACGATCTCGACGCCATATGCGGTGACCTCGCCGAACACACCGAAGACATCCACCGACTCACCCAGACCCCGGCAACCGCCACAGCCCGGCCGGTCGCATCCGCCCTCGTCGCGCGGAGGCACCGGTGAAGAAGCAGCAGTGGACCGGCTGGGGCCCGTCCGCCGACCAGCCGGAACAGCACTACCTGATCGAACCCCGACACCTCGGCGGCGGCGGCGACCCCCGCTACATCGCCGAGTACCTGCGCGCCTCCGGCTGGAGCGACCACACCCGCAGTGGCGGGCCGTACGTCTTCGAGAGCCCCGACCGCACCGTGCGCATCGGCTACGACCCCACCACGATGCCCGGCGGCTGGACCGTCTCCGGGCAAGCGGTCGGCGAACACCAGGCGGCCTGGCACGCCACGTTCACCATGGCCGTGCCCGTCGAGATCGTCGCCGGCCTGACCGACAGCCTGACCAAACCGCGCTCCGCGCACGCCCCCAACGTGTGGGCCCCGCTCGAGGAGCACGGCTGGGAGACCGAACGCGGACAGCACTTCACCGCCGTCTCCCCGGACCGCAACGCCTGGGTGCAGTACCACCAGAACGAACCTGGCCAGGCCCACTGGTGGGCCGGCGCCCGCACCGAGCACGGACGCGCATGGGACGCGGTCTTCACCTCCACCACGCCCCTGCACCTCGTCCAGGGCTTCTCAGCAGCGCTCGCCGACCCGACCCCGGTGATGCGACCGCGCGGACACGTCCCCGCAACCAAGTGGATCAAGACCACGTCCGTGTCGGTCCGGCCCTCCGAGCTCGGTGCGTGGCAGCAGGCCCGGATCACCGCGGCCCGCGCCGCGACCTGGGCCCGCAACTCCTGGGCCGCCGCCCGCCCCCGCAAGCACACCCCCACCACCAGCCCGTACGCGGCAGCAGGTTCTCGTGGCCGCCGATAACCAGGGAAGGGAGATGAAGCCCTCTTCGTGAGCATCAATGAGCGGCACCTGGCCGCTTTCGCCGCCGACCACAACGTCTTCGGTTCGCCCGTCAGTCCTTGCTACCTCGCTGGCCGCGGGGACCCCCGGCACGTCACCCACGCTCTGTGGGCCGCCGGATGGACCACCGCCTCCGACCCCCTGCACCCGGCGATCCGCATGACCAGCCCCGACCATTCGCTGCGTCTCGACATCAACTTCGCCGATCGCCGCTCCGGCTGGAGGGTCAGTCCCGAATTCGGGCACAGCTACTGGTCAGCCTCCTTCAGCACCGACACGCCGGTGGAGATCGTCGCGGGCCTGACCGACGCCCTGATCCAACCCGAACCCGACACTGCTGCTTCCCCGGTCTCGGACCTCCTCACCGCCCGCGGCTGGCAGCACACCACCGACGAGGCAGGAACGCAGACCCTGCTCTCCCCGGACGGCACTGTCCAGGCGGAGCTGCGCGTCAGCCCCTCAATCGGGGTGATCGGCTGGCAGTTCACCGCCGCATACCGCCACGGCGAGTACGGCCCCGAGGGGCTGGTGTGGCGGGCCGACTTCCACGAGAACACCCCGCCCCACCTTCTCACCGCAGTGACCGCCGCGGTGTGCCGCACCGACCCCGTGCTGCGCGCCCGGTTCGACCACGTCTCCAGCCACTACGTGAGCGTCGACGCGGAGTTCGCCATCGGCGACGCGATGGTCGCCGCTCACAAGCAGCGCCTGGCCCTGGCCCGGCGCCACCGGCCCCGCCCGCCGAAGCCCAACCCGGGCGTGGCCGGCCCCGCGCCCGCCGCCCGTACCACCGCGGCGGGCCCCGCACGATAGCCCCCGCCCTCCAGTTCCAAGGAAGCCCTCACCTCGTGTCCCTGTCCGCTGACGAAGACCACCAGCGTGCCCTCGTCCGGCTCACCCGGTACATCACGGAGGCGGCGGAGATCCTCGCCCGCTGGGACGCCTACTCAGACGCCGAGGGGTGGCCCCACGACCCCCTCGCCTACGGATACCGGCAGCGCCGCCGCGATGCCGACACGTGGGAGGCGTTCGCAAAGATCAGGTTCGTCGCCCTCACCCACCTCCTGCCGTTCGCGGAGCGGCAACTGACCAACATCCCGACACTCTGTGTCCGTCCCCGTTGGTCCTGGCAGCTGAAGACGCTGCGTACCTCGCTCGACGATCTCTACTGCCTCCAGGAGCACTGGCTGGCCGAGCGGGACGCCCTGCCGGACCGGGCCGTGCCCGGGACGGAGGAGTACGACGAACCGCTTGCCGACCGCAATGCCGAAGTGTGGCACCACCTCGATACCTGGGCCGTCCACGGCCAGGCGCTCCTCGACATCGACACCGCTGCCCGGCAACAGCCCCGCCGCCGCACCAGTCCGCCCACGGCAACCGTCATCTCCGCCGCGAGGACGAAGCCCGCATCCAGGAGAACACCCTGACCGATCCCACTGCCCTGCTCGTCGAGCAGGCCCTCGTCCATCCCCGCTACCTCGCCGGACCCGGTGACCCCGCCTGGGTCACCGCCGCCCTGCACCACGCCGCCGGATGGATCCACAGGCACGACCCGCTCGTGCCACGTACGCAGCTCACCAGCCCCGACCAGGTGGCGGTACTGCACCTGGCGCCCGACCCGGACCAGCCCTGGTGGGTCGTGCGCCAGCACCGCACCGACACGAACCCAGCGTGGTCGGTGAAGTTCGGTGCCCGCACCCCCGTCGAGATCATCGCCGCCCTCACCGACGCCCTCACCGCACCCGCAGCCGCCCCCGCAGTAGGAAGCCCGTACGAGCCGCTTCTGGCCGCTGGATGGCGGCCGGGGCGTGACCACGACGGCCTGACCTCGCCCGACGGCATCGCCCACGTCGAGCACTTCACCGACAACGGCTTCAACAGCTGCTTCATCGACGTCGCCGTAAGCGGCGACCCCGAAGGGCAGGTCTGGAAGGCCTTCCTCAGCGGCAGCACCCCGCCCCACCTGGTCACCGCGGTCACCCGCGCGCTGGCCGACCCCACCCCCATCGCCCGCGACCCGCACCGCCTGCCCGACCTCGGCCACCACCTGCACACCACCACCGTGCAGGTACCGGCCGCCGACGTGGCGTTCGCCCTAGAACGGCGGATCGAGGCCCTCACCACCCTCCGGCCGAACACCACGCCCTCCGCCGCACCGCCGGCGGCCCCGCCCTCGCCCCGCCGTACCCGCTGACCCCCTCTGGAACCGCCCCCTTGCCCAACTCCTCCTCCAACTCAGGCAACGACGGCTACGACATAGCCTTCAGGGCACTGCTCGGCGCCATGGCCGTCATCATCCCCGCATCCTCCCTCGCCTGGCTCGGCGGCAACGCCCTCGCCTGGGCCACCGACGCCGGCGACTGGGTGCCCTACCAGCCAGCCGCCGCCCTCCTCCACCCCGACCAGCTGTGGCCCGCCGCGGATGAGACCGCGCTGCTGATCGCCACCCGCATGCTGCCCGCCATAGTCCTCATCGCGCTCGTCCTGGGCGGGCTCACCTGGTGGCGGCGTCGCACCGGCGCCGCCGGCGGAGGCAAGCGGAAACGTATCGCCGGGATGGCCAAGCGGTCCGACATCGAGCCGCTGCTCGCCAAGGCCATCACCGCCAAGGCCCGCTCCCTGCGCCCCAGCCTCAAGCACGCCAAGAACATCGACGCACACGACACCGGCGTCCTCCTCGGCAACCTCCAGGGCAGCCGGCACGAGGTCCGGATGGGGTACGAGGACGTGGCCGTCGCCATCATGGCACCCCGCTCCGGCAAGACCACCTGCCTGGCGATCCCCGCCATCCTGGGTGCGCCCGGACCGGTCCTCCTCACCTCCAACAAGGCGGCCGGGGACGCCTACACCGCCACCCTCGACGCCCGCGGCCAGGTCGGCCGGGTGTGGTCCATGGACCCGCAGCAGATCGCCCACGCCGAACGGGCCATGTGGTGGAACCCCCTCGCCGACGCACGCACCCTCGACGGAGCGGGCCGTCTGGCCGGGCACTTCCTCGCCGCTTCTGTGGATGCCTCGCAGCAGGGGGACTTCTGGTCCAAGGCCGGATCCAACATCCTGTCCCAGCTCTTCCTCGCCGCCGCGCTCGACGAACGGCCGATCACGGACGTGATGCAGTGGCTGGCGTTCCCCGCCGACCGTACGCCGCTGGACATCCTGCGCGACCACAAGTTCACCGCAGTTGCCTCCCAGTTGAAGGGCACCGTCGAAGGCCCGCCGGAAACCAGGGACGGCATCTACGAGACCGCCCGCCAGTACGCAGCCGCCCTCCTCAACAGCGAGATCGCCGCCTGGGTCACCCCGCAGAAGGGTGTGGCGGAGTTCCGGCCCGCCGAGTTCGTCACCTCCCTCGACACGCTGTTCCTGCTCAGCAAGGACGGCGGCGGCGGCGCCTCGGCGCTGATCGCGGCGTGCGCGGACTCGGTGATGCGGGCCGCGACCGCCCAGGCCGAACGCGCTGGCGGACGCCTGGACCCGCCGATGCTGGCGATCCTCGACGAGGCCGCCAACGTGTGCAAGATCAGCGACCTCCCCGACCTGTACTCCCACCTCGGCTCCCGCGGGATCATCCCGATCACCATCCTGCAGTCCTACCGGCAGGGCCAGAAAGTGTGGGGCGACGCCGGCATGGACGCCATGTGGTCCGCGTCCACCGTCAAGGTCATCGGCAGCGGCATCGACGACCCCGACTTCGCCGACAAGCTCAGCAGGCTCATCGGCGACCACGACGTCGAGACGAAGTCCACCTCCGTCTCCGACTCGGGCAAGTCCACCTCCATCAGCATGCGGCAGGAACGGATCCTGCCGGCGGACGCCATCCGCGCCCTGCCGAAGGGCACCGCGCTGTGCTTCGCCACCGGCATGCGAGCCGCCATGCTCGACCTGCGGCCCTGGTACCTCGAGCCCGGCGCTGATCAGCTGTCCGCAGCATCCGCCGCCGCATCGAAGGCGATCACCGCCCGCGCCGTCGCCAAGGCCGCACCGCGCCAATCCGACTTCGGGACCGCCGCGTGAGTGGGCAGCGGCTGCACTCGATGCCAGTCCGTTCCTGGAAGGCGAAGGTGTTCGCCACCCGGCCCTGGTCTCATGCCGAGCTGGACTCTCGGCGCCCGCCCGCAGCGGCACGTGGCCACCGGCCCGCTAACGAACGATCGGCGAATACGGCCTGTCCGGCATCGACCACTCCGCAACTCCATCGCCGCCAGCTCACTGAGACTTCTCCAATCCTGGAGATCTGCGCCGAAGGCTGCCGGTTCGTCTCCGACCACCTCGCCGAGCACTTCACGTCCGGCCCCCGCCAGACCCGCGCTCGCACAGTAGGCGCAACAGCGGCCGTCCCGGGGCAGCAGCCCTCCCTGACGGCAGGCCGCGGGCCGCGCGGTGACAGCCACATCAGACCCAGTCCCCACTGGCTCACAACAGGAGGCCTACCCTGTCCCTTCCCTACCAACTCTGCCTCGCCGAGGCACTGTTTCCCCACACACAACGGCTGCTCGCCGAGCTCGCCTCGTGACCGCCTCCCCGCTGTCGGTCCTGGATCTGTTCGCGGGCGCGGGGGGCTGGAGCCACCCCCTGAAGGTATTCGGCATACGCGAGGTCGGGCTCGAGTGGGACGAGTGGGCGTGCCAGACGCGGGCCGCTGCCGGGCAGCTGACGATCCGCACCAACGTGGCCCTGTATCCGACCTGGCCCTTGGTGGGTCGGACTTCGGGATTTCTGGCGTCGCCACCGTGTCAGGCATGGAGCATGGCCGGAAGGAGGCTCGGCCTGGTTGACCAGCCGCTCGTCCACCAGGCGGTCGCCGACCTCGCGGCCGGGCGCGACACCCGCGCCGGCCTGCTCGCCGCCTGCCATGACGACCGCAGCCTCCTTGCGGCAGAGCCGATGCGCTACCTCCACGCCCTGAACGCGGTGGGGCAGCCGGAGTGGATCGCGATGGAGGAAGTCCCCGACGTCCTGCCCCTGTGGCGCCAGTACGCCGTCATCCTCAGGAGCTGGGGGTTCTCGGTCTGGACGGGCATCCTCAACGCCGCCGACTACGGCGTGCCCCAGACCCGGCGCCGGGCGATCCTGCTCGCTTCCCGTGTCCGTACCGCGGAGCCGCCGGCGCCCACGCATGCACCGGTCGCGGAGCCGGAGTCGCTGTTCGGGCCGGGCCGCGAGCGGTGGGTGTCGATGGCAGAGGCGCTCGGCTGGGGCGCCACCGACCGGCCCACACCGACCGTGTGCGCTGGCGGCGGCCCGGGCGGCGGCCCTGAACCGTGGCCGTCCGGCGCCCGCAGGACACTCGCCGATGCCCGTGACCGCGGCCGGTGGAAACACCACCCCGCGCCCGGCCGCATCGACGGGCGCACCCGGTCCGGCGGCCCGGCCGGGAGGACCACGGGTGGATCGGGCTGGTCCTGGTCGCTGCGGAGCAACAACCAGGCCAACGCCACTATCCGCACCATTGACGAGCCGGCCGGGACGCTGTTCTTCGGGCACCGCGCAAACGAATGCGTGTGGGTTGCTGAACCCACCGCCGCGGAATCGGGGGCGGGCGCCCCTTCGGATCCGGCGCCGGAGGCGATCCGTATCACCGCCGCCGAGGCCGGTGCCCTGCAGTCCTTCCCCGCCGACTACCCCTGGCAGGGCAACAAGGGCCAGCAGTTCGCCCAGATCGGCAACGCCGTCCCGCCCCGCCTGGCTGCCCACCTCCTCGCCCCACACGTGGGCGTCACCCTCACCCGCGACGACTTCACCCTGGCCGCATAAATTGCCCCAACCCAACATCTACGACGTCGACTTCGACCTGCTCGACATCCCGCCTGCCCCCGCCGGCCACTACGCCGAGCAGGCCCTTCTCGGCGCGCTCCTCCTCCAACCCGACCGCCTCAAGACCCTCGGCACCCTGCACCCAGCCGAATTCGCCAACGCCGGGCACCTGGCGGTGTTCCACGCCGTGATCACCCTCACCCCGCCCCCGCCCGAGGTCCACACCAGAAAGCCGGTCTGGCTCACAGCCGTTCTGGAGCACGCCCGGCCCGCCGCCCGCGGCCTGACCGCCGCCTACCTCCACCACCTCGTCAGCGCCTGCCCAGACCCCGCCCACGCGCCCACCTACGCGGCAATCGTCCGCGCCGGACACGCCCGCCGGACCCTGACCGCCCACGCCGAACAACTCGTCCACACCGCCGGGGACAGCATGCAGGAAGACCAACCCACCGCCGTCCTCACCGCCGCCGACACACTCGCAGACGTTGTGGACCACCTCGCCGGCCGGTTCCCCGCCCACTCCAGCACCCTGCCCCGCACCCCCACCCCCACTCACCCTGCCCGCGACCCCGACCACGAGGACTTGCAAGACGAACGCCTGCTCCTCGCCGCACTCTGCGCCCGCCCCCGCCCCGCCGAGGCCGCGCGCTGGCTCCAGCCCGGCGACTTCCTTGCCCCCCTGCACGGCCGCCTCTTCGGCTGCCTGCTTAACGTCGCCCGGCGCGGCGACCCCATCGACCCGATCACCGTGCTGTGGGAAGCCCAGCACCAGGGGCTGATCACCCCCGCCTTGCCTCCGGCCGATCTCCTCGGCATGCTCACCGATGGCCACGGCGTGGCCACGGAGCACTGGGCCGAGGTCGTCCTGCGGCGCGCCCTGCTCGCCCGCGCCCACACCACCGGCCTCACCGTCCTCGCCTACACCCAGGACGACACCAACACTGTCCACCAGCTCCTGGCCGGCACCCGACGCGCCCTCGCCGACCTCGCCGCCGTCCGCGCCCGCTGGCACCGCGCCACCGACCCCACCCTCCCCAGGACCACCCAGTCCGCGGTCCCGGCCTCCCCCCGGGCCGGACCCGTCCCACTCCGTCCTACAGCCACCACGCGGGCCGCCCGCTGACCGACCCGTTCCAGGCTCCGGCCGGCCCCCCGCCGGCCGGAGCCGCCACCCCGAAGGCGCCGTATGCCCCAGTCAACACCCGACACGCGCATCCACTTCGCACTCCCCCCCGACCTTCCGCCCGCCGTCACCGCCACCGTGACCGGTGCCAGGAGCACCTAGGTTCTGTCTCTTTGGTCAGCGCCGGGTCCAGATGAGGATGCCGGCGAGGTGGAGTGCGGCCTGGTATGCGATGGCGAGTTTGTCGGTCCGGGTGGCCAGGCCGCGCCACTGCTTGAGGCGGTTGATGCACCGCTCGACGGTGTTGCGTTGCTTGTAGGTCTCGGGGTCGAAGCCTGGCGGGCGGCCGCCTCGGTGGCCCCGCCGCTGGCGGTGGCCGACCTGGTCGGACGGCTGCGGGATGACCGCCCGGATGCCCCGGCGCCGCAAATGTGCACGGATCGCGCGGGAGGAGTACGCGCGTCGGCCAGGACCACGACGGGCCGGGTCCGTGGCCTGCCTGGGCCGCTTCGGGGCACGCGGATGCGGGACATCACCGTCGCGAAAGCGGGTGCGTCACCGGCCTGGCCTGCGGTGACGGTGAAGGCCAGAGGCCGTGCACCGCCGTCCGCGGCGAGGTGGACCTTGGTGCTCAGTCCGCCGCGGGAGCGTCCGAGGGCGTGGTCGCCGGGCTCGACTGAGCGGGCCGCCCCTTTTTGCGTGCCCCGGCGGCATGCTGGTGTGCCCGCACGACGGTGGAGTCCACCGACACTGTCCAGTCGAGGTTGTCATCGGCGTCCGCAGCTGCCAGGACGGCGGCCAGGATCCGTTCCCAGGTGCCGTCGACTGCCCATCTGATCAGCCGTTTGTGGGCTGTCTTGAACGAGCCGAGCTCGTCGGGAAGGTCCCGCCAGGGCGAGCTGGTGCGGTACTTCCACGCGATGGCCTCGAGGGTGCGGCGGTGGTCGGCCCACCGCCGCCCGCGGACCGGATCAGCCGGCATCAGCGGCTCGATCCGATCCCACATCGCATCAGTGATCACTAATCGGACAGACACATCCGATCAACTGACCTACCTATCAAAGAGACAGCACATCTAGGCCCAATTCACTCTCGCCGCCCGGGGGTTCCGCGACACCGGCGCAGGCTCCATGGTGCTCGCCCGCATCGAACCGCGAAGAGCCGCAGACCCAGCAGACCGCCCAAGAACTCCACTCCAGCACGACTACGACGTCGACATCGGGCCCGCCCGCCAAGAGGAGATCGACACGGAGTGGACCTGGGTCCTGAGTCTGCAAGTCCAACGGCCGTATGGGAGGACCCGCGTACGGGGGATGACGCGGGTCCCCTGTCCGAAGATAACGCGCCCGAGTCGTGTGCAGGCACACTCCCCGAGTGCGCCGGCCATCGTCGGACCATTGGAAGTCCACCGCCATCCATCCCCGAGCCGTCGAGAGGAACCATCACGAACTCAGAGCAGCAGCCCCCTTAGCGTTCCTCCAATGCCCGTGGTCTGGCCACGGGCACCGGGCCATCACGCCAGGGTGTAGCTCTGCCGGAAATAGTCAGCTGCGCGCTCCAGGTCCCGCTCCGTCTGGAGCGTCAGCTCCAGGTCGCCGGTGCCATGGTGGCCGAGCCCCGTCACATCACGCGCGAAACCAGGCACGAGGTCGACCGCCGCCGGGTCGGCCTTCAGGTAAACCAGTAGCTTGGCCTTCTTCGGCGGGACCAGGCACGCGTAATTCTGCATACGCCGGTACGCGGTGTAAGTCTGGTTCGAGACCTTCGTGAGGTCATCACCGAACCCGAGCAGGACCTCATCGACCGCCGCGGCCAACTCCGCCATCGCTTCTTCCTTCGCCGTGCCCCGGGTCCGGCTGCCAGACTTCCGCGCCGCGGCGCGGCCGGGAAAGGAGGCCACCGTCTCAAGGCCGAAGTGCTCGCCGCCAAAGTACCGGTAGCGGACCAAGTCGATGGCGTGCCGGTGCTCGCGGACGGCGTGGATGTCGTAGCGGGTGAAGTCGCCGGCCACGCAGATCAGCCTTGGTGCGCTCCAGAGCACCTGGGCCGCGACATGGGCGCCGAGCCGGTCGCGGACCAGATGCCGAAACGTATCCCGGTGGTCGAGCAACCAGGCCATGTAGAAGAGACCCTGGTTTATGACTCCTGCGTCGATGCCGCGTTTGTACTCGACGATTACCGGTGCACCGTTCTCGTCGATGCCCAGCGAATCGATCCGGCCAGCGTGCACCGGTCCGGTGCTGTACTCGCTCGCCAGGAACCGGACCCCGAACATGGTCTGCATGTGCCCCTCGACGAGGTCCTGCACATCGGCCTCAACCTCAGCCAAACGCGGCACGACCTCGGTCACGCCGCTTTTCGTGTCGAACAGCTTCAGGTCAGACCCCTCCCTCTCCGTACCGAACCTCTGGCCAACACCCAGCTGTCCAAGATTGTTTCCGGCACGCAGGATGAGTCAGGATTTCCTCACGACCGACACCGTACATCTCGGATGCGGAGTTCGAGAGCTTGGCGGGATTCGGGCCCACTGAGCCCAGTCCAGCACGCAGAACGAAGCGGCCTTCCGCGCGAGGATGGGTCCTCGAGCGGAAGGCCGCCTGTTCATGCTGGCGCACCATCAGAAAAAGCGTCGGGCGGCGGTGCGTCAAGCTCGCGTTGCGTCGAACCTAACAGCGGCCTCACAACAGGGGCCGCTACTGCCGCAGCGGCCTCGGCAGTTCAGGTATCCAGAGCGGAAGCCGTTGCCGGACCATGAGGCGCAAACAGGAAAGAGCCCACGAACCCATTACGGTGGCCGTACCCGTTCTCAGCCGGTTCCCACCGCAAGATGGTGAATCAGCCTAGAACTAGCGGGGCCACTCCCCCACGGAATCCGGTTACGTAGCGCCAGCCAACTAGCCCGTGGTGTTACGCCGTTGCAACCACTCCTGCGGCGTCCTCACTCTCGTAAAGCTCATCGCTCTCAATCTCCACATCGTCGACCTTGACCACCGGATCACCGCTGGAGTCAGACAGCTCAAGGCCGAGCCAGCCCTTGAGTCGTGTGTAGGCCAGACGTAGGAGGATGTCAGCACGCTTATTCATGAACGCCGGATCCAATTCGTCCTCACGCAGGCCCAGTGCTCGCAGGTGCGGGAGGTAGCGCGACATGGCCGCCAGGTCCTCAGTCGTCTGCGCGAAAGTGAAGCCAGAACTGTTGAGGATTGACTTGGCGTCGTCGGCCGTCGAGGCACCGAGTGCCGCGTACAGGACCTTCTTCTCAGTCCAAGGCCGCGAGCTGAGGGAAGCGTTCGCAGCTCCTGGCGCCAGGACCAGATTGCCCAGCTTATGTACAGCCTCTTTATCGCTGTAGAACTCCTCATCCCACCCGCTCGTGGCCGACTGTGGCGCGATGTGTTCGATCGTGAGGTGCGTCTCGTCCTCCCAACCGTCTGCGGTGAAGCATGAGGCGACCCCCGCCTTACCTTGGATGATCAGTCCAGGATTCTCCTGATCTTCAATTGTGTCGTGATACGCCGCCAGAAGAAGGAAACGGGCCAGCGGGGGGCTAATTTTATAGAGCGGCAGCGCGGAAGCATCTGCCAGAAACGACGCCAAGTTCGGGATGCCGCCCTTACCCTTGGGGTCCGACAAACGCGCCGCAAGTTCCTTCTTCAGCGCCTCAGCGTCGACGACCGGATCAGGCTTCGTTGCATCGGGCTCTGCCCACTGCCGAGCGAGGGGTCCAATGCCCGTGAGTGAGTCCGCCCCGGCCATGACAGCCCGGTACTGGCTGTCGATGTTACCCGTGGTGCGGCGAGTTGCTCGCCAGAAGACCGTGAAGGCAGTGATTGCCTTGATCGCCTTCTCGAACTCGGCGATGCGCTCTTCCCTCGCCTCACCTTCGTCTGCGTGGACAGCCTCGGAGTAGAACCGCACTAGCGGCGCGATGGCAATCGTATGCTTGAGTGAATTAAGGAAGGCCAGACACAACTTCACGGTGTCCGTCATGGCGGACGCTTCTAGCCCGGGTAGCGCGCGAGGCGCGTTATTCGCAGGTTCCCAGGCATTTCCAATGAAGGCCGCAGTGTCGCGAAGGTGGCGCAGGTACGCGCTTCGATCATCAGCCGAGTCCTTGTGGCGCTCAAATGTATCGCGCATGTAGACCCGCTGGTCCGGGAGGCGCTTGGAGAGCTTCTCTCCAGTCTCTGCCAGCGCAAAAGTGACCAGCAGGTCTCGCGTTGCGTTCTGAAGCCTGTCTCCGACGGCGAAACGGTCCAGGTAGCCCTGAACCGCCTTCATGTATTCGTATGCGCCCGAGTCCTCGTAGTCCTGAATCTTCTCTGCCATCACCACCCGAGGAAGGAAGGTCTCGAAGGCGGTCAGAGGCTCGCCCGTGGTATTCAACGACTCGAAGATCGTGAAGGCGTAGTCCTCGTCCTTGCCTTGGACGACCGTCAGAGCGATGCGGTTCAGGACATAGGCGGCAAACATGACGAGCCGCATCAGCTCGGCCTCAGGCTCGTCTTCCAACTCTCCTAGCAAAGCGCAGAGTTCGGAATCGAGTTCATGATTGAAGAGCGCACGCTGGAACTCGATGTTGGTGGCAAGGGTTGCTAGCGACGGCAGATCCTCCAGCTCCTCGATGGACTTTCGCTGCGATAGCTTGTTCAACCCCGTGCGGATCTCGCTGTACCTCTTGATGAGGTCAGCTTCGCCGTCGCCCGCGTTCTGCCGCGCAACCGGCTTGAAGTCCGTCGGATTAGAGGTTGCTGGCTCACTATCGACCAGCAATGAGTACCGGTAGATGAGGTTGGCGATCGGCGACTCATACTTCTTGAGCTTCTCGTCCCTTGCCCACTGATCATCGAAGGCTCGGATGAGGCGCGGGTAGATCGGCGTAGTTCCGAAGTTCTTTCGCTCGTAGAACGCAGCCCCGAGCATCTGCAGGATGTCGCTCGTTTCCGAGTACAGGTGAGTCCGAGCGCTGTCGGTCGGATCCGGCGTCTTGCCCTTGAAGATTTTCCATGCACGCTGACGAATGAGGTTGTGCAGGCCGACCAGCAGGATCAACAGACTTGACAAACGCTGCTGCCCATCGATCACGGTAAGGACCTTGGACGGGACCTCGGACTTGACGATCGGCTTCACCGTGACGTGGTTGACATCATGGATGGTGATGACCGTCCCCAAGAAAGTGAAGCTGTCCGGCGCCTTACCTAGGTTCTTGAGGCCGTGCAGTGTATCGTCGAGCAATTTCTCGACCTTGTCTTTGCCCCAGCCGTACGGACGCTGGTAGGGCGGCAGGTAGAGGCCCAAGCCATTGTCAGACAGCAGTTCGCGCACACTCTTGCTCTGCGCCTCGAATATCTCCTTGGCCTGCGTAGGCATCCATAGTCCCTTTGTCGTTCAGCAGGTTCGGTCTGACTAGATGTGGCACACGAGGCAAGGTGTCGTCGCCACCGTTCTCAGCAAGGACATCATCTAGTACTCCAGGCTGGTTTCGTAGCATATCCAGCACGTTCGTTGAGTGAGGGTCAGCAGCCTTGGAGGCACGAGCTGTTGGCTGGCGGCGTCTACGCCAGAGAGACCGGTGCGGCAGCCGGACCGCAGACGAGAGGTGGGTTGAACACCCGGCTCATGGGGCCCTCGTCGGTGTCGCCATCGTTCACGTCAGCAGGGGCGCGGGCGTACCCGTACAACCAGCCCGACAGGGTGAGCAGGACCGGCTGCCGATCGGCCCATGGGTGAGCTACTTCGACGCAGCCGAGCAGGCTGGGGTCCGCGCAGGGCCCACGACCTCGCCGCGCTCGACCGTGGGCACCGCGCGGCGAGCGTCCACTTCGAGGATGCCCTCGAGCTCAGTAAGCCTGGTTTCGAGCGGGTGAAGGTCACGGACCGGGTCAGGCCGGCCGCCGCACGGTTCGACGAGGACAAGGCGGCGCGGGGCGCCGCCGCCACAGGCGCCGACCCATCGGTCCTGTGCGGGCGGGCGGAGTCGAGCAAGGTGTTGAGCCGGGAGGCGGCGAGGCTGGAGTCGACGCGGGCAGCGTCGTCGAACGAGGTGCGACCCCGGGGAAGGATCTGGCCGCCGCCCGCCCGACCGCCATCGCAGCCTGAGACCATCGAGCGGATGGGCAAGCACCGTCGACCCGGCCCCGCGAACCGGCCGTTGCGCACGTTGATGCCGCCGACCTGCCCGCCGCGTACAACAAACGGCGCCGGCCGCCGATGGGCATCTACCGGCGCCATCAGCCCGCGCACGGCGGCTCCAGACACCTGCGGCCCGACGAGCTGGGCGGGCTGCCGGAAAGTACAAGGGCACGGTGTTCGTCGAGGCCCGTGTCGAGCTGACCATGAGTCTGAAAGACGCGGCAGTCGACCAGAGCGCCCGGCACAGCCTCGCCACCCAGCAGCTGCCCGAACGCACGAGTCCCTCGGCTCCCGCGAGCCCGTCATCAGCGGCCTCAAAACCGCCCGACGCCCCGCCTCCCGACTGTGCCCTGTACAGGCGCGGCCGCGGGCCCCAGTGTCCGGCCGGTGCTGCCGTCGCCGGGCGCTTCCCCACACGAATCCGTCTCTGGGCGTTGCCCGCACCCTCACTCGGCACCGAGAGGCGACACTCTCCTCGGATATGAGCCCCGATCCCTGCGGCATCTAAGGCGACCACCCGCCCCTTGACGCGTTCACGAACGCGCTGACATCCCCCGCGCGGTTGCCCGGCCCACTAGCGCTCCCGCAATCGACTACAGAGTGTTACCACACGCCTGAATGCCTGAGACGCCCGCAGGGCAAGGGCAGCGCGGCTTGACTGCGCGAAGGCCACCTTTCCGGCGGGACACACAGCCCGTCGCGGGAGGCGACTTTTCTGCAATGACGGCCCGTCAGAAGAAACGTCCGGCGTGCGTCGAACGTGCGTCACGCGTGCGTCACGTGCGTCAGATTTGCGTCAAGATATCGCCCGTAACGCACGTAGCGCACATAACGCACACTCGACGAAACCGCAGGTCAGGCACCCTTTTCGGCAGGCTCAAGGATCGCGACGCACTCGACATGGTGGGTCATCGGAAAGAGGTCGAACGCCCGCAGGGTGCGGACGCGGTAGCCCTCGGACTGGAAGTAGGAGAGGTCGCGGGCCAGGGCGGCCGGGTCGCAGGCGACGTAGGCGATGCGGCGGGCGTTCAGGCCCGCCACGTGGCGGACGGTCTGCTTGCCGGCGCCGGCGCGCGGGGGGTCCAGGACGACCAGGTCGCACTCCGTGATGCCGGTCCGCGGCAGGACCGACTCGACCTTGCCCTGCTCGATGCGGACCCGGGGGAAGTCGGCGAGGTTGTGGCGGGCGTCCTCCACCGCGCGCTTCGTCGACTCGATGCCGAGGACGGCACCGGTCTCGCCGAGGCGCTCGGCGAGGGCGCCGGCGAAGATGCCGACGCCGCAGTAGAGGTCGAGGGCCATTTCGCCCTTGCGGGGCATCAGGCCCTGCATGACGGCGCGGATCAGGGTGTCCGCGGCCTGCGGGTGGACCTGCCAGAAGCCGCCCATGCCGACGCGGTAGGTGCGGCCGTCGGCGCGCTCGCGGACGAAGGGGCGGCCGTGGACGCGGTGCACACCGCCGTCCTTCTCCTCGACGCGCAGGACCGAGACCGGCTTGTCGAGCTCGACGAGCGGGAGGCGGCCGCCGGGGCGGGGGGTGAGGACGACCTGGCGGTCACCGGAGCCGGAGGCGGCGATCGCCTCGACGGTGGCCATCGCGGGCCATTCGCGCTTCTCGATGCCGAGTTCGGTGACGCCGGGGGCGGCGATCATGCAGTGGTCGACGGCCTCGACGTCGTGGGAGCGGTGCTTGCGCAGGCCCGCGCGGCCGTCCTCGTCGATCGCGAACTGGACGCGGGTGCGCCACGCCGGCACCTCGCCCGCGGGCAGCTTGTCGCCCTCGGCGGGGACGACCGTGCCGTCCCAGCCGGCCTCTTCCGGGGTGAGTCCGGCGAGCCGGCGCAGCTGTTCGGCGATGACCTCGCCCTTGAGGCGGCGCTGGGCGCCCGGCTTGGCGTGCTGCCAGTCACAGCCGCCGCACTTGCCGGGGCCGGCGTACGGGCAGGGGGCCTCGACGCGGTCCTTGGACGCGGTCAGGACCCGTACCGCGTCGGCGCGCAGGAAGCGGGAGTCGGCCTCGCCCTCGGTCACCTTCGCAACGACGGTCTCGCCCGGGAGGGCGTGGCGGACGAAGAGGACCCGGCCATCGGCGGTGCGGGCGATGCAGTGGCCGCCGTGCGCGACGGGGCCGACCTCGACCTCGTACTCCTCCCCGACCAGGGACTGCTTCTCGTTCTGCGTGGCCATGGCGGGGGGACTCCAGAGGTTCGGGAGGAGGGTGGTGCGGAAACGGCCGGGCGGCCGACCCACCAGTCTACGTGGATCCCGCCCGGCCGTTCACCACGACCACCGCCGGCCGGCCCGCCGGACACCCGTACGTCGACCGGCCGGCCGCCGCGGCCGTTGCGCCTACCCCTTGGAGCTGGGCTCCTTCGCCCGCGTGTCCACGGGCCCGCGGCGCACCGCGCCCGGTGCGTTCCAGTCCTGCCGCTTGCGGGCCCGCTGCTTGGCCAGCTCTGAGGACTGGAGCTGGTACGGCACCGAGGTGACCATCACGCCGGGCGTGAAGAGCAGGCGGCCCTTGAGGCGCAGGGCGCTCTGGTTGTGGAGCAGGTGCTCGTACCAGCGTCCGACGACGTACTCGGGGATGTACACGCTGACCGCGTCGCGCGGGTTCTCGCTGCGCAGGCCCTTGACGTACTCGACCACGGGACGGGTGATCTCGCGGTACGGCGAGTCGAGGATCTTGAGCGGTACGTTGATGCCGCGGCGCTCCCACTCCTCGCGCAGCGCCTTGGTCTCGGCCGGGTCCACGCTGATGCTGAGCGCCTCCAGCCGGTCCGAGCGGGTCAGCTTGGCGAAGGCCAGGGCCCGCAGGGTCGGCTTGTGGACCTTGGACACGAGGACGATGGAGTGCACCCGGGAGGGGCGCACGCTGTCGTCGCTGGGGCCCTCGTCGGCGGCGATCTCGGCGGAGACCCGGTCGTAGTGCTTCCGGATCGCGGTCATCGTGCCGTAGAAGATCACCATGCCCAGCAGGGCGACCCAGGCGCCGTGGGTGAACTTGGTGGCGAGGACGACGACGAGCACGAGGCCGGTGAAGGTGGCGCCGAACGCGTTGATGGCCCGGGAGCGGATCATCCGGCGGCGGGCCGACTGGTCGCGCTCGGTGCGCAGGTGGCGGTTCCAGTGCCGGACCATGCCGATCTGGCTGAGCGTGAAGGACACGAACACGCCGACGATGTACAGCTGGATCAGCTTGGTCGAGTCGGCGTCGTAGATCCAGACGAGCAGTATGGCGGCGCCGGCGAGCAGCACGATGCCGTTCGAGAACGCGAGCCGGTCGCCGCGCGTGTGCAGCTGGCGCGGCAGGTACCGGTCCTGGGCCAGGATCGAGCCGAGCAGCGGGAAGCCGTTGTACGCCGTGTTGGCGGCGAGGAACAGGACGAGCGCGGTGGCGGTGGCGAGCAGGATGAAAAGGAAGCTGCCGTTGCCGAAGACCGCCTCGGCGACCTGGGAGATGACCGGGTTCTGCACGTAGTCGGGGCCGACCGGCTTGCCGTCGACGAGGAGGTCGACGGCGGGCTTCTCGGCCATCCGTACGTTGGTGGCCATGGCCAGGCCGATGATGCCGCAGAACATGGTGACGGCCAGGCCGCCCATGAGGGCGAGGGTGGTGGCCGCGTTCTTGCTCTTGGGCTTGCGGAAGGCGGGGACGCCGTTGCTGATGGCTTCGACGCCGGTGAGGGCGGCACAGCCGGAGGAGAAGGCGCGCAGCAGGAGGAAGATCAGCGCGAAGCCGGCCAGGCCCTGGTGCTCGGGTTTGATCTCGAAATCGGCGGTGGGTGCCTTCATGGTTTCGTCGAGGACGATCCCGCGCCAGGCACCCCAGGCGATCATGATGAAGACGCCCGCGCAGAAGACGTACGTGGGAATCGCGAAGAGTTTTCCGGATTCCTTCACGCCGCGCAGATTCATCAGCGTGAGCAGAAGGATCATGACGATCGCCGAGAGCACCTTGTGCTCGACGACGAAGTCCACGGCGGAACCGAGATTCTCGACTCCGGAGGAGATCGAGACGGCGACCGTGAGCACGTAGTCGACGAGCAGGGCACTGGCGACGGTCAGTCCGGCCTTGGGGCCGAGATTGGTGTTGGCCACCTCGTAGTCGCCGCCACCGCTGGGGTAGGCGTGCACGTTCTGCCGGTACGAGGCCACCACCGTGAACATCAGCACGACGACCGCGACCGCGATCCAGGGGCTGAAGTGGTACGCCGACACGCCCGCGATGGAGAGGACGAGAAGCACCTCACCCGGGGCATATGCCACGGAGGACAGGGGGTCGGACGCGAAGACGGGAAGGGCGATCCGCTTCGGGAGGAGAGTTTCTCCGAGGCGGTCGCTGCGCAGCGCCCGGCCGATGAGGATCCGTTTGGGCACGTCGGTCAGTTTGGACACGCAGAGGATGTTAAGCGTTCGAAAAGAGCGCTGACCAACCACCACCCGACCATCACACGACCGCCACCCCACGAGCGGACATCCCGTGCACCCGTCGGGCGTCACCGGTGTCCGCCGGTGTTCACGGGCCGGCGCCCGGGTTCAATTGCGCGCCCGCTGTGCACAAGAGGTCACACTGGTGACCGCCCGTGTGTAGCTTGGGCCATGGTCTGAGACCCTGTGAAGCCTGAGCACCACGAGGGTCTGAACTATTGACAGCCGGAAGGACGGCCGTGCACATCGTCATTATGGGCTGCGGAAGAGTGGGTTCCGCTCTCGCGCAGACCTTGGAGCAGCAGGGGCATACGGTCGCCGTCGTCGACCAGGACCCCACCGCGTTCCGCCGGCTGGGATCGGGGTTCGGCGGCCGCCGGGTCACGGGAGTCGGCTTCGACCAGGACACCCTGCGCGAGGCCGGGATCGAGGAGGCGGGAGCCTTCGCCGCGGTCAGCAGTGGTGACAATTCCAACATCATCGCGGCCCGCGTGGCGCGCGAGATGTTCGGTGTCGAGAACGTCGCCGCCCGCATCTACGACCCGAAGCGCGCCGAGGTCTACCAGCGGCTGGGCATCCCGACCGTGGCCACGGTCCGCTGGACCGCCGACCAGATGCTGCGCCGGCTGCTGCCCTCGGGTGCCGAGCCGCTGTGGCGCGACCCGAGCGGAGCCGTGCAGCTCGCAGAGGTGCACACCGCCCCGGCGTGGATCGGTCACAAGGTCAGCCGGCTCCAGGAGGAGACCGGGGTCCGCGTGGCGTTCCTCACCCGCCTGGGCGAGGCGATGCTCCCGACCTCGCAGACCGTGCTGCAGGAAGGCGACCTCGTGCACGTGATGATGCGCACGGACGAGATCGACAAGGTCGAGGCGGCCTTCGCCGAGGGTCCCGAGGAGGCACACGCATGAGGGTCGCGATCGCCGGGGCCGGTGCCGTGGGCCGCTCCATCGCGGGCGAGCTGCTGGAGAACGGCCACGAGGTGCTCCTCGTGGACAAGGCCCCGACCGCCATCTCGGTGGAGCGGGTGCCGCAGGCCGAGTGGCTGCTGGCCGACGCCTGCGAGATCACCTCGCTGGACGAGGCGGCGCTGCAGCGCTGCAACGTGGTCATCGCCGCCACCGGCGACGACAAGGTGAACCTGGTCGTCTCGCTGCTGGCCAAGACCGAGTACGGGGTCCCGCGCGTGGTGGCCCGGGTGAACAACCCGAAGAACGAGTGGCTCTTCAACGAGTCCTGGGGCGTCGACGTCGCCGTCTCGACCCCGCGCCTGATGTCGGCGCTGGTCGAGGAGGCCGTGAGCGTCGGCGACCTGGTCCGGCTGCTGCGCTTCAGCCACGGCGACGCGAACCTGGTCGAGCTGACCCTGCCGCCGGAGTCCCCGATGGCCGGCGTGCAGATCAGCGACGTGGCCTGGCCCGAGGACACCTCGCTGGTCACCATCATCCGCGGCAACCGGGTGCTCACCCCGCACCCGGAGGAGACCCTGGAGGCCGGCGACGAGCTGCTGTTCGTGGCCGCCCAGGCCCGCGAGCAGCAGCTGGAGGAGCTGCTGAACGCCCGCCGCGACGGCTGATCCCGCCGCGGCAGGGCACTCGTACGCCGTCCGCCGCGGCAGGGCACGTACGCCGTCCGCTGCGGCGGCGCACGGACGCCGGAGGGCCCCGGAACCACCACGGTTCCGGGGCCCTCCGTACGCGTACCGGCTACGCCTCGCGGGCCGCCGCCTTGCGTTCCTTCTCGGCCTGCTCCTCGGCCTCCCACTCGGCGATCACGTCGATCGGCGGCGGGGCCTTGGCCAGGAAGACCCAGGTGAAGTACACGGCCAGCACCATGGGCGGCAGTTTGAGCGCCACCAGCAGCCAGCCGAGCTGCGTCTCGTCCCCCCAGAAGTACAGCGGGAAGAGGATGGCGTACTTGGCCAGGAAGATCAGGCCCCAGGCCAGGCTGGCCTTGGTGTACGCCTGCTTGCGCCCGGGGTTGCGGGTGCGCCAGGAGAGGTTCTCGCGGAACACCGGGCCCAGGACGACGCCCAGCAGCGGGAAGCCGACCAGGGCCGACACCGTGAAGGCCAGGCCCAGGCAGGCCCCGTAGATCATGCCGGGCAGGTAGAAGCCCTTGGCCGAGCCGGTGAACAGGGCGAAGGCCACGCCCACGCCCACGCCGAAGACTCCGCTGAAGGCATGCTTGACGGTGTCCTTGCGCAGCAGGCGCACGATCACCAGCAGGACGGCCACCCCGCCGGCGGCGATGGCGGACATCCGCACGTCCTTGTTGAACGTGTAGATCATGACGAACAGCAGGCCGGGCAGCATCGTCTCGACGGTGCCCCGGATCCCTCCGAAGGCGTCGAAGAGCGCCGCCTGCGTCACGGCCTTGACGTCCTGATCCTGCGTGCCCTGCCCCGTCGGACCCGCGCCCGGGTCCGCTGCGCGGCCCTCGTCGGGTCCCGCGGTCGGTTTGTCGAGTGACGTCACCGGCTCAGTGCTCCTGTCCCAGCGGTCGGAGTTCGTACTTCGGGTTGAAGAGCACCCGGCGGCCGTGGCTCATGGCGATCCGGCCGGAGGCGATCATCTTGCGGCCCGGCTCGATGCCCACGATCGAGCGTCGGCCGAGCCAGACCACGTCGAGCGCGGCCGAGCCGTCGAACAGCTCGGCCTCCAGGGCCGGCACGCCGGCCCGCGGGCGCAGGGTCACCGTGCGCAGGGTGCCGGTGACCTTGACTATCTCGCGGTCGTCGCAGTCGCAGATGCGGGTGCACCCCGCGGCCTCTGCGTCTTCCTGCAGCTCCGCGGAGTGCAGCTCTTCCTGCGAGGTCGACAGCCGTTCGATCATCCGGCGGAACCGGCCGCCCTGCTTCGCCGGCTTCACGGGCTTCTCGGAACGAGGTACAGCACTCATACAGGAAGCCTACCGGCGGGGCGGCCGCCTCTCGAAGCGGTATGGCCCACCTCTCGGGGCGGCCGGCTCACTTCTCGAAGCGGTACCCCATGCCCGGCTCGGTGATGAAGTGCCGCGGGTGCGAGGGGTCCGCCTCCAGCTTGCGGCGCAGCTGGGCCATGTAGACCCGCAGGTAGTTGGTCTCGGTGCCGTACGAGGGCCCCCAGACCTCCTGGAGCAGCTGTTTCTGGCTGACCAGCTTGCCGGTGTTGCGGACCAGCACCTCGAGCAGGTGCCACTCGGTGGGGGTGAGGCGGACGTCGCGGCCCGCGCGGCTGGCCTTCTTCGCGGCGAGGTCGACGAGGAAGCCGTCGGTCTCCACGACGACCTCCTCCTCGCCGCCGCCCGCGACCGGCTCGGCACGGCGTACGGCGGCCCGCAGCCGGGCCAGCAGCTCGTCCATGCCGAAAGGTTTCGTCACGTAGTCGTCGGCGCCTGCGTCGAGCGCCTCCACCTTCTCGTCGGAGCTGTGCCGGGCGGACAGCACGATGATCGGCACCCGGGTCCAGCCGCGCAGCCCCCGGATCACCTCGACCCCGTCCATGTCGGGCAGCCCGAGGTCGAGCACGACCACGTCCGGGTGCCGGGCCGCGGCCAGTTCCAGGGCGGTCGCGGCGTCGCCCGCGGCGTCGACCTCGTACCTGCGCGCCTTCAGGTTGATCACGAGGGCGCGCACGATCTGCGGCTCGTCTTCCACCACGAGCACCCGGGTCATTGGGGTCCTGCTTTCTGTCGCTTCGGTTCGGCGGTGGTGCCGTCCCCGGCGGGGGACGGGCGGTACGGGGTGCCCACGGGGGCCGGGCCGCCGGCGGGGAGGGTGAGGACCATGGTCAGGCCGCCGCCGGGGGTGTCCTCGGCGCCGAGCGTGCCGCCGAGGGCCTCGGTGAACCCGCGGGCGACGGCCAGGCCGAGGCCCACTCCGGCGCCGCGCGGGGCGTCCCCGTGCCGCTGGAACGGCTCGAAGATGCGCTCCTTGGCCTCGTCGGGCACCCCTGGCCCGCGGTCGACCACCCGGACCTCGACGTGCCCCCCGTGCGCGCCGGCGGTCACCAGCACCCGGGCGCCCGCCGGGCTGTACTTGACGGCGTTCTCGACGATGTTCGCGACCGTGCGCTCCAGCAGCCCCGGATCGACGGCGACCATCGGCAGGGATTCGGGGATGTCCAGCTCGACGCTGTCCTCGGGTACGCCGCCCAGCGCCATCGGCACCACTTCGTCGAGGTCGGTCGGGCGGATGAGGGGGACGACCGTGCCGGTGTTGAGGCGGGACATGTCGAGGAGGTTGCCGATGAGGTGGGCGAGCCGGTCGGCGCCCTCCTCGATCCCCTCGAGGAGTTCGGCCCGGTCCTCCTCGGACCATTCGACGTCGTCGGACCGCAGCGAGCTGACGGAGGCCTTGATGCCGGCGAGCGGAGTGCGCAGATCGTGGCTGACGGCGGCCAGCAGCGCGGTGCGGATCCGGTTTCCCTCGGCGAGCCGGCGGGCCTCCTCGGCCTGACGGAGGAGGCGCTGCCGGTCGAGGACCCCGGCGGCCTGTGCGGCGAACGCGCCGAGCACCCGCCGGTCCTCCGCGGGCAGCGCCCGGCCGGACAGGGCGAGCGCCATCCGGTCGCCGATCGGCACGTCGACGTCGGCCCCCTCGGGGCGGGCGGCGGGCGCGGGGCCGACGCCGGCCGCCCGGGTCCACCCGTTGCCGTCGGCCCGTTCCAGCAGGGCCACCGATTCCATCGCGAACGTCTCCCTGACCCGCTCCAGCAGGGCGTCCAGGGAGTCCTCGCCGCGCAGCACGCTGCCGGCGAGGAAGGAGAGGATCTCGGATTCGGCGCTCAGCCGGGCGGCCTGCTGGGTGCGGCGGGCCGCCAGGTCGACCACGGAGGCGACGGCCACCGCCACGGCGAAGAACACGGCGAGGGCCACGATGTTCTTCGGGTCGGCGATGGTGAGCCGGTGGGTGGGCGGGCTGAAGTAGTAGTTCAGCAGCAGGGAGCCGATGCCCACCGAGGCGAGGGCCGGGAACAGGCCGCCCAGCAGGGCCGCCGTCACGGTCAGGGCCAGGAACAGCAGCATCTCGTTGGCGAGGCCGAGGCCGGCGGCCGTGTGCGTGAGCAGCACGGCGAGCAGGACCGGGCAGAGGACGCCGACCGCCCAGCCGGCGAGGCGGCGGGTCCGGCCGAGCCGAGCCCCGCGGGCCGCGGGCAGCCCCCGGCCGCGGGCCGCGGCGTCGTGCGTGACCAGGTGGACGTCGAGGTCGGGGCCGGATTCCCGGGCCACGGTGGTGCCGACCGCGGGCCCGAACACGTACTGCCAGGGCCGCCGGCGGCTGACGCCGAGCACGATCTGGGTGGCGTTGACCCCGCGGGCGAACTCCAGCAGCGCTCCGGACACGTCGTCGCCTATGACGTGGTGGTAGCTGCCGCCCAGGTCCTCGACCAGAGCCCGCTGGACCGCGAGTTCCCCCGGGGAGGCGGCGCCGAGGGCGTCGCCTCGGGCGACGTGCACGGCGAGCACCTCGCCGCCGGCGCCCTTCTCGGCCAGCCGGACCGCCCGGCGGATCAGGGTCCGGCCCTCGGGGCCGCCGGTGAGGCCGACCACGATCCGCTCGCGCGCCTGCCAGGTGGTGCTGATGCCGTGTTCGCCGCGGTACTGCCGCAGGTGTTCGTCGGTGCGGTCGGCGACCCAGAGCAGGGCCAGCTGGCGCAGCGCCGTGAGGTTCCCGGGCCGGAACCAGTGGGACAGCGCGGCGTCGACCTTCTCCGGCCGGCAGACGTTGCCGTGGGCCAGCCGCCGGCGCAGCGCCTGCGGGGACATGTCGACCAGTTCGATCTGGTCGGCCCGCCGCACCACCTCGTCCGGCACCGTCTCCCGCTGCCGCACCCCGGTGATGGACTCCACCACGTCGCCGAGCGACTCCAGGTGCTGGATGTTCACGGTGGAGACCACGTCGATGCCCGCCCGCAGCAGCTCCTCGACGTCCTGCCAGCGCCTGCCGTGGCGCGATCCCGGAACGTTGGTGTGCGCCAGCTCGTCGACCAGCGCCACCGCCGGCCGCCGCGCGAGCACCGCGTCGACGTCCATCTCGGTGAACGCGGCGCCCCGGTGCTCCAGGGAGCGGCGCGGCACGAGCTCCATCCCGTCCAGCAGGGCCTCGGTCCGCGGCCGGTCGTGGTGCTCGACGAACGCGACGACGCAGTCGGCGCCGCGCTCCACCCGCCGGCGGCCCTCGGAGAGCATCGCGTACGTCTTGCCGACGCCCGGCGCCGCACCGAGGTAGATCCGTAGCTTTCCGCGTCCCATGTCCTCATTGTCTGTCACGTCCGGTCTGTGCATCGCCCGGGGTACGCCCTTGACCAGGGCTTTCAGGGCTGTGCGGAAGATCGGGGCGTGACAGCCTCCCGGCCGTGGAGGTTTTCGGACAGTCCGAGGAGAACCCGGTTTCCGGGAAGTCTGCCCGTTCTTGACGGCCCCCGTACGCCACCGGCCCGAGCCTTGACGCCTCCTTGACGGACGCCGCCGCCGGGCCGGGAACGCCGATGGGCCGTACCCCCCGAAGGGAGTACGGCCCATCCGTCGTGCGGGTCAGCGGACCTCGGTGATCTCCGGGCCGCGCTCCAGCTGGCCCATGCCGCCGGAGAAGCGGGAGCCGTCCTGCTCCTCGGTCTGCACGCCGTCCGGCACCATCTGGGCGTCGTTCGGCAGCTTGAGGACGATCGGGTCGCGCGGGGCCATCGGGCCCTCGCCGCGGACCACGACGGTGTCCCGGAAGATCTGCTCCAGCAGACCGGCGGCCTCGGGCTGCACCGCGCCCTGGCCGGAAATCACGCCGCGCAGGAACCAGCGCGGGCCGTCGACGCCGACGAAGCGCACCAGCTGCGCGCCGCTCGCGCCGTTGGGCAGCTGTACGGGGACCTGCGCGCGCAGCTCCCAGCCCAGCGGGCCCTCGACCTCGTCGATGATGCCGCCCTGCTGGGTGATGCCCGAGGCGATCTCCTCGCGCACCTCGCCCCAGATGCCTTCCTTCTTGGGCGCGGCGAAGGCCTGCAGCTGGACCGCGCTGTCGCGCAGCACGACGGTCGCTGCGACGATCGCGTCACCGGCGACCTCCACGCGCAGTTCCATGCCCTCGACACCGGGCACGTAGATGCCGCCCAGGTCGACCCGGCCCTCGCCGGGGGCGCCGACCTCGGAGATGTCCCAGGGGCCGTCCGGCCGCGGGGCCGGCGGCAGGTTGATCCTGCGCGGCTCGCCGGAGGTCAGCCCGGTGAGCTCATCGGTGTCCTCGGCAGCGACACCATCGACGACCTGCTCGGCCTCGTCGCTCCCGCTGACGGAGCTGTTCTTCTTGCGACGTCCGAACACGTCACTGTCCTTCCCGGTCGGAGACGACCGAAGCGTAGCCAGTCCCACCCTGCTGCCCAGCGCCGGATCCGGCCACAGCCGCATGCCCGCCGGTTGACCCGAATCCCCCCTCGGCCCGTGCCGAGCCGGGAAGTTCCGCCACCTCGTGGAAGCGCACCTTCTCGACCCGCTGGACAACCAGTTGGGCAATGCGGTCGAAGCGCTCGAACCGGACGCTTTCGCGCGGGTCGAGGTTGACCACAATCACCTTGATCTCCCCACGGTACCCGGCATCCACCGTCCCTGGGGCATTCACGAGGGCGAGCCCGCACCGGGCGGCCAGCCCGGAGCGCGGGTGCACGAAGGCCGCGTAGCCGTCGGGCAGGGCGATGGACACCCCGGTGGGGAGTACGGTCCGCTCTCCCGGCGCGAGTTCGGCGGCCTGTGTGGTCACGAGGTCGCAGCCGGCGTCGCCGGGGTGGCCGTACGCCGGAATGGGGACCTCCGGGTCGACCCGGCGGATCAGTACGTCCACGGGGACGTGGTTCTGGGACATCAGGGGTTCACCTCGAAAGCACGTGCGCGCCTGACCTGGTCCGGGTCGGCCATGGCCGCCTGGATCTCCTCGGCCCGGCCGTTGTCGATGAAGTGGTCGACCTTCACCTCGATGAAGAGGGCGTCCGCGCGGACCGCGACCGGGCCGTCGGGGCCGCCGATCCGGCCGACCGCCGTGGAGTAGATCTTGCGGCCGGCCACCGCCGTGACCCGGGCCTCCAGGTGCAGCACGGTGTCCACGGGGACGGGCCGCACGAAGTCGGTCTCCAGCCGGCCGGTCACCGCGATCACCCGGAGCAGCCAGTTCAGGGAGCCGAGGGTCTCGTCGAGGGCCGTGGCCAGCACGCCGCCGTGGGCGAGCCCGGGGGCGCCCTGGTGGGCGGGCCGGACGGTGAACTCGGCGGTGACGCTCACGCCGTCGCCGGCCCGCGCCTCCAGGTGCAGCCCGTGGGGCTGGCCCTCGCCGCAGCCGAAGCAGTGCGCGTAGTGGGCACCGAGGAGCTCGCCCGGTGCCGGGGCGTCGGGGTGCCGGACGGGCGCGGTGGCATCGTCCGGGGGCGTCAAGGCCGTGTTTCGTCCACTCACAGGCGCAGACCTTACCCGCGCGGCTACCCGCCGGTCGCCCCGTGCCAAGCTTGGGGACATGCAGCTCCCCGCCTCGCACCACGACGAACGCCTGACCGCCCCGCGCTCCTGGTGGCTGATCGCCGCTCTCACGGGCGTCGCGTGCGCCCTGATGCTGCTGCCGCTGGGCACCCTGCCGCTGCTGGCCGGGCTGGTCGCGGGCACCGGCCTGGCGGGGCTGCTGGTCAGCTCGTACGGGTCGGCACGGATCCGGGTGGTGGGCGGGGTACTGGCCGCCGGCGACGCCCGGATCCCGGTGACGGCACTGGGCGAGCCGGAGGTGCTGGACGCCGAGGAGGCGCGCGCCTGGCGCACGTACCGTGCGGACACCCGGGCGTTCATGCTGATGCGCAGCTACGTGCCGCAGGCGGTGCGGGCCGAGGTGACCGACCCCTCGGACCCGACTCCGTACGTGTACCTGTCGACGCGGCAGCCGCAGGCGCTGGCGGCCGCGCTGCGGGCGGCGCGGATCCCGCAGCAGGCGGACGGCCGGGCGTAGGGGCGGCCGCGGTCCGCGGTCTACTGGTCCGGGTCAGCCGGTCCGGTCCGCCGGGCCTTCGAGGGCCGGGCGGGGGCGGCCGGGGCCCGGCAGCGGGTCCGGGTGCCGGTCGAGCGGCGGCAGCTCCCCGAGGACGTCCCAGGGCACGGCCCGGTACCGCAGGTCGGCCTGGACCTTGAGGGCGAGCCGCTTGGTGTCGCGCCGGTTCATCAGGGCGCCCACCGCCGCGCCGACCATGAACGGCATCAGGTTCGGCAGGGTCCGGACCATGCGCTTCATGATCTGCTGGCGGAGTTCGCGCTTCATCCGGCCGCCGAGCGCCGCGTTGACGCTCGCGGGCCTGGTGACGTCGATGCCGCGCTCTTCGGTCCAGGCGGTGAGGTACGCCATGCTGCGCTCTTTGAGCGTGCCGGGCGGCCGCAGGCCGTAGACCTCGTGGAGTTCGGCTATCAGCTTCAGTTCGACGGCCGCGACGCCGGTGATCTCGGCGGCGAGCTCGGCGGGCATGGCCGGCGGAACGGGCAGCATGGCTGCCGCGCCGATGCCGGCACCCACGGTCGAGCTGCTGTTGGCCGCGCCGGCGATCAGCTTGGCGGCCAGCTGGTCGGGACCGAGGCCGGGGAACTGGGCACGCAGGGTGGCGAGGTCCCGGACGGGGATGCGCGGGGCGACCTCGATGACGAGGTCTGCCAGGTGGGCGAGCCCCGCGCGGGCTCCTTCGCCGCCCTTGCGGACCCCGTGCACGACGGCGTCCACGGCCTTGTCGGCCTTGGCGCTTCGGTAGAGGCGACGCGCCCCGGACTTCAGCCGGGGCTCTGACGGCCTGTCGCCGCTGTCGCCTGCACCGGACCCTGCCGGTTCGGCGGAGGGCACGGAGAGGGCTTCCAGGCCCGTTTCCGGGCCCGTGCCGCCTTCATGCGCCTCCGCGGATCCCAGCTCCCTCCGGAAAGGTCGTTTCCGGAACGGCGTCGAGCCTGCCACGGCGTCGTCAGTCGCAGTCGACGCAGATGGGCTGGCCGTTCTTCTCGCGGGCCAGCTGGCTGCGGTGGTGCACCAGGAAGCAGCTCATGCAGGTGAACTCGTCGGCCTGCTTCGGCAGCACCCGGACGGCCAGCTCCTCGTTGGAGAGGTCCGCACCCGGCAGCTCCATGCCCTCGACGGCTTCGAACTCGTCCATCTCGATGTTCGAGTTGGACTTGTCGCTGCGCCGGGCCTTCAGCTCTTCAAGGCTGTCGTTGTCGACGTCGTCGTCGGTCTTGCGTGGGGTGTCGTAATCCGTTGCCATGTTCGCTCTCCCCCTCTGGGTGTTAGCGGTGTCTCAGCGCACGTAACGCGCGAGAGGCCGGACTTGTGCCCGACCTGAGGCGGAGATTTTGCCTCACATCAAGGTCTGTTACTGAATCGACACCCAGCCGCACGCCTGAAGGGGCGATCGGCTGGGATGGCGAACGGGACCGTACACGGTCCCGCGGTCGTGGTGCACGGGCGCCACCCCGTGTATTTTCCGCCTTTCAAGGAGCCGGAAACCCGGACTTTCCCGGGCTTTCCGGCCCCTTGGGGATCACGGAACGTGCATGCGCGGGCACTCGGAACTGTGATCGATCACACATGAACCGACATTGGGCAAGTGTGGCAGATTTCGCCCGAAGCGAATATCCCGGCCAACTCGGACACGCCCCGCCGACCGCCGCTCAGAGCGGCAGCGTGACACGCATCACCAGGCCACCGCCCTCGCGCGGCACCGCGGCGATCCGTCCGCCGTGCGCCCGGGCGACCGATCTGGCGATCGACAGGCCGAGTCCGACGCCCTTGTCACTGCCCGTGCGCTCGGTCCGCAGCCGCCGGAACGGCTCGAACAGATTGTCGATCTCGTACGCGGGAACCACCGGTCCCGTGTTCGACACCATCAGCACCGCCTGGCCGTGCTGCGCCTCGGTGGTGACCTCGACCCAGCCGCCTTCCGGAACGTTGTACCGCACGGCGTTCTGGACCAGGTTCAGGGCGATCCGCTCCAGCAGCACGCCGTTGCCCTGGACCACGGCCGGCGCCCGCTCGCCGCGGATCTCCACGCCCTTCGCCTCGGCCTCCGACCGCGCCTGGTCGATGGCCCGCGAGGCCACCTCCGCCAGGTCGACGGGCTTGCGCTCCACGATCTGGTTGTCGCTGCGGGCGAGCAGCAGCAGGCCCTCCACGAGCTGCTCGCTGCGCTCGTTGGTGGCCAGCAGCGTCCTGCCGAGCTGCTGGAGCTCCACGGGCGCCGCCGGGTCCGAGAGGTGCACCTCCAGCAGCGTGCGGTTGATCGCCAGCGGGGTGCGCAGCTCGTGCGAGGCGTTCCCGACGAACCGCTGCTGGGCCGTGAAGGCCCGCTCCAGCCGGTCGAGCATCTCGTCGAAGGTGTCCGCGAGCTCCTTCAGCTCGTCGTCCGGCCCGTCCAGCTCGATCCGCCGGGTCAGGTCCGAGCCGACCACCCGGCGGGCGGTACGGGTGATCTTCCCGAGCGGGGAGAGCACCCGGCCGGCCATCGCGTAGCCGAAGGCGAAGGCGATGATGCTCAGGCCCAGCAGGGCCATCAGCGAGCGGCTGAGCAGGTCGTCCAGCGCGTGCTTGCGCTGGGTGTCCATGCACGCGGCGATGGCCGAGTTGAACTGCTCGATGCTCTGGTCCCCGGCGACGCCGGGACAGGTCGAACTGGTCACCGTGATCTTGGTCCCGGACACGATCCGGAACGGCGGCGAGCTGCCGACGTGCAGGGCCTGGGCCGCGAGCAGGTAGATGATCGAGAGCAGCAGGATGCCGGCGATCAGGAACATGCCGCCGTACAGCAGCGTGAGCCGTATCCGGATGGTCGGCCGCAGCCACGGGAACGGGCTTTCGACCTGGGCCGGGTCCCAGGTCGGTTTCGGCGGCGCCGACGGGGGCGGCGGTGTGGTGGCCACCCGCGTCAGATCCGGTAGCCCGAGCCGGGCACGGTCACGATGACGGGCGGCTCGCCCAGCTTCCGGCGCAGGGTCATGACGGTGACGCGCACCACGTTGGTGAACGGGTCGGTGTTCTCGTCCCAGGCCTTCTCCAGCAGCTGCTCCGCCGAGACGACGGTGCCCTCGCTGCGCATGAGGACCTCCAGCACGGCGAACTCCTTGGGCGCGAGCTGCACCTCCTTGCCGTCCCGGAACACCTCGCGGCGGTTGGGGTCCAGCTTGATGCCGGCCCGCTCCAGGACGGGCGGCAGCGCCACGGTGGTGCGCCGGCCCAGGGCCCGGACGCGGGCCGTCAGCTCGCTGAACGCGAACGGCTTGGGCAGGTAGTCGTCCGCGCCCAGCTCCAGGCCCTCCACGCGGTCGCTGACGTCGCCGGAGGCGGTCAGCATCAGGACGCGGGTGGGCATGCCCAGCTCGACGATCTTCCGGCAGACGTCGTCGCCGTGGACCAGCGGGAGGTCGCGGTCCAGCACCACCACGTCGTAGTCGTTGACCCCGACGCGCTCCAGGGCGGCCGCGCCGTCGTACACGACGTCGACGGCCATCGCCTCCCGGCGCAGTCCGGTGGCCACCGCATCGGCGAGCAGCTGCTCGTCCTCGACGACGAGTACGCGCACGTCGATTTCCTTCCTCGTAGCCCATCGGGCGGGGTGTTGTCGGGTGCCCGGAGCGGTCCGCGGACGGTCCGCGGGCAGTCCCCTGAGCCCTCCCATCCTGCCGGTTTCGGCCGTAAACCGGCTGTAAGACGACCTTTCCCGGTGGAGGCGAGGATTCCCGGGCCGGGCGAGGTTTCTGGGTCCCGGGAGGCGGGGAGGACGAGATCACGCCCTCAACCACCCCCGTAGAGCGGCGTGCCATGCCCCGGCCGAGAAGGAGGCGCATCCATGGACGCATTCACGGCAGGTCTGCTGCAGCGCATCAAGACCGCGGAGTCCGACCTCACACGGGCGCGCGAGACCGGTGACGACTTCCTGGCGGAGGTCGAACAGGCGGAGCTGGAGGATCTGCACCGCCTGGCAGCCGAACACGGCGTCGCCGTGTCCGCCGCCTGACCCGACCACGAGGGCCCCGGACCGCCTGCGGGCGGTCCGGGGCCCTCGTCATGCGGCCGCCGGGGTGCAGCGGGCGTCAGTCGTGCCAGGCCCCGGCCTCGTCCAGCAGCTGCGTCAGGGGGCCGAAGACCGCCGGGGTGGCCGCCACGGCCAGTTCGCCCGAGGCCGGCTCGCCGGGCCGGCCGCCGGTCCGCGCACCCGCCTCACGGGCGATCAGCTCCCCCGCCGCCAGGTCCCAGGGGTGCAGCCCGCGCTCGTAGTAGCCGTCCAGCCGGCCCGCGGCCACGTCGCACAGGTCCACGGCCGCCGAGCCGCTCCGCCGGATGTCCCGTACCCGGGGGACCAGCCGCTGCGCCACGTCCGCCTGGTGGCTGCGGACGGCGTGCACGTAGTTGAAGCCGGTGGCCACCAGGGCCTGGTCCAGCGGCGCGGCCGCCCGGCAGCGCAGCGGCCCGCCGCCGGCCAGCCAGGCTCCGCCGCCGCGCACCGCGTGGTACGTCTCCCCCCGCATCGGCACGGCGACCACTCCGGTCACGGTCTCGCCGTGGTATTCGGCGGCGATGGACACCGCCCAGGAGGGGAGCCCGTAGAGGTAGTTCACGGTGCCGTCGAGCGGGTCGACGACCCAGCGGACGCCGGTGGTACCGGACCGGCTCGCGCCCTCCTCGCCGAGCAGGCCGTCGTCGGGCCGGTGCTCGGCCAGGAAGCCGGTGATGAGCTTCTCGGCGGCGATGTCCATCTCGGTGACGACGTCGATCGGGCTGGACTTGGTGGCGGCCACCCCGAGGTCGGCGGGGCGCCCGTCGCGCAGCAGCTCCCCGGCCTGCCGGGCGGCCTCCAGGGCGAGCCCGAGCAGCTCGGCGGTCAGCGGATCGGTCACGGGTTCGGTCTCCTCGGTGCTGGTACTGCGGCGGCGCCGGTTCAGGCGTACGGGCTGTCGGCGCCCGCGGCGGCGGGGCGCGGGGCGCGGGCGGGGCAGCAGCCGACCGGGCAGAGGTCGTGGCTCTGGCCCAGGGTGCCGACCCAGCACTCCTCGGGGCGCTCGCCGCGCTCGCGGGCGGCGCGTTCCAGGACCAGCTCGCGGACCGCCGCGGCGAACCGCGGGTCGGCGCCGACGGTGGCCGAGCGGACGACCGGCAGGCCGAGTCCGGCGGCCTTGGCGGCGGCCTCGGTGTCGAGGTCGTAGAGGACCTCCATGTGGTCCGAGACGAAGCCGATGGGCACCATCACGGCCGCGGGGACGCCGTCGGCGTGCGCGGCCTCCAGGTGGTCGCAGATGTCCGGCTCCAGCCAGGGGATGTGCGGGGCGCCGCTGCGGGACTGGTAGACGAGCTGCCAGGGGTGGGCGGTGCCGGTCTCCTGGGCCACCCGGTCCGCGATCACCCGGGCGACGTCGAGGTGCTGCTTGACGTAGGCGCCGCCGGAGCCGTCGTCGGTGTGGTCTCCGGCCGGTCCGGAGGTGTCCGCGGCGGCGGTGGGGATGGAGTGCGTGGTGAAGACCAGGTGGGCCTTCTCGCGGACGTCCGCCGGCAGCGCGGCCAGCGCCGCCGTCACCCCGTCGATCATCGGCTCGACGAAGCCGGGGTGGTTGAAGTAGTGCCGCAGCTTGTCCACGCGGGGCCGGTCGAGCCCCTCCGCCTCCAGGGCGGCCAGGGAGTCGGCGAGGTTCTCGCGGTACTGGCGGCAGCCGGAGTACGAGGCGTACGCGCTGGTGGCGAGCACGGCGATGCGGCGGTGGCCGTCCCGGACCATGTCGCGGAGGGTGTCGGTCAGGTACGGGGCCCAGTTCCGGTTCCCCCAGTAGACCGGCAGGTCCAGGCCGTTCTCGGCGAAGTCCGCGCGCAGGGCGGCGAGCAGTTCGCGGTTCTGCTCGTTGATGGGGCTGACCCCGCCGAACCCGAAGTAGTGCTGTCCGACCTCCTTCAGGCGCTCGCGCGGGATGCCGCGGCCGCGGGTGACGTTCTCCAGGAAGGGCACCACGTCGTCGGGGCCCTCCGGGCCTCCGAAGGAGAGCAGCAACAGGGCGTCGTAGGGACGGGCGGCGGACTGATCACGCAGGTCTGGCATGACCGGAATCCTGCCACCCGGGGCGCACGGGCGGTAACCGGCGCTGCTCCGCGAGACAGGTAAGGTCTACCTAACTTATCTGTGCAAAACCCGTGCGCGGCATGACACCGCGCCGTAACCTGTACCGGCCACCTACCTGTCTCCGGAGGGCCCCCTTGGCCAGTCCTTACCGCGCCCTCTTCGCCGCCCCCGGCACCCGCGCGTTCACCGCCGCGGGCTTCCTGGGCCGGATGCCGCTCTCCATGCTGGGCATCGGCATCGTCACGATGATCTCCCAGCTCACCGGCCGGTACGGGCTGGCCGGCGCGCTGACCGCGACCCTGGCGCTGTCCGCGGCGGTGCTCGGCCCGCAGGTCTCCCGGCTGGTCGACCAGCACGGGCAGCGCCGGGTGCTGCGGCCCGCGGTCCTGATATCGGTGGCCGCGATATCCGGGCTGCTGCTGGCCGCCCGCCTCGACGCCCCGGACTGGACCCTGTTCGTCTGCTGCGCGGTGGCCGGCTGCACTCCCAGCATCGGCGCCATGCTGCGGGCCCGCTGGAACGCGCTCTACCACGAGTCCCCGCGCGAGCTGCACACCGCGTACTCCTTCGAGTCCGTGATGGACGAGGTCTGCTTCATCATCGGACCGATCGCCTCCATCGGCCTGTCCACCGTCTGGTTCCCCGAGGCCGGGCCGCTGATCTCCGCCGTGCTGCTGCTGGTCGGCGGCTGGTGGCTGACCGCGCAGCGGGCCACCGAACCGGCCCCGCACCCGCGCACCCCCGGCGCCGACCGCAGCTCCGCACTGCGCTCCCCCGGCCTGCAGGTGCTGGTGGCGACCTTCACGGCCACCGGCGCGATCTTCGGCTCCATCGACGTGGTGACCGTCGCCTTCGCCGAGGAGGAGGGCCACAAGGCCGCCGCCAGCCTGGTCCTCGCCGTCTGGGCGCTCGGCTCCTGCCTGGCCGGCCTCGGCTTCGGCCTGCTCCATCTCAAGGGGCGGAAGGAACGCACCTGGGTACTGGGCATCGCCGCGATGGCCGTGAGTATGATCCCCCTCCTACTGGCCGGGAACCTTCCGTTTCTGGCCGTGGCGCTCTTTGTCGCGGGCCTGGCCATCGCTCCCACGATGGTGACCACGATGGCCCTGATCGAGGCGCACGTACCACGCGCGAAGCTGACCGAGGGCATGACCTGGACGGGCACCGGGCTGGCGGTCGGCGTCGCGCTCGGGTCCTCCGTGGCCGGCTGGGTCATCGACGCGGCCGGCGCGCAGTCCGGGTACGTGGTCTCCATCTCGGCGGGGGCGGCCGCGGCGGCGGTGGCGTTCGCGGGTTACCGCAGGCTGACGAAGCCCGCGCAAGGGGAGGAACCCGATGGGTACGACGAGCACGACGGCAAGGCGGACCGGAGCTCCGAGCACGTGGCGTAACTGGGCGGGCACCGTGTCCGCCACCCCCGTCCGGACCCTCGCCCCGACGACGGTGGCGGGGGTACAGGAGGCGGTGCGCCGCGCCGCGGCCGACGGCCTGAAGGTGAAGGCGGTCGGCACCGGCCACTCGTTCACGGCGGCGGCGGCCACGGACGGGGTGCTCATACGCCCGCAGGCGCTGTCCGGGATCCTGGAGCTCGACCGGGCGGCCGGCACGGTGAAGGTGGCCGCCGGCACCACCCTGAAGGACCTCAACGTGGCGCTGGCCCGGGAGGGACTGTCGCTCACGAACATGGGCGACATCATGGAGCAGACGGTGTCGGGCGCGACCAGCACCGGCACCCACGGCACCGGCCGGGACTCGGCTTCGATCGCCGCGCAGATCCGCGCCCTGGAGCTGGTCACCGCCGACGGCAGCCTGGTGAGCTGCTCGGCGGACGGCACCGAGGAGGAGCGGGCGCTGTTCGCGGCGGCCCGGATCGGCATCGGGGCGCTCGGCGTCGTCACCGCGATCACCTTCGCCGTGGAGCCGCTGTTCCTGCTGACTGCCCGTGAGGAGCCGATGCCCTTCGCTCGGGTGACGGACGAGTTCGAGCAGCACTTCGCGGAGAACGAGCACTTCGAGTTCTACTGGTTCCCGCACACCGGCAACTGCAACACGAAGCGGAACAACCGCAGCGCCGGCCCGGCGGCCCCGCCCGGCACGCTCAGCGGCTGGATCGAGGACGAGCTGCTGCCCAACGGGGTCTTCCAGGTGGCCTGTTCGGTGGGCCGGGCGTTCCCCGCGACCGTCCCCGGCATCGCCCGTGTCGCCAGCCGCGCCCTGTCGGCGCGTACGTACACGGACATCCCGTACCGGGTGTACACGAGCCCGCGCCGGGTGCGGTTCGTGGAGATGGAGTACGCGCTGCCGCGCGAGCGCGTGGTCGAGGCGCTGCGCGAGCTGAAGGCGATGGTGGAACGGTCGGACCTGCGGATCGGCTTCCCGGTGGAGGTCCGCACCGCGCCGGCCGACGACATCGCGCTGTCGACGGCCTCGGGCCGGGACACCGCGTACATCGCGATACACATGTACCGCGGGACGCCGTACCAGGCCTATTTCACCGCGGCCGAGCGCATCTTCACGGCGCACGGCGGGCGCCCCCACTGGGGGAAGGTGCACACGCGGGACGCCGCGTACTTCGCCTCGGTCTATCCGCGCTTCGGCGAGTTCACCGCGCTGCGCGACCGGCTGGACCCGGACCGGGTGTTCGGCAACGACTACCTGCGGCGGGTGCTCGGGGACTGACCGGCTGCCGCCAAGGTGCCCGCCTTCGGCCGCCTTCGCCCTGCCGCCTTCCTCAGCCTTCCGTCCCTTGCCCGGCTCCGGCTCCACTGCCGGAGTCCGGGCCGGCGCCGGTCGCCGGACTGCCCGTGGGGTCGGGCCGGTCCGAGCCGCTGCCGGACGGGGTGGGGGCCGGCGTGGGCTTCGGTGTCGGAGTGGGGGTCGGCGTCGGGGTCGGCATGGGAGTGGGCGTGGGCTTCGGGTCCGGGCTCGGGGTCACCGGATCGCTGCCGCCGCGGTCCGGGTGCCGGCCGTCGCGCCCGTCGGGGCTCGGCGTGGCGGGCGCGTCCTTCGTGCCGCTGCCCGAGCCGCCGTCAGAACCGCCGGTGAAGGCGGTGCGCAGGGTGGAGGAACCAGTGCCGCCCAGCGCCGAGCCGGACAGGCTCTCGTACGCGGTGATGCCGCCCATCGAGATGCCGAAGACGACGGCGGCGGCGAGCGCGGTGCGCTTCCAGCCGCGCAGCCGGGTGCCGTGGGTGGAGGCGGAGCCGAACTGCCCGTCGCCGGGGGCCGGGTCGCCGTACGCCGGAGGCCCGTACGCCGGGTCGGCGCCGCCGGGGGTGGCACCGGGGGCGCGCAGGAGCATGGTGCGGTCGTGCCGGTCGTGCGCCGGGAGCGCACGGGCGGGGGCAGCCGCGTGCGGCAACCGGTTCCGCTCCTCGGCAGGCGGATCCGCCGGCACCTGCCGGGCCCCGGGGCGGACTTCGCGCAGCTGTTCGCCGGTACGGCGGAAGAAGTGCTGGATGACGGGTCCGCCGGCCGTTGCGACGACGCTGACCACACCCGCGCCGAGGATGGTGCCGTACACGCCCAGTTGGGAGGCGAGCACGGCGGCGGCGACCGTGGCGAGGGAACTGCCGGCGACCTGGGCGACGCTCAGGTCGATCCGCTTCTCCTTGTGCTCCCCGTCCGCCGCGCCGCTCCCCGCCTCCTGCTTGCGTTCCGCCTGCATGCGTACCTGCCGTGTCCTGCGACGCCACTTACAGCAGTTACTGACAGATGGGCGAAGAAGATAGTTCCATTTCTGATGATTCTGTGAACCATGACACCCCAAATCGCCCGCATCCCAAGGGGCCGTAGGGCGAGCGCCTCTCGAACTCCCCGGCCACGGGAGAACTTCGGCGGCGCGGCGGTCCACCCACATGGCCCGAATGGAGTACTGTGGCGAGCCCTGGGACCGTCCGTCCTTTCGGATGTCCGGACCCGGGAGAGGGGGCCGATTGATGGAGAAACGGCACTCGACACCGGCGGCGCCGCGGCACCGCACGGCCGCCTGCTGCACAGAGTGACCACTCGGTCACTGTGCGTGGCCAACAGGTAACCGTGCCATAACGGCGATCAAGGGCGCATGCCCGACACGCCGGTTTAACTCGGCAAGGTTGTGGCAGGCTGCACCCGGGCAGGCCACACTCGACTAGCGGAAGCAGCGACGCACGTGACGTCGGCAGGCACCACCCGGGAGGTCCCCATGCCCGAACTGCGTGTCGTGGCCGTCTCCAATGACGGCACACGACTGGTGCTCAAGGCTGCGGACAGCACGGAGTACACCCTTCCGATCGACGAGCGGCTGCGTGCGGCCGTCCGCAACGACCGGGCGCGGCTCGGGCAGATCGAGATCGAGGTGGAGAGCCACCTCCGCCCCCGGGACATCCAGGCGCGGATACGGGCCGGTGCCTCCGCTGAGGAGGTCGCACAGCTCGCCGGCATCCCCGTCGACCGGGTACGGCGCTTCGAGGGCCCGGTGCTCGCGGAACGCGCGTTCATGGCGGAGCGGGCCCGCAAGACCCCCGTCCGCCGCCCCGGCGAGAACACGGGCAACGGCCCGCAGCTCGGCGAGGCGGTCAACGAGCGGCTGCTGCTGCGCGGCGCCGAGAAGGACACCGTGCAGTGGGACTCCTGGCGCCGTGACGACGGCACCTGGGAGGTCCTCCTGGTCTACCGGGTGGCCGGTGAACCGCACTCGGCGAGCTGGACGTACGACCCGCCGCGCCGGCTGGTGCAGGCGGTCGACGACGAGGCCCGCTCGCTGATCGGCGAGACGGACGACCTGCCGGCGGCGCCCGAGCCGAGCTTCCCGTTCGTGCCGCGGATCGCCCGGCTGCCGCGGGACCGGCCGCTCGACCGCACCCTGGACCGGCCGGACCGTCAGCTGCCCGCCGTGGCCTCGGCCGGCGCGCCGGCCGAGCCCGAGGAGGAGCGGGACTCGCTGACCAGCCTGCTGGAAGCGGTGCCGAGCTTCCGCGGGGACCTGGTGGTGCCGGAGCGTCCGACTCCTGTGGAGAGCGCGGAGGACGCGGAGGCCGCAGAGCCGCCGGCGGCCTCGGCGGCCTCGGCCGGCTCTGCGTACGCCGACGTGCTGATGCCGCGGACGGTGGCCGGCCACCGCGACCGGCTGACCGGAACCACCGACCGGCAGGCGGAGGCCGATGGCGTCCGCCCTGGCCGCCGGGCCGCGGTGCCCAGCTGGGACGAGATCGTCTTCGGCACACGGCGCAAGAAGCAGGAGTAGCAGCGCGCATGGAAGCAGCCGCCCGGGTGGACCGGGCGGCTGCTTCCGGCTGCGCGAACCGGAGCCGACCGGCGGGGCCGACCGCCGGGCCCCGCCGCGCCGTGGGCACCGGTCAGAGCGGGTCCGGTCCGGTGGCCACCGGACGGGACGGGTCCGAGGACCACTGCGACCAGCTGCCCGCGTACAGCGCGGCCGGGATGCCGGCCACCTCCAGCGCCAGCACCTCGTGCGCGCCGGACACACCGGAGCCGCAGTACACGCCGACCGGTGCCCCCTCGGCGGCGCCCAGAGCAGCGAACCGGGACCGGAGTTCGGCCGGCGCCAGGAACAGGCCGTCCGCCGTCACGTTCTCCGTGGTGGGGGCCGACAGTGCGCCCGGGATGTGGCCGCCGACCCGGTCGATGGGCTCCACCTCGCCGCGGTACCGCTCCCCCGCACGTGCGTCGAGCAGCACACCGGTACGGGCCAGGGCGGCGGCCGCGTCGGAGTCCAGCAGCCCCAGCGCACCCGGAGTTGGCTTGAAATCGCCCTCAACCGGGGCCGGGACGTCGGTGGTGACCGGGCCGCCGGCCGCAGTCCATGCGGCCAGGCCCCCGTCCAGGACCTGCACCGCGGTGTGACCCGTCCAGCGCAGCAGCCACCAGGCCCGGGCCGCCGCCCACCCCAGTCCGCCGTCGTACACGACCACGGGGGTGCCCGCGCCGACCCCGGCGCGGCGCATGACCGCGCCGAAGGCCTCCGTGTCGGGCAGCGGGTGGCGGCCCTCCGTGCCGTCGCCGACCGGGCCGGCGAGCTCGTGGTCGAGGTCGACGAAGACCGCGCCGGGCAGGTGCCCCGCCGCGTACGCGGGGCGCTGGTCGGGGCCACCCAGCTGCCAGCGCACGTCCAGCAGCACCGGCGGCCGGGCGCCGTCGAGCCGGGTCCGGAGCTCGGCGGCGGAGACGAGGGGCGAGGCCTCGGAAAGGATGTGGGTCGTCATGCGGCCCATCTTCCTCCCCACCGGGGGCGGGCGTGTAACACCCCCGACATCCGGTTCCCGTACCGATTCGGACATCTCTGCGCGAGGCACGGTGAAAGCGGCGCGGCCGGGCGCACGAGCCCGCCGGTAGTGCGAGCATCTGGCGCAGCACCGTGCGGCGCAGCGGGCGCACGCGGGCACGGAGAGAGGCGGCCATGAGCGAATCGGGAATGCGGCGCGCGCCCGGCACACCGTGCTGGGTCAGCCTGATGGTGCACGGGCTCGGCGAGATCGAGGATTTCTACGCCGCCCTGTTCGGCTGGGAGTACGCGCCCGGACCCGTCCAGCTGGGCCCCAACGTGCGGGCCTCCGTCAACGGGCTGGAGGTGGCGGGAATCGGCCAGCTGCCGCCCGACCGGCACCTGCCCACGGCCTGGACGACGTACCTGGCCACGGACGACGCCGACGCGACGGCCGAGGTGGTCCGCAGCTGCGGCGGCACGGTCGCGGTCGGCCCGCTCGACGCGGGCGAGGCCGGCCGGGTCGCGATCTGCTCCGACCCGATCGGCGCGGTGTTCGGCGTCTGGCAGGCGGGCACCCACCTGGGCACGCGGCTCACCGGCGCGCACGGCACCCCGGCCTGGAACGAGCTGGTGACCCAGGACACCGGGGTCGGCAAGTTCTACCAGTCGGTGTTCGGCCACCTCACGGAGGCGACGGTGTCGGCCGACCTCGACTACCTGACGCTCCATCTGGAGGGCCGCCCCGTGGCCTCGGTGCACGGTGTCGGCCGGGCCCTGCCGCACGACCGGGGCGCGCACTGGATGACGTACTTCGAGGTCGACGACCCGGATGCGACCGCGGCCCTGGCGGCGGAGCTGGGCGGCCGGATCGTGCAGCCTCCGCGCGACGAACCCGGGCACGGCCGCACGGCCCTGCTCGCCGACCCGGAGGGCGCCGTCTTCACGGTGGTCCGCTCGTCGGGCGAATGAGCGGAGCCCGTCCGGCGCGCACCGGCCGGGCCCGGGCGGTCAGGTGGACGGTTCGGGGGCCGGGCGGGGCTCGTCCGGGAGCCGCGGGCCGGTGCGGGTACCGGCGGCGCGGGCGGTGATCAGGACGGCGGCGAGCAGGATCGCCGCGAGCAGGCCCGCGGCGGCCCACCCGGCGGTCGCGGCGTAGGCATCGATCAGGTCGGCCCGGTAATCGCCGGACGGCCACTCGCCGCGGCGCAGGCGGGCGGCGGTGATGCTGCCGAGCAGGATCCCGGCCAGCACCGTGCCGACCTGCTCTGCCACGGCGCCGGTCGCGGCGACCGGCCCGGTGCGCTCCGGGGCGACACCGGCCGTGACGGTGGCGAGGAGCGGCCCGAGGGCCGTGCCGAGGCCGAGGCCGGCAAGGGCCATGGCGGGCACCAGGGTGCCCGCATAGCCGGTGTGCATGTCCAGCCCGGTCAGGAGCAGCAGCCCCCCGGTGCCGGCAGCCAGGCCCGCCGCGATCAGGATGCGGGGCGCCACCCGGTGCTGGAGGCCGGCGGCGGCCGGCACGACGGCGCCGAGCACAGCGGCGGCGGCCAGGGGCAGCAGGGCCGCGCCCACCTCGACCGGGCTGTATCCGAGGGCGAGTTGACCGTGGCCGGCCGCGGTCGTGATCACCGCGTCGAAGGCACCGCCGACCGCCAGCAGGGCGAGGAAGGCCCCCACCCGGTCCCGACCGCGGACCCGCGGCGGCTCCGGCAGCGGGCCGCGGGTGCCGGCCTGCCACCACAGGTACACCGCGAACAGAGCGGTGCCGACGACGAGCAGGCCCACGACCACCGGATCGAGCCAGCCCAGCGGGTCCACCCGGACGAGGGCGACTCCCACGGCGATCAGCCCGCCGGTGCCGAGCAGCAGACCGACCCCGTCGAAGCGGGCCCCGGCGCGACCCGGACCCGCGGGCACGAGGGCGAGGACGGCGACCAGCGCCAGGACCGCGAGGAGCCCGGAGGCGGCCAGGGCCAGTCGGACGTCCAGGAGTTCCAGGACCAGTCCGCCCGTGAACAGGCCGAGGACCGGGCCGGCCGCGGATATCGCCGCGTACCAGCCGAAGGCCCGGCCGCGTTCCCTCGGGTCGGTGAACCCGGTGGACACGTAGGCCAGCGCGGCGGCGGTCAGCAGACCGGCGAAGACGCCCGCGGCGCCCCGGATCCAGACGAGCAGGTACGGTCCGTCGGCCAGGGCGGCGAGGACGGCGGCAACGGCGGTGCCGCCCGAGCCGATGGCGAGCACGGCCCGGCGGCCGAGGAGGTCGGCGAGGTTTCCGCCGAGCAGGAGCACGGCGGCGAAGGCGAGGCCGTACGACCGGTAGATGCCGCTCAGGTCGGAGCCGGGCAGGGCGAGATCGGCTTGGAGGGCCGGCAAGGCTGTCTGGAACGTCGCCAGATCGAGCAGGACGACCAGCTGCGCCAGGGCCACGGCCACCAGTCCGCGCCACCGCCGCGGGTGGGGGCCCGCCGGGCCCCCCCCCGCGGCGGGCGGCGGCCCGAAGCCCTGCCCGGCCCAGGCCCCGGCCGGAGCGGTGGGCGCGTATCCGGGCGGCGGAGTCGGCGGCGGGCCGGCGGGGGGCCGGGGCGCGGGAACGGGCCGGGGCGCGGGCGAGGCCGGCACCCGCGGGTCGGAGCGTCCGGCCGCGTCGCGCACGGAGTCCGGCACGGGCCCCGGTCCCGCCCTGTCACCGCCCGCCTCCGGGGCGAAGTCCAGCAACCGGGCCGCATGGCGCCCGAGTTGTGCGAGCACCGCACCCGGCAGCCATTCCCCGGGCGCGTCGGCCGCCGTGTCCGCAGCGATCTGCCGCGGCGTCGGCCGCCGGGCCGGGTCCTTGTCCAGACAGGCGCCCAGCAGAGCGGCCAGCGACTCCGGCACCCCCGTGAGGTCCGGCTCCTCCTCGGCGATCCGGAAGAGATGCGCGTGCAGACCGGTGTCCGGGGCGCCGAACAGCAGCCGTCCGGTGGCCGCGTACACGAGGACGGCCCCGAGGCAGAACACGTCGCTGGCGGGGGTCAGTTCACGTCCGCGGACCTGCTCCGGCGACATGAACCCCGGCGACCCGACCAGCATGCCGGTACGGGTGAGCAGACTGTCGCCGGCGAGACTGTCCATCGCCCGCGCGATGCCGAAGTCGATGACGCGCGGCCCGTCGACGGTGACGAGGACGTTGGACGGCTTGAGGTCGCGGTGGATCAGCCCCGCCTCGTGCACCGCCTCCAGCGCGGCGGCCAGCCGGTTGGCGAGCGTGCGCACCGAATGCTCGGGCAGCGGACCGAAGTCCTCGGCGACCACGCTGCGCAGGTCGGGCCCGGGTATGTACTGCGTCGCCACCCACGGCACGGCCGCCTCGGGGTCGGCATCGAGCACGGCCGCGGTCCAGCTTCCGCCCACCCGCCGCGCCGCAGCCACCTCGCGCGCGAACCGCCGCCGGAACTCGGGGTCTCCGGCGTACTCCCCCTGCACGACCTTCACCGCCACCGTGCGCCCGGCTTCGGAACGCCCCAGATAAACCAACCCCATCCCCCCGGCCCCCAGCCGGGCGATCACTCGGTACGGCCCAATACGACGCGGGTCTTCGGCGATCAACGGCTCCACGGAAGCAACGTAGCCCACCGGACGGACACGCGGGGGTGCCTGTGGAAACAGAGCCCGGCCCTCCGGACCCGGCCGTCTCAGGCGTGGTCTCAGGCGTGGTTCACCGGCAGGACATCCGGGGAGAGGGTGCCTGCGTGGGCGGTGGCCGAGGTCATGTGGCGGCGGTGGTGGCGGCGGCAGAGGACCTCGTAGCCGATCTGCTCCGCGGGGCGGTTGACGTCGCCGACGACGACCTGTTCGCCCTCGACGACCATGACGCCGCCGACCGTGCGGGCGTTGTGGGTGGCGCGGGCGCCGCACCAGCACAGGGCCTCGACCTGGAGCTGTTCGAGGCGGTCGGCGAGTTCGATCAGCCGCTGGGAGCCCGGGAACAGCTTGGTGCGGAAGTCGGTGGTGATGCCGAAGGCGAAGACGTCCATGTCCAGGTCGTCGACGATCCGGGCCAGCTGGTCGATCTGCGCGGGGGCCAGGAACTGGGCCTCGTCGGCGATCACGTAGTCCGCCTTGCCGCCCGCGGACAGCTCGCCCACCAGGTACGCGTAGACGTCCATGCTGTCGGTGACCTCGACGGCGTCCGCGACCAGGCCCAGCCGCGAGGAGATCTTGCCCTCGCCGGCCCGGTCCTGCCGGGTGAAGATCACGCCTTCGAGTCCGCGGGCGGAGCGGTTGTGCGTGATCTGCAGGGCCAGGGTGCTCTTCCCGCAGTCCATGGTTCCGGAGAAAAAGACCAGTTCGGACATCGGGGGAAGGCGGCCTTTCGGGTCGGGGCAGGCAGGCGGGACGGACGAGCGGGGAGGAGAGGAGAGGACGGGAGGACCGCGCGCGCTCAGGCGGAGCGGACCTCCAGCAGCGGCACGAGCTGCTCCGCCGGCGTCATCGAGCCGTGCATGCCGGTGAGGGCGGACTCGTTCGGCTCGTTCACGGAAGCGGTGATGGCCACGTCGGCCTGGGCGGCGGCGACCACGTCCCCGATCCGGCCCAGCACCCGCTCGTCGCACTCGCCGGGCGGCCCGAACCAACCGCGGTCCAGGGCCTCCTCGCGGCTCGCCACCCAGAACCGGTCGCCGAGCACCTCGCGCCACACGGTCAGGACGTCGGCCTCGGCGCCCGGTACGGCGTACACGTGCCGGGCCCGGCCCTCGCCGCCCAGCAGGGCGACGCCCGCACCGAGTTCCCAGTCCTCGTCGAAGTCGATCCGGGAGTCCTCGTCGAAGGGGACGTCGACCATGCCGTGGTCCGCGGTCACGTACAGCGCGGTGCGGGGCGGGAGCTGCTCGGCGAGCCGCTGCACGAGCCGGTCCACGTACATCAGCTGGCCGCGCCAGGCGTCGGAGTCCACGCCGAAGCGGTGCCCGGCGCCGTCCAGCTCGCTGTAGTACGTGTAGACGAGCGAGCGGTCGCCCGCGGCCAGCCGGTCGGCGGCCAGGTCCATCCGCTCCTCGCCGGTCATCCGGCCGAGGAAGGTGCCGCCGCTCAGTGCGATCTTGGTCAGCGGGGTGCGCTCGAAGCCCGGGGAGGAGACCTGGGCGGTCGCGACGCCGGCGTCGTGGGCGAGCTGGAAGACGGTCGGGTACGGCTGCCAGACCCGCGGCGAGGTCCACGGGTTCCACCGCAGCTGGTTCATCAGCTCGCCGGTGGCGGGGTTGCGGGCCGCGTACCCGGGCAGGCCGTGCCGGGCCGGCGGCAGGCCGGTGCCGACGGAGGCCAGCGAGGTGGCGGTGGTCGCGGGGAAGCCGGCCGTCAGCGGGCGGCCGGTGCCGCCGCGGGAGCTGCCGAGCAGCGAGGTCAGGTACGGGGCCTCGGCCGGGTGCGCCTTGATCTGCTCCCAGCCCAGCCCGTCGATCAGGAACACGCAGTTCCGGTCGGCCGGGGTCAGCTCGGGGATGGCGGCGGTGAAGCCGGGGACGCCGAGCCCTGCCGCGAGGGTGGGCAGCAGGTCGGCGAGCGAACCCGAGCCGTACGCGGGTACGGGTGCGCCGGCGAGGTCGAGGAGCTCGGGCTCCTCCCAGTTCTGGGTCGCGGACCAGCTCATCAGCGGGCGGCCGGGCGGATCGCCGCGGTGGCCTCGGAGAGCGCCTGGGCGAAGGCCAGCGTCTGCCGGACCGCTTCCGGGCCGTCGCCGGCCTCGCTGACGCGCAGGCTCAGGTCGTCGGCCGTGGAGTTGCCGGTGTAGCCGTGGTCAGAGTCGCAGTTCGGGTCGCCGCAGGCGGCCGGTTCGAGGTCGATGCGGGAGACCGCGCCCCAGCCGATGGTGAGGACGACCTCGCGCGGCAGGGTGCCGGGGGTGTACGACTCGGGGTTCGCGACGACCCGGCTGACCACGACGGAGGCGATGCTGCCGAGCTTCACGGACTCGGTCGAGGTGGTCGCGTACGGGGACGGCGAGCCGGCGTCGGCGGCCTGCTCGTCGGTGTGGCTGACGATGAACCGGTTGTCGGTCAGGACCAGCACGGTGACGTGGCGGCGCACCTCGTTGGAGTCGAAGGTGGTCTCCTGGTGGACCAGGTACGACGAGATCGGCTCGCCGCCCACGGCGGCCTCAACCGCCTCGGCCACGAGGGCCGGGTAGTAGCCGCTGCGCTCGATCGCTGCGCGCAGCCCCTGGGTGGTCGTACCGGATTTCGCCATGGGGTCCATCCTAAGGCCCGTACGGGGCGCCTCGACCTGCCCGGAGGGAGGCCTGCGGCACTCAGTAGCTGGGCAGGGTCCGCGGGCCCAGGTCGGTGCGGGCCGGCGGATGGGCGAGGCGGACGGTGGCCCCGAGGACGGTGAGGCCCTCGGCGGCGACCACCACCGGTTCCAGCGTGACCGCGGCCACCTCGGGGTGCTCGTCGACCAGCCGCGAGACGCGCAGCAGCAGCTCCTCCAGGGCGGCCGTGTCCACCGGGTCGGCGCCCCGCCAGCCGAAGAGCAGCGGCGCGGCGCGCAGCGAGCGGATCAGGCCGGCGGCATCCCGGTCGGTGGCCGGGACCAGCCGGTGCGCGGTGTCGCCGAGCAGCTCGGAGGCGACGCCGGCGAGCCCGAAGGAGAGCACGGCGCCGACGGCGGGGTCGATGACGGACCGGACGACGGTGTCGACGCCGCGCGGGGCCATGGCCTGGACGGCCGGCTGGAGCTCGGTGGGGGTGCCAAGTGCCTCGGTGAGCTCCTCGTAGGCCCGGCGCAGCTCCTCCTCGCTGCCGAGGTCGAGCCGTACGCCGCCCAGGTCGGGCCGGTGCCGAAGGTGCGGGGCGGTGGTCTTGAGGGCGACCGGGTAGCCGAGCCGGCGGGCCGCTGCGGCGGCGGCGTCGGGGGTGGGCGCGGGCAGGGTGGGGCGGACGGTGATCCCGTAGCAGGCGAGCAGCGCGTGGGCGTCGGCCGCGTCGAGGGTGCGGGGGGTGTCGCCGGCGGGTCCGCCCTGGAGGGCGGTGATCCGGTCGGCGGCTGCGGCGGTGTCGATGTCCTCGTATTCGGGGACGAGCCCGCCGCCCTCGGCGTTGGCGCGCCGCCACTGGCCGTGCCGGACGGCCTCGGCGAGGGCGCGTACGGCGCGCTCGGCGGCGGGGTAGGCGGGGATGCGGGTGGCGGCGGTGAGGGCGGCGGGCAGCTCGTCGAGTTCGACGTGGACCACGGCGACGGGCTTGCCGGGGGCCTCGGCGGCGGCCGAGCGCAGGGCCTGGGCGAGGTCGGAGGTCAGGGTGGTCTCGCCGACGGAGGGGATGGCGGTGACGATCACGGCGTCGTTGGAGGGGTCGGCGAGGGCGGCGGCCAGGGCGGTCCGGAAGTCCTCGGGGCCGGCGGCCGTGGTGAGGTCCTGCGGCGGGCGCGGGCGCAGCCCTTCGGTGAGGCAGGCGTCGTACGAGAGGACGCCGAGGGATTCGGAGTTGCCGAGGATGGCGATGTTCGGACCGGCGGGCAGGGGCTGCTCGGCGAGCAGCAGGCCGACGTCGACGAGTTCGGTGACGGTGCCGACGCGGATCACGCCGGCCTGGCGGAGCAGGGCTGAGACGGTGGCGTCGGGCAGCCGGGTGCCGGGCACCGCGTGTCCGGCGGGGCCGACGCCGCCGTGCCGGCCGCCCTTGGCGACGACGACGGGTTTGACGGCGGCGGTGCGGCGGGCGAGGCGGGTGAACTTGCGCGGGTTGCCGAGGGTTTCGAGGTAGAGGAGGGCCACGTCGGTGGCCGGGTCCTCGTACCAGTACTGGAGGACGTCGTTGCCGGAGACGTCGGCCCGGTTGCCGGCGGAGATGAAGGAGGACAGCCCGGCGCCGCGCCGGACCAGGCCGGAGAGCAGGGCGATGCCGATGGCGCCGGACTGGGTGAACAGGCCGATCCGGCCGGGTTCGGGGTTGCCTGGGGCGAGCGAGGCGTTGAGTCCGGAGGAGGTGTTGATGACGCCGAAGGCGTTGGGGCCGATGATCCGCATGCCGTGGGAGCGGGCCTGGCGGACGAGTTCGCGCTGTCGCTCCAGGCCTTCGGGACCGCTCTCGCCGTAGCCGGCGGAGAGCACGACCAGGCCCTGTACGGCGTGTTCGCCGCAGTCGGCGACGGCTTCGGGGACCCGTTCGGCGGGGACGGCGATGACGGCGAGGTCGACGCCGCCGGGGATGTCGCCGACGGAGCGGTGCGCGGGGGCGCCCGCGAGTTCGGTGGTGCCGGGGTCGAGGGCGTTGTTCACCGCGTGGACGGGGCCGGCGAAGCCGCCGGCGAGGAGGTTGGCGAGGGCGGAGCGGCCGACGCCCTTCGGGGAGCGGCTGACGCCGACGACGGCCACCGAGCGGGGGTTGAGGAGCCGCTGCACGGAGCGGGCCTCGGCGCGCTGCTCGCGGGCCCGCTGGACGGCGAGGGATTCGGCGGTGGGCTCCAGGTCGAGCGTCAGGTGTACGGAACCGTCCTCGAAGCTGCGCTTCTGCTGGTAGCCGGCGTCGGTGAACACCTTGATCATCTTGTTGTTGGCGGGGAGCACTTCGGCGGCGAAGCGGCGGATGCCGCGCTCGCGGGCGACCGCGCCGATGTGTTCGAGCAGCGCGGAGGCGACGCCGCGGCCCTGGTGGGCGTCCTGGACGAGGAAGGCGACCTCGGCCTCGTCGGCGGGGTGCGAGGCGGGGCGGCCGTCGGGGCCGATCCGGTCGTAGCGGACGGTCGCGATGAACTCGTCGCCGACGGTCGCGGCGAGGCCGACCCGGTCCACGTAGTCGTGGTGGGTGAAGCGGCGGACGTCCCGGTCGGACAGCCGGGGGTAGGGGGCGAAGAAGCGGTAGTACTTCGACTCGTCCGAGACCTGCTCGTAGAAGCTGACCAGGCGCCCCGCGTCCGCGGTGGTGATCGGCCTGATCCGGGCGGTGCCGCCGTCGCGCAGCACCACATCGGCTTCCCAGTGGGCGGGGTACGAGGGGTCCGACACCGTGGTCATGGGGGCAAGCGTACGGGTCGCCTGCGCGCGGCGTGCGAGGCAAGCCGGGTCGAACCGGTGCAAGCTGGGGAAGGCCGAACGGCATGCATTTTCGGGCCGATGGTCGGTCCGAGCATCCGGAGTGCCGTGAGAGACTGGTCTAGACAACCGTAAGAACCTGAAGGGCATCACCATGGCAGAGCGCCGCGTCAACGTCGGCTGGGCCGAGGGCCTGCACGCTCGTCCCGCCTCGATCTTCGTCCGTGCGGCGACGGCCTCCGGGGTCCCGGTGACCATCGCGAAGTCCGGTGGCGACCCGGTCAACGCCGGTTCCATGCTCGCGGTCCTGGGTCTGGGCGCCCAGGGCGGCGAGGAGATCGTCCTCGCGTCCGAGGCCGAGGGTGCGGACGCGGCCCTCGACCGCCTGGCGAAGCTGGTCGAAGAGGGTCTCGAGGAGCTTCCCGAGACCGTCTGATCCGGTTCCCGGACCGCCTGCACGACACGGCGGGGCCGTGGCTCCCGTCCCAGGGAGCCGCGGCCCCGCCGTTTGCATGTCCGGGGTCCGAAAAGCCGGGGTGAAAAGCACCGCGAACTCCCGGCGGAATTCACGGCAGCGGAACAGAACACGTCCGGGAAATATCCCCGCCCCTGAGGGGCCCGCGCATTCCGTATTTCTACGCGCGCATTGTTAAAGCCGCGATCCAGCCGTGTTGACGGCAGGTTGCGAAGTCCTCACGCGTCCGCCGTCCGGGCGGCGCAGCCGGTGGACGGCCGCGGCCCGGTCCACGTGCCCGGTGGTCAGCGCGCGCGCCCGGACGGCGTCCCCGCGGGCGACGGCGTCGACGATCGCCCCGTGCTCGGCCCAGGACTCCACCGGGTTCAGCGGCACGTCCACGGTGTACATCCAGGCCGTCTTGTGGCGCAGCTGGGTGAGCAGCGCCACCAGCCCGGGGCTGCCGGAGGCCTGGGCGAGCGTCTCGTGGAACCAGCCGCCGAGCGCGCGCAGGTCCTCGCGCTCGCCGCGCCGGGCCCGCTCCTGGCCGAGCCGGACGAGGCCCCGGAGCACTCTGAGGTGGCCCTCGGTGCGCCGCTGGGCGGCCCGGGCGGCACCCAGCGGCTCCAGGAGCAGCCGGACCTCCAGCAGGTCGGCGGCCTCTTCGGTGGTGGGCTCCGCCACGCAGGCGCCGGCATGCCGGCGGGTGGTCACGAACCCCTCGGACTCCAGGGTGCGCAGCGCTTCCCGCACGGGCACCCGGGAGACCCCGTACCGGCGGGCGAGCACTTCCTCGGTGAGCCGGGCGCCCGGCTCGAAGACACCGGAGACGATGTCCTCGCGGATGGCCGTGCACACCGCATGCGCAGGAATTCGCAAAACCGGACCTCCGCTTCTCCCCGCACCATGCGGTCGGCGACTGATGTGCTGCGACTCTATTTCAGCACAGCGGAATTCCGGAGGGCTTCCGCCGGGAAAACTCCGTATTTCGGCCACGCCCCGGACCGGTCCTCCCGGACACGCCGAAGGCCCCGGCTCGCGGGAGCCGGGGCCTTCGGGGAGTGCGGGGTGCGCCGCGGGTCAGATGCTGACGCCGTGCGAGCGCAGGTACGAGATCGGGTCGATGTCCGAGCCGTAGTCGGCGCCGGTGCGGGCCTCGAAGTGGAGGTGCGGGCCGCTGGAGTTGCCGGTGGAGCCCGACAGGCCGATCTGCTGGCCGGGGGTGACCTGCTGGCCGACGACCACGTTCAGCGAGTTCATGTGGCCGTACTGGGTGTACGAGCCGTCGTTGTGCTTGATCACGACGTTGTTGCCGTACGCACCGCCCCAGCCGGCCTCGACGACGACGCCCATGCCGACCGCGCGCACGGAGGTACCGGAGGCCGCGTGGAAGTCGATGCCGGTGTGGCTGCCGGAGGACCACATGGCGCCGCCGGCCTTGTACTGGGTGCTGACGTACGAGCCGTCGATCGGGGAGACGAACTGGAGCAGGCGCTTGCGCTCGGCCTCGCGCTCGGCACGCTCCTTCGCCTCACGCTCGGCCTTGGCCTTCGCCTCGGCCTTGGCGCGGGCCTCGGCGGCGCGCTGCTTGGCCTCGGCCTCGGCCTGGGCCTCGGCGGCGGCGATCTCGGCGGCCTGCGCCTGGGAGACGGCCTGGGCCTCGATCTGGCCCGCGGTGTCCTCGGCGACGACGACGGTGTTGAGACCCGTGTCCTCGAACCGCTCGGGGGCCGTGTCGGCGGCGAACGCGGGGGCCGCGAGCGAGCCCACCACACCGGTGGCGGCGAGAGCGGTGACCCCGGCTATACCGGCGGCCTTGCGGTTCAGACGGCTGGAACCACGGTGCTTGCCGGTGGGACGACTGCCAAACGCCATGAAGGGGCTGATCCTTTCCTTCCCTCTCGCCTACCGGGTTAGCTGACGGGTTCGGAGCAGGAAGGTCTCCTACGGGCCCCCTCTGGCGAGGCGGTCCGATTCACCCCAGGGACTGATGTGGGTCCCCGGCTCCCCAGGCTCGCGCCTGACGGGGACTCGGCGATTGCTGTCCGGTGCCGCGGGTGCGGCGCTTACAGCTGACGGACAGCAAGCCCGACGCTAGGCGGATCTTCATCCAATCGCCAAACACACGCGCGCTTTTGTGGCGTACGCCACTGCTCAGAAGGTCAACCATCAGACCTAATCGGACATTTGAGACAAGATGGGGCCCTGACGGAAAATCCGTCAGGGCCCCGGGGGTTTCAGGCCACTTCGGGCCGCTCCCGACGGCTAGGGGGCGACCACGGTGACGTCACCGATGCCCAGTGCCCGCACCGGCTCCTCGATCTGCGAGGCGTCGCCGACAAGGACCGTCACCAGGCGGTCCACCGGGAACGCGTTGACGACCGCCGAAGTGGCCTCCACCGTCCCGGTTCCGGCCAGCCGCGCGTACAGGTCCGCCTGGAAGCCGTCCGGCAGCTCCTGCTCGACCTGGTCGGCCAGGGTGCCCGCGACCGCGGCGGCGGTCTCGAACTTCAGCGGGGCCACGCCCACCAAGTTCTGCACGGCCACGTCCCGTTCGCTGTCCGTCAGACCACCCTCGGCCAGCGTCCGCAGCACCTTCCACAGGTCCTCCAGTGCCGGACCGGTGTTCGGGGTGTCCACGGAGCCGCTGATGGCGAGCATCGCCGCGCCCGTGCCCGCCGCGGTCGAGCGCAGCACCTGCCCGAAGGACCGCACGCCGTACGTGTAGCCCTTCTCCTCGCGCAGCACCTTGTCGAGGCGCGAGGTCAGGGTGCCGCCGAGGCAGTACGTGCCGAGGACCTGGGCCGGCCACACCCGGTCGTGCCGGTCGGCGCCGATCCGGCCGATGAGCAGCTGCGTCTGGACCGCGCCGGGGCGGTCCACGATGACCACGCGGCCGGTGTCGTCGGCGGTGATCGCCGGCACCGGGCGGACCTCGGCGGTGCCGCCGGTCCAGATGCCGAGGGTGTCCGCGAGGACCTCGTCGAGGTCGGTGCCGCTCAGGTCGCCGACCACCACGGCAGTCGCCGTGGAGGGCCGCACGTGCGCCTCGTAGAACGCGCGCACGGCGGCGGCGTCGATCCGGGCCACCGTCTCCTCGGTGCCCTGGCGCGGCCTGGACATCCGCAGGGAGGCCGGGAACAACTCCTTGGAGAGCTGCTTGGCCGCCATCCGCGAGGGGTTGGCCAGCTCGTGCGGGATCTCGTCGAGACGGTTGCGGACCAGGCGGTCCACCTCGCTGTCGGCGAAGGCGGGGGCGCGCAGCGCCTCGGCGAGCAGGCCGACCGCCTTGTGCAGGCGGGAGACCGGCACCTCCAGGGAGACCCGGACGCCCGGGTGGTCGGCGTGCGCGTCGAGGGTGGCGCCGCAGCGCTCCAGCTCGGCGGCGAACTCCTCGGCGGAGTGCTTGTCGGTGCCCTCGGACAGCGCGCGGGCCATGATCGTGGCCACCCCGTCCAGACCCTCCGGCTCGGCGTCCAGCGGGGCCGCGAGGATGATCTCGACCGCCACCACCTGCTGGCCGGGCCGGTGGCAGCGCAGCACCGTCAGGCCGTTGGCCAGCGAGCCCCGCTCCGGGGCCGGGAAGGCCCAGGGCTTGGCGCTGCCCGCCTCGGGGCGGGGGTGGAAGGTCATGGTGGCTGCGGTCGCGTCGCTCACTGGGCCGCCTTCTCGGTGTCGTCGTGCTGTCCGGCGGCCGCCTCGGCCGCATCCGTCTCTTCGGGGTCCCCGTCCGCGCCCTGGGCGAGCGGCTCGTACACGAGCACCGCGCGGTTGTCGGGGCGCAGCCGGGCGGCGGCCACGGCCTGGACCTCCTCGGCGGTGACGTCGAGGACCCGCCCGACGGCGGTCAGCGCCAGCTGCGGGTCGCCGAAGAGGACGGCGTACCGGCAGAGTTCGTCGGCGCGGCCGGCGACCGTGCCGAGCCGGTCCAACCACTCGCGCTCCAGCTGGGCCTGGGCACGCTCCATCTCCTCAGCGGTCGGCCCCTCGGCGGCGAACCGGGCCAGCTCCTCGTCGACCGCGGCCTCGATGCGGGGCACGTCCACGCCACCGGAGGTCTTGACGTCCAGCCAGCCCAGCGAGGGCGCGCCGGCCAGCCGCAGCAGGCCGAAGCCGGCGGCCACGGCCGTCTGGTCGCGGCGCACCAGGCGGTTGTGCAGGCGAGAGGACTCTCCGCCGCCGAGCACGGTCAGCGCCAGGTCCGCGGCGTCGCACTCGCGGGTGCCGTCGTGCGGCAGCCGGTACGCAGCCATCAGCGCGCGGGCCGGCACGTCCTCGGCGATCTCCTCGCGCAGCTGGCCGCCCATGGTCTCGGGCAGCGAGCCGTCCCGCGGGGGCTGCTTGCCGTCGTGCGAGGGGATGGAGCCGAAGTACTTCTCGATCCAGGCGAGGGTCAGCTCGGGGTCGATGTCGCCGACGACCGACAGCACCGCGTTGTTGGGGGCGTAGTACGTACGGAAGAAGTTCCGCGCGTCCTCCAGCGAGGCCGCGTCCAGGTCGGCCATCGAGCCGATCGGGGTGTGGTGGTACGGGTGGCCCTCGGGGTAGGCCAGGGCCGTCAGGCGCTCGAAGGCGGTGCCGTACGGCACGTTGTCGTAGCGCTGGCGGCGCTCGTTCTTGACGACGTCCCGCTGGTTCTCCATCGACTCCTCGTCGAGGGCGGTCAGCAGGGAGCCCATGCGGTCGGCCTCCAGCCAGAGCGCGAGCTCCAGCTGGTGGGCGGGCATGGTCTCGAAGTAGTTGGTCCGCTCGAAGCTGGTGGTGCCGTTGAGGGACCCGCCCGCACCCTGGACCAGCTCGAAGTGCCCGTTGCCGGGTACGCTCGCGGAGCCCTGGAACATCAGGTGCTCGAAGAGGTGAGCCAGACCCGTGCGCCCCTTGACCTCGTGGCGCGAACCCACGTCGTACCAGAGGCAGACCGCCGCGACCGGGGTCAGGTGGTCCTCGGAGAGCACCACGCGCAGGCCGTTGGCCAGGCGGTGCTCGGTAGCCGACAGGCCGCCGGTGGCGTCCTGAGCTGTGGCCGTGTGACCCATGGGCATGTGGTCCCTTCGATCGCGATGCAGGGTTTTCTGTCAGCCCTGCCACTGTATGCAAGCGTGCCGACACCCGGAGAAGTTCCCGGTCACCCCTGGGTCGGGGTCGGCGTTGTCAGAGCGGCGGTCCACAATGGACCGCGTCAGACCCAGACCTTGGTAAGGAGCCGCAGCAGCGATGGCCCGCCGCAGCACGAAGACCCCGCCGCCGGAGGATTTCGAGGAGAAGATCCTCGACATCGACGTCGTCGACGAAATGCAGGGCTCCTTCCTTGAGTACGCCTACTCGGTGATCTACTCGCGGGCCCTGCCGGACGCGCGGGACGGCCTGAAGCCGGTGCACCGCCGCATCGTCTACCAGATGAACGAGATGGGCCTGCGCCCCGACCGCGGGTACGTGAAGTGCGCCCGCGTCGTCGGCGAGGTCATGGGCAAGCTGCACCCGCACGGCGACGCCTCGATCTACGACGCGCTGGTGCGCATGGCGCAGCCGTTCTCGATGCGGGTGCCGCTGGTCGACGGCCACGGCAACTTCGGCTCGCTGGGCAATGACGACCCGCCGGCCGCGATGCGGTACACCGAGTGCCGGATGGCGGACGCCACCTCGCTCATGACGGAGTCCATCGACGAGGACACGGTCGACTTCACGCCCAACTACGACGGCCAGGAGCGCGAGCCGGTCGCGCTGCCCGCCGCGTACCCCAACCTGCTGGTCAACGGCTCGTCGGGGATCGCGGTCGGCATGGCCACCAACATGCCGCCGCACAACCTCGGCGAGGTCGTCGCGGCCGCCCGCCACCTGATCCGCCACCCGCACGCGGACCTGGAGGCGCTGATGCGCTTCGTGCCGGGTCCCGACCTGCCCACCGGCGGCCGGATCGTGGGCCTTTCCGGCATCAAGGACGCCTACGAGAACGGCCGCGGCACGTTCAAGATCCGTGCCACGGCGTCGGTGGAGGACGTGACCGCCCGCCGCAAGGGCCTGGTCGTCACGGAACTGCCGTTCACGGTGGGCCCCGAGAAGGTCATCGCCAAGATCAAGGACCTGGTCGGCTCGAAGAAGCTGCAGGGCATCGCGGACGTCAAGGACCTCACCGACCGCTCGCACGGCCTGCGCCTGGTCATCGAGATCAAGAACGGCTTCCACCCGGAGGCGGTACTCGAGCAGCTGTACAAGTTGACGCCGATGGAGGAGTCCTTCGGCATCAACAACGTCGCGCTCGTAGACGGCCAGCCGCTCACCCTGGGCCTCAAGGAGCTGCTGGAGGTCTACCTCGACCACCGCTTCGAGGTCGTCCGGCGCCGCAGCGAGTTCCGCCGCACCAAGCGCCGGGACCGGCTGCACCTGGTCGAGGGCCTGCTCGTGGCCCTGCTCGACATCGACGAGGTCATCCGCCTGATCCGGTCCAGCGAGAACTCGGCGCAGGCGAAGGAGCGCCTGATCGGGCACTTCTCGCTGAGCGAGGTGCAGACCCAGTACATCCTCGACACCCCGCTGCGCCGTCTGACCAAGTTCGACCGGCTGGAGCTGGAGTCGGAGCGCGACCGCCTCACCGGCGAGATCGACGAGCTGACCGGGATCCTGGAGTCGGACACCGAGCTGCGCAAGCTGGTCTCGGCGGAACTCGCCGCGGTCGCGAAGAAGTTCGGCACCGAGCGGCGCACCGTGCTGCTGGAGTCGGCGGGTTCGCCGGTCGCCGCGGTGCCGCTGGAGGTCGCGGACGACCCGTGCCGGGTGCTGCTGTCCTCGACGGGCCTGCTGGCCCGCACCACGACGGGCGAGCCGCTGCCCGAGGGCGACGGCAAGCGGGCGCGGCACGACCTGATCGTGTCCTCGGTGCCGGCCACCGCGCGGGCCGAGGTCGGCGCCGTGACCTCCACAGGCCGGCTGCTGCGGCTGTCGGTCATCGACCTGCCGCAGCTCCCCGACACCCACGCGGCGCCCAACCTCGCCGGCGGGGCTCCGCTCACCGAGTTCCTCTCGGGGCTGGAGCCGGACGAGAAGGTGGTCTGCCTGACCACGCTCGACGAGTCCTCCCCCGGCCTGGCGCTCGGCACCGAGCAGGGCGTGGTGAAGCGGGTGGTGCCGGACTATCCGGCCAACAAGGACGAGCTGGAGGTCATCACCCTCAAGGAGGGCGACCGGATCGTCGGCGCGGTCGAGCTGCGCACGGGCGAGGAGGACCTCGTCTTCATCACCGACGACGCCCAGCTGCTGCGCTACCCGGCCGGGCAGGTGCGGCCGCAGGGCCGGCCGGCCGGCGGCATGGCCGGCATCAAGCTGTCCGAGGGGGCGAAGGTCATCCACTTCTCCGCGGTGGACCCGGCGGCCGACGCCTACGTGTTCAGCGTGGCCGGTTCGCACGGCACCCTGGACGATTCGGTGGCCACGGCGAAGCTGACCCCGTTCGACCAGTACCCGCGCAAGGGCCGGGCCACCGGCGGCGTGCGCTGCCAGCGGTTCCTGAAGGGCGAGGACCTGCTGGTGCTGGCCTGGGCGGGTGCGGGTCCGGCCCGCGCCGCCGCGGCCAACGGCACTCCGGCCGAGCTCCCGGCCCCCGACCCGCGCCGCGACGGCTCGGGCGCGGCGCTGGGATCGCCGGTCGCGGTGGTCGCCGGCCCGGCGCTGTAGGACGTACGGCAGGCACTCCTGCCGCCGTGGATCAGGCCTGATCATCCCGATCAGGCCTGATCCGTCCGGCCCTCAACTACAGTCGGTGGCAGGGACCGAAGGTGGGGGTAGGCACAGCGCATGAGCCGTCGATCGAGTGGGCCGGCCGGCATCTGGGCCGAGGCCCAGCGGCAGCACGACCAGGCCCGGCTGGCGCAGCAGCGGGAGAGCGAGCGCCGGCAGCGGGCGTACGAGCGCGAACTGGCGCGCAGTCAGCGCGAGCACCAGGCGGCGTACCGCCGGCACCGTGAGGCCGAGGCCCGGGGGCAGACCGAGCAGATCGAGGCGGAAGTGGCCCGGCTCCAGGGGATGCTGGCGGCCGGCTGCCGGACGCCCGCGTTCCGGATGACCGTCATGCGCCGTCCCGAAGAGGTGCAGCCGTTCGACCCGGGCGCCCTCGCCCAGCCCGTCCCGATGCCCGAACTGCGCTACTTCCAGCCGCAGACCGGCTGGGGGCTGACGGCCGGCCGCCGGGAGCGGGCCGAGCGCGAGGCCCACGCCCGCTATACGGAGGCCTGGCAGACCGCGCAGGCCGCCGAGGCCCGGCGCCGTCAGGACCTGGCCGAGTACCGGGCCGGCTACGACCGCTGGGCGGCCGAGCAGCTGGCCGGGATCCGCGCCCACAACGACGGTCTGGCCGCGCAGGCGCAGGCCCTGCGCGACGGCGACCCCGACGCGGTCGTGGACTACTTCTCCGCCGCCCTCTACGCGTCCGCGGCCTGGCCGCAGGAACTCCCCCGGCAGGTGGCGGCGGCGTACGACAGCCGGCTCCGCGAGCTGGTGCTGGCCTGGGAGCTGCCGGGGTTCGGGATCGTCCCGCAGGCCAAGTCCGTACGGTTCGTGGCGAGCACCGACGAGGACCGGGAGACCGCCCGCCCGGTCACCCAGCGGCGGGCCCTGTACCGGGACGCGCTCGCCCAGTGCCTGCTGCTGGTACTGCGCGAGGTGTACGCGGCGGACGAGTTCGGGGCGCTCGACTCGGTGGTGGTCAACGGTTTCGTGGACGACCACGATCCGGTGACGGGCCGGCAGGCCCGGCTGGTGCTGGCGAGCGTCACGGCCGCCCGCGGCACCTTCCAGGGCCTGCACCTGGAGCAGGTGAGCGCGGTGGACTGCCTGGTGGAGGGCCTGCGCGGGCAGCTGTCCGCGCGTCCCGACCAGCTGACCGCGGTCCGCCCCGGGCGGCTGCCCGAGGAAGTCGGCGCGGACGTGGTCACGCACGGCGGCGCGGCCGCGGCCGCGGCGGCGCAGGGCGACGAACCGGACCTGTTCGCGATGGACCCGATCGACTTCGAGCACCTGGTCGCGGAGCTGTTCCGGGCGATGGGCATGGAGGCGGTGACCACCCAGCGGTCGGGGGACGGCGGAGTGGACGTGGAGGCGGTGGACCCGGCGCCGATCCGCGGCGGCCGGATCGTGGTCCAGGTCAAGCGCTACCGGAACACGGTGCCGCCGACCGCGGTCCGGGACCTGTACGGCACGGTGCAGGACGCCGGGGCGAACAAGGGCGTGCTGGTCACCACCTCGTCTTTCGGCCCGGGCTCGCACCGCTTCGCCGAGGGCAAGCCGCTGGAGCTGGTCTCCGGCCCCGACCTGGTCGAGCTGCTGCACCGGCACGGGCTGCGGGGCCGGCTGGGCCCGGGCGGGGCCGCGGCGGGCGGTGGCGGCGCGGGTGGGCGGAGCCGGGCGGCAGCAGCCTCGCGGGCGCCGGCGCAGGCCGCTGTGGAACCCCGTGTTCCGTCGCCGCGCACGAGCTCCGAGCACAACGTGCTGGGGATGTCCTGGTCCGGCTCGGTGGTGCTCGACGTGTGCGCACTGGTGTGCACCGGCAGCCGGGCGCTCGGCGACGAGCACTTCGTCTACTTCAACAACCCGCAGACCCCGGACGGCTCGGTCCGCTCGGGCACCCACACGCCCCCGGACCGGGCGGCCGTGGAGGTCTCCTTCGAGGCCCTGCCGGCATCGGCGGACCGGCTGGTGCTGGTGGCCGCGGTGGACCCGGAGACCGACCCTGCCGCCGACCTGGCCGGTTTCACGGACGCCCGGATCCGGCTCCTGGACGCCTCCGGGGAGGAACTCGGCACGCTCGAGGTCTCCGACGGACGTCCAGGCGAGACCGCCCTGGTGCTCGGCTCCTTCCGGCGCCGGCCGAACGGCGACTGGGACTTCGTCGCCGGCGGCAAGGGCTACCGCGGCGGCCTGGCGGACCTGCTCGGCGACCACGGGATCGACGTGGCCTAGGAGGTGGGCGTACGGCCCCGAGCCGGGCGTGACCCGGGCTACGACGGGACGCCGGGGGCCCGGTCCGCGTCCAGGTCCGGGTACAGCGCCAGGTACGCGTCGTCGTCGGGCCCGCCGTCCGGGTCCGGGCCGAAGTCGCCTTCCGGGCCGAAGTCGTCTTCCGGGTCGAAGGGGTCGACGTCCGCCTCGGCTCCCGGCCCGGGCCCGAAGTCCAGGTCGGCAGCGAAGTCCGGCACCGGCTCGAAGTCCGGCCCGATCCCGGCATCCGGCTCCGCATCGGGTTCCGGTTCCGCGCCGGCAGGCCCGGTGCCCGCTGCGTCCCCGGGCCGCTCCACGTACCGCAGCACCCCCCACATCGCCTCCGGCGCGGTGTCCTGCGGCCGGGGTTCGCGGCAGGCCGCCAGCTCCGCCAGCAGGGCCTCGCGGTCCGTGCCGGAGCCGATCAGGACGAGCCGGGTCACGCGCTCCTCGTCCCGGCCCCAGGGCTGCGGGGTGAAGCCGAGGAACCGGCCCACGGCGTGGACCTCGTACTTCTCGGGGTGTCCGGGGACGCCGAAGTACACCTGGCCCTTGATCCGGTAGAGCCCGGCCGGCCTGCGGTCGAGGAAGTCGATCAGGCGGCGCGGACTCAGCGCCTGCTCCGACGTGAACTCGACGGTCTCGTACGCCGTGTGCACGTGGTCGGCACGGCCCGCCCGCTCGTGATCCTCGGCCTCGGCCACCAGGTCCTCGAACGAGAGCTGCCCCCGCGTCTCGGTCCACGGCCGGCGGTCGAAGAGCAGCCCCGGGTCGATCCGGCCGTGGTCGGCGCGCACCAGCGGCGTGCCGGGGCACAGCCCGGCCACCACGGCCCCGATCCGGTCGAGCGCGTCGGCGGCGACCCGGTCGGCCTTGTTCAGGACGACGAGATCGGCGACGGCGAGGTGCCGGTCGGTCTCCGGGTGCCGGTCCCGGGTGGCGTCGAACTCGGCCGCGTCCACGACCTCCACCATGCCGCCGTAGCGGACTGCGGGGTTCTCGGCGGCGACCAGCATCCGGACCATTTCCTGCGGCTCGGCCAGCCCGCTCGCCTCGATGACGATCACGTCGATCCGGTGCTCGGGTGCCGCGAGCTTCGCCAGGTACGCGTCGAGCTCGCTGCCGTCGACCGCGCAGCACAGGCAGCCGCCGCCGATCGAGACCATGGAGTCCCCGACCTGGCCGGCCACCTTCATCGCATCGATCTCGATCGACCCGAAGTCGTTGACCACCACCCCGATGCGTGTGCCGCGGCTGGTGCGCAGCAGGTGGTTGAGCAGGGTGGTCTTGCCGGATCCGAGGAATCCGGCGAGGACGACGACGGGGATGGGCTGCCTGCTGGTCACCTGCCCGATGGTAGCCAGGCGCGGGTGCGGTCCGGGGTTCCGGAAAGCCCGGGCGCCGTTCTACCGTTCGTACCCATGAGCGCGACACCGGTACGGGACAGCAGGTCGGGGCACCTGAGGAGGATGCTGCCCCGGCGGGTGTTCTCGCAGGTCCTGCTGATGCAGCTGGCGATCGCCGCGGGCGTGACCGTGCTGGCGACCGGCCTGTTCCTGGCGCCGCTCAGCAGCCAGCTGGACGACCAGGCGATGCGTCGCGCGCTCGCCATCGCGCAGGGCACGGCAGCCGACCCGCGCCTCGCCGAGGACCTGCTGGCCGGGCGCCCGGTGCCGGACGGGCCGGTGCAGACGGCCGCGGAGCGGGTCCGGCAGGCCACCGGCGCCGAGTACGTCGTCGTCCTCGACCTCCAGGGCATCCGCCGCTCGCACCCCAGCCCCGACCGGATCGGCCGGCACGTGTCCACCGACCCCGCGGAGGCGCTGGCCGGCCGTGAGGTCATGGAGATCGACGACGGCACCCTCGGGCGGACCGCCCGCGGCAAGGTGCCACTGCGCGACGCGAGCGGGCGGATCGTCGGCGCGGTCTCGGTCGGCATCGCGTACGACAGCGTCCGCGACCGGCTGCTCGGGGCCATCCCGGGGCTGCTCGCCTACGCGGGCGGCGCCCTGGCGGCGGGCGCGCTCGCCGCCTACCTGATCTCCCGGCGGATCCAGCGGCAGACCCGTGACCTGGCCTTCTCCGACATCTCGGCGCTGCTCGCGGAGCGCGAGGCGATGCTCCACTCGATCCGCGAGGGCTTCGTCGCACTCGATGCGGACGGCCGGATCCGGCTGGTGAACGACGAGGCCCAGCGGCTGCTCGGGCTGGGACCGGACGCGGCGGGCCGCCCGCTGGACGAGGTGCTGGGCGGCGGGCGCACCGCTGACGTGCTGGCGGGCCGGGTCACCGGCGAGGACCTGCTGGCCGTGCAGGGGCCCCGGGTGCTGGTCGCCAACCGGATGCCCACCGAGGACGGCGGCGCCGTGGCCACGCTGCGCGACCGTACCGAGCTGGAGCAGCTGGGCCGCGAGCTGGACTCGACGCGCGGCCTGATCGACGCCCTGCGGGCTCAGGACCACGAGCACGCCAACCGGCTGCACACCCTGCTCGGCCTGCTGGAACTCGGCCTGCACGAGGAGGCGGCCGAGTACGTGACCGAGGTCGTGGGGGTGCACCGGGCCACGGCCGAGCAGGTGACCGAGCGGGTGCAGGACCCGCTGCTGGCGGCCCTGCTGGTCGGCAAGGCGACGGTCGCCGCCGAACGCGGCGTGGCCCTGCGGCTGTCCGACGACACCCTGCTGCCCGACCGGCTGGTCGACCCGGGCGGGCTGGTGACCGTCCTCGGCAACCTGGTCGACAACGCCCTCGACGCGGCGGCCGGTTCCGCGGCACCCCGGGTCGAGGTGGCACTGGCGGCAGAGGGGCAGGCCGTGGTGGTGCGGGTCCGGGACAGCGGACCGGGCGTGCCCGCCGGCCAGCGCGAGCAGATCTTCACCGAGGGCTGGTCCACGAAGCAGCCTTCGGCGCACGGCAAGCGCGGTCTGGGCCTCGCCCTGGTGCGCAGGCTGGCCGAGCGGCAGGGCGGCAGCGCGCACGCCGCCGAGGCAGCGGACGGCGGCGCGGAGTTCGCCGTCGTGCTCCCTGAGGCCCTGCGGTGACCGACCGGATGATCGACGTGCTGGTGGTGGACGACGACCGGGGTGTCGCCCTGGTGAACGCGGCGTACGTGGCGAAGGTTCCCGGTTTCCGGCCGGTGGCCCGGGTGCACTCCGCGGCCGAGGCTCTCGCGTACGTCGAGGGGCACCCGGTGGACCTGGTGCTCCTGGACCACTACCTGCCCGACGGCACCGGCCTCGACCTGGTACGGCGGCTGCGCGAGCTGGGCCGGCACACCGACGTGATCATGGTGACGGCGGCCCGTGACCTGGCCACCGTGCAGTCCGCCATGCGGCTGGGCGCCCTCCAGTACCTGGTCAAGCCGTTCGCCTTCGCCGGGCTGCGGGCCAAGCTGGAGGCGTACGCGGCGCTGCGCCGCACCCTGGCCGCGGGCGGCGAGGCGGAGCAGGCCGAGGTGGACCGGATCTTCGGTGCGCTGGCCGCGGCCGGCGCACCGGTGGAGCTCCCCAAGGGCCACTCCCCCACGACCGCCGAGCTGGTCCGCCAGGTCCTCAGGGCCGCGGACGGCACCCTGTCCGCCCAGGAGATCGCCGAGCGGGCCGGGGTCAGCCGGCAGACCGCCCAGCGCTACCTGAAGCTGCTGGAGCGCAGCGGCCGGGTCCGCCTCAGCCTCCGCTACGGCGAGACCGGACGCCCCGAGCACCGGTACGAGTGGGTCCCGGCCGGCCCCTGAGCCCCCGGACGTCTCAGACCGCGCCCGCCCCGGTCAGGGCCCGCACCTCGGTCTCGGCGTGCCGGGCCTCGTCGGGCTCCTCGCGGGAGGTGACGGTGCCCAGCCAGCCGGCCAGGAAGCCGAGCGGGATCGAGACGATCCCCGGGTTCTGCAGCGGGAACACCTGGAAGTCCACCCCGGGGAACAGGGCGTCGGGGCTGCCGGAGACCACAGGTGACAACACCACCAGCAGGACCGCCGGCACCAGCCCGCCGTACACCGACCAGACCGCGCCCCGGGTGGTGAATCCGCGCCAGAACAGCGCGTACATGAGCACGGGCAGGTTCGCCGAGGCGGCCACGGCGAAGGCGAGGCCGACCAGGAAGGCGACGTTGAGGTCCCGGGCGAGCAGTCCGAGCCCGATCGCCAGGGTCCCGATGCCCACGGACGCGACCCGCGCCACGGCCACCTCGCTGCGCTGGCGGGCGTGCTTGCGCCTGAGCGAGGCGTACAGGTCGTGGGCGACGGAGGCGGAGGAGGCGAGGGTGATTCCGGCGACGACCGCCAGGATGGTGGCGAAGGCGATGGCGGCGACGACGGAGAACAGCACGGTGCCGCCGGTGGTGCCGCTGCCGCCGCCGAGGACCAGGGCGAGCAGCGGTACGGCGGTGTTGCCGGAGGCGTTCGAGGCGCGGACGTCGTCGGGGCCGACCAGCGCGGCGGCGCCGAACCCGAGCACGATCGTCATCAGGTAGAACCCGCCGATCAGGCCGATCGCCCAGACCACGGACCGGCGGGCGGCACGGGCCGTCGGCACGGTGTAGAAGCGGGACAGGATGTGCGGCAGGCCCGCGGTGCCGAGGACGAGCGCCAGGCCCAGGCTCAGGAAGTCGAACCGGGCGGTCCAGTCCCCGCCGTACTTCAGCCCGGGTCCGAGGAACCGCTCGCCGTGCCCGCTGCGCTCGGCGGCGGACAGCAGGAGCTGGTTGAAGTTCCCGTGGAACTTCACCATGACCAGCACGGTCAGGGTGACGGCACCGCCCATGAGCAGCACGGCCTTGACGATCTGGATCCACGTGGTGGCGCGCATCCCGCCGAAGGCCACGTAGACCACCATCAGCGCGCCCACTCCGATCACCGTCCAGACCCGCGCCGCGCCGCTGTGGGTGCCGAGCAGCAGGCTGACCAGGCTGCCGGCGCCGACCATCTGCGCGACCAGGTAGAGCACCGAGACGGCCACGGAGGAACTGCCGGCGGCGATCCGCACGGGCCGCTCGCTCATCCGCGCGGCCACCACGTCGGCCAGCGTGAAGCGGCCGCAGTTGCGGACCAGCTCGGCGACCAGGAAGAGCACGACCAGCCAGGCCACCAGGAAGCCGACGGAGTACAGCAGCCCGTCGTAGCCGAACAGCGCGATCAGTCCGGAGATGCCGAGGAAGGACGCCGCGGACATGTAGTCGCCCGCGATGGCGAAACCGTTCTCCATCGGGGAGAAGAGCCGGCCCCCGGCGTAGAACTCCTCGGCCGAGCCCCGCCGGCTGCGGCTCACCCAGGTGGTGATGGCCAGGGTGACCGCGACGAAGCTGCTGAACAGGACCAGGGCGAGGGTCTGGTGGCCGGTCTGCGGTCCGGAAGTCAGGGCGCCCGCTGCCAGTGCCGGGCCGCTCACCGCCCGCTCTCCCTGCCGTGTCCCCGGCCCCGCTCCTGCTCGAAGACCGTCCAGCGCAGGTCGAGCGCGGCCCGGTCCCGGCGGAGCCGGGCGTGCCGGGCGTAGGCCCAGGTCAGCAGGAAGGTCGTGAGGAACTGGGCGAGCCCGGCGACCAGCGCCACGTTCACGGCGCCGAGCACCGGACGGGCCATCAGCCCGGGCGCGGCCACGGCGGTGAGCACGTACGCGAGGTACCAGGCGAGGAAGGCGGCGGTGGCGGGGACGACGAACCCGCGGTAGCGGCTGCGCACCTCCTGGAATGCGGCGCTGCGCTGGACTTCCAGGTAGATGGCAGCCGTACCGGTGTCCGGCCGGTCGGTGCGGCCGGGGCCGGCGGGGGCGGCGGGCGCCATGGCCGGCTCCCCGCCCTCGCCCCAGCCCGACGCGAGGGCGTCGTACCAGGGGTCGTCGAGCCGGATCGTTCCGGCATCACGCCCTTCGTGCTTGTCCACCGCACACTCCTTGCCCGCGGCCGCAGTGGCTGCGTGCCCACAAGGATGTGCGGAGGGGCGGTTTCCGGACTCGCGTCTCGGCGCTCTTCACCCCATCAGGTGACAGGGTGAAGAGCGCCACGGGTCCGGTGTCCCCCGGCCGCCCGGGAATCAGGCGTCAATGCGCGAGCGGTCCAGGGTGGCCGCGGAGCCGGTGATGAACTCCTTGCGCGGGGCGACCTCGTTGCCCATCAGCAGGTCGAACACCTGCTCCGCCGAGTCCAGGTCGCCGATGTTGATCCGGCGCAGGGTGCGGTGGCGCGGGTCCATCGTGGTCTCTGCGAGCTGGTCGGCGTCCATCTCGCCGAGACCCTTGTAGCGCTGGATCGAGTCCTTGTAGCGGACGCCCTTGCGCTGGTACTCCAGCAGCGTCTGGCGCAGCTCGTTGTCCGAGTACGTGTAGACGTACTTGTCCTGGCCCTTCTTGGGCTGGACGAGCTCGATCCGGTGCAGCGGCGGCACGGCCGCGAAGACCCGGCCGGCCTCGACCATCGGCCGCATGTAGCGCTGGAAGAGCGTGAGCAGCAGGCAGCGGATGTGGGCGCCGTCGACGTCGGCGTCGACGAGCAGGACGATCTTGCCGTAGCGCGCCGCGTCGATGTCGAAGGTCCGGCCCGAGCCGGCTCCTATGACCTGGATGATCGCGCCGCACTCGGCGTTCTTGAGCATGTCCGAGACCGACGACTTCTGGACGTTGAGGATCTTGCCGCGGATGGGCAGGAGGGCCTGGAACTCGGAGTTCCGGGCGAGCTTCGCGGTGCCGAGCGCGGAGTCGCCCTCGACGATGAACAGCTCGCTGCGCTCGACGTCGTCGCTGCGGCAGTCGGCCAGCTTGGCGGGCAGCGAGGAGGACTCCAGCGCGGTCTTGCGGCGCTGCGCCTCCTTGTGCTGGCGGGCCGCGATCCGGGTCCGGGCGGCCGCGACGACCTTCTCCATCACGGCGCGGGCCTGCTGCTTGTCGTCCCGCTTGGTGGAGGTCAGGAAGGCCTTGAGCTCGCGGGCGACCACCGCGGCCACGATCCGGGCGGCCGCGGAGGTGCCGAGCACCTCCTTGGTCTGGCCTTCGAACTGCGGCTCGGCGAGACGGACGGTCACGACGGCCGTCATGCCTTCCATCGCGTCGTCCTTGACCACGTCGTCCTCGGCGACGCGGAGCAGCTTGGCCGAGCGGAGCACCTCGTTCACGGTCTTGGTGACCGAGCGCTCGAAGCCGCTCACGTGGGTGCCGCCCTTGGGGGTGGCGATGATGTTCACGAAGGACTTGACCGTGCTGTCGTAGCCGGTGCCCCAGCGCAGCGCGATGTCCACGCCGAGCTCGCGGGTGACCTCGGTGGGGGTCATGTGGCCGCGGTCGTCGAGGACCGGGACCGTCTCCTTGAAGGTGCCCTGGCCGGTCAGCCGGAGCACGTCGCAGACCGCCTTGTCCTGGGTGAGGTACTCGCAGAACTCGCTGATGCCGCCGTCGAAGCGGAAGACCTCCTCGGTCTTGCCGGCGCCGTCGATGCCCCGCTCGTCGCGGACGACGATGGTCAGGCCGGGTACCAGGAAGGCGGTCTGGCGGGCCCGCTGGTAGAGGGTCTCCAGCGAGAGCCGGGCGTCCTTGAGGAAGATCTGGCGGTCGGCCCAGTAGCGCACCCGGGTGCCGGTCCGGGTCTTGGGTACGCGCTTGCCCTTGACCAGGCCGTTCGCCGGGTCGAAGGCGGCCTCGGGGCCGGCTTCGGCGAAGAGGCCGGGGACGCCGCGGCGGAAGCTGATCGCGTGGGTGGCTCCGTTGCGGTCGACCTCGACGTCGAGACGGGCGGAGAGGGCGTTGACGACCGAGGCGCCCACGCCGTGCAGGCCGCCGGAGGCCGCGTACGAGCCACCGCCGAACTTGCCGCCGGCGTGCAGCTTGGTCATGACGACCTCGACGCCGGACAGGCCGGTCTTGGGCTCGACGTCGACCGGGATGCCGCGGCCGTTGTCCCGGACCTCGACGGACTGGTCGTCGTGGAGCACGACCTCGATGTGGTCGCAGAACCCGCCCAGGGCCTCGTCGACGGAGTTGTCGATGATCTCCCAGAGGCAGTGCATCAGGCCACGGCTGTCCGTGGACCCGATGTACATGCCGGGACGCTTGCGGACCGCCTCGAGCCCTTCGAGGACGAGCAGGTGCCGCGCGGTGTAGTTGGAGCCGTCCCGGTCTGCTCCGGTCAGCAGCGCGCTGGAAGGCACGGACGTGTCGGCGGTCACGCAGTTCGCTCCTCGCTGAATTTCTCTTCTGGCCCGTTCGGGCTCAGGGGTGGGTCGGCCACCGCTCAGAGGGTACCGAGGCCTGGTAGAGCCGGTGCAACGCCACCCTTGCGGCTTCTCCAGCCTAGTCCAGAACCGTACGGATGTTCGATCCCTCGATGGAGTGAAGCAAACATCACGTTCCCTTCGAGGCATGAACCATTTAGGGTTCGGGCACGTCCTCATGAACAACCGGCACCCGCCGGAAGGCCCGGGGACTGCGACCGACAACGACAACAACGCGAAACCGTAAAGCAACGCAATACGGCTCCTTCGCCGCCAACCGGCAACAGCCGGCCAGCTCGGAAGGAAAAGTTTCGAGGAAAAGCCGCGAGCGGGAACGTTTTCGGCCTGGTTGGATGTTGACCCTGGTACGACAGCTCGTCGAGCTAGAGAAGAGGCGACGTGACTACTGTTCTGACCCCCGCGACCCCGCTGACGGCCGCTGACCGATGCGACCGTTGTGGCGCCCAGGCATATCTGCGCGTCGTCCTGCTGAGCGGCGGTGAACTGCTCTTCTGCGCCCACCACGGGCGCAAGTTCGAGCCGGAACTCAAGAAGATCGCCGCGGAAATACAGGATGAGACCGAGCGGCTCACGGCCGTCCAGGCCAGCGCCGACACCGAGGAACGCTGACAGGCCTCCATCCCGACGAGCCAGGACCGGTCCAGGACCGGTCGACGGGCGGTCCCCCTGCGAACCAGGGGAGACCGCCCGTCCTCATGTCCGCGCCCGGACCGTTCCGCTCAGCCCTCGACCAGCCCGATGAGCGGGGCGATCCGCGTGTACACCCCCGGGCTGTCGGCACGCCCGCAGCCGCGGCCCCAGGAGACCAGCCCGATCAGCTTCCCGTGGGCCACCAGCGGCCCTCCGCTGTCTCCCTGGCAGGCGTCCCGGCCGCCCCGGCTGTCTCCTGCGCAGACCATCGCGTCGGCCCGGTAGCGGCCGTCCGGGCCCCCGGGATAGGCCTCCTCGCAGGCCGCGTCGTCGAACACCGTCACCTGCGCGGACCTTAGCCCGGTCACGTAGTCCCCGTAGCCGCTCGTGTCACCCCAGCCGTATACGGCCGCTTCGGTCCCCGGCGCGTACGCCTCGTCCCCCGGCCCGGCCATCGGGAGTACGTAGCGTGCCGGAACGGCTTCGGCGAGTGTCAGTACCGCGAGATCGCCCGCGTTGGTCATACGGTCGTACGCGGGATTGACGCGGGCCTCCCGCACCTCGACCTCGTGCCCGTCCGCTCCCAGCAGCTCGGTCCGCCCGACGACCACCCGCAGGTCCCGCAGCGACTCGACCGGGCCGCCGATCACCTGCCGGGCCAGGCAGTGCGCGGCGGTGAGCACCTTCGCGGGGGCGACCACCACGCCCCCGCAGAACTGGCCCGCCCGCGTACCCCCGAACCGGTCACGGCTCGCCAGGGCCACGACCCACGGGCTGTCCGACACCCGGACCGGCCGGCCGCCGATCACGACGCTGTCGGCGGCGGCGGGGGCCGCCGGGGCCAGGGGCGCCACGGCCGCGCCCGCAGCCAGGGAGAGCGCTCCCGCCAGGGTGCGGGCAAAGGGACGACGCATGGGGCCTCCTGACGCAGTGTGTGCATGACCCCACCCAGGGTGGTACGGGGTGCCCTGCGCCGCACCCGCGCGCACGGCGGAGGCCCGGTGTCCCACGGTCGGGACACCGGGCCTCCGGTGAGCGTCTGCGCGGGGCCCTCGGGCACCCTGCGCCGGATCAGTCGAGGTAGTCGCGCAGCACCTGGGACCGCGACGGGTGGCGCAGCTTCGACATCGTCTTGGACTCGATCTGCCGGATCCGCTCACGGGTGACCCCGTAGACCTTGCCGATCTCGTCGAGGGTCTTGGGCTGGCCGTCGGTGAGGCCGAAGCGCATGGACACCACGCCCGCCTCGCGCTCGGAGAGGGTGTCGAGCACCGAGTGCAGCTGCTCCTGGAGGAGCGTGAAGGAGACGGCGTCGGCCGGGACCACGGCCTCGGAGTCCTCGATGAGGTCGCCGAACTCGCTGTCACCGTCCTCGCCGAGCGGGGTGTGCAGGGAGATCGGCTCACGGCCGTACTTCTGGACCTCGATGACCTTCTCGGGGGTCATGTCGAGTTCCTTGGCCAGCTCCTCCGGGGTGGGCTCGCGGCCCAGGTCCTGGAGCATCTGGCGCTGCACGCGCGCCAGCTTGTTGATCACTTCGACCATGTGCACCGGGATGCGGATGGTGCGGGCCTGGTCGGCCATGGCGCGGGTGATCGCCTGCCGGATCCACCAGGTCGCGTACGTGGAGAACTTGTAGCCCTTGGTGTAGTCGAACTTCTCCACCGCGCGGATCAGGCCGAGGTTGCCCTCCTGGATCAGGTCCAGGAACAGCATGCCGCGGCCGGTGTAGCGCTTGGCCAGCGAGACCACGAGGCGGAGGTTGGCCTCCAGCAGGTGGTTCTTGGCGCGGCGGCCGTCCTCGGCGATGATCTCCAGCTCGCGCTTGAGCTTGGGGGCCAGCTTGTCGGCGTTGGCCAGCTTGTCCTCGGCGAAGAGGCCGGCCTCGATCCGCTTGGCGAGCTCGACCTCCTGCTCGGCGTTGAGGAGCGGGACCTTGCCGATCTGCTTGAGGTAGTCCTTGACCGGGTCGGCGGTGGCACCGGCCACGGCGACCTGCTGGGCGGGGGCGTCGTCCTCGTCGTCGTCGGAGAGCACGAAGCCCTTGGCCTCGCCGGTCTCCTCTTCCTCGCCCTCGCCGGGCTTCCCGCCGGGGCCCTCTTCGAGCGCCTCTTCCTCACCGGGCTCGTCGGAGTCCTTCTTGGCGGCGGTCTTCTTGGCGGCCGTCTTCTTCGTTGCGGTCTTCTTGGCCGGCGCGGCCTTCTTCGCCGCCGTCTTCTTGGCCACGGCCTTCTTGGCGGCCTCCGTCCCGGTCTCGTCCTCAGGGGCGTCCACATCCGCCGTCCCGGCCGTCCCGGCCGCCGGGGCCTCCGGCTCCGCGGCCTTCACGGCCGCCGGCTTCGCGGGGACGGTCTTGGCGGGCGCACGCTTGACCGGGGCCTTGGCTGCGACGCTCTTGCGGGCGCGCTTGGGCGACTCCGCGGCACTGACCATCAGCGTCACACCCTCTTCCTCAAGGATCTGGTTGAGGCTGCGAAGAACATTCTTCCACTGGGTTGGCGGAATCTGGTCAGCCTCGAAGGCCCGACGCACGTCATCGCCGGCGATCTGCCCCTCGGCCTTGCCCCGCTCGATGAGTGCCATCACAGACTCGGACTCGGCGATCTCCGACGGGAGCGTACGGGATGTGCTGGCCGACACGAACAACCTCTCGGAACGATGGGAACGGCTTCCGACCCCGGCCTGGTGCTGGACCGGAGCCGACGACCACCGGCCGGGAGGGACGGCGGCGCGGGCAGGGGCCTGGGGAGCTGCACAGCACCCGCAACGGCTGCTGTGTTCCCTCCGTCGGCCATCACCACTTAAGTCATCGCATGACCTCGCGGAGCGTTACGCCCAATCTTCGTGGCCCGAGTCACATCCGCCTCGGATCCGGCGCCGAACGACGGCGTGGCGCGCCGTGCGGGGGGCGGCCGGCGGCCGCTCGCACCGCTGTCGCCGGACCCCCCGCGAGGCCCGGCGACACCCGGTCACAGCCACCGTGGCACGGCGGCGAGCACGCCCCGGCGGGGGCTGCCCGGCCCGTCAGTGCTCGCGCGGTGCCGGGACGACCCGCTCCACCTCCGGATGCACCATCAGGAGCTGGCGCATGGCGTTCTCGGCGCCCTGGGGGTCGTTGGCGGCGAGCGCCTCGACGATCCGGCCGTGGTGGGCCACGGAGGTCTCGCTCGGGCGGTCACACGAGGTCACGGGGTTGCCGGAGACCTGGAGGGCGGCGCAGACGATGCCGGAGAGGTGCTCCAGCATGCGGTTTCCGGCGACCTGGATGAGCAGGCCGTGGAACTCGTTGTCGGCGCGGGAGAAAGTGATCCCGTCACCCTGGGCGAGGGCGTGGCCCATGATCTCGACCATGTCGGAGAGACGCTGCTGGACGTCGGCGCGGCCGTGGCCGGCGGCGAGGCGGGCGGCCAGCGGCTCGATGGTCCAGCGGAGCTCGTTCAGCTCGCGGCGCTGGTCCTCGCGCTGGGGGCCGAAGGCGCGCCACTCGATGATGTCGGGATCGAGCAGGTTCCAGTCGCTGACCGGGCGCACCCGGGTGCCGACGTTGGGGCGGGCGCTGACCAGGCCCTTGGCCTCCAGGACGCGCAGCGATTCCCGGACGACGGTGCGGGAGACCTCGAAACGCTGGCCGATCTCCTCGGGCACCAGCGGGCGGTCCGCGCCGAGGTCCCCGGAGACGATCATCTGACCGAGCTGCTGGACGAGTTGGCCGTGCAGGCCGCGGCCCCGGCTGCCGGCCGCGCGGCGGCCGACCCGGGCCAGGTCGACGTCGGCACCGTCCCAGTGGGGCGGTCCGACGCGGTCGGGGCCGGGGGCTTCCGCGTAGGGGTAGCGGTCGAGTTCGCCCGGGCCGGCGAGGCCGGAGTCGGCGTGGCGGGCGGCGGTCATCATGGTGTGCGCAAGGGTACTCACGAATCCTTTGTCGGCCGCGGTTCCACGCCCCTTGAGGTCTTTGGTGAAAAGCACACGAAAGGGTGATCGGTGCCACCTGCGCAATTGACGACTTATCGTAAGGAAACGGGCACATCCCGGGGAGTTGTGGTCCGTGCGGGGTAATCCGGCCGGATTGCGATGCCGAACGGTCACCAACGAACCCGACTGCGCAGGCCCGTGAACCCGTACGCGCACATCAGGACCACCAAGGACAACACCAGTGCGGTGCCCACGGGTTGGGCGAGCATCCGGAACGCGCCGAGCACGAGGCGGTCGGCCTCCGGCGGCCAGTGCGCCCAGGCCAGCCCGCGCAGCCGGGCCGCGATCCCCGAGGTGTCGTACGCGGACGGCCCCGCAAACGCCTTGCGCACCAGGGGCACCACCAGCACCGGCACCGCGACGACGGCCGCCAGACCGGCCGTTGCCGACCGGAAGACGCCGGAGGCGAGCACTCCCGCCCAGGCACAACCGATCAGCAGCCCGGCCCAACTCACGGCCGGAGTCAGCGGGTTGGCGGTTGTCCGGACCAGGTCGGTGTCGAACACCAGCCGCAGCGCGGCCCCGTCCGCGAGCACGGCCAGCGCCCCGATCAGCAGCGCGAGCCCGGCGGTGACCGCGAGCTTGGCGGTGAGCAGGCCCAGCCGCCGCGGGACGGTCCCGCGGTCGGCCGCGAGGGCGGGGTACCGGTACTCCTCACCGAACGCGAGCGCACCGAGCAACCCCGCCCCCAGCGCCGCGGGCGGCAGCGGCAGGTACCCGGGCCAGGCCGCCAGCAGCCGAGGCTGCGCCGCACCGCCGGCACGCGCGGTGACCACGGCGAGCAGCACGGACAGCACCACCGACACGGCGGTCACCACGGCGGCGGTCCGCGTCCCCGCGATCCGTCGCAGCTCGTACCGGAAGGGCCGCAGCGGTCCGCCGACCCGGCGCACCGCCGACACCGGCCCACCGGCCGCAGCCCGTCGTGGATACGGCACCGCAGCAGCGGCCCCGGTCCCGGCCCCGGCGAAGCCGCGGGCCGGTGTCCGCACCGCAGCACCGCCCTCCTGCGAGCCGGGCTCTACGGCGGGCCGGGGGACGGCGGAGGGCCCCGAGTCGCCGGTCTCGTCGGCGAGCTGGTGCACGAGGACACCGTTCAGAAACGCCGTCTCACCGATCTCCGCACAGCTGCTGCCGTACACGGAGAGCCGGTTGCCCCCCTCTTCGACGACCTCGACGGAGCGTTGGGCGGCCCTGGCCTCGCGGCCGAGCAGAGCCGCCAGCCGCGGGGCGTGCGGAGTCCGGACGGCCACCCTCGGGCGCAGCCGGGTCCGCGCGAACTCCACGGCCTCCTGGTCGGCGACGAGCCGTCCGCCGTCGATGCTGACCACCCGGTCCGCGCAGCGCGCTGCCTCCTTGGCGTCGTCCGTGGTGAAGAGGACGACCCCGCCCAGTTCGGCATGGCTGCGCAGCAGCCCGTGCAGCCAGCTCTGCTCCCGCGCGGAGAGACCGGCGGCCGGCTCGTCCAGCAGCAGGGTGCAGGGGTCGGCGAGCAGTGCGGCGGCGAGACCGAGCCGCCGGTCCATCCCGGCGGACAGGGCACCGAGCCGCTGGTCGCGCAGGCCCGCCATGCCGACGACGTCGAGCATCTCGTCGGCCCGGGAGGCCGGTACGCCGACCGCCGCGCACAGCATCCGCAGCTGGCCCCGGACCGTCCGGGCCGGGTGCCCGGGCACGTCGCCGAGGAGGACCCCGACCTCGCGGGCGGGATGGGCGATCCGGTGCAGGGGGCGTCCGCGGAAGTACGTGACACCGCGGCCCGCCTCCAGTTCCAGCATCAGCCGGAGGGCGGTCGTCTTGCCCGCACCCGGATCACCGAGCAGGGCGGTCACCCTCCCGGGCCGCGCCTCGAAGGTGAGGTCGTCCACGGCGGGCGGGAGGTCACGGCGGGGGGCACTGGTCAGTCCGATGGCCTGGAGCATCGCTTCTCTCGCGGGGGTGAGACCGCTCTGCGGCACGATGAATACCACAGGGAAGATAACGCGATATGTCCGATTTTTGACGCAACTCGGCTTCCAGCCACGCCGGGTGTCAGCCCATCAGCCCGCCGGATGCAGACCACCGGACGCCAGGACCCGCAGCCCGCCTCCGGACGCCCGGACCTCGGGCGCCAGGCCCTACACCCCAAACGTCAGACCTCAGACCTCAGACCTCAGACCTCAGACCTCAGGTCGCAGCATCGGCGGGTTGAGCAGGGTGGCGCCGCCGGCCCGGAACAGCTGGGCGGGCCGGCCGCCCTGGCGGGTGGTGGTGCCGCCGGCCGGCACCAGGAACCCGGGGGTCCCGGTCACCTTGCGGTGGAAGTTGCGCGGGTCCAGGGCCACGCCCCACACCGCCTCGTACACCCGGCGCAGCTCGCCGACGGTGAACTCGGGCGGGCAGAAGGCGGTGGCGAGCGAGGAGTACTCGATCTTCGAGCGGGCCCGCTCGACGCCGTCCGCGAGGATGCGCGCGTGATCGAAGGCGAGGGCGGCGGAGCCCTCCGCGTCCCGTTCGAACCCGCCCTCGGCATCGAGGAGTTCGTCCACGGGTGCCCAGCGGGCGCTGTTGGCGTCCCCGCCCGCGCGAGGGGCCGGCAGGTCCGGGGCGAGAACCAGGTGGGCCACGCTGACCACCCGCATCCGCGGGTCCCGCTTGGGGTCGCCGTAGGTGGCGAGCTGTTCGAGGTGCGCCCCGTTGCCCGCGCCGGGCTCGGCAGGGTCGTGGGCGCACAGCCCCGTCTCCTCGGCGAGCTCGCGCGCGGCGGCGGCCGTAAGGTCCTCCTCGCCGCGGACGAAGCCGCCGGGCAGCGCCCAGCGTCCCTGGTACGGCTGCTCTCCCCGGCGGACCACGAGCGCGCAGAGCGCGTGGCGCCGCACGGTGAGGACGACCAGGTCGACGGTGACAGCGAAGGGCGGGAAGGCCGACGGGTCGTAGGGCATGACGCGATCATAGTCGTCTGCCTGACGATAAACAGTCCCTTCCTGATCCTCCCCCACAGGCACCGTGCGCTTCTAGACACCCAGCTGCAGCGCATCCGCGGCCTCCTCCACCATGCCGAGGCCCAGTCTGCTGACGCGCACCGCGAACGGCTCCCCGGCCACCCGCAGCCCCGAGAACCGGACCGCCCCCAGAGGGGCGCCGGCGACCGGGGCGAGCGTCACCGTTCCCGCCGGCGCATCCGGCCGGATTCCTGCGAGGGAGACCAGGAGGTGGATGCCCGCAGCGGCGGCCACCGCGGCCGGGCGGCAGGCCGCCGGGTGCGGCAGCGGGGCGCTGCCCGCCGTGCGCTGGGTGGCCCCGTACATCTCGGGCAGGCGGTGGCCGAACAGTTCTGCGGCGTCGACGAGGCCGTGCAGCAGGGTGCCGGCTTCCTTCTCGAAGCCTGCTGCGGCCAGCCCGGCGGCGGCCACGGCCGTCTCGTGCACCCGCACGGCCCCCGAGCGGTACCCGAAGGGGTTGTGTCCCGGTTCCTTCACTCCGAGGCTGCGCAGGCCCCAGCCGCAATCCATGGCCGGAGCACCGAGCAGGCGGGCGAGCTGTTCGGTGCGTACGCCGTCGAGGAGGCCGGGGGCGAACCGGCCGCCGCCGAGAAGCCCCGTGTCCAGGAGGTGGGCGGTGGCGCCGCTGAGGTGGGGCACCGGCCGCCCGTCGGGGTGCACGGCCACCGCGGGCCGTCCTCCGGAGGGGTCGTCGATCCAGAAGCTCTCGCGGAACCGCCGGCGCTGGGCCGCCGCCCAGTCGCGCAGTTCCCCGGCCCCCGGCCGTCCGCAGGCCTCCAGGAGGTCGGCGCCGAGCAGCGCGGCCCGGTGGGCGTGCGCCTGGGTCTCGCACCGCCGCGGCCCGTCGGCAGGATCGGCGAGCAGGTCCCCGTCCGCCGATCTGCGCAGCCAGTCGAGGCAGCGCTCGGCGGCGGGGAGCAGGGCTGCCACGTCCTTCTCGGGCAGGCCCCACCGTCTGGCCTCGGCGAGGACGACCGGGAAGGCGAGGGTGGCCTCGGTGCCGGTGCAGCCGGGCGGCAGCCCGTGGCCGCCGCCGCGCAGCGGGCCCGGGATCAGGCCGGCCCCCTCTCCCCGCCCCGCGGTCTGGGTCCTGGCCAGGGTGCGCAGGGTGGCCGCGGCGAGGCCGGTGCCGAGCGGGAGGGCCAGCCGGGCGGCCCACAGGGACTCGGCCGGGGCGAGTCCGCACCGCCAGGGCACTCCGGCGGCGGCGAAGGCGTCGGACGGTTCCTCGGGATCGCGCAGGAGCAGGGCGCGCAGGTCGTCGAGGCTGGTGCGGAAGAAGGCCTCGACGCGGTGGTCGTCGCCTTCGGCGTGGGCGGCGGCCAGGGGGCCGGTCGGCTGGGTGGCGGGAAGGCGCGCCGCACGGTCGCAGGTGGTGCGCAGCTCGATGGTGCGGGCTTCGCCGGGTGCCAGGTCGAGTTCCCAGCGGAGCAGCCCGAGGGCGGCCAGGACGTCGTCGGGCGGGGGCTCGGCGGTGGTCACGGCCTGGGCTCCGGACGTGCTCCAGCGCAGGCCGCCCGCGTGGACGGCCGCGGGCAGAGCCGGTCCGGTCCGGCCGGCGGCGACCGCGCCGAGGTCGGCGAGGTCAGTGCCGAGAGCGATTTCCACGGGGATGCGCAGGCGGCGGCCGGCGTGGCTGCGCAGGGTGATCCGCTCGGTGCCGTCGGCGTGCCGCACCCGGTCCACGGTGACGTCGGGGTCGGGTCCGGGGTCGGCACCGGTGCGCACGGTGGCGGTGAAGGAGGCCCGGTCGGCCCCCAGGCTGCGGCCCTGCACGGCCACCGGGTCCCGGCCTGCGATGCGCAGGAGGCACCGGGACAGGAGCCGGCGGCCGGCCCGGTAGATGCCGTCGAGTCCGCGGCCGGTGAGCTGGCCGTGTTCCGGCGAGATGGCCAGGCAGGGCGCGGCGACACAGATCACCGCGGCGTGCACGGGCGGGAGTTCGGCGGCCGGCCGGCGGGGCGGGCCGCCGCGCGGGGCGGGGGTGTGACCGCCGCTGGGCGGGCCGGTGGGGGGTCTGCGGGCGGGGGGAACGGGGTGGGGCATGCGTCGCCTTGTCTGCGCTCCGGACGGTTCGGCTGGGCCGCGGCGCGGCACTGCGCCCTGCACCAAAGAGGTGAACGCGCGGGCCGCGGGCCGGGTCACGGGCCGGACGCAGGCCCGGCCCCGGCTCATTCCGCGCTCCCGGTGGTGCGGTGGTGCGGGCGGCGGTCCGGACGGGACCGGCGGCTGCCGGGTGCGCCGGTCTTCGGCCTGGTCCGGGGCCCGGTCTGGCTGACGGCGGGGCGGGGCCGGGTCCGGGGTGCCGGCACCGGGCCCCGCTCCCTGGTCCGGCGTTCCTCCCGCAGGCACTTGCGCAGGGTCTCGGGGTCGAGTTGCAGGTTGCAGGCGTGGTGGAGCAGTTCGGCGAAGGCGTAGCCGGGGTCGGCCCGCAGGGCCAGGGAGAGGGCGATGCGGGCGTACGGCTCGTCGCCCGTGGACCAGGCGACCCAGCCGGCCAGGCTCAGCGGGGCGGCGGCGTGCTCCTCGTAGCCCGCGACGCAGCGCCGGGCGAGGGCACGCCACAGGCGCAGCGCGAGATGGGCCTCCTCGCCCTCCATCCACTCGGCGGCGACGTCACGGGTTTCGCGGTCCTGGAGGCCCAGGAGGAGCGCGGCCGCCTCGGTGTCCTCGACGAGGGCGTCGTCCCAGTCGTCGGCGGCAGGCCCGCAGTCGCCGGGCGGCGCGTCCGCGAGGCGCCGCAGCACCTTGCCGACGAGGGCGATGGTCTCCTCGGCGATCTGTTCCTTGGTGGCGCCGTCCAGCATGCGGGGCAGCAGGTCGGCGGACGCCCGGTCGAGGGCACGCTCCTGGGCGGCGGCGGCCGCACCGCGCAGGGGCGCCAGCCGGGCCTCGAGTTCCCGCTGGGTACCGCGCATCCGGATGCCGGCGAAGGTGGCGGCCGCGGCCATCACCGTGGTGCCGGGCAGGGCGAGCGGGGTGCCCTCCGGCGGGCAGCAGCGCCGGTCGGGGCAGCAGTAGCTCCAGTGCCGGCCGCCCGAGATGCAGATGGCTTCGAGGACCGGCACGTCGAGGGCTCCGCAGGCGGTCCGCACCTGGTGTGCCAGCGGCTGGAGCCGGTCCATGACCTGCTCGCCGGTCTCGTCCGGTCCGGGTTCCCGGCACAGGAACACGATGATGCCGTCGGGGCGCCCCTCGCAGCGGATGCTGCCGTCGACGAGGCACTCGGCGACCTGTGCGGCGAGGTCTTCCCACTCCCCCGGGTCACGGGGGATACCGATGCGGAGCCGGCCGCCGAACCGGCCGCTCGCGCCGTGGACGGACACCAGCACGAGTGCGTTGTCCGGGTGGAATCCGACCACGTACGGCAGGGCGTCGGCGAGCTCGCCGGGGCCGCGCAGGGTGATCTGGTCTGCGGGGACGGGCCCCGTGAATGCGTTGTGTCGAGTCATGGGATGACGGTCCCGCAGATCCGACATTTCGCGAAAGGCCTGTGGATAAAGTTATCCACAGGGTCGTGGGGGCATTCGCGTGATGTCGGAGGCATCGGGTTGCATGGAGGCATGAACGCAGACCTCAGGGCCTCGGCCGATTCCGTACTCGCCCGTCTCGTCGGAGACGCCACGGGCACCGCCCGGTTGCGCGAGGACCAGTGGCGCGCGATCGAAGCACTCGTTGCCGACAAGCGCCGGGCGCTCGTGGTGCAGCGCACCGGGTGGGGCAAGTCCGCGGTGTACTTCGTCGCGACCTCGCTGCTCCGGGCGGCCGGCAGCGGCCCGACCGTGATCGTGTCGCCGCTGCTCGCGCTGATGCGCAATCAGGTGGACGCGGCCGCCCGGGCCGGGATCCGGGCGCGGACCATCAATTCGTCCAATCCGGAGGAGTGGGAGTCGATCCAGGCCGAAGTGGCGGCGGGCGAGGTCGACGTGCTGCTGGTGAGTCCCGAACGGCTCAACAATCCGGAGTTCCGCGACCAGGTGCTGCCGAAGCTGGCCGCCGCCACCGGTCTGCTCGTGGTCGACGAGGCGCACTGCATCTCGGACTGGGGGCACGACTTCCGCCCCGACTACCGGCGGCTGCGGACGATGCTCGCCGATCTGCCGCCGGGCGTCCCGGTGCTGGCGACGACGGCCACGGCCAACGCCCGGGTCACGGCGGACGTCGCGGAGCAACTCGGCACCGGCGCCGGGACGGACGCCCTCGTGCTGCGCGGCCCGCTGGACCGGGAGAGCCTGAGTCTGGCCGTGCTGCCGCTGCCCGATGCCGCGCACCGGCTGGCGTGGCTTGCCGACCACCTCGGCGAGCTGCCGGGCTCGGGCATCGTCTACACGCTCACGGTGGCGGCCGCCGAGGAAGTGACGGCGTACCTGCGTCACCGGGGGCACGTCGTGGCGTCGTACACGGGCAAGACGGAGAACGCGGACCGCGAGCAGGCGGAAGAGGACCTCCAGGCGAACCGGGTCAAGGCGCTGATCGCGACGTCCGCGCTGGGCATGGGGTTCGACAAGCCGGACCTCGGATTCGTGGTGCACCTCGGCTCGCCCTCCTCCCCGATCGCCTACTACCAGCAGGTCGGCCGGGCCGGCCGCGGTGTGGAGCATGCGGAGGTGCTGCTGCTGCCGGGCCGGGAGGACGAGGCGATCTGGCAGTACTTCGCCTCGGTGGCCTTCCCTCCCGAGGAGCTGGTGCGCCGGACCCTGGACGTGCTCGCGCGCGCGGAGCGGCCGATGTCGCTGCCCGCCCTGGAGCCTCTGGTGGACCTGCGGCGCACCCGCCTGGAGTCGATGCTCAAGGTGCTTGACGTCGACGGCGCGGTGCACCGGGTGAAGGGCGGCTGGACGGCCACCGGCGAGCCGTGGGTGTACGACGCGGAGCGGTACGCATGGGTGGCCCGGCAGCGGGCCGCGGAGCAGCAGGCGATGCGGGACTACGCGTCGACGGCCGGCTGCCGGATGGAGTTCCTGCGCCGGCAGCTGGACGACGAGGAGGCCGCGCCGTGCGGGCGCTGCGACAACTGCGCGGGCCCCCGGTACACGGCGCAGGTGGCCGAGGCCTCGCTGACGACTGCCCGCGGCGAGTTGGGCCGGCCGGGGGTGGAGCTGGAACCGCGCCGGATGTGGCCGACGGGCCTGGCTGCGGTCGGGGTGGACCTCAAGGGCCGCATCCCGGCGGGCGAACAGGCTTCCACCGGACGGGCGCTGGGCCGCCTGTCGGACATCGGATGGGGCAACCGGCTGCGCCCGCTGCTTGCCGACCAGGCTCCCGACCAGCAGATTCAGGACGATGTCGCCAAGGCGGTGGTGGAGGTGCTGGCGGACTGGGCGCGGGGACCGGGCGGTTGGGCCTCGGGCGCGCCGGACGCGCCGGCCCGGCCGGCGGGTGTGGTGACGGTCCCCTCACGGACCCGGCCGGTGCTGATCGGGTCGCTCGCCGCGCGGATCGCGGAGATCGGCCGCATGCCGTTGCTGGGCGGCCTCGAGTACGGGGCCGAGGTGCCCGGCTACGGGCTGCCCTCGTCCAACAGTGCCCAGCGGGTCCGGGCGCTGCACGAGGTGCTGGCGGTGCCTCGGGAACTGGCGGAGGCACTCGCGCGGACGCCGGGGCCGGTGCTGCTGGTGGATGACTGTTCGGAGAGCGGATGGACCCTCGCGGTGGCGGCGCGGCTGCTGCGGCGGGCGGGCGCAAAGGAGGTGTTTCCGCTGGTCCTTGCGGTTCAGCCGTAGTTCGATGCGTCGACGGCGGCGCGGCGGGGCAAGGATATGAACGGCATACCGGCCGAATCCGGTCGGTCGGATCAATTGCTCGTTGCCGCGCGCTGACGGGCCACGCAAGAATTGGGGTGCTCCCGCACGGCTCGTCGGCACTGGCACACGGCCGCGCCGTGGCGCGCCGTCACTCAGCCGTGCCCGCATCGGGCGTGCAGCCGAAGGGAGGACCGTGGCCTTCGGATTCGCTCCGTCCTCAGCCGGCTCGATACCCGGGTCCGCCAGTACCGCCGTCCGCCACGGAAGGCTGCTGGAGCCCTCGGAATGGGCCGCTGCGGGGGTCCCGCTGCTGCGCAATCCGCGCGAGGTGGTCAGCGGGCTGTACGCCCGTCACGAACCGGGTCCGGCCACTGCCGTGATCGCCGTGCTCGGTCCGGAGGAACGTCTCGTCGCCAGTGCCTCGTTCACGCAGCGGACCGTGTCGACGGACGGCTGGGAGTACCGCAACGCGCTGCTGTCGCGGCTGCGCCGGGTGATCCCGCACGACCTGCGTCGCCGTACGCCGGTCCGGACCGCGGTGCTGCTCTACTCCCGTGAGGGCGACGAGCGGTGGACCGAGGAGGACGGCGCCTGGATGTGGGGGCTGCGGGACGCCTGCACCCTGCACGGGCTGCGCGCCGGCGCGTACATCACGCTCACCCGCGGCGGCTGGCAGGTCCTGGGCGAGGGCCGTGGCGGCCGTCATCCGGGGCTCGGGTCCAGGCCGGTGCCGCTGGGCGAGAGCCCGTTGGACGCCGCTTCGCTCACCCCGCGGACGGGCGGCGGGGCCCTCGAGGCGCTGCGCCGGACGGCAGCCCGCTGAGGCCCGGCCGAGCCGGGCGGTCCCGCCACTGGAGAGCGGCGGGACCACAGAGCGTCAGACGCTCGCGCCCAGCACGGAGTTGATCTGCTGCGGGTCGCCGCACACGATCAGCAGCGCGCCGGCCCGGGTGAGGGCCGACGGCAGGGTACGGGCGGTGTCGTCGGGCGCGCCGCCGTTGGCCGCGTACACGACGACGGGACGGGTGCCGGCCCGCTCCGCCTGCGCGGCGTCCGCGTAGAAGACGTCGTCCCCGGCGTCGTGCTGCGCCCAGTAGGACGCCTCGCCGAAGGACAGCTCGTGCGCGGCCCACGGGTGCGGGTCGCCGGTGGTCAGCACCAGGACGTCGCCGGGGGCCCGGCCGGCGTCCAGCAGCAGGTCGACGGCTTCCTCGGCCGCGTCCAGCGCACCCTCGGCCGAGGCCGGGATCAACTGGATCTGCGGCACCGCAGCCGAGACGGAAGGGGTGGAGGCCGCCGAGGGCTGCGGTGCGCGCGGCACAGGCGGGGTGGGCCTGGGGGATCCGCCCGTGCGGCTCACCGCTGCGGGGGACGGACCGGGGCGACCGGGCCGCGGGACGGCGGCGGGACGCGGACCAGGAACGGGGCGAGGGGTCTGCGCGACCCGGCCGGGGGCCGGAGTGACGCGGGGACCCTGGGCACTCTCGTGAATCTGAGGCTCCTCGGGGATGAGAGGCATGATGGTTGTCTATCAAACGCCGGTACGAGTCCTACCAGCGGGTGGTACATGTGTGCGATCAGAAATCGAAGCCGAGTTGGCCTCCGTTTTCCAGTTCCAGCAATTCCTCGCTCCTGCGGATCTTCTTGAGGTGCCGCCACTGCGGCAGACCGTCGAGATACGACCAGGAGAGCCGGTGGTACGGGGTGGGCCCCCGCTCCTCCAGCGCCGCACGGTGGACCGGCGAGGGATAGCCGGCGTTGTCCGCGAAGGCGAAGTCGTCGATTCCGGGGCCGAGTTCGGCCATCATCCGGTCGCGCCGCACCTTGGCGATCACCGAGGCCGCGGCCACGGCGACGCAGGAGCGGTCGCCCTTGATCACAGTGCGCACCTGCCACGGCGCCCCGAGGTAGTCGTGCTTGCCGTCGAGGATCACCGCGTCGGGGCGCACCGGGAGGGCTTCCAGGGCGCGGACTGCGGCGAGTCGCAGGGCTGCGGTCATGCCCAGCTCGTCGATCTCCTCGGGCGAGGCGTCGCCGAGGGCATACGCGGTGACCCAGTCCTCCAGCACCGCGGCCAGCGCGTCGCGCCGCTTGACCGTGAGGAGCTTGGAGTCGGTGAGCCCTTCGGGGGGACGCCGGAGGCCGGTGATCGCCGCACACACGGTGACGGGACCGGCCCAGGCTCCCCTTCCGACCTCGTCGACCCCGGCGATGATCTTTGCGCCGGTGGTTGCGCGGAGGGAGCGCTCGACGGTGTGAGTGGGTGCTTCGTAGGGCATGGCGCCAGCAAGGTTACGCCGCTCCGGGGCGCCCGCGACACCCCGGGCGGCACCCCTCTCACGGACTGGGCGGCACCGGATCGTCCGGAGTGTCGCACTCCGCTCCGGCGCACACCCCGACTTCGCTTCCGCGTAGCGCTGAAACGATCTACAAGGTCGCCCAATCAGCCCTTGACCGAGCCGGTCAAGGCGCACCGGACGCCACAGAAGTCCCGCTCACATCGCACTCGCGAAGACAGGTGTCGCACCCGACCGGACGGTCGGCGAACAGTGCGTGAACGCCGACTTCGTCACAGTTTCCGGATCACACGGCGGCCGGTACCCAGCCGGGCAGCTCCTCCGTCCGGTCGAGCCATGCCCCGGGCAGTGCCGGCAGCCCCCGGCCGCCCAGCACTCCACCGACGATCGCGCAGGTCGTGTCCACGTCACCGCCCGCCTGCGCGGTGGTCCAGAAGGCCTGCTCGAAGTCGCCGAGGCTGCGCGCCGCCGACCACAGCGCGAACGGGACGGTGTCGTGCGCGCTGGTCCGCCGGCCGCAGCCGAGGACCGCCGCGACCGTCGTTGCGTCGCTGTAGTCGAGCATGTCGCGTGCCCGCCGCAGACCGGCGCCCACGGCACTGCGCGGCACCAGCGCGATCACGGCGTCCAGCAGGGCCTCCGGATCCGGCGGGCCCGCCGGATCAGCGGCGAGGGCTGCCGCGGCCGCCACCGCCATCGCGCCGCACACGGCCTCGCGGTGCTGGTGGGTCGGGTACGCCGAGATCTCCGCCTGGTGGGTGGCCTGCTCGGGGTCGTCCGCGTACCAGGCACCGAGCGGCGCGATCCGCATCGCGGCGCCGTTGCCCCACGAGCCCTGGCCGTTGAACAGGGCGGCGGACAGCTCGCGCCAGTCCCCGCCCTCCCGGATCAGGCGCAGCATCCGGTTGACGGCGGGGCCGTAGCCGCGGTCGAAGTCGTGGTGCTCGGCGAACGAGCCGGCCAGGGCGTCCTGGTCGATCCGGCCGTGTGCGGCGAGCACGGCGAGGACCGAGCAGGCCATCTCGGTGTCGTCGGTCCACTGCCAGGGACCGGCGGGCAGTTCGCGCCGCTTGAGCAGGGGGTAGTTCGCGGGGACGAAGAACTGGGAGCCGAGGGCATCGCCCACCGCCAGTCCGCGCAGGCTGGCCAGGGCGCGTGCGAAGCGCCGCTCGGGGGAGGAGTCAGGGGTCGTCATCGCGGGCAACTCTAACCGTCCAGGTCGTAGGACTGGGGTGTGATCCAGCGCTCGAAGGGCCGGTCGAGCCGGTACCGGCCGTCATCGCCCAGCAGCAGCGTCCGGTACTCGCCGTTCCCCGGGTTCGACAGGCATTCGAACTCGGCCACCGACCAGTGGAACCACCGCATGCAGAACAGCCGCATGGTCAGGCCGTGCGTCACCAGCAGGACGTTCGGCGGATGATCGGGGGCCTCGAACGACCGGTACAGGCTCTCCAGGAACGCGCCCACCCGGTCGTAGACGTCGGCCCCGGACTCGCCCTGGGCGAACCGGTAGAAGAAGTGCCCGTACGCGTCCCGATAGGCCTTCTGGAGGCGTACGTCGTCCCGGTCCTGCCAGTTTCCCCAGTCCTGCTCGCGCAGCCGGGGCTCCTCGCGGACCCGGACCCGCGCCGGGTCCAGCGCCAGCGCGCGGAACGTCTGCAGGGTGCGCCGGTAGGGGGAGACGTACGCGCTGACGGGCTCCTCGCCGAAGAGGGCGCGCAGCTGCTCCCCCGCGACCACCGCCTGCGCGCGGCCGGTCTCGGTGAGCCTCAGGGCGTGGTCCGGCTCCCTCTCGTACACCGTGTCGTCGACATTGCCTTCCGATTCCCCGTGCCGGACGAGGACGATGCGCCGCGGTCGTGCCATGCTCCGACCCTAAAGGGGCGCGCGCCTGTTCGAGCGGAGGCCACGGCGCCGGGGCGGGGCGCCGTGGGTCACACCGTCCAGGCGCGCTCGACGTCGATGACGTCGCCGGTGAGCGCCTCGATGTCGGCCTCCGTCTGGGCGCGCAGCGACAGCCGTTCGATGCGCTCTTCGCGGTACTTGCCGTGCTCGGCCTCGGAGTCCCACATCGAGAGGATCATGAACTCGCGGCCGGGTGCCTCGCCGAACAGCCCTCGGAGCATTCCGGGCGACCCGGCCATCGCCGGGTTCCAGACCTTCTCCTGCATGAGGGCGAAGTGTTCCAGCCGGCCTTCTCGCACCCGGCAGTGGGCGACCCGCAGTACGTCGGCGTCGGCGAACTGCGGCCGGAATCCGGTCTTCACGTCGAAGCGGTGGTCGAAGAGCGTGACCCGGGCATGGCTGAACGTGCCGTGCTGGGCGGCGGCGAGGCGGTCGTGGGAGCGCGCCATGAAGGAGTCGTAGAACGACCGGCTCTCCCAGAAGGCGAAGACGTGCGCGACCCCCTGCCGGCTCCGGCTCCAGCCGCCGCCCTGGCCCCGGAACCCCGGCTCGCCCGGCAGCCCTGCCCATTTCCGCTGTCCGCGCTCGAACCCCCGGCGGTCCACCACCGTGCAGCGAATCCACTTGACCAGCACCGCGCCATCGTACGGGGATCAGCGCGACCGCGGTCAGAGTCCTGGCCAGTAGGTACGAAGCAGTTGCCGGGCGTCCGCTTCCGGCAGGCTGATCCCGAACTCCTGGTCGAGGAGCCCGATCACATCATCGGATGCCACATGGCTGCGGTCGGGCCCGCCGTCCGGCCGGAAGACGATCAGTTGGCCGTCCACGAAGGCGGTGCGCCGCTCCGGAGCCGTCCGCATGGCGAGGGCCCGGCCGGTGAAGAAGGACTTCGGATGGGTGGCGCTGTAGTGGTTCATCAGCTCGAAGTCGACGGGGTGGAGGCGCTGCGGGGCGAAGGCGTAGAGGTCCCGCTCGCCGTCCGCGTTCCGCGAGCGCAGCACGAGCACGCCGTCGTCCTCTGCGGCGACGGAAAAGCCCCACTCGCCCTGCCGGGACCGGGTGCCCGGCTCCAGCAGCAGCGGCTCCGTCGGGCCTTGGACGCCGAAGCCGGCGTCGGCCAGCCAGGGCCGGCCGTCGACGGTGACGACGAGGAGGGCGTGCGTCACCGGCAGCAGCGCGTCCCCGCGGGTGCGGTTGCGGGCGCCCCGGCCCGCCACCTCGAAGCCGATGCGCTCCAGGGCGGCGGCGAGCAGCGAGTTCTGCTCGTAGCAGTACCCTCCGCGGCGTTGCCGTACGAGCTTGTCCTCGAGGCTCTTGACGTCGAGCGGGACGCCCCGCCCGAGGGCGACGTCCAGGTTCTCGAAGGGGATGGACCGGGTGTGGCAACGGTGCACTTCCTGCAACGTCCGAAGGTCCGCCCGGAGTTCCCCGCCGTACCCGATCCGCGTCAGATACGCGCCGAGATCCAGCCCATCACCGCTCCACATGCCTGCACCCCCGTACGGACCCCGGGGCGAAGGCTGCTGCCCCCGCCCGCCCCCATGATGACCACACCACCCCGGCAGCGGAAAACAGCGGCGCCCCCGCACCGGACGTCGTGTCCGGTGCGGGGGCGCCGCTGGATACTCAGCTGCAGCCGCTCGTGGAGCCGCAGCCCTCGCAGATGTAGCAGGAGCCGGCGCGCTGCATCTTCGTGCCGCAGGAGAAGCACAGCGGGGCGTCGGCGCTGACGCCGAGCTGCATCTCGACCAGTTCCGCGTTGGTGTGGGCCTGCTTCGGGGCGGGCACCTGGACCGGGACCGGCTGCGGGGCCGGGGCGGCCGCGAGCGGCGCGGACTGGGCCAGGCTCTCGGTGTCCAGCTCCTCTTCGACGGGCTCGTACGAGCCGGTGTCGAGGTGGCGCTGGCGCTCCTCGGCGGTGTGGATGCCGAGCGCGGAGCGGGTCTCGAAGGGCAGGAAGTCCAGCGCCAGGCGGCGGAAGATGTAGTCGACGATCGACTGCGCCATCCGCACGTCCGGGTCGTCCGTCATGCCGGCCGGCTCGAAGCGCATGTTGGTGAACTTCGAGACGTAGGTCTCCAGCGGCACGCCGTACTGCAGGCCGACGGAGACGGCGATGGAGAAGGCGTCCATCATGCCCGCGAGGGTCGAGCCCTGCTTGGACATCTTCAGGAAGACCTCGCCCAGGCCGTCGTCCGGGTAGGAGTTCGCCGTCATGTAGCCCTCGGCGCCGCCGACCGTGAAGGAGGTGGTGATGCCGGGACGGCCCTTCGGAAGGCGCTTGCGGACCGGGCGGTACTCGACGACCTTCTCGACCGCGGCACGGATGGTGTCCTCCGCCTTGGCGGTGACCTCGGCCTTCTCGTCCTCCTTCTTCTTGGCGGAGAGCGGCTGGCCGACCTTGCAGTTGTCGCGGTAGATCGCGAGCGCCTTGACGCCGAGCTTCCAGGCCTCGAAGTAGATCTCCTCGACCTCCTCGACAGTCGCCGACTCCGGCATGTTGACCGTCTTGGAGATGGCGCCGGAGATCCACGGCTGGATCGCGGCCATCATGCGGACGTGGCCCATCGGCGAGATGGAGCGCTCGCCCATGGCGCAGTCGAACACCTCGTAGTGCTCGGTCTTCAGGCCGGGAGCGTCGATCACGTTGCCGTGCTCGGCGATGTGGGCGACGATCGCCTCGATCTGCTCCTCCTGGTAGCCCAGGCGGCGCAGGGCCTGCGGGACGGTGCCGTTGACGATCTGCATCGAGCCGCCGCCGACGAGCTTCTTGAACTTGACCAGGGCCAGGTCCGGCTCGACACCGGTGGTGTCGCAGGACATCGCGAGGCCGATGGTGCCGGTCGGCGCGAGCACGGAGGCCTGCGCGTTGCGGAATCCGTTCTTCGCACCGAGGCGCAGGACGTCCTGCCAGGCCTCGGTGGCCGCGGCCCAGATCGGGGTGTCCAGGTCGTCGCCGCGCACGGCGGTGGCGTTGGCGTCGGCGTGCTGCTTCATGACGCGCTGGTGCGGCTCGGCGTTGCGGGCGTAGCCGTCGTACGGGCCGACGACCGCGGCGAGCTCGGCGGAGCGCTTGTACGCGGTGCCGGTCATCAGCGAGGTGATCGACGCGGCGAGGGTGCGGCCGCCGTTCGAGTCGTACGCGTGGCCGGTCGCCATCAGCAGGGCGCCGAGGTTGGCGTAGCCGATGCCGAGCTGGCGGAAGGCGCGGGTGTTCTCGCCGATCTTCTGGGTCGGGAAGTCCGCGAAGCAGATCGAGATGTCCATCGCCGTGATGACGAGCTCGACGACCTTGGCGAAGCGCTCGGAGTCGAAGGACTGGTTGCCCTTGCCGTCGTCCTTGAGGAACTTCATCAGGTTGAGCGAGGCGAGGTTGCAGGACGTGTTGTCCAGGTGCATGTACTCGCTGCACGGGTTGGACGCGGTGATGCGGCCGGACTCGGGGCAGGTGTGCCAGTGGTTGATCACACCGTCGTACTGGATGCCCGGGTCGGCGCAGGCCCACGCGGCCTCGGCGAGCTTGCGGAAGAGCGCCTTGGCGTCGACCTTCTCGATGACCTCGCCGGTCATGCGGGCGCGCAGGCCGAACTCGGTGCCGTTCTCGACGGCCGTCATGAACTCGTCGTTCACGCGGACGGAGTTGTTGGCGTTCTGGTACTGGACGGACGTGATGTCGTCGCCGCCCAGGTCCATGTCGAAGCCCGCGTCGCGCAGGGCGCGGATCTTCTCCTCTTCCTTCACCTTGGTGGCGATGAAGTCCTCGACGTCCGGGTGGTCCACGTCGAGCACGACCATCTTGGCCGCACGGCGGGTGGCGCCGCCCGACTTGATCGTTCCTGCGGACGCGTCGGCGCCGCGCATGAAGGAGACCGGGCCGGAGGCGTTGCCGCCGGAGGACAGGAGCTCCTTGGAGGAGCGGATGCGGGAGAGGTTCAGGCCGGCGCCGGAGCCGCCCTTGAAGATCATGCCCTCTTCCTTGTACCAGTCGAGGATCGACTCCATGGAGTCGTCGACGGCCAGGATGAAGCAGGCGGAGACCTGCTGCGGCTGGGGCGTGCCGACGTTGAACCAGACCGGCGAGTTGAAGCTGAAGATCTGGTGCAGGAGGGCGTACGTCAGCTCGTGCTCGAAGATCTCGACGTCCGCGGGCGACGCGAAGTAGCCGTGCTCCTCGCCGGCCTTCGTGTACGTCTTCACGATCCGGTCGATCAGCTGCTTCAGACCGGTCTCGCGCTGCGGGGTGCCGACCGCGCCGCGGAAGTACTTGCTGGTGACGATGTTGACCGCGTTCACCGACCAGAAGTCGGGGAACTCCACGCCGCGCTGCTCGAAGTTCACCGAGCCGTCGCGCCAGTTGGTCATGACGACGTCACGGCGCTCCCAGACCACTTCGTCGTACGGGTGCACGCCGGGGGTGGTGTGGATGCGCTCGATGCGCAGGCCCTTGCCCGCAGCCTTGGCACCCTTGGTGCGGGAACCGCGTGCCGGACCGCTCGCCGTCTCTGTCATGCCGTCCTCCCATATACGGGCAAAAACGCCCTGATGTGCCAGCGAAATTCCGCGGCACGGTGTGTGTCTGATCTGGCTGGGTGACCCGCGGGGCAATGCTCTGCGGGCAGGTCTGTCTTCCCGGCTTCCCGCCGGGTGGTGGGGGCTCCGCGGGCCCGGCAGCGCCGATGGGCGCCGGCCGGGTCAGTCGGAGGCGGAGGCGGGCACGGGGACCGGGGTGGTCCCGGCGGGCTCGCATTCCGGGGCGGGCCGCGGCACGCGGAGTTCCGCGATGGCGGCCTCGAAGTCTTCGAGGGTGTCGAACGCCTTGTAGACGGACGCGAAGCGCAGGTACGCCACGAGGTCGAGCTCCTGCAGCGGGCCGAGTATGGCCAGCCCCACGTCGTGGGTGGTCAGCTCGGCGCTGCCGGTGGCGCGCACCGCCTCTTCGACCCGCTGGCCGAGCTGGGCGAGGGCGTCCTCGGTGACCGGCCGGCCCTGGCAGGCCTTGCGCACGCCGGAGATGACCTTGGTGCGGCTGAAGGGCTCCGTCACTCCGCTTCGCTTGATCACCATCAGCGATGCGGTCTCGACCGTGGTGAAGCGGCGGGAGCAGTCCGGGCACTGCCGGCGTCTGCGGATCGACGTGCCGTCGTCCGTCGTACGGCTGTCGACGACGCGGCTGTCGGGGTGCCTGCAGAAGGGGCAGTGCATGGCTCCGAACCCTCCCTCACGGCACGACTGAATTGCTTCGGATGCATCCCGGGCAGGTCCCCACCAGGGCTCTCGAAGCAGCCACCAGCATAGGCGATGTCGGGGACCTCGGCAGACCGGGACCACAACTTCTGGGTGGCAGCGGCCATCCAACCACTAGATCTTGGGTCCGGACGGCAGGACACACCCCAGCGTGTCGCGGGTTCTCCTGGCCGAATGACGCCGGTGCCCCTGGCAGACTGGGAGCCGCGTCACACCCGGATCGGTGCGCTGCGGGGCGCTCCCGCCGGCGGCCCGGCGCCGGCGCGAGCCAGCCTCGGTCCGACCTTGATCCGACCCGGAAGGGTACCGTAGGGATGGGCTCCGGCACCGAACCCGCGTTCGGTTTGATGGCCCGATCAAACGCCCATACACCCAGCACTGCGATCACGATCGGTGAAGTCCGTTTTTTCACTCGAACGTGTGTTTGGCGCAACCTTTCGAAAGCTACTACCGTTGTCCAGCCAGGGAGAACAAGTCGAGAGGGGCCGACGTGACCACCACCGCAGACAGTGCCACCATCACTGCCCAGAACCGCTCCCAGAGCCGACTCGATCCGGTACACGCCATGAACGACGCACCCATGATCCCGGAGGGTGACGGGGTACGCCCCGCACGCTCGCTGCCCGGCCGCCCGCCCGGCATCCGCGCGGACAGCTCGGGGCTCACCGACCGGCAGCGGAGGGTCATCGAGGTCATCCGGGACTCGGTGCAGCGGCGGGGTTACCCACCGTCCATGCGGGAGATCGGCCAGGCCGTCGGCCTGTCCAGCACCTCCTCGGTCGCCCACCAGCTGATGGCCCTGGAGCGCAAGGGTTTCCTGCGCCGCGACCCGCACCGCCCCCGCGCGTACGAAGTGCGCGGGTCGGACCAGCCCAGCTCGCAGCCCACCGACACCACCGGCAAGCCCGCCGCCTCGTACGTGCCGCTGGTCGGCCGGATCGCGGCCGGCGGCCCGATCCTGGCGGAGGAGTCCGTCGAGGACGTCTTCCCGCTGCCCCGCCAGCTGGTCGGTGACGGCGAGCTCTTCGTCCTCAAGGTCGTCGGCGACTCCATGATCGAAGCGGCCATCTGCGACGGCGACTGGGTCACGGTCCGCCGCCAGCCCGTCGCCGAGAACGGCGACATCGTGGCCGCCATGCTCGACGGCGAGGCCACGGTGAAGCGCTTCAAGCGCGAGGACGGCCACGTGTGGCTGCTGCCCCACAACGCCGCCTACCAGCCGATCCCCGGCGACGAGGCGACGATCCTCGGCAAGGTCGTCGCCGTCCTGCGGCGGGTCTGACCCGCTGTCTCCCTGGAACCGGACCCCGGGACCAACTGCGCCGGTCCCGGGGTCCAGCCATGCCCCTACGGGACTCCGCACCGGTGAAGGAACGTACGAGAACGGCCCGCACGGACACTCAGCCCGTGGGGGTCGTTTCCCGTTCCGGCGGGCTCAGCGGCCCTCGGCAGTCGCCGCCGCGTCGATGGCCGCCAGCGACTTGCGGACCTGGTTGCGGTCCGTCGTGTACCAGAAGTCGGGCAGTGACGACCGCAGGAACCCGCCGTAGCGGGCCGTCGCCAGCCGCGGGTCGAGGACCGCGACCACACCGCGGTCCCCGGCGGCCCGCACCAGGCGGCCGGCGCCCTGCGCCATCAGCAGCGCGGCGTGCGTGGCGGCCACGGACATGAAGCCGTTGCCCCCCGCCTCCTCCACGGCCTTCTGCCGGGCGCTCATCAGCGGGTCGTCGGGCCGCGGGAACGGGATGCGGTCCATGACCACCAGCTGGCAGCTCGGCCCCGGCACGTCCACGCCCTGCCAGAGGGACAGCGTGCCGAACAGGCAGGTCTTCGGATCTGCGGCGAACGACTTGATCAGTTCGCCCAGCGTCTCCTCGCCCTGCAGCAGGATCGGCGCGTCCAGCCGGGTGCGGAGCTCCTCCGCGGCCGCCTGTGCCGCACGCATCGAGGAGAACAGCCCGAGCGTCCGGCCGCCGGCGGCCCCGATCAGTTCCGCCAGCTCGTCCAGCATGTCCCCGCGCGAGCCCTCCCGGCCCGGCGTGGCCAGGTGCTTCGCGACGTAGAGGATGCCCTGCTTCGGGTAGTCGAACGGGGATCCGACGTCCAGGCCCTTCCAGACCGGCAGGTCGTCGCCCGTGACGCCCTCGGGCGCCAGGCCCAGCGAGGCGCCCACACCGTTGAAGTCCCCGCCGAGCTTGAGGGTGGCCGAGGTCAGCACCACCGACCTCTCGGAAAAAAGCTTCTCCCGCAGCAGACCCGACACCGACATCGGAGCGACGCGCAGAGTGGCGCCGAACCGGTCGTGGCGCTCGTACCAGACCACGTCGTACTCGGAGCCGCTGATGATCCGCTCCGCCACCGAGTGGATGGTCTCCACCGAGGCCAGGGCCTGCTTGCGGACCGCGTCCTCGTCCTGGACCGACTTGTCGCGGGTGGCTCCGATCCCCGAGATCACGTTGCGCGCGGCGTCGCGCAGGGTGAGAAGTGCGTACCCGAGGTCTTCGGGGATCACTTCGAGGCGGCCGGGGAGCGCCAGCTCCATCACGCGTTCGAAGCCCTCGGCGGCGCTCTGGAGCTCGTCGGCGGTCTTCTCGCTGACGAGCTTCGCCGCCCGCTTCACGGCGCGGTTGACCTGGCCGGGGGTGAGCTCGCCGGTGGCCACGCCGGTGACGCGGGAGACCAGCTCGTGCGCCTCGTCGACGATCAGCACCTCGTGCTGCGGGAGCACCGGGGCGCCCTCGATGGCGTCGATCGCGAGGAGGGCGTGGTTGGTGACCACCACGTCGGCCAGCTTGGCCCGCTCGCGGGCGGCCTCCGCGAAGCATTCGGCGCCGTACGGGCACTTCGTGGCGCCGAGGCACTCCCGCGAGGAGACGGAGACCTGCGCCCAGGCACGGTCCGAGACGCCGGGGGTCAGGTCGTCGCGATCGCCGGTCTCGGTCTCGTCGGCCCAGTCCCGCAGACGCAGCAGGGCCTTGCCGAGCTTGCTGGTCGGCCCGGCTGCCTCGAACTGGTCGAAGAGGCCTTCCTCCTCGTCCTGCGGGGCTCCCTCGTGCAGCCGGTGCAGGCACAGGTAGTTCGAGCGGCCCTTGAGCATGGCGAACTGCGGGCGGCGGCGCAGCTGCGGGTGCAGCGCCTCGACCGTCCGCGGCAGGTCCCGCTCGACGAGCTGTCGCTGGAGGGCCAGGGTGGCCGTCGCGACGACCACGCGCTCGCCGTGCGCGAGGGCCGGCACCAGATAGCCGAGGGACTTTCCGGTGCCGGTGCCGGCCTGGATCAGCCGGTGCGCGTTCTCGTCGATGGCTTCGGCGACGGCTTCGGCCATGGCCACCTGGCCGGGCCGCTCCGTACCGCCGACGGCGGAGACGGCGGCGTGCAGCAGGTCGGGGAGGGAGGGGTTCGTCATAGCACCGTCAACCCTACGCGGCCCCACCGACAACGCCTCACGGCCGGTTCAGCGGGTTGGGTACGGTTCCGGCCACGACGGCGTGCGGGCGCTCGGGCCGGTCCCGGTAGCCGTCGCTGTAGAGACGGTTCCGGTTCAGGCAGAGGCGCTCGATCCGGGGGGTGAGCAGGTCGAACAGCTCGAAGCGGTCCTTCAGCTCGGGGAAGCGGGCCTGGTAGCGGAGGATCTCCTCCCGTACGAGGGTCCAGAAGGTCTGCTCGGGCACGCCGAGGCGGTCCTCGCAGATCGCGGAGAGGTAGCGGAAGACGCCGACGAACAGTCCGGAGTGGATGAACTGCGGAAGGAAGCCGGCGGGCTCGGTGAGGAGCACCTCGCGGACCTCGTCGGGCATGGCCGCGCGCTCGGGCAGCGGCTCCTCGCTGACGTTGACGTCGTCGACGAAGTCCTTCACGGCCAGCCGCACCGGCACGTCGTGCTCGTCGAAGACAACGATGGCGTTCTCCCCGTGCGGCGAGAAGACGGTGCCGTACCGGTAGAGGAAGTGGAGCAGCGGCGGCAGGAGGGCGGCGAACAGCCTGCGGAGCCAGACCTCGGGGGTGAGGCCGGAGCGCGCGACCAGTTCCTCGGTGAAGGCGCGGCCGCGCGCGTCGGTGTGCAGCAGCGAGGCCAGTGTGCGGGCCCGCTCCCCCGCTGCCAGCAGGCCGGTGAGCGGCTCCCGCCAGATCGCGCCCAGCAGCTCCTTGTACTGGTACGGGACCTCGGGCAGCTCGTCGTAGACGGGGTGCCGGACGGTCACGGAGGCCACCTCGCCGAGCAGGACCACCCTGCACTCGTCGCGGAGGAAGGGGTCCGCGTCCCGGAGGGAGTGCACCCAGGCGGTGACGGCGGGGGCGGCCGCGGCCAGCTTGGTGGGCAGGCCGCGCCAGACGAGGGTGTTGAAGACGGACAGCGGCAGCTTGACGCTGTGCCGGTCCGGCCGGGTGAGGTTGAGGAAGGTGCGGATGGACTGCTGCGGGAGCCGTGCGTCGGGATCGGCGGGCAGCGGCACCAGGGCGCCGGAGGCCAGGGCGGGGGCGAACAGGGGCAGTACGACCTCGTCCCACTGCCAGGGGTGGACGGGCAGGTAGAGGTAGCCGCGCGGGTCGAGGCCGCGGTCGCGGAGGGCGCGGTCGAAGGCGTCACGGGTGACGGGGTCCAGCTCGCGCGCGTACAGGCGGGCAGGGTCCGCGAGGCCGCCGACGCCGCGGTACCCGGCGAGGGAGGTGTGGGCGGCGAGCCAGGGCAGCCTCTGCGGGGTGCGGGCCTCGGGGGCCCAGGCGGCGGCGTCGGTGCCGGAGAAGCCGAGCCGGCCCTTGTTGAGGACGAGCCAGGGGTGGCCGGTCTGGTGGCCTTCGAGGGCGGCGTAGTCGAGGTCGGCGAGGAGGTCCGCGGTGAGGGCGGTGTGGTCGAGGCGGGCGTCGGCGCTGAGGGTGGCACCGAGCTCGCGGATCAGGTGGCCGAGGGTGGCGCCGTCGAGTTCCAGCAGGCCGCGGGTGAGGACGAGGAAGCGGAACGGGTCGGTGAAGGGGACGGGGCCGGCCTGCGGGTCTCCGGCGGGCGTGTGGGTGAGGGTGGCGGGGTCGACGTGCCAGCTGCCGTACGAGCGACGGCGGGCCCGGAAGCCGAGAACGGAGCCGTCGTCGAGGGTGAGGGTCCAGGCGTCGGTGCCGGAGGGGTCGGCGTGCGGCTGCAGGACGTCCTCGTACGCGAACTCGCCGATCATCTTGGCAAGGAGGCGGCGGCCGGCGTACTCCCAGCCGGGACCGTTGAGTTCGGGCGGGGTCTGCGGGGAGGGGGGCTCGGTGGGTACGGCGGAGTCGTAGCGGGCTGGGACGTTCGGCACAGGACTCCTCAGGTGGGAAATCTGGGACATGAGGGTTCGTCGGGACTGGCACGGGGGATGATCGAACAGGGGTGCTCAGAGAAGGTTGCGCAGGGCCCGCTCACGGATCATCAGGGCGGCGCGCTTCTCGGGGAGGTCGATTTCCGCGGACAGGCGGAATCCGGAGTTCAGGAAGGCTGATACGGAGGGGGTGTTGCGGATGTCCGGTTCGGCGATGACGCGCGTGCAGCGGGGACGGTTGTCGAGCACGAGGTCGGCCACGGCACGGAGCAGCAGGGTCCCGAGGCCGCGTCCGCGGTCCGTGGAGCCTCCGATCAGCAGGTGGATACCCGTGTCGTGGGGGCGCGCCGGGTAGTGCCGGGCGAGCGGGTCGAGGTCGGCCCGGTAGATCTCCCAGTAGGACATCGGCCTGCCGTCGAGCGTGCCGAGGCAGGGGATGCTGCGGCCGTCGCCTTCGAGCTGGCCCCGCAGGTGGGCTTCGGTGGTGTCCGCAGGGCCGGCGAGTTCCCAGAACGCGGCCACGACGGGGTCGTTCATCCAGCGCGTGAGGATGTCCAGGTCGCGCTCGATGCGTACGGGCGTGAGCCGGAAGACGCCTGCGGTGGTGGGGACGGCGTTCCAGGTGGCCGGGGAGTCCAGCAGGTCGGCCTCGGCCAGGAACGGCAGGCTCTCGGGGGTGCCGGGGCGCAGCGCGGAGCGGTCGGGTTCCGAGGCGAGCAGGGACAGCAGCTCGCTGGGGATCCGCAGGTCGAGGGTGTCCTCGCAGGAGTATCCGGCGTGCGGGGCGGGAGCGGTCCCGGTGGCGGGCGCTGCGTCGGTGGGGGTCATGCGGGGTGTCCCAACGTCAGTCGTGGAGGGGGTTGGTGAGGGTGGCGTAGACGGACTGGGTGTCGACGGGTCCGACGAGTTCGTCCAGCCCGTGCAGCCGGGTGAGCAGGTTGGCCTTGCAGCGCAGGGTGGGCGAGTCGAGGAGCAGGGCCGGCAGCGGGCCGAGGCCGGAGGCCTTGCCGAGGAAGCGGCGGAAGGCGGCGAGCAGGAGCCGCTCGTCGGCGAGGCCCTGGGAGCCGAAGGCTCCGATCAGGCCGAGGACGTTGTTGATGCCGAGGTAGTAGGCGAAGCGCTCGTCGGTGACGGCGTCGGAGACGAACGTGTCGCTGGCGGTGCCGATGCCGGGCAGGCGCCGGTCGAGTTCGTCGCGGTGGGACTCGCGGAAGTAGTAGCCCTGGTTGTCCCGGTAACGGCCGCCGGCGGGCCAGCCGGCCGGGTCCAGCAGGACGAGGGTGTTCTGCTGGTGTGCTTCGAGGGCGATGCCGGCGAGGGCGTCGAGGGCGAGCACGGGCAGGACGACCTGGTCCAGGTAGCGCAGGAACCACTCGGTGGCGACGGCGGAGGCTGGTCGTCCGGTGGCGGCGGCCAGACGGGCGACGGTGTCGGCGAGCCGTGAGGTCACGGTGTCGCGTCCGGGCCACGGGCGCGGGGCGGTGAGGGCGGCGATGCACACGGCGTCGTCGGCGGGGCCGAAGGGGTTGTGCCGCAGCAGGGCGTCGAGGCCGGGTACGGGTTCGCCTTCGGGGGTGTTGACGGCCACCCACGCGGGGTCGCGGACGATGTCGAAGCCGGGGTGGGCGGCCTGCCACTGGTCGGCGAGGCCGGCGCGCAGCAGCCGGTGGACTTCGACACCGCGGTGGAGTTCCTTGCGGAGGTTCTCCCGGCGGGAGTTGGTGATGGGGACGCCCAGCGAGAGCTTGAGCATCGCGGGGGTGCCGGGGCGGGCGACGGTGCGGATCGAGGAGGTGGGGTGCCAGGGGGTGCCGTGGGCGCCGAGGTCGTGGAGGAGTCCGGTGTCGAGCAGGGCGTTGACGGCGGGGCGGTGCAGCAGGTCGCGGGCCTGCCAGGGGTGCAGGGGAAGGGGGGTGGTGCCTTCGGGGAGGGTGAGTCCGGGGGCGAGGCGGGCGAGGAGCTGGGCGGCGGGGACGGTGCGGCCGCTTTCGGTCCAGGCCGAGTCGGTGGCGAGGACGGAGGGGTGGACGGCCATCCAGTGCAGCGGGAAGGCACCGTGCAGTTCGGGTGAGTAGCGGCGGGCTTCGGCCTCGGAGAGGCCTTCGCGGCTCTTGGGTGTGGGGTGGAGGGGGTGTCCCAGCAGCAGGGACTGTTCGGCGGTGAGGAAGGGGTCGGCGCCGGCGGGCGGTCCGGGGTTGCGTCGCCGGTCGGCGATGAAGGCGGTGGTGCGGCGCACGGAGTCGGCGACCCGGCCGACCAGGTCGGCGCCGCCGCGGCCGCCGCCTTCGCGGACGAGGAGTCCGGCGAGGGTGACGGCGTCGAGCCCCGGGGCGTCGGTGGGGGCACAGCCGAGGCGGGGTGGGGCGAAGCGGTGCCAGCCGGCGGGTGACCAGTAGCGGACGGGCGTGAGGAGGGAGGTGCCGGAGGCGGGCAGCGGGATGTGCAGGGTGGGGCCCTCGGGGCGGGGCAGGTCGTTCTCGCGGACCCAGCAGCGCAGCAGGTTCTCGACGGCGGCGGCCTCGGCGGCGAGTGCGGGGTCGTGGTGGTCGAGCAGGTCGGGCGGTTCCTCGGCGGGGCGTGCGGTGGCGGGTGCGGCCGGGCGGAGCCGGGGGATGCCGTCCTTCTGCCGGGGCACGGTCGCCGGGGCCGCAGCGCCGGACTGGGCCGGCGGGGTGTGGGAAGGGCCGTCGGCGGGTTGCGGTTCGGGGGCGGAGCTGGAGGTCACGGGGGTTCCTTGGGTGTCCGGATCAGTACGCGTCGGGGTCGCCGCGGCGGGCGTGGTGGCGGATGCGCTCGGCGTCGGCGATGGCGTCGGCGAGCCGGTCGAGGACGGCCGTGGCCTGCTCGTCGGTGAGGGTCAGCGGGGGCAGCAGCCGGACCACGCTGGAGTGCCGCCCTCCGAGCTCGACGATGAGCCCTCGCCGCAGGCATTCCTGCTGCACGATGGCCGCCAGCACGGGGTCGGCGGGTGCGGGCGCCATCCGCCGCCCGGCCGCCCCCGCGGTGGTGCCGCCCGGCGTCGGGCGCCGGCCCGCTGCGGACTCCGTACGCGCGGGGAGCTGCACGGGCCCGGGGGCCGGCCGCGGCGCTGGGTCATGGCACGACCCGGCGGTGTGCCCGGGGCACGGCTCGGTCGCGCGCTCGTCGTCACGCCCGCCGACCGCATCCGTACCTCCGGGGGCCGGGGTGCGTCCGGCGGCCGGCTGCGGCACAGAGGCGGCTCCGGCGGGGGGCTGGACGGGGACGGAGGGGGCGGCTTCGGGGTCGACGAGTTCGACGCCGAGCATCAGGCCGCGGCCGCGGACGTCGCCGATGCAGGGGTGGGCGGTGGCGAGGGTGCGAAGGGCGGTGAGCATCCGGGCGCCGAGGTCGGCGGCGCGGGCGGCGAGGCCGTTACGGCGGACGTACGCGAGGGTGGCGGTGCCTGCGGCCATGGCGAGCTGGTTGCCGCGGAAGGTGCCGGCGTGGGCGCCGGGCTGCCAGGTGTCGAGGTCTTCGTGGTAGACGACGACGGCGAGCGGCAGGCTGCCACCGATGGCCTTGGACAGGACCATCACGTCAGGCACCACCCCGGCGTGGTCCACCCCCCAGAAGGCGCCGGTGCGACCCACGCCGGTCTGCACCTCGTCGGCGATCAGCGGGATCCCCCGCTCGCGGGTCACGGCGCGCATCCGGCGCAGCCAGGCGTCGGGGGCGGGGTGCACCCCGCCCTCGCCCTGGACCGGTTCGAGGATCATCCCGGCGGGGGCGGTCACCCCGCCCTTGGGGTCGTCGAGGAGGTTCTCGGTCCAGTGGGCGGCGAGGTCGGCGCCTTCCGCACCGCCCACGCCGTACGGGCAGCGGTAGTCCTGCGGGTAGGGCAGCCGGGTGACGCGGACGTCCTGGGCGCCGCCGGAGGCGTCGAGGGCTCCGGCGGTCATGCCGTGGTACGCGCCGGTGAAGGCGAGCAGTCCGGAGCGTCCGGTGGCGTTGCGGACCAGCTTCAGTGCGGCTTCGACGGCGTCGGTGCCGGCCGGACCGCAGAACTGCACCCGGCCGTGCTCGGCGAGCGGGCCGGGCAGCGAGGCGAACAGCTCGGTGGTGAAGGCGTCCTTGACCGGGGTGGCGAGGTCGAGGACGTGCAACGGGGCGCCGGAGTCGATGACTTTGCGGATGGCCTCCAGCACCACGGGGTGGTTGTGGCCGAGCGCGAGGGTACCCGCCCCGGAGAGGCAGTCGAGGTAACGGCGGCCGTCGGCGCCCTCGATGGTCAGCCCGCGGGCCCGTACCGGCACGATCGGGAGCGAGCGCGCGTATGTGCGGGCCGCGGATTCGCGCAGGGACTGGCGGCGCAGGATGGCCTCGGGTTCTGCCGTCCCCTCCGCCGCGCCCATCGGTGCTGCTGCAGCCGCCTGTTCGGTCAAGGCCACTACTCTCGGTCCTCCCGCATGGATTGCTCTTCGAACAAGGACGCTGCACTCGCGTTCCCCCGTACGTACCAACGACGACGGCGCCGGGGGATCACGGGTGGGTCCGAAGATCCTTGCGGGCGGGGAACCGCGCCCCCGCTCTGCACCGTCACCAACCTCAGCGGCATAGTGGGGGGTTGCACTCCACGCCTCGAAGCACCAGGGGGATACACGACATGCGACCGATCCGACCGGCCTCCGCCGCCCCGAGCGGGCGAAGCTCCCGTCGCGGATCCCGGACCGCGGTGGCCACCGGCCTGTGTGCGGTCCTCGCGCTGACCGCGGCGGCCTGCGGTCCGGGCGGCGACGAGGCGAGCGGCGGCAAGCCGACCGTCGCGGCGAGCGACCCGGCACCGGGCCCCGGCGGCATCAAGATCCCGGAGCAACTCCGCGACAAGCTGCGGGAGCACGGCATCGACCTCGACAAGTGGCGGGACGGCGCCTGGAAGGACTGGAAGAAGGACGACTGGCTGCGCGAGGCCGAGGACTACATCAACCCGATCATCGAGGACCTGTGGGACCCGGACCGGATGCGCCGGGCGAAGAAGCCCGAGCAGCCGGTGGCCGACCCCGACCTCGGCAAGGACCAGGGCGTCACGGACCCGACCCCGGCGCCCGTGCGGGCCCGCCCGGTGCAGTCTCCGTACCACCAGAGCGTGCCGGAGGCCGGGAAGGTCTTCTTCGACGGACCCGAGGGTTCGATGGTCTGCTCGGCGACCGTGGTGAAGGACCCGGCCCGCCCGGGCAAGTCCAACATGGTCTGGACGGCCGGCCACTGCGTGCACGCGGGCAAGAAGGGCGGCTGGTACCGGAACATCGCCTTCGTGCCCTCGTACAACGACGCCGGCCGGTCGGCCGCCGACCTCAAGGGCGCGTCGCGCGAGCAGGTCGCCCCGTACGGCGTCTGGTGGAGCGACTGGGCGTCGACGTCCGACCAGTGGATCGCCGAGGGCGGTCCGACGGGCGGCGCGGGTGCCCCGTACGACTTCGCGGTGCTGCATGTGACGCCGGAGAAGGAGACCGGGAAGTCGCTGGAGGAGACCGTCGGTTCGGCGCTCCCGGTGGAGTTCCAGGCGCCCTCGGTCCCGAAGGTCGCTCAGATCACGGCCACCGGCTACCCGGCGGCGCCGCCGTTCGACGGGCAGCGCGCCTTCCAGTGCGCCGACCGGCCGGGCCGGCTGTCGCTGAACGCGCAGGACCCGGTGATGTACCGGATCGGCTGCACGATGACCGGCGGTTCGTCCGGTGGCGGCTGGGTGGCCACGGGCCGGGACGGCAAGCCGGCTCTGGTGTCCAACACCTCGATCGGCCCGGTGACGGCGGGCTGGCTCGCCGGTCCGAGGCTGGGTGCCGAGGCGAAGGCGATCTTCGGCGCGGTGAGCGGCAAGTTCGCGGGCCGCTAGACAAGTCCGCGGGCCGCCCCGAATACGGGAAAGGGCCCCTGCCTCCTGGGATTTCAGGGGGCAGGGGCCCTTCCGTGTCACGGTCCCGCAGCCGGCGCGCCCGCCGGCTCCGGGATCAGTGCTTCGCCGGCACGTACGGGGCGAGGTCCGCGGCCAGGTCCTCGTTGACCCGCGCCCGGAGCAGGGTGCCCTCCGGGGTGTGCTCCTCGGACAGCATCTCGCCCTCGGCGTGCACCCGGGCGACCAGCCCGCCGTGCGTGTACGGCACGAGCACCTCGACCTCGACCGACGGCCGGGGCAGCTCCGAGTCGATCAGCGCGAGGAGCTCGTCGATGCCCATGCCGGTGCGCGCCGAGACGGCGATGGAGTGCCGCTCGATGCGCAGCAGGCGCTGGAGCACCAGCGGGTCCGCGGCGTCGGCCTTGTTGATCACGACGATCTCCGGCACGTCGACGGCGCCGACCTCGCGGATGACCTCGCGGACCGCCGCCAGCTGCTCCTCCGGTGCCGGGTGCGCGCCGTCGACCACGTGCAGGATGAGGTCGGAGTCGCCGACCTCCTCCATCGTGGAGCGGAACGCCTCGACGAGGTGGTGGGGCAGGTGCCGGACGAAGCCGACGGTGTCGGCCAGCGTGTAGATCCGGCCGGTCGGGGTCTCGGCCCGGCGCACGGTCGGGTCGAGGGTGGCGAACAGCGCGTTCTCCACCAGCACGCCCGCGCCGGTGAGGCGGTTGAGCAGCGAGGACTTGCCCGCGTTGGTGTAGCCGGCGATGGCGACGGACGGGATCTTGTTGCGCCGCCGCTCCTGCCGCTTGATGTCGCGGCCGGTCTTCATCTCCGCGATCTCCCGGCGCATCTTCGCCATCTTCTCGCGGATCCGGCGCCGGTCCGTCTCGATCTTGGTCTCACCGGGGCCTCGGGTGGCCATGCCGCCACCGCCGCCGCCACCCATCTGCCGGGACAGCGACTGACCCCAGCCGCGCAGTCGCGGCAGCATGTACTGCATCTGCGCGAGCGCGACCTGCGCCTTGCCCTCACGGGACTTGGCGTGCTGGGCGAAGATGTCCAGGATCAGGGCGGTCCGGTCGACCACCTTGACCTTGACGACGTCTTCGAGGGCGATGAGCTGGCCGGGGCTGAGTTCGCCGTCGCAGACGACGGTGTCGGCACCGGTCTCCAGGACGATGTCCCGCAGCTCCCGGGCCTTGCCCGAGCCGATGAAGGTGGCCGGGTCCGGCTTGTCGCGGCGCTGCATGACACCGTCGAGGACGAGGGCGCCGGCCGTCTCGGCGAGGGCGGCGAGCTCCGCGAGGGAGTTCTCCGCATCGGTCACCGTGCCTGAGGTCCAGACACCGACGAGCACGACGCGCTCCAGGCGGAGCTGTCGGTACTCGACCTCGGTGACGTCTTCGAGCTCGGTGGAGAGGCCTGCGACGCGGCGCAGGGCCGCGCGGTCGGAGCGGTCGAACTGGTCGCCGTCCCGCTCTCCGTCGACCTCGTGGCTCCAGGCGACGTCCTCTTCCATCAGGGCATCGGCCCGAAGGCTCTCGGTGAAGCTCTGCGCGTCGCGCGCATCCTGGGAAGGGGAAGAAGAGGAGGTCATTGGGTCCTTACGTCGATGTGAATGTACTGCTGGGGGTGCAACGCGCGAGGTTCCGGGAAGATTCCCGGGCCTCGGCGGCCCGTCGATAGTGACATGCCCGTTCGGAGCCCGTCACACCCTTTTCGCGCCAGCAGCGGGCCACGTGTCACCGTGTGTTCCGTGCCGCCCACTCCGGGTGTCCGGGCATCGGGGGCGTCTTGTCCCCGTAGAGCCAGGCCTGGAAGAACGGGCCGAGGTCGCGGCCGGAGATTTCCGAGGCCAGCCGGGTGAAGTCGGCGGTGCCGGCGACGCCGTCCCGGTGCCGGGCGACCCAGGTGCGCTCCAGTTGCTCGAAGGCGGCGGTGCCGATGGTCTGGCGGAGGGCGTAGAGGACGAGGGCCGAGCCGTCGTAGACGACCGGGCGGAACAGTCCGATCTTCTGGCCGGGTGCCGCGGCCCTGGGGAACGCGGGCGGGCCGCCGGAGTCCCGCCAGGCGTCGGAGCGCTGGTAGGCCTCGCGCATGCGCCGCTCCAGGGAGTACTTCCCGAGGCCGTCGGCGTACAGGGCTTCGTACCAGGTGGCGTGGCCTTCGTTGAGCCACAGGTCGGACCAGGTGCGGGGGCTGACGCTGTTGCCGAACCACTGGTGGGCGAGTTCGTGGACCATGACGGCCTCGACGTACCAGGCGGGGTATCCGGGGTCGGTGAAGAGGGCGCTCTCGAAGAGGGAGAGGGTCTGGGTCTCCAGCTCGAAGCCGGTACGGGCGCGGGCGACGAGCACCCCGTAGTTCTCGAACGGGTAGCGGCCGAGGCGCTCCTCCAGCCAGGCCAGCTGGCCGGGGGTCTTGGCCAGCCAGGGTTCCAGGCGCTCCGCGTCGGCGGCGGGGACGACGTCGCGGACGGGCAGGCCGTGCGGGCCGGTCCGGTGGACGACGGCGGACCGGCCGATGGAGACCTGGGCGAGCTCGGTCGCCATGGGATGGAGGGTGCGGTACGTCCACGTCGTCGCGGGAGCCGTGGCGGCCGCGGGGGCCGCGGGCCCGGCGGGGGCCGCGAGGCCGGGCAGGGCGAGGGTGCGGTGGACGGACTCGCGGACGCCGTTGGCGACGGCGGTCAGGTCCTGGGGGGCGGTGACGCGGATGGTGAAGTACGCCTTGTCGGCGGGGTGGTCGTTGCAGGGGAAGACGCGGTGGGCGGCGTCGGCCTGGTTGGCCATGGCGAGGCCGTCCTCGGTGGGTACCCAGCCGCCGTCGGAACGGCCGCGGGGGTCGCTCGTGTGGTGGACGGTCATGCGCACCTTCGCGCCCTTGGGGAGCGGGAACCGCGGGGTGAGGACGAGGTCCTCGCCGGCCGTCTCGAAGCGCGCGGGCATCCCGTTGACCTCGGCGGACGCCACGGTGCCGTGGGTGAAGTCGAGGTTGATCCGGTCCAGCGGCGCCAGGGTGACCGCCTCGACCTTGGTGACGGCGCCGAGGGGTTCGGTGTTGCTCGCGTACGTGAAGGACAGGTCGTAGGCGAGGACGTCGTAGCCGGGGTTGCCGAGTTCGGGGAAGAGCCGGTCGCCGATGCCGAGCGCCAGGGGCGGCGGGAGGGCGGCGGCGACCAGGGTGAGCGAGGCGGCGGCGAGCAGGGCGGCCCGCAGGCGGCGCGAGGTGAGCTGCATGACACACCGCTACCAGCGCCCGCCCGGTGCGGTGGGACGGCGCGCGACGATCCCACCCGAACGGGGAGGCCCGGGGCCGGCGCGGCCGGGCGCCGGACCCTTCCGGCCCTGATCCGGCCCGGTCCGTGACGGCAGGTCCCAGGGGGTGTTGCGAAGGTCCTGTGCGGTGCCTGCGGTGTCCGGTGCGTGCTCTCGGCGTGCCGGGCGAAGGTCCTCGTACTGGGCGTACTCGGGGCTTCGGCCGGTGCGGCGAGAGTGCGTGCCGGGCGCCGCGGGCGCCGTGCGGGACTTTCGCAACACCCCCTAGACGCGGCCCACGTCGTAGACGCCGGGGACCTCGCGCATGGCGCGCATCAGGGCGGGCAGGCCGGTCGCGTCGGGGAGCTGGACGGTGTACGTGTGGCGGACGCGCTGTTCGGTGGGCGGCTCGACGGTGGCGGAGATGATCGAGGCGCCTTGGCGGGACATCGCCTCGGTGAGGTCGGCGAGGAGATGGGGGCGGCCGAACGATTCAGCGACCAGGGTGACCATGCAGTCGGCGGTGGCCCGCCAGTGCACAGCGACGGGGGTGCGGCCGACTTCCCGCATCCGGTCGACGGCCGCGCACTGCACCCGGTGGACGGTGACGGCACCCCCGCGTACGACGAATCCCGCGACGGTGTCCGGCGGTACGGGCGTACAACAGCCGGCGAGGCGGACCGGGGCGTCGGGCAGGTCGACGACGGCGTTGCCGCCGGCGGCCTTCAGCGAGGTCATCTGCAACGGCGCCCGGGGCGCGGGATCGGGCACGTGCGGGCCGTCGGGGTGGGCCTGCAGCCAGCGGGCGATGGCGATGCGGGCGGCAGGGGTGCGGGCGTGCTTCAGCCAGTCGGCGGCGGGTCCGGAGGAGGCGTCCTGGGCGAGGAGCAGCTGGACGGTGTCGCCGTCGGCGAGCCGGCTGCCGAGGGCGGCGATGCGGCCGTTGACGCGGGCGCCGATGCAGCCGTGGGCCGCTTCTCCATGCCGGGCGTAGGCGGCGTCGACGCAGGTGGCGCCCGCGGGCAGGCTGATGGCCCGGGCGTCGTCGGCGCTGTCGGGGCCGTCGGCGACGAAGACGGTGACTTCGCGGTCCTGGGCGAGTTCGGCCCGCAGGCTGCTCCAGAAGGTGTCGGGGTCGGGGGCGGCCTGCTGCCAGTCGAGGAGCCGGGAGAGCCAGCCGGGCCGGGTGGGGTCGATGCGCTCCCCCGCGGCGCCGGGGTCGGCGGGTTCGGCGGGGGCGTAGGGGTTGCCGAGGGCGATGACGCCGGCTTCGGCGACGCGGTGCATCTGGTGGGTGCGGATGAGCACTTCGGCGACGGCGCCGTCGGGGGCGGCGAACGCGGTGTGCAGCGACTGGTACAGGTTGAACTTGGGGGCGGCGATGAAGTCCTTGAACTCGGAGACCACCGGGGTGAAGCAGGTGTGGAGTTCGCCCAGCACCCCGTAGCAGTCGGCGTCCTCGGTGACGAGCACGAGCAGCCGGCCGAACTCGGGTCCGCGCAGTTCGCCGCGTTTGCGGGAGACACGGTGGACGGAGACGAAGTGGCGGGGGCGGACGTGGACTTCGGCGGCGATGCCGGCGTCGCGCAGGACGGCCCGTACGGATTCGGCGAGGGCGGGCAGCGGGTCGCCGTCGGCGGTCCGGGCGGCGATCAGGGCGCGGGTGTGCTCGTACTCCTCCGGGTGGAGGATGGCGAAGACGAGGTCTTCGAGTTCGGTCTTGAGGGCCTGGACGCCGAGGCGTTCGGCGAGCGGGATGAGGACGTCGCGGGTGACGTTGGCGATGCGGGCCTGCTTTTCGGGGCGCATCACGCCGAGGGTGCGCATGTTGTGCAGGCGGTCGGCGAGCTTGATGGACATGACGCGGACGTCGTTTCCGGTGGCGACGAGCATCTTGCGGAACGTCTCGGGTTCGGCGGCGGCGCCGTAGTCGACCTTTTCGAGTTTGGTGACGCCGTCGACGATGAAGCAGACCTCGTCGCCGAACTCGGCGCGGACCTGGTCGAGGGTCACGTCGGTGTCCTCGACGGTGTCGTGCAGCAGAGAGGCCGTCAGCGTGGTGGTCTCGGCGCCCAGTTGGGCGAGGATGAGGGTCACGGCGAGCGGGTGGGTGATGTACGGTTCGCCGCTCTTGCGCATCTGGCCGCGGTGCGAGCTCTCGGCGAGGACGTACGCGCGGGCCAGGACGCCGAGGTCCGCGTCCGGATGGTGGGCGCGGTGGGCCTCGGCGAGGTGGGCGATGGCGTCGGGCAGCCGGTCGCGGGCGGTCGGGCCGAGCAGGGCGGCCCGGCCGAGTCTGCGCAGGTCGATCCTGGTCCGGGCACGCCGGCGGGTGGTGGTCGCTGCGGTCAGGCGGAACTCCGCCCCCGCATCGGGGTTCGTGGCCTCTGCACTCATGGGCACCTCCGGCATCAACCGGCGGTGGCAGGGCGTGGGGTGAGCCCTCAGGGCCGGTGTCTGATGTTACCGACCCCACCACGTGGCGCAGTCCGGCTCTCGCCCAGCGTGAACCGGATCACCCATTCGAGGGAAGCTCTACGCGAAAGCCGTTTCGGTCAGCCAGCTCGGGTCGATCTTGCCTTCGGCAACGATCACGGCGGGTCCGGTCATCTCGACGGACCCGTCGGGGTGTTCGGTGATGACGAGGGTCCCGCCGAGCACGTCGACGGTGTACGTGACAGCTTCGCCGGTCACGGCGGGGTCGGCGCCGTCGCGGCGGGCCGTGGCGACGGCCACCGCGCAGGCGCCGGTTCCGCAGGACCGGGTCTCGCCGGCGCCGCGCTCGTGGACCCGCATGGCGACGTGGCGGGGGCCGCGGTCGGCGACGAACTCGATGTTCACACCGGTGGGGTAGGCCTCGGCAGGGCTGAACGGCGGCGCCGTGTAGAGGGTGCCTGCGTCGTCGAGGTCGGCGACGAAGGCGACGGCGTGCGGGTTGCCCATGTTCACGTTGCGCGCGGGCCAGGTGTGCTCGCCGACGGTAACGGTGACGTCGCCCTCGGGGAGCAGGGCGCGGCCCATGCCGACGGTGACGTCGCCGTCCTTGTCGAGGTGGACGCGCTTGGTGCCGCCGCGGGTGGCGATGGACAGCTCGCCGGCCTCGACGTGGCCGGCGTGCTGGAGGTAGCGGGCGAAGACGCGGACGCCGTTGCCGCACATCTCGGCGACGGAGCCGTCGGCGTTGCGGTAGTCCATGAACCACTCGGCCTCGGCGGCGAGGTGCGCGGCCTCGGGGTGGGCGGCGGAGCGGACGACGTGGAGCAGGCCGTCGCCGCCGATGCCTGCGCGGCGGTCGCAGAGCCGGGTGACGGCTGCTGCGGGCAGGTCGATCGCGTTGTCCGGGTCAGGGATGATCACGAAGTCGTTCTCCGTGCCGTGTCCCTTGAGGAAGGCGAGGTCTGTGGTCGTCACCTTGTCCATGGTACGGGGCGGGTTCCGGGCGGGGGGTGTGGGGCGGGTGGGTCTGCCGTGACGGGGGTTTCCCCTGCCCGCCCCTTCCCGAACCGGGGCTCCGCCCCGGGCCCGCGCGCCTCGGTCGCCGGCGGGGCCCGGAGGTCGGGGCTCCGCCCCGGGCCCCGGTCCTCAAGCGCCGGACGGGCTGAAAGATTCGGTGCTCTGCCCCGGACCCCCGCGCCTCAAACGCCGGCGAGGCTGGAGGTTGCCCCGTCGGGCCGGGTTGATCGGCTGGGCCGGAGGTTCCCCGGTCGGGCCGGGTCGATTGGGTCGGCTGGAGGCTGCCGGGTCGGGCTGAGGCGATCGGCTGGGCCGGGGGCTGCCCCGTCGGGCCGAGTTGCCCAGCGGGGCCGGAGGTTCCCCGGTCGGGCCGGGTCGATCGGGTCGGCTGGAGGCTGCCGGGTCGGGCTGAGGCAATCGGCTGGGCCGGGGGCTGCCCCGTCGGGCTGAGTTGCCCAGCGGGGCCGGAGGTTCCCCGGTCGGGCCGGGTCGATCGGGTCGGCTGGAGGCTGCCGGGTCGGGCTGAGGCAATCGGCTGGGCCGGAGGCTGCCCCGTCGGGCCGAGTTGCCCAGCGGGGCCGGAGATTGCCCGGTCGGGCTTGGTTGATCGGCTGGGCCGGGGACTGCCCGGTCGGGCTTGGTTGATCGGCTCGGCTGGAGGTTGCCGGCGGGGTCAGCGGAGGCGGGCTACGCGCCAGACGGCCAGGAAGGCGATGGTGAGGACGACGACGGCGTAGAGGGCGACGATGCGCCAGTCGGGGCGGTCGCCGGAGCCTCGGGCGGGCAGGCCCGGCCAGGTGTAGCCGACGCGGCGGGCGGCCATCATGCCCCAGCCGCCGGCGCAGCCGCTGATCAGCAGGCCGAGCATGGCGACGACGGCTCCGCCGTCACCGAATTCGAAGGCGAGCGGGAAGGCGAACATGAGGGAGCCGGCGGCGGCGAGCATCACGATGGGGGCCAGCTGCCAGAGCCGCAGCCGGCGCTGCGGGCGCAGCTCGACCTCGTACTCGGGGACGGGTTCCTCGTGCTCCGGGCCGTCGGGGCTGAGCCGGTCGGAGTCCGCGGGCAGCCCCAGCGCGGCCGGAAGCACCGACTCCTTTTCCTGCCCGGAGTCGTCGCGCCCGGTGTTCCGAGGGCCGGCCTCCATCGCCACGTGCCCTCCCCACTAGGACTTCGCTTCGCCGAATTTGATGATGGCACGCCCGCGGACCCGGGACGGGCGTCCGGGGCGTCCCGATGCCATCACGTGATCAGGCTGTAACCGCTCGTTCGACCAACGACTGCGCGAGTCGGGGGAGTTCCCCGCGGTCTGCGGCGGCGCCGCTGAGCCAGTGCACCCGCGGGTCGCGGCGGAACCAGGAGTCCTGGCGGCGGGCGAAGCGCTTGGTGGCCCGTACGGTCTCGGCCCGGGCCTCGTCCTCGGTGCACTCGCCGGCGAGGGCGGTGAGCACCTGCTGGTAGCCGAGGGCGCGGGAGGCGGTGATGCCTTCGCGCAGGCCGCCGGCCTCCAGGGTGCGGACCTCGTCGACGAGTCCGTCCTCCCACATCCGGTCGACGCGCAGGGCGATCCGCTCGTCGAGCTCGGGGCGGGCGACGTCGACGCCGATCTGCACGCAGTCGTAGACGGAGTCGGGGCCGGGGAGGTTGGCGGTGAAGGGGCGGCCGGTGATCTCGATGACCTCCAGGGCGCGGACGATCCGGCGGCCGTTGCTGGGCAGGATGGCCCGGCCCGCGGCGGGGTCGGCGGCGGCCAGGCGGGCGTGCAGGGCGCCGGGGCCGCGCAGGGTCAGCTCCTCCTCCAGACGGGCGCGGACCTCGGGGGCGGTGCCGGGGAACTCCAGGGAGTCGATGGCACCGCGGACGTAGAGGCCGGAGCCGCCGACGAGGACGGGGGTGCGGCCCTCGGCGAGCAGCCGGTCGATCTCCGCGCGGGCGAGCCGCTGGTACTCGGCGACGCTGGCGGTCTCCGTGACGTCCCAGATGTCGAGGAGGTGGTGCGGGATGCCGCCGCGCTCGTCCATCGTCAGCTTCGCGGTGCCGATGTCCATCCCACGGTAAAGCTGCATGGAGTCGGCGTTGACGACCTCGCCCCCGAAATACCGGGCGAGGGCGACGCCCAGATCGGACTTTCCGGCCGCGGTGGGGCCGACGACGGCGATGACCCGCGGAGCGGGGGCTGCACTTCTCACCGGACCAGTCTCGCAAACACCCGGCCGGGTACCCGAACGAGCTACGTGACGGCGGGGTGGGGGCGTCGTTGCCCTGGCGGGGTTCCGCCGGGGCGGCGGTCCGTCCCGCCTTCTGCGGCGGCGCGGAACTTTACCTGCACGAGTAACGTTATTGGAGTAGACATGGGCGTTTTTGCATGGTTTCGCCGGAAGGCCAAGGACACCGTCACGGCGGGGTCGGAGGCGGTTCCGGAGCCGGCTCCGGCGGTGACGGAGGAGCCGGCCGGCGAGGCCGCCGGGACCGCCGCGGAGGGATCGGCCGGCACCGCCGGCGTGGAGATCCCGAAGCAGCAGTCGGCCGAGGCGGCGGACAGCGAGGCCGGCGAGGGCGCCCGTACGTAGGAATCCGCCAAGAGAAGGTGACCCATGGGCCTGCTGGACAATCTGAAGGCCAAGCTCGGGCCGGCGAAGGACAAGGTCGGCGACCTCGCGCAGCAGCACGAGGGGAAGATCGGCGAGCGCCTGGACAAGGTCGCCCAGGCCGTGGACTCCAAGACCAAGGGCAAGTACAGCGGCCAGATAGCGACCGGTACGGGCAAGGCCAAGGACGCCTTGGGCAAGATCGCCCACAAGGACCACCCGGACGGTGGCCCGGCGGCTTCCTGACGGCCCGCCCGGTCCGAGGGGCGCGGGGTGCTTCCCCGCGCCCCTCGGGCGTGCGGGCGAACGGGAGCGCGGGCGGGTCGCGGGGCCGGAGGTCAGGACCAGGCGGCGACCAGGTAGCCGACGCCGTACGGGGCGTCCTCGTACAGCAGCCGGCCGTCGAGGCCGGCGACCTCGGCGGCGCCCGCGAGGACCTGCCAGGGGGCCCGTCCGGCGGCCTGGAGTGCGGTGGCGAGGTCCGCGTCGATCGCGGCGAGGGCCGCGGTGTCGGCTGTGCCGAGGGCGCGGGCGGCAGCGGCGTCGAAGCCGGCGGCGCGCTCGTCGAGGTAGCCGGGGGCCTTGACCGTGCGGCAGGCGCTGCTGTCCCCGAGGACGAGCAGGGCGGTCCGTTCCGGGCCGGCCGCCAGCTCGCGGCCGGCGGCGAGGCATCCGTCGGTGCCGAGGGCCGGGTCCACGGCGAGGCCGGACACGGGGGCGGCGGACCAGGTGGTGTGGTCCAGCAGCCAGGCGGCGACGGCCAGGGCGGCGGGCAGCTCGCGGCCGCCGGCGGCCTCGCCGGTCCCGAGCCGCACCTCCGTGCCCGGCACGCCGAAGCGGCGGAAGGAACCGGGGCTGCCCTGCGGGTAGGACCCGGCGGCGTCACCGCCGGCCGGGCCGACCACGACGAGGCGGTCGGGCCGGGAGGCGGCGAGTACCGCGAGCGCGTCGGAACAGGCGGTGCGCGCGGCGGCGAGTTCACCGGCCGCCCCGGCCGCGACCTCCGGCACGAGCAGCGGCGGACAGGGACATACGGCAGCGGCTACGAGCATGATCCGCAGCGTAGTACGCGCGGGACGGCGACGGCGTGCGCACGGACGAGCCCGTAGGGGCCGCGCGGACGGCACCGACGAGCGGGGCTGCGCGCACCGCCCGGACCCGGAGGTCCGGCCGTGCGCCGCCGCCGGTGTCAGTTGACGGAGCAGCCGCCGGTGGCGGCCGGGAGCGGCGCCGGGACGCCGATCGCGGGGAGGCCGAGCATGACGCCCGCCGGCTGGGCGGGGGCGGCGTTGCGCTTCTCCCAGGCGTCGCCGGCGCGGGTGCGGCGGACCCCGGTGGTGGGGCCTTCGGCGAGCAGGTGGTGGGGGGCCGCGTAGGTGATCTCGACGGTCACCACGTCACCGGGGCGGACCTCGGCGTCCGGCTTGGTGAAGTGGACGAGGCGGTTGTCGGGCGCCCGGCCGGAGAGCCGGTGGGTGGCGCCGTCCTTGCGGCCCTCGCCCTCGGCGACCATGACCTCCAGGGTGCGGCCGACCTGCTTCTTGTTCTCCTCCCAGGAGATCTCCTCCTGGAGGGCGACCAGGCGCATGTACCGCTCCTGGACGACTTCCTTGGGGATCTGGCCCTCCATGTCGGCGGCCGGGGTGCCGGGGCGCTTGGAGTACTGGAAGGTGAAGGCGTTCGCGAAGCGGGCCTCGCGGACCGCGTGCATGGTCTGCTCGAAGTCCTCCTCGGTCTCGCCGGGGAAGCCCACGATGATGTCGGTGGAGATGGCGGCGTGCGGGATCGCGGCGCGCACCTTCTCGATGATCCCGAGGAAGCGCTCCTGCCGGTACGAGCGGCGCATCGCCTTCAGGATCCGGTCGGATCCGGACTGCAGGGGCATGTGCAGCTGCGGCATCACGTTCGGGGTCTCGGCCATGGCGGCGATGACGTCGTCGGTGAAGTCGCGGGGGTGCGGGGAGGTGAAGCGGACCCGCTCCAGGCCCTCGATCTGACCGCAGGCGCGCAGCAGCTTGCTGAAGGCCTCGCGGTCGCCGAGGTCGGAGCCGTAGGCGTTCACGTTCTGGCCGAGCAGGGTGATCTCGGAGACGCCCTCGGCGACGAGCGCCTCGACCTCGGCGAGGATGTCGCCGGGACGGCGGTCCTCCTCCTTGCCGCGCAGCGCCGGGACGATGCAGAAGGTGCAGGTGTTGTTGCAGCCGACGGAGATCGACACCCAGGCCGCGTAGGCGGACTCGCGGCGGGTCGGCAGCGTGGAGGGGAAGGCCTCCAGCGACTCGGCGATCTCGACCTGCGCCTCTTCCTGGATGCGGGCGCGCTCCAGCAGCACCGGCAGCTTGCCGATGTTGTGGGTGCCGAAGACGACGTCGACCCAGGGGGCGCGCGCGACGATGGTCTCGCGGTCCTTCTGGGCGAGGCAGCCGCCGACGGCGATCTGCATGCCGGGGCGCTTCGTCTTCATCGGGGCGAGCCGGCCGAGGTTGCCGTACAGCTTGTTGTCGGCGTTCTCCCGGACCGCGCAGGTGTTGAAGACGACGACGTCGGCTTCGCCCTCGGGGGTCCCCTCGGGCGCGCGGACGTAGCCGGCGTCCTCCAGCAGTCCGGAGAGCCGCTCGGAGTCGTGCACATTCATCTGACACCCGTAGGTGCGCACCTCGTACGTCTTCACCTGTCCAGGGTAAAGGGGGCGCGGTGGTGGCTCGGCCCGGTGCGTGGTGCGCGAGGGGCCCGTGTGACGTGAGACGCCGGGTCTGGCCGGGAATGGGGCGAGGTGGCAGGATCGCGCACATGCCCCTCGCACTCCCCCGGTTCGCCGGGTTCCGGTCCCGCAGACGCCGTCTCCTGGCGGGTGCGGCGGCCGGGCTGACCGTGCTGGGGCTGCTGCTGTGGTGGCTGTTGCCGCTGGGGCGCCCGGAGCCGGAGGGTCCGCTGACCTTCAGCACGGGCGGGCGCTCGGGCGTCTACCACCTGTACGGCGAGCTGCTCCAGGAGGCCCTGACGCGGGACCTGCCGCAGGTGGACGTGGCGCTGCTGCCCAGCGAGGGCTCCCAGCAGAACCTGGAGCGGGTGGCGACGGGCGCCGCGGACTTCACGATCGCCACGGCCGACGCGGTGTCGAAGTACAAGATGGACGACCGGCCGGGCGCGGACCGGCTGCGCGGGTGCGCGCGGCTGTACGACGACTACGTGCAGCTGGTGGTGCCGGCGGACTCGCGGGTGGACTCGGTACGGGACCTGAAGGGGCTGCGGGTCGGGATCGGCCAGCCGGCGTCGGGCGTACGGCTGATCTCGGAGCGGCTGCTGACTGCGGCGAAGCTGGATCCGGCGACGGACATCACACCGGTGTCGATCGGCATCGACCAGATGCCGGCCCAGCTGGAGGCGGGCCGGATCGACGCGTTCATCTGGTCCGGCGGGCTGCCGACGAACGCGGTGAAGGAGCTGTCGGAGCGGACCGACATCCGGCTGGTGCAGCTCGGGGACATGATCAAGGAGCTGCAGCGCAGCGGGACGCCGGCCCGGTACTACCGGAGTGCGGTGATCTCCCCCGACACGTACAAGTGGGCGCGCAGCAACGACGACGTGACCACCCTGGCGGTGCCGAACCTGCTGGTCACGACCGATCGTACGGATGCCGCGCTGACCGAGGGGCTGACCCGGACGGTCATCGACAACCGGGACCGGATCGGGCACCAGGTGCACGCCGCGCAGCTCGTGGACCTGCGGACGGCGATCTACACGGATCCGCTGGAGCTGCACGAGGGCGCAGCGCGGTACTACCGGTCGGCGAAACCGTAGCGCTCGGCCGGGGCCGCGGCGCCTTCGAGGAGTTCGACCGCGGCCGCGGCCGCGCCGATGAGGCCGGCGGCGGTGCCGAGGGCGGCCGGGACCACGTCGAGGCCGCGGACGAAGTCGAGGGCAGCGTAGTCGGCGAGGTGGCGGCGGAGCGGTGCGAAGAGCACGTCGCCGGAGCCGGCGACGCCGCCGCCGATCACGGCGAGGTCGGTCTCGACCAGGGTGGCGGTGGCCGCGATGGCGGCGGCCAGGGCCCGGCCGGCCCGGTCGAAGGCGGCGACGGCGACGGGGTCGCCGAGACGGGCGGCCGCGGCCACGCCGGCGGCGGTGGGGTCGGGTCCGGTCCAGCCCTGCTCCGCGGCCCAGCGGGCGATGGCGGTGCCTGAGGCGATCTGCTCCACGCAGCCGCGGCCGCCGCAGGCGCAGGGCTCGCCGTCGAAGGCCACGGAGATGTGGCCGATGTGGCCGGCGTTGCCGGTGGGGCCGGGGTGGAGGCGGCCGTCGAGGACGAGGCCGCCGCCGACGCCGGTGGAGACGACCATGCACAGGGCGTTCGCCCGGCCGCGAGCGGCGCCGAGCCAGTGCTCGGCGGCGGTCATCGCAACGCCGTCGCCGACGAGGACGGTGGGGACGGGGGCGCCGTGCCGGGCCAGGACCTCCCGGGTGCGGGCGAGGACCGGGAAGTCGCGCCAGGCGGTGATGTTGACCGGGCTGACGGTGCCGCGCGACGCGTCGACGGGGCCGGCGCTGCCGATGCCGCAGCGCCGTACGGCGGACCAGGCGGGGTCGCGGGCGAGGTCGGCGACGACGTCCGCCACGGCCTGCATGACGTCTTCGGGGGCGGTGGTGCGGGGGGTGGGGCGCTGGGTGCGGGCGGTCAGCGTGCCGTCCTCGTGGACGAGGGCGCCGGCGATCTTCGTACCGCCGATGTCGATGGCGGCGCTCGGTCCGGTGGCGGGGGTGTTCACGGGCGCTCCTGTGGTGGCGGTCGTGATCCAGTATGCGCGTCGGCCCGTGGCCCCGTGACGCCGCCGCCCTCTTGCCCGTGCCCGCCCCTGACGTGGCCGCCGTTCGGGGCTCCGCCCCGGACCCCGCGCCCCAAACGCCGGCGAGGCCGAGTCGTCTCAGCCCGCAGGCGAACTGCGGAGGGGGCACGATCAAGCCCGTCCGGCGATTGAGGACCGGGGTCCGGGGCGGAGCCCCGGGATCCGGGCTCGCCCGGTTACAGGGCCGGGGCTTCCGTGCGGGGGACCGAGAGGGTTACGCGGAGGCCGTGCGGGGGGTTGGTCTCGTAGGAGAGGGTGCCGGCGCTCTTGGCGAGGAGGGCACGGGAGATGGAGAGTCCGAGGCCGGAGCCCTTGATGTTCTGGTGGCGGCCACTGCGCCAGAACCGGTCGCCGATCCGTTCGAGCTCCTCGTCGGTCAGGCCGGGTCCCCGGTCGGCGACGACCACCGTGGCGACGCCGGTCCCGGCGGTCGTGGTGACGGTGACCTCCTCGCCCGCGGGCGTGAACTTCAGCGCGTTGTCGATGACGGCGTCGAGCGCGCTCGACAGCGCGATGGGATCGGCCCAGCACGTGACGGCCGCCTGCCCCGCCTCGGTGAGCCGTACCCCCTTCTCCTCCGCGTACGGCCGCCACGCGGTGACGCGTTCGCCGACGAGCGCCCCGATGTCGACGAGCCCCTTCTCGGCGGCCGCGTGCTCGGCGAGCGCGAGGTCGAGCAGGTCGTCGAGGACCTGCGCGAGCCGCTTGCCCTCGGTCCGCACCGAGGCGATCTCCTCGTTGCCCTCGGGGAGTTCCAGCGCGAGCAGCTCGATCCGCAGGAGCAGCGCGGCGAGCGGGTTGCGCAACTGGTGCGAGGCGTCGGCGACGAAGGCCCGCTGCTGCTCCAGCACCTCTTCCACGTGGTCGGCCATCTCGTTGAACGAGTGCGCCAGCCGCTGGAGTTCCGGCGGTCCGCCGGAGGCCGCGACCCGCGAGTTCAGCTGGCCGGTCGCGATGTCGTGGGTGGCCGCGTCCAGGATGCGCACCGGCCGCAGCACCCAGCTGGTCAGCCGCAGCGCGGCGGCGAACGCCAGCAGCATGGCCGCCGCGAGGCCCGCGCCGACGATCAGCCAGCCGCGCAGGATCCGCGAGCGCATCTGCCCGGTGGGCGATTCGGTGACCACGACCGCGACCACGTCGCCGTCCAGCACCACCGGCGAGGCGACGACCAGCCAGGACTGCTCCCAGGGCCACACCTGCGGCGGGTCGTGGCTGCGCCGGCCGGCGAGCGCCTCCTCGAAGGCGCGCCGGCCCTGCCCTTCGTCGGGCAGGCTCCACCAGCCCGGCGCCCGGGCCATCGTGGCGTCCGTACGGGTGAACACGCCCGCGCGGATCCCGTACAGGTCGTGGTAGCGGGCGAGTTCGAACTGCAAGGTGGTGCGGCGTTCGTCGGCGCCGACGGCACCGCTGGACGCCGCGTCGCTGACGAACTGGGCGAGGGCCGCGAAGCGGGCCGTGTCGTCGATCCGGTCGACGACCACGCGCTGCTGCTCGGCCGCGGCCATGCTGACGGCGAGCGGGAAGCCGAAGGCGATCAGGACGCCCGCCATGAGGACGACGAGCAGCGGGAGGAGCCGGGTGCGCACGCTGGGTGACCGGGCGTCAGGAGCCGGACGGCGGCGCGACGAGCCGGTAGCCGACGCCGCGGACGGTCTCGATCAGCGCGGGCATGCGCAGCTTGGAGCGGAGCGAGGCCACGTGCACCTCCAGGGTGCGGCCGGTCCCTTCCCAGCTGGTGCGCCAGACCTCGCTGATGATCTGCTCGCGGCGGAACACCACGCCGGGCCGCTGGGCGAGCAGCGCCAGCAGGTCGAACTCCTTGCGGGTGAGCGGTACGTCGGCCCCGTCGACGGTGACCCGGCGGGTGGGCAGCTCGATGCCGACCGGCCCGAACCGGACCACCGTGTCGGCGGCGGGTGCCGCGTCGTCGCCGCCGGAGGTGCGCCGGCTGACCGCGTGGATGCGGGCCAGCAGCTCACCGGTGTCGTACGGCTTCACCACGTAGTCGTCGGCGCCCATGTTCAGGCCGTGGATCCGGGACCGCACGTCGCCGCGCGCGGTCACCATGATCACGGGAGTGCCGGTGCGCTTGCGGATCTTCCCGCAGACCTCGTAGCCGTCCTGGTCGGGGAGGCCGAGGTCGAGGAGGATCACCCCGTAGGGAGGGGCGTCGGCGGGCAGCAGGGCCTGCAGGGCCTCCTCTCCGCTGCGGGCGTGCACCACCTGGAAGCCGTGCCGCCCGAGGATCGCGGACAGGGCCGCCGCGACGTGGTCGTCGTCTTCGACGAGAAGCAGTCTCATGGGGTCCCCCTTTCCGGAGTCTCGTACGGGCCACCATGCATCCACGCGGATGAAGAGCCCCACGTCAAGGGGGTTCCGGCGCGGCGCGCCTTCCGTTATGTACCCGGTACGCGTACATGTGAGGCGATTACGCACAGTGTCACGGAGAAGCCGTATCGTTATGCTCAATTCTCGCTCAGATGTGATGACGCTGTGCTCACCCCCTCACTACTGTCCTTCCAACCGAGCAGGGACGGGAGCCAGAGACCGATGAGCGGAGTATCAGTGGACAAGGGCACGGCCGACGCGGCTCCGGCCGCCGAGGGCCTCGTCGTACTGAGCGACGTCAACAAGCACTTCGGCGCGCTGCACGTGCTGCAGGACGTGAACCTGAGCATTGCGCGCGGCGAGGTCGTGGTCGTGATCGGCCCGTCCGGTTCCGGCAAGTCGACGTTGTGCAGGACGATCAACCGGCTGGAGACCATCGACTCCGGCACGATCACCATCGACGGCAACGAGCTGCCGTCCGAGGGACGGGCGCTCGCCCGGCTGCGCGCCGACGTCGGCATGGTGTTCCAGTCCTTCAACCTCTTCGCGCACAAGACGGTGCTCGAGAACGTGACGCTGGGCCAGCTCAAGGTCCGCGGCACGGACTCGGCGGCGGCCATCGAGAAGGCGCGGGCGCTCCTCGACCGGGTGGGCGTCGGTTCGCAGGCGGACAAGTACCCCGCT